>NZ_QUMK01000034.1 GCF_010907035.1 Rhodopseudomonas sp. BR0M22
CCCGCCTTGGCGGATGGACCGGCTACTACGGCAAGCCAGGCCCCATCGTGATCCTCCACGGCCTCCAATCCCTCAGAGCCATGCTCGCAGGCTGGAAGCTAAGGCCAGATGTGTGAATCTCGTAGGGCTCGACCCGGGCATGACGATTTTTGTGTAGCGGCGCCGCGGCCCAACATCACTTCGCACTGTAGTCGCCACCTGCACCAACCTCATCCTGAGGAGCCCCGGCGAAGCCGGGGCGTCTCGAAGGATGGGCTCCGAGCACACGCGTAGCAGCGCATCGGCCTCGTGGTTCGAGACGCCCCGGCTTCGCCCTACGGGCTTCGCCGCGGCTCCTCACCATGAGGGACTAAGGGCTCGGACGCACAAAGGCCCTACGCCGCCTGCGCCAGCCTCGGCCGGTTCTCGATCAGCATGATGCCCGACGCGGTGTTGGAGATCGGCAAATGATAGTTACGGTGAAGTTCGTGGACGTCACCGGTGAGCGCGCCGCGCATCGCGACCCAGTTCATCACCTCGACGCCCTGGCTGCCGGCGAGTTCGACCAGTTCGTGCGGGTCGATGCCGAGCAGGCTCTCGATGTCGCCGGTCATCGCGTCCATGCAGCGACGATCGAACGCGGTGTTGATGAAGCCGGCGCGCTGGCCTTCGAGCTGATGCGACAGACCGCCGGTGCCGATCACCACCACTTTCAAATCTTCCGGATAGCTCTCGATGGCGCGGCCGATCGCCTGGCCGAGCTTGAAGCAGCGGTGCAGCGACGGCAGCGGATGCTGCACGGTGTTGACCACCACCGGAACGGTCGGAATGTCGTGGGCGCGGCCGCGCAGGAACAGCTCCATCGGCAGGCTATAGGCGTGATCGACCAGCATCTCCTGGCAGGTGACGGGGTCGAATTCGGATTCCACCAGGGTCTCGATGATGTGCCACGACAGTTTGGTGTCGCCCTTGAACGGCGCCATCACCGGGATGCCCCAGCCTTCGTCGTCGTTGCGATACTCCGGCGCGGCGCCGACCGCGAAGGTCGGCATCTTGTCGAGGAAGAAGTTGAGTCCGTGATCGTTGTAGATCACCACCGCCACGTCGGGCTTGGCCGCCTCCAGCCAGCGGCACGGCGCCTCGAATCCGTCGAAGAACGGCGCCCAGTACGGATCCTTCTGCAGGCCCTTGGCCATCGCCCCGCCGATCGCCGGGACGTGAGATGCGGCGAGGCCGCCGATGATCGTCGCCATTTCAGGTCTCCCCGCTCAATTGTCCCGCGCCGCCAGCAACTTCGCCTTGAACTGCTCGACCGTCATGCCGGTCTGCAGCGCGCCGATGTCCTGCATGTTGAGGCCCAGGATGCCGGCAAATTTGGCGAGGTAGTAGGCGTTGCCGCCCTCGTCGAGCAGCTTGAGCAGATCGCGCTCGAGGATCGCTTCGGTCTGCGCAGCGGTGAGCCCGTAGCGTGCGCAGTATACAGCCTCGTCCTCGACGAACGCGGCACGTGCGCCGGCGTCGTTGAACGAGAAGCACATCTTGTTGAGAGCGTAGCCCTTCTGCGCCGCTTCGGGTCCGAAGATCGGCGTCCCGAAAATCTCGCGCTTGGCGCGTCCGGCGCCAACTGCCAATGCCTCACTCATGGCATCCCCTGATGACGTTTCCTGCCTGTGGCCTTGCGGCCAAATTTCGCGAACGATAGGCGGCGGCAGGAGGGCTCGATTGACTTGAATCAAATGTCAGGAGAATCCCGACAGCCGGGATGCGCTGCGCCTTGGGGCGATCAGAAACGCCGCTCACCTCGCAGCCACCGAAGCAATCGGTGCAGCAGCGACTGCGGAGGCTGTGGCTCGAGCGCCTCGTAAGGCTGCTCCAGCGCCAAAGACGGCGCCTCGGCAAGATCGGCGACCATCTCATCGCCGGTCGGCAGCGGACTGGTCGGACAGCGCGGCGGAGGCGGCGCTACAGGAGTTTCGGAGGAGAAATGGCCGGCCGCTTCGAGCACCAGGGTGCCAACTTCGCTCAGGAACGCCTGCTCGTAGCTGCGCGACAGCCGCAGGATTGCCTCGTCGAGCGGCAGCCAGTCGACCGCACGAATGTCCTTCATCAGCGGCAGTGTCTGTTCAGGCTCGGCTTCCATCCGCCAGAAATGCACCGCCTTGAAGCGGCCGCCGGAATCGTAAGCCAACGTGCCGATGAACTCGTGCACCGCAACGACGTGGCCGGTCTCTTCCAGCACCTCTCGCTCGGCGGCCGCGCGCGGCGTCTCGCCGTGGTCGAGTTTACCCTTGGGCAACACCCAATCGTTGCGCTTACGCATCCGCACGACCGCAAACCGCGGGTCTTTGCCGCGCCGCAACACGATTCCGCCTGCTGCCAGCACCGGAGTTCGCAATCTACCGCCCTTCGTCGTCGGGAATTCAACCTCCTCAATATAGGATCAAGCGGCCGCCAAGCGAGCTGCCACGGAACATGACACCTCAGCGTTCTCGCGCCTGATGACGACAGCTGCTCAAGGCGCAGGCGGGGGCGTCACCACCGGGTAGCTGCGGTCCGGCGTCAGTACGCAGCGATACACCCGCTTGCTGCGGGTCTGCCATGCCTCGACGATCCTGCCGCAATTGGCGCAGTGCAGATTGCCCGGCTCGCCGTCGAGCGTTTCGGATTCAGCGCAGCGGTACATCGCACCGCATTCACATTCCACATCGGAGAGTCTCATCGCTTCTTCCCTGATATCGACTTGCGGCGGTTATCGCCGTCGCAATCTGCTATCCTAGGTGGCAATGCTGACGTCGTTGTGTCAGCGCATCGCTGAAGGCGAATAATTTCCGCGCGACGACACACCGAAACACCGGCTGGCGGTTCCCGGCCGAGCCGGGATAGAATTGCGGTAGCGCTGCAAACAGCCGCCGGACGATCGTGGAGGTAACCGCGGCGTCCCAACGACCAACGAGGAAACACCCATGACGTTCTGGCCCGAGGCCGGCATCGGTGGCGCGCTGCGCCGCGAGACTCACTACGACGGCCGGTCGATGTTGTGCTTCTCCGAGCGCCCGGCCCATCTCGCAGCCATGTTCGACGAACTTGTCGCGCAGTTCGGCGACTGTCCGGCGATCGTCGACGACCGCGCGCTGAGCTATCGCGAACTCGATCTGCTGGTGCGCAAGATCGCGGTGTCGCTGTCCACACTCGGCATCGAAAAAGGCGACCGCGTCGCGCTGTTTCTCGGCAATTGCTGGGAGTTCCTGGCGGTAACGCTCGCTTGCAACCGGCTCGGCGTGCTGGTGGTGCCGATCGGCATCCGGCAGCGCCGCGCCGAACTGGACTTCCTGCTCAACAACAGCGGCGCCAAAGTGGTCGTGTTCGAGGCCGAGCTGGCAGACGAGATCCCGGCGGCCGCCGACGTGCCGCAGCTCGCGCACCGCTTCGTCGCGCATGGCTCCGCCGAGGGCGCGCGGCCGTTTGCCGATCTGCTCAGTGGCGATCCGACGAACGCGCCCCGCGTAGAGATGCACGAAGACGACACCGCGGTGATCCTCTACACCTCGGGCACGACCGGCAAACCGAAGGGCGCGGAACTCACGCATCTCAGCATCCTGCATTCGTCCTATGCGTTCGCCCGCGCCCATGAACTGACCGAACACGACCGCGGCCTGGTGGCAGTGCCGCTGTCGCATGTGACGGGCCTCGTCGGCGTATCCTACGCGACGATCGCGGCCGGCGGCTGCGTCGTGCTGATGCGGCAGGCGTTCAAGACCGCCGACTTCCTCGCCCTCGCGGCGCGCGAAAAGATCACCTATTCGATCCTGGTGCCGGCGATCTACACGCTGGCGGTGATGCACCCGGACTTCGCGCATTACGACCTCTCGGCCTGGCGGATCGGCTGCTTCGGCGGCGCGCCGATGCCGGTGCCGACCATCGAGATGCTGAGCAAGCGGCTGCCGAACCTGCAGCTTCGCAACGCCTACGGCGCGACCGAGACCACCTCGCCGACCACAATCATGCCGGAGGCTTACTGGCGCGATCATATGGACAGCGTCGGCCAGGTGATTCCTTACGCGCACGTTCGCGTGCTCGACGCCGACGACAACGAGGTCGCGCCCGGCGAGCCGGGCGAACTCCTGATCGCCGGCCCGATGGTGGTGCCGCGCTATTGGCAGCGGCCCGACGCCAACGCCAAGGAGTTCGTCAACGGCTATTGGCGCAGCGGCGACATCGGCTCGATCGACCAGGACGGCTTCGTCCGCGTGTTCGACCGCAAGAAGGACATGATCAACCGCGGTGGCTTCAAGATCTTCTCGGCCGAGGTCGAGAACGTGATCTGCGGCATCGACGGCGTATTGGAGACCGCGATCATCGGCACGCCCGATCCGGTGCTCGGCGAGCGCGTCAACGCCATCGTGGTGACGAACGAAGGCGCCAGCCTGAACGAGCACGACGTCGCCGCCTACTGCGCGGCGCGGATGTCGGACTACAAAGTCCCGGAGAGCATTATCATCCGCTCTGAGCCCCTGCCCCGCAACGCCAACGGCAAGATCCAGAAAACGGTGCTGAGGGAGACGATCGCCGACCGGGCAGCGAGTTATAGCGGCACGTAGTCCACGAAGCGAAAAGCAAGCAGTCGCTTAAATATGGACCGTCATGCGCGGGCTTGACCCGCGCATCCATCTGTTTCGCAAGAAGATGGATGGCCGGGTCGAGCCCGGCCATGACGCAGTTGTTGTGGTTACTTCACCGGCTTGATCCGCACCTGCACGTCGCGGGGCTTCGCCGTGTACGGCGCCGAGGTCACCAGCACCTGGGCGCCCGCCTCCGCATAGGCCGCGGCATTGCCGGCGTTGACACCGCCGGCGACCGCGACGACCGGACGCGACGGCCGCGGGGCGAGCTGCTGCACCAGCGCCGCGACGTCGGCGGGCGCGAATTTCTCGAGCTGCAAGACATCGAAGCCGGCCTCGGTCGCAGCGAGTGCGGCGTCGATCGACGACACTTCGGTGATCAGTTTCTTCTCCGGCAGCGTGGCGCGGAGACGAGCCACCGTCGCCGCCAACGGCTCGTCGAGGAAGCCTCGATGCTCGCCGAAGACCAATACGGTCTCGGACAGGCCGAGCCGGTGCATGGTGGCGCCGCCGGCCTTCACGGCGGCAACCGCAAACCGCTTGGTGCCCGGCGTATTCTTGCGGGTGCAGGCCACCGCGATGCTCGGCGACACCGCGCGCGCCGCATCGATGATGTCGCGCGCGGCGGTGGCGACGCCGGACCAGATCTCGATCAGCGTCTGCGCCACCTTCCAGCTTCGCAGCAAGCCTGAGGCGCTGCCGCGGGCGGTCAGGATCGGCGCACCCGCCGCGAGTCGGCTGCCGGACGAAGCAACGAGCTCGACCTCGCAACCGCAGAGGCGGATGATCGCGGCGGCGTCTTCGGCGAGCGCCAGCACCATCGGATCGCGCGCCGCAAACGTCATCACGCCGGGCGCGGCGCCGATACCCAGCGCTTCGGTGGTGAGGTCGCCGCACGGCACGTCGTCGTCGAGCAGGCGCTCCAGTTCGGCTGTGGTAGCGGCAGGCATACGGCAGATCCCCAATGTCGTCTTTCGGCGTATTTGACGTGCGGCAGTTCCGGCGCAACATCTCCGCTTCGGACCGTTATGTCCATGACTATACAACGCTGTCGGCTTTGCGACCAAAGATTCAGAGCTGGCGACCGGCATGAAACGATCGCCAAATCAATCACCTAGCAGGCAAAGGGAGCGCTCGGGCGATCGGCACGGCGCTTGCTAAACCGATGATCAGCACACCGACCGGAGGGTGCAGGGATGACGCATAGCAGCGCAGAGGCTCCGCGGGTCGCGGCGATCATCTATCGCGGCGAGGATGATGTCGACACGCTGCTGGCGGAGTTCGCGTTCGCCCGGCTCGCCGCCGGCGACCGGCTCGGCGGCATCGTCCAGCGAAACATCAAGGACGCCGCCGGCAGGAAGGTCGACATGCAATTGATCGACCTGATGACCGGCAACGCGATCGGCATCTCACAGACGCTCGGCAGCGGAGCAGGATCCTGCAAGCTCGACGCCAGCGGCCTCGCCGAGTCGGCACAGGCAGTGGCCCGGGCCGTCGCGGGCGCGGTCACACTCGTGGTGATCAACAAATTTTCCAAACAGGAAGCGACCGGCAAAGGCCTCCGCAACGAATTCGCCGAGGCGATCGTCGCCGGCCTGCCGCTGCTCACGGCGGTGCCGGAGAAATGCGTCGACGCCTGGCGCGAGTTCATCGGCGACGAAGGCGCGATGCTGCCTTGCAGCCGTGACGCCGTCGAGACCTGGTGGGCCGGCATTGCGCCGCGGCTCGCGGCCTCGGCATCCGGCGATCGACCGGGCGGCGAGGATTGGCTGTGGAAGACGATCTGCTGAAGGAAGCGCTGCGATGGCCCACGTCGTGTTCTACGAAAAGCCCGGTTGCGTCGGCAATGCGCGGCAGAAGGCGTTGCTCGCCGCCTCCGGTCACCAGCTCGAGGTTCGCAACCTGCTGGCTGAGCCGTGGACGCGCGAGACGCTGCGCCCGTTCTTCGGCGATAAGCCGCTGGTCGCTTGGTTCAACCAGTCGTCGCCCAAGGTGAAAGCCGGCACGATCGATTTCGCCGCGCTCAGCGAGGACGCGGCACTCGGACTGATGATCGACGATCCGCTGTTGATCCGGCGCCCGCTGATGCAATCGGGCGACCGACGCGAGGTCGGCTTCGATCAGGCGGTCGTCGACTCCTGGCTCGGACTGCAGAGCGGCGGCCCGCGCGTCTTCGACGGCTGCGCGATGGACGATTGAACGCCGATTACTTCGGCTTCCAGCCGATCAGATCGATCAGCGCTGACATCCCGGCGTGGCCGGCCCCCTCGTCGACCTCGCTGTCGTGCTCGCGAATAGTGAGGTCGTCGAAATCGCCGAACGCCTGCTCCAGCAGCTCGCGGGTGTAGAGGTTCTCCACCCGGCTCGGCCCGCCGGTCTTGTAGACCAGTTGCTTCGGCCGATAACCCTCGATCAGCAGCAGGCCACCGGGCTTCAGCGCATCACGGATGTTCTGAAACACCGCCGGGCGCTGCTCCGGCTCGACGAACTGGAAGAAGATGCCGGCGATGACGTCGACATCGCGCGGCCATTGCCAGCTCAACAGGTCGGCGCATTGCGTTTCGATGGTCACGCCGCGCGCGGCGGCCAATCGCTGCGCCTTAGACTGTGCGTTCGGCGAGAAATCCACCGATAGGACCGACAGTCCGCATTCGGCCAGGAACACGCCGTTGCGGCCTTCGCCATCGGCGATCGCCAGCGCCCGGCCCTGCTTCGGCAGCAAGTTCCGGCACGACGCCAGAAACGCATTCGGGGCGGTGCCGAACACATATTCGTCCCCCGAGAAGCGACTCTCCCACATGTTGAAATGTTCGGACGTCATGATCGCCGATTCCTCTTTCAAGAATGCCGCGCCGCGGGCGCCAGCTTGCCGGCCCCACGCACGCCGCGCAATGCCCGATGCTTGATGTCAGATCAGGCGCACTGCCGCGGTGACATCGTCACAGACCGCCGGGTCATAGCCGTGCAACGGATGACTGGGAGGCGACAGAGGGCGCGCCAATAAGGATTGGCCACGATGCGCAACATCACCATCATCGGCTCAAGCCTGCTGGTGTTCCGCAACGCGCGCTTCAACTTCGTCAGACCGAAGATGCAGCTGTTCCATTGGCTGAAGCGACTGTTCGAACATCACTATCTCACCACGGTCCGGTGACGTTCTGTTACCGAGCCACAGCCCGATTTCGCCAGAGCAAGCGGAGTGCAACATGAGCGTGAAGACGATTTCGCCGATCGAAGCGCACCGCATGGTCGCGCAGGACGGCGCGGTGCTGGTCGATGTGCGCGAACGGCACGAGATCGCGCGCGAACATATCGACGGCGCCATCGAGCTGCCGCTGACCAGCTTCAAGCACGGCGATCTGGCCGACGCACAGGACCGCAAAGCGATCTTCTTTTGCCATTCCGGCGGGCGCACACGGATGTATGCGGGCCAGATCGAAGCCAAGGCCAGCGGCGTATGCGAGGCTTACGTGCTCGGCGGCGGGATTCTGGCGTGGCGCAAGGCCGGCTTTCCGACGGTGCAGGGACCGAAGCCGCCGGGTCTGTTCCAACGCCTGTTCGGCAGCAAACAGGAGGGTTGAGGCGCGACCTCGCTCAGGCTTCGACGGTTTGGCGATGCCGGCGCGGCGTGGTCTTGGCGCGCGCAACAGACGATTTGTCCTTGTCGCGGTCCTTGCGACAGAAGGTGGCGTGCAGCGCCAGGATCAGGCTGCGGACTTCCTCGCTGGCGAGCGAATAGAACACCTGCTGGCCGTCGCGGCGCGCCTGTACCAGCTTTTCGCTGCGCAGCCGCGCAAGCTGCTGCGACACGGTCGGCTGCCGCTCGTCCAGCAATTCGGTGAGTTCCGACACCGACTTCTCGCCTTCGGCGAGCTGGCACAGCATGATCAGCCGCGACACGTTCGACAGCGTCTTCAGGAATTCAGCGGCGACCACGGCATTTTCGCGGAGCTCGCTTGTGTCGACACGCTTCAGCGCCGGAGAGGTCTTCCGGACTCCGCTCGCCGCAGCCATCAAGGGGTCTCCGCTCGGTTGATGAAGGACGCGGACGACGCGCGCCCAGCTCGGCGACGTCGACGCGCGATGTCGGCGCCGCGATCGTCGCAAGACTCATCCATACCCTTGTTGTGGTAGATTGTCAGCCTACCCCCGTTGCGCCCTATGGGATGCACCGGCCGCACACTTTCGGTCCGGCGTAGCCATTGAAGCGGTGATCGGCTCGGGCTATTGCAGCCGTGGAAACGCTCGAAAACCACAATGCAACAACCACAAAGCTGCTTCTTCCAATCCCACGGCCTGCGCTTGCACTATTGGGACTGGGGCAATGCCGAGGCGACGCCGCTGTTGCTGATCCACGGCGGCAAGGATCACGGCCGAAGCTGGGATCATCTCGCCCGCGCGCTGCAGCCGCACTTTCATGTGATCGCGCCGGATCTGCGCGGCCATGGCGATTCCGACTGGGCGCGCGGCGGCAGCTACGCGCTGCCGGAATACGTGTACGATCTGACGCGCCTGCCGGCGCTGGCCGCTGCTCCGCCCGCGACCGTGATCGGCCATTCGATGGGCGGCATGATCGCGATGCTGTATGCCGGGACATTCCCTGACCACGTCGATCGGCTCGTGGTGCTCGACGGCGTCACGGTCCGCCCCGACGCCACGATGGCGCCGGTGCACGAGCGGATGACCAAATGGCTCGGTCAGCTCGACCGGCTGGAGGGGCGCGAGCTGCGCCGCTACCCGACGATCGACGATGCCGCCGCACAGATGCGCGCGCACAACAAACGCCTCGGTCACGACCTGTCGCTGCACCTCGCCGGCCACGGCGCCCGCCGCAACGACGACGGCAGCTTCTCGTGGAAATTCGATCCTTATCAGCGGGTGACGGCGCCGCACCGGCTGGCGCCGAGCGAATACGCCGAACTGTGGGGACGGATCGCCTGCCCGACGCTGCTGCTGTTTGCCGGCGAGAGCTTCATCGATCCGGCTCGGGCCGCAGAAGCCTCACGCTATTTCAAGAACGCCCGTGCCGAGATCGTCGCTGAGGCCGGCCACTGGCTGCAGCACGACCGGCCGGACGAGGTGCTGCGGTTGATTGCGGAATTCGTCGAGCTGCCATCCGGGTCTTGAAGTACGAACTCGCCTCCTTGTCATTGCGAGGAGGTGAAGCCGACGAAGCAATCCAGCCAGGGCACGGGGCCCTTGGATTGCTTCGCTTCGCTCGCAATGACGGGGAGAGGTCGTTGGACGTGACTACGGCGCCAGATATTGCAGCAGCCGCGGATCGTTGCGGACCTCGTCGGCGGTGCCGGTGAGAGCGACGCGGCCGCGGTCGAGCACGAAGGCGCGGTCGGCGACGCGCAGGGCGAGGTCCAGATGCTGCTCGACGATCACCACCGCGATTTCCTTGGCGAGCGCAATCAGCCGGTCGGTGATCTCCTCGATCACGCCGATCCACACCCCTTCGGTCGGCTCGTCGAGCAGCAGCACGCTCGGCTCCGACAGCATCGCGCGGCCGATCGCCAGCATCTTGCGCTCGCCGCCGGACAACGTCCCGGCCGCCTGATCGAGCCGCTGGCCGAGCTTCGGGAACATCTCCAGCACGCGGTCGACCGCGCGGCTGTCCTTGTTGGTCAGCGCCCCGACCGCGAGATTGTCGCGGATCGACAGCCGGGCGAACACCGGATGGTCCTGCGGCACATAGCCGAAGCCGGCGCGGACGCGCTGCTCGGTCGGCAGCTTGGTGACGTCGCGCGAATCCAGCGAAACGCTGCCGCGCTTGGCCGGCAGTTCGCCCATGATCGCCTTCATCAGCGTGGTCTTGCCGGCACCGTTACGGCCGAGAATGGCGACACCGCCGCGCCACGGCGCGGACAGCGTCACGCCGAACAACACTTGGCTGCGGCCGTAGCCGGCGTCGAGCTCGCGAATGTCGAGATAATGATCCTCAAGCACGGCGCAGATACACCTCCTGGACCTTCGGACTCGCCTGGATCTGCTCGACCGTTCCGGTGTCGAGCACCGCGCCCTGATCGAGCACGGTGAGGCGATCGCAGATGTCGCGGATGAAATCGAGATCGTGCTCGACGATCACCAGCGAGCAGCGTGACTTGATCGGTGCCAGCAGCTCGCCGGTGACGCGGCGCTCCTCCAGACTCATGCCGCCGGTCGGCTCGTCGAGCAGCAGCAGCTTCGGCTCCGGCGCCAGCGCCATCGCGATCTCCAGCCATTGCTGCTGGCCGTGCGACAGCGCAGACGCATGCTCGCCGGCGCGATCGACCAGCCGGAACTGCTCCAGCATCGCCATCACCTTGTCGTGCAGCAGCCCGCGGGTGCGCGAGAACATCAGCTTGGAGAGCGCGGTCTGTCCCTGCAGCGCCAGCAGCACGTTGTCGTACAGCGTCAGCGCCGGCAGCACCGAGGTGATCTGAAACTTCAGGCTCATGCCGGCACGGGCGCGCTCGGCCGGGGACGCCGACGTGATGTCGGCGCCGTCGAAGCCGACACGCCCCTCGGTCGGCACTTCGGCGCCGGCGATGCACTTCATCATCGTGCTCTTGCCGGAACCGTTGGGGCCGATCAGGCCGTGAAATTCGTTCGGCTGCACGGTCAGCTCAGCGCCGTTCAGCGCGGTGAGCTTGCCGAACACCTTCTTCATGCCGCGCGCTTCAAGCAGAGCCATGGTCGCTCCCCTTCGGCGGCCGGCCGAAGCTGCCGATCCGCTCACTGTGGCTGACGATCAGGCTGATCAGCCCGGCGGGGCGGAACAGGATCACCAGCAGCATCAGCGCGCCGAGAATGATCGGCCAGATGTCCTGGTAGGAATTCGACAGCCAGAACGACACGATCTCGATCACCACCGTGCCGATCACCGCGCCGATCAACGTGCCCGAGCCGCCGAACAAGACGTAGAGCACCACCTGGGTCGACATCACCACGCCGAGCATGTTCGGCCAGACGAACCCTTCGTGGAAGGCGTAGAGGCTGCCGGCGAGCCCGGCGATCGCGCCGCCGAGCGAAAAGATGATCGCCTTCAGATGCTGCACCTTGTAGCCGAAGAAGGCGATGCGCTGCTCGTTCTCGCGCAGGCCGGCGAGCGCCAGGCCAAACTGCGAGCGCACCAGGTAACGGCAAACGGCATAAACCGCGACCAGGATCACCAGCGCCAGATAATAGAACACCGGCCCCTCGCCGAGGTCGTAACTGCCGATCGTCATCTGCGGGATCGAGGGAATGCCGTTCTGGCCGCCGAGATAGTACCAGCCCCGCGCCAGCCGATCGAAGGCGTAAGACGCCGTCAAGGTGCCGAGCGACACGAAGATCACGCTGGACGGATTGCGGCCGAGCAGCAGAAAGCCGCCGATCAGCAGCGCCAGCGCGAAGCCGATCAGCACACCGGCCGGCACCACCAGCAGCATCGAGGAGATCCCGAGGTCGCGGCCGAGCAGCGCCACCCCGTAGCCGGCGCCGCCGAAAAACACCGCCTGGCCGAAGCTCATGATCCCGGCATAGCCCCACACCAGATCGAACGACAGCGCGAACAGGCACAGGATCAGCACCCGTGTCATGAACACGGTGAGATAGTCCTGCAGCACCAGCGGCAGCAGCAGGAAGACCGCCAGCATCGCGATCTCGATGATCGGCAGCACCGCGCGGCGACGCTTGGCGCGCGGCGGGGAGGCCTCCGAAAGTGTCGACGAAACGTCTGTCATTGAGGCGCCCGACCGACCGCGAACCAGAGGGGCGCGTTCGAACGCGGCGCCCCCTCACCCGACCGGCCTCGCTTCGCGACGCCTGTCGACCTCTCCCCGCACGCGGGGAGAGGTGAAGTCCGCGCGAGCCGACGCGGCGCGGCAGGTGAAGTTCTGCCAGGGCAAGACGTTGGCGACCGCATCAGCATTCCTTCGGGTCGACCAGACCCTTGCTGCGCTCGACGATCTCATAGCTGCCGTTCTTGGCGACGGCCGTGTACATGTTCATCTTGCAGTGGCGCTTGCCGGGGACCATCTCGGCCGGGCCGCCGGGGCCTTCGGCGATCTTGGCGTGGTCGAGCGCCGCGGCGACCCCGTCGCGGTCGATCTTGCCGGCTTCCTTCACCGCAGCTTCCCACAATTTCAGGCCGCGATAGGTGCCGGTGGCGGCGCTGCCGGCGGCGAACAGGAAGGTGCCGGGGAATTCCTTGTCGTACTCGGCCTGGATCTTGGCGCTGACCGGATCGTCCTTGGCGACCGCCTTGAAATAATCGAGGCAGCTCGCCAGCCCTTCGATCTCGTTCGGCTGATTGATGCCGAGCGTGTTCTCGTCGTAATACACGCAGGACAGACGGCCGCCGTTCTTGAGGAATCCCGCCTCATAGAGCTGCTTGAAGAACGGACCGACGCCGGGCGGGATCACGGTGTTGAACACCACGTCGACCTTGTTGGAGATGATGCGGTTGACGGTCGAGGAGAAGTCGATCTGGTCGAGCGGATAGTACTCTTCCAGCACCACCTCGCCGCCATTGGCTTCGATCACCTTGCGGGCGTAGACGTTGAGGGTATGCGGCCACACGTAGTTGGCGCTCGGCAGCGCGAACTTCTTGCCGCCGTTCTTGATCAGCCACGGAATGAATTCGTCGCACTGCTGCGCCGGCGTCGGGCCGGTGCAGAACAGATACGGCGTGCACTCCTTGCCTTCATAGAGCTGAGGATAGATGTACAGCGTCTTCCCGCGGGCGACGATGACGTCCTTGATGGCGTTGCGCATCGACGAAGTGACGCCGCCAAGCACGACGTCGACCTTGTCGCGCTGGATCAGCTTGCGGACGTTGCCGACCGCGACCGCCTCGTTCGACGCGGTATCCTCGATATGCAGCTCCAACGGCCGGCCGAGCAGACCGCCCGCATCGTTGATCTGCTTCACCACCATCTTGGCAACGTTGGCATCCGCATTGCCGGCATAGCCGATCGGGCCGGTGAGATCGGTGGCGATGCCGACCTTGATCGGGCCGGCAGCCGCATTGGCCCAGTCCGCCGGAATCACCCAGCTTCCGACCCCGGTGGCGATCGCGGTGCTCGCGAAAGCGAAATTGGACAGGAACCGGCGGCGGTTCATCTCGAAGTTGGAGTCGCTGGACATCAGGCTAGATTCCTTTTCCCGAAACGAGGCCCTGCGGCCGGAATTTGATGAAGATGATGGCGAGCACGAACACGAGCACGTCGGCGATCACCGGCTGGATCACCCAGGGCAGCGCCGCCGACAGGGTGCCGATGATGCCTGCGCCGGCGACCGGACCGGCGAACGAGCCGACGCCGCCGACCATCACGGCGATGAAGCCCTGGATCAGGAAGCGCAGGCCGAGATCGGCGAACAGCGAGAACACCGGCACGATCAGCGCGCCGGCGAGTCCGGCGAGCGCCGCACCGAACGCGAAGGTGGCACCGTAGATCGCATTGGTGGAGATGCCGGAGGCCCGCGCCAGCGCCGGATTTTCCAGCGACGCCCGCACCCGCAGCCCGAACGACGTTCGCGACAGCAACAGATAGCTGCCGATCATCACCAGCGCGGTGACGACGATGATCACCAGCCGCCAGGTCGACAGATGCACGTCGCCGACGGTGATCGAACCGCCGATCGGCTCCGGCACCGAGATATAGAGGCCGCCGATCAGGCCGCGGACGATCTCGCGGATGATCAGACCGAGCGCATAGGTCCCGAGCATCGCCACGATCGGCGCGGCGTAGAACCGCCGCACGATGAGGCGTTCGAGCACCAGGCCGAACGCGCCGACCAGGAACGGCGCCGCGACCATGCCGGTCCACACCGGCAGGCCGGCGGTGTGCGCCAGATAGGTGATGTAGGCGCCGAGCAGGACGAACTCGCCCTGCGCGAAGTTGAAGATGCCCATCATGCTGGCGATGATCCCGAGCCCCAGCACCACCAGCACGACGATGGAACCGAAGCTCAGGATTTCGAACAGGGCAGCGAACAGGTTTTCCATTCGGACCTTACCGGCTGACGGACGACCGGACCGCGATCACATCTTCTTCCAGTCGCCCGACTGCTCGAAGGCATGGGCGGCGCGGTAGATGGTCGGCTCATCGAAGTGCTTGCCGACCAGCATCAGGCCGACCGGCAGACCATCCACCATGCCGCAGGGGATGGACATCGCCGGATGATGGGTGATGTCGAACGGCGCGGTGTTGGTGATCATCTCGAACGCACGGCCGATCACCTCCTCGCGCGGCGCGCCCGGCGCCGGCAGCGGCGTCGCCTTCATCGGCGTGGTCGGCATCAGCAGCAGGTCGAAGTTCGCCAGCGCGGCGTCGTAGGCTGCTGCGATCCGGCGCGAGATGTTGAGAGCCTTGCCGTAGTAGCGCGGCCCGAACGTGTTGTTGATGTAGGTGCCGAGCAGCAGCATCATCTTGGTGGTTTCGGACAGCGAGTCCGCCTGGCCGCGCCAGCCGCGATGCGCTTTCATCAGCGTGGTCGAGTAAAGGTCCGGGCGGCTGAGGCCGTAGCCGTCGCCGAACATCATGGTCTGGGTCATGCCCTCGGTGCCGATCGGCATCCACACCGCGCCGGCGAGATTGTGAGCCGGGATCGAGATCTCCTCCACAGTGGCGCCGAGGCTCGCCAGCTTCTTGGCTGCTTCGCGGACGCTTTCATTCACCGCAGGCTCGGCGCCGGGCTGCTCGAAGCCCTCCCGGACGATGCCGATCTTCATGCCCTTGATGCCCTGGCCGAGCGCCTTGGTGTAGTCGTGCACCTTGGGAGCGCGGATGCGCGGATCGTAGCCGTCGTCGCCGGCGATGACTTCGAGCAGCAGCGCGTTGTCTTCGACATTCGCGGTCATCGGCCCGGTGTGATCGACATAGATCTCGATCGGCATGATGCCGGTGTAGGGCACCAGCCCCCAGGTCGGCTTCATGCCGTAGGTGCCGCTGAACGACGACGGCATCCGGATCGAGCCGCCCTGGTCGCCGCCCATCGCCATATCGGCTTCACCGAGTGCGACCACCACGGCGCTGCCCGACGACGAGCCGCCGGCCGAGTAGCCCATCTTGTGCGGATTGTGCACCGGACCATTGGAGCCGGTGTGGCTGCCGCCGGACATGCAGAAATGCTCGCAATGGGTTTTGCCGACGATCTCGCCGCCGGCATCGAGAATGCGGGTGACGACCGTGGCGTCGAAGTCCGGCACGTAGCCTTCGAGAGTCGACGAGCCGTTCATCATCGGCACGCCGGCCAGCATGATGTTGTCCTTCAGCGCGACGGTCTTGCCCTTCAGCTTGCCCGACGCCGCCCCCTTCACGCTCGACTTCCGATACCAGGCGTTGCGCGGGTTATCCTCGGCACCAGGCGTATAGCCAGGCGTGCGCGGATACTTCACCAGCGGCACTTCATCGGGCAGCGCCGCGACCACGTTGTAGGCGTCGATCGACGGCTGCATCAGGCCACGGAACGAGACGATGTCCTCGTCGGTGAGCGACAGGCCGCACTGATCGGCGACTTCGAGAATCTGCGTGGGGGTGGGAAGCGAAACGGCCAAGTTGGTTCTCCTGCGCGTAGGCGGATCGGCAATGGCGACCCGGGGAGGGACGCCGGCGGCGGCTCAGTAGAAGCGCCGCCGCGTCACGGCGTTAATACACAGGGAAATATTTTCCTTTTCAAGTATTATTTTGCGACGAACCGCGACTGACGGACTGGTTCGATTCAGAACGTCCGGAGCAGCTTGAAATCCAGGCCGTCGGCTTCGGCGAGATGCATCGTCATCCGGGCACGACCATCGCGGATCGTCACCTCGCCGCGTCCACCCTGATACACGACGTTGCGCGCTACCTGCAGCAGCGAGCGGGCCTGCAGCGTTTGCGCCTTCTCGGCGATCGTCGCGAGAAATCGCAGGCCTTCGTAGTTCGACTGCCCGACCGAGCCGATCGGCGGCGCGGTCGGTCCGAACATCCGCCGATAGGAATCGCGGAACGCGTCGTTGGCGGCGCTGTCGTGGCAGCCGAAGTAACCCGAGGCGCAGAACAGATTCTCGGTGTTGTCGGCGCCGATCCCGAGCAGCACGGTCTCGTCCATCGCGCCGGCGAGCCGCAGGATGTGGCGAGAAAGTCCCGCTTCGGCGAAGGCGCGATTGAAGGTGACGCTGTCGTTGCCGATCAGAGAGATCAGCACCACGTCGGGCTGGGCGGCCCGGATCCGGTCAAGATGGCGTTCGTGATCGTCCTCGCCGAGCGGCACGAACTCCTCACCGACCACCTTGCCGCCGGCATCCTTGATGTATTTCTTGACCGCACGGTGCGACAGCCACGGCCAGACGTAATCGCTGCCGATCAGATACCAGCGCTGCGCCTTCTTCTCCCGCGCCAGCCAGTCGATCGCCGGCCGGCTCTGCCAGCGCGGCGTTTCGCCGATCGCCATCACCCCGGGGGTCCGCTCGCCGCCTTCATAGACCGGCGTGTAGATGTACGGCACACGGCCGCGAATGGCTTTGCGCAAGGCGACCCGCACAGCGCTGATATGCGAGCCCATCACGATATCGACGTCGTCGTAATCCACCGCCAATGAGACGCGGTGGATGACGTCCTCGATCGGGCCGCCGGCATCACTGAACACCAGCTCGATCTCGCGGCCGAGGATGCCGCCGCGTTTGTTGATCTCGGCGGCCGCGAGCAGCGCCGCATTGGTCGAAGCCGGCCCCCACAGTCCGGGTGAGCCTTGGAAGGTGACGAAGTTTGCGACGCGCAGCTTGTTGCGGGCACGGCGCGAGGCCGCACCGCCGCCGTCTCCCGGCCCTTCAACCCAACGCGCGTCGGGAAGTGCGCCACGCTCGAGAAAGCCGAGCGGCGGCACTCCATAGGCGCCACTGTATCCGAGCCCACTATGTCCGAGATCGACAGCCGAAAGCACGCCCTCTCCTGCCTGGTGCGGGTGATCCCGCCGAAGTCCCCTCCCCGGGTTCGACGATTGATGCTATTCGAAAATATTGAATCTTCAAGGATTGCTGTGCATATAGATGCAGCAAACTGCGCATCCGATTCACTCAAACGGAACGATAAAGTCTCATCGTGGCCAAATCGCCCAGTCGTAATCCGCCGATCACAGAACATCTCGCCTACCTGCTGGCGCAGGCCAATCGTGAGATCAACCGCCAGCTCGAAGCGCGGCTGCGCGGCGAAGGGGTTCCGGTGGAACAGTGGCGCATCCTCAAGGTGCTGTCCGACGGCAAGGGGCATTCGATGGGCGAGCTCGCCGAAGCGGTTCTGCTCAATCATCCGACCCTGACCAAGATCATCGACCGGATGGTTTCGGATTCGCTGGTGTACCGGGTTCAGGATCCGGAGGATCGTCGCAAGGTGCTGATGCACAGCTCCGACCGCGGCAAGGCGCTGACCCAGCGGCTGAACGCACTGGCACTGAGTCAGGAAGCGCACATCGCGGAAAATTACGGCGACAAGGCCACCGCCGAGCTGAAGCGGCTGCTTGAAAGCCTGATCGACAGCGCGACCTGAGCGACCTTCCAGCATTGCGTATGCTGCGGCTGCGAACAGCGCAGCCGCCTGCAGCGACACGCCGCAAGATGCGGCGATCGCAACGACTATCCTGCACCGCCGAACTGGCCTAGATCAGCGGGCGATGCGCCGTGCCAAGCGGCCGCCCATTCGAGTGAGGAAACATGCAATACCGATCGCCCTGGATGACCGAAGAGCTGGACACGTTCCGCGACCAGTTTCGTAAATTCCTCGCCAAGGACCTCGCTCCTCACGGCGACAAGTGGCGCAAGCAGAAAATGGTCGATCGCTCGGCCTGGCTGAAGCTCGGCGAGATGGGCGCTCTGCTGCCCAGCGTTCCGGAAGAATACGGCGGGCTCGGCGCCAGCTTCGCTTATGACGCCGCGGTCTATGAGGACATGGAGAAGATCGTCCCGGACGCGCTGAGCGGCGTCACCGTCTCGAGCGGCATCGTGGCGCACTACATCCTCAACTACGGCTCGGAAGAGCAGAAGCGGCGTTGGCTGCCCGGCATGGCCCGCGGTGAGCTGATCGGCGCGATCGCGATGACCGAACCCGGCACCGGCTCGGACCTGCAGAGCGTGCGCACCACCGCGAAGCTCGACGGCGACGACTACGTCATCAACGGCCAGAAGACCTTCATCACCAACGGCCAGAATTGCGACCTGATCATCGTGGTCGCCCGCACCGGCGGCGCCGGCGCCAAGGGGCTGTCGCTGATCGTGCTGGAGACCAAGGACAATCCCGGCTTCAAGCGCGGCCGCAACCTCGACAAGATCGGCCTGCACGCCTCCGACACCTCCGAGCTGTTCTTCGAGAATGCCCGCACGCCGAAGGAGAACCTGCTCGGCGGCGAAGAGGGCAAAGGCTTCGTGCAGCTGATGCAGCAACTGCCGCAGGAGCGGCTGATCATCGCGATCGGCGCAGTGGCGGCGATGGAACGCGCCGTGGCGCTGACCTCGGACTACACCAAGGAACGCAAAGCCTTCGGCCAGCCGATCATCGAATTCCAGAACACCGCCTTCACGCTCGCCGAGCGCAAGACCGAAGCCTTCATCGCGCGGGTATTCGTCGACTTCTGTCTGGTGCAGCTGATCGCCGGCAATCTCGACGCCGTCACCGCCTCGATGGCGAAATGGTGGACCACCCAGAAGCAGGTCGAGACTGTCGACGAATGCCTGCAGCTGCACGGCGGCTACGGCTACATGCAGGAATATCCGATCGGCCGGATGTTCATCGATTCGCGGATCCAGAAGATCTACGGCGGCACCAACGAGGTGATGAAGCTGCTGATCGCACGATCGCTGTAACAAGCGTCCAGGCGCCTCCTGCTGCTGCTCTGCGAGGCAGCAAGGGAGGCGCCCGCGGCGGTCAGTCGCCGCTGTCCGAGACTTCGCGCTTGAGCCGACGCGGATCCTGCGGCTGACCGTCCCAGGGCACCGGGCGCTCCAGCCAGCGCTGGATGAAATTCCAGGAGCGGCGATAGCCGTTGTGCGGCAGGGTGCAGTCCGAACAGTCCTTGCGCGTCAGACCGTTGCGATCGACGAACGTCTTGTAGGGCCCGGGACACTGGTAGGCGCTGAGCGGGCAGTAGCAGAACAGGCAATTGAACTCGCGCTCGACGCCGCGATGACACGGCAGAAACGGGCACGCTTGATTGGTGAAGCCCTTGAAAGCTTCGTTAGTGGTCGTGTCTTTCGGCTCCATGACCGCTCCCTCTCGCCGCAGCACGGGACCGCGAACTCGGTTCGCAGCGACGCTGTGGCTGGTTCTGATGGGGTGATGGCGCAAGGCGGCGGCCGTCGTCGAACGACGCTGCAAACCACCGCCTGCGCGCGGCTTCGCCTGCTAAGAGAATTCGGTCATCGCTGCTCCGCTCTCGACCCGCCGTCGATCGGTTAGATACGTCCGTCTTCGGCCGGTCTCCTGGCTCGCGGATATCGCCTGGATCGCCTTCCCGACGCCGATGACGTCAGTGGCCATATGATCCAAACAGATCCGCTCACAGTTGCGGGGGCAGCTACGGAGTTGGTGAAAACACCTCACCGTATTCCCAGTTTCACCTCGCAAGCGAGGCACCGAAGACGGCAAAACCAGAGCATGCGGCAGCAGCGCGTGCAAGCAAAAAGCCTCGGCGGACAGGCGCCCGCGCTAGCCCGGCACGCGATTGACGTAAGCGATGCGCCAGCCTGCAGAGCCGAGCCGGTCGATCTGCGTCAGCGACAGCGGATCGATCACAAAGCTCAGCGCCGCATCGGGCGAAGCCCCGAGTGCGATCGCCAGCACGGCGCGGATGGTGCCGGAATGCACCACCAGAACAGAGTCGCCGCCGGGTAGCCGGGCCAGGCCGCGCCGCACCCGATCGATCTGATCGACAAAACTCTCGCCGCCCGGCGGCGCCAGCCGAGCCGCATCCCGCCAAAAAGCATCGTAAGCGGGGCCGAGTTCGCGCGCCAGATCGTCGTGGCGACGCCCGGTCCAGGTCCCGAAATCCTGCTCGCGGAAATCCGGCTCCAGCTGCGGCTGAAAGCCGAGCGCCACGGCGGTCTCGCGGGTGCGCCGGCTCGGGCTGGCGACGATCACGGCCTCCGCCGGCAGCGCCTCGCGCAGCCAATCCAGCCGCGCCGTATCGCCGAGATCGACCGGAGCATCGGGCGCGTGAATCACGCCCTTCGGGCCGTCCACCGGCGCATGCCGGACTAGCCACAGCCGGCCAAGTTCAGTCATCGAAATTCCTCGCAAAACAGCGGACGACATGCCGCAAAGTTTGTCCCGATACGACAGAGCATGGCCGAGCCCCGGTTCGCAAGAAGCCGGGCCCGGCCTACGCGCGCCGCGAATTGCAACTTGTTCCGCCATGCAGCGTTAAGACGCATCCCGTATCAGATGATACGCTCCAAAGAGGAAGCCCGATGAAGGACGTCCACCGCGTCTTGATCGATAAGCTGCGGGAGCATTCCCGCTTGTCCACCGAGGATCTGACGGCGATTCGGAACCTCAGCTACAGCTTGCGTCAACTCGATAGCAACGAAGACCTCGTCCAGCAGGGCGAATCGCCGAAGGGCGCTGCGCTGGTCGTCGAGGGCATGGTTGGCAGGTATCATTTGCAGCAGAACGGCCGTCGTCAGTTTCTGTCGTTTCACATGGTCGGCGATCTGCCCGACTCGCAAGGCATGTTCCTCGAACGGATGGATCATTCGATCTGCGCGATCGGTCCGGCGACCGCCGCCACGATCCCGCATCGGGAGATCTTGCGGATGTTCGAGACCCGTCCCGGCCTCGGCACCGCGATCTGGCGCGAGACCCTGGTCGACGCGGCGATCTTCCGCGAAGCGATCACCAACAACAGCGCGCGGACAATGCGAGCCCGGATGGCGCACCTGTTCTGCGAGCTGTTCTACCGCGCCGAGGTATCGAAGCTGACCGACGGCAATGCGATGCAGCTACCGATCGGCCTGTCCCAGCTCGGCGATACGCTCGGGATGGCGATCGCGACGGTCAATCGGACGATCTCGGTGCTGCGTGCCTCCAAGACGATGGATTTTCGTCACGGCGTTCTGACCATCCGCAACTGGCAGGGATTGGCGAAGATCGGCGAGTTCGATCCCGGCTATCTGCATCTCAAGCGCCCGCCGCTCCGCTGAAGCTCATTCGAGCTAGGCTGCGGCGTCGTCCGGTTCGGGGTAGACGCCGCGCAGCACGACGTCGAAATGATCCTTCACCGCCGAGTTGCAGCGGCAGGCGCGCAACCGCAACTTGTCCGCGTCGTCGACGATCAGTGCGCCTCGCCGGGTAGTAAGAATTCCTTCCTGACGAAACGCTTGCAGCACGCGACTGGTGTAGCTGCGCCCGACCCCCAACATCGCCGCGAGCTGCTCGTGGGTGAGCGGCACCAGGTTGTCGCCGGTCCGATCCATCGCCGCGGCGATCCATTTGGCCGTCCGCTGTTCGATCGAGTGGATCGCGTTACAAGCAGTCGATTGGAATATCTGCGCCATCAGGCAATCGGCGTATCGCGCGAACAGGTTCTTGAAGCTCGGCGAACGATCCTTGGCGGACTGAATGTTGATGATCGGCAGCCGGACGAACGGGCCGTCGAACTTGACGACGATCAGGCAATAAGCCGGCAGAAATCCCGAGCTGACGATGCCGCCGACCGCCCCTTCCCGCCCCACCAGGATGGTCTCGACGTTACGGCCGTCGCCGTCGGTCACTTCATACGAGACCAGGCTCGGACCGCACGGAAAGTAAGCACTGCCGACATGGTCTCCCGGGCGGTACAGAAGTTCTTCCGCGACCTTTGTCTCAAATCGCACATGCGGACGGATCAGCTCGTAATCGTGCGAGTTCAAAGCTCGCAATAAATTGTTATTGGGTCGCTCCAAAGATTCAAGCATCGGCTGTTCCTGTGTCCACTAGTGAACGGAACAATCAATGCAAGATCGCTAAGTTGGTTCCAGCGTCCCAGTGAGACACCCGATGATGCGTGTCTCCGGCCCAAGCCTAACGGACGGCTGCTTCCTCCGCTCACCGCATAGGCTTCTATTTGGTGCTCTGCGCTTCAACTCCTTCGACAAGCACGCCTTTTTCCCGCCCGCGGGCGCGGAAGCGAGAGCGGATGCACGCTCGTGGCGCTCGGGCTCAACGTGGACCACATCATGGCCAATGAAGTGGATCTCACCTCCTGCGATCGCGAGCCGATCCACATTCCTGGACGAATTCAGCCGCACGGCTGCCTGCTCGCATGCGACGCTCAGGCGGTCCGCATCACCCGGGCGTCGCAGAATGCCGGCGCCATACTCGGCCGCGAGACGCCGCGGACAGATGAACCGCTCGCCGGCTACTTCCACGAGGACGACGCGCACGCGCTGCGCAACGCACTCGCCCAGGCTGTAGATCCGAAGCGCCCCGCCTTGATCTTCGGCTGGCACGACAGCGCGACCGGGCGCACCTTCGACGTGTCGCTGCACCGACACGACGGCACATCGATCATCGAGTTCGAACCGGCGGCAGCCGATGAAGCGGACAACCCGCTGCGGTTGACCCGGCAGATCATCGCACGCACCAAAGAGCTGCAGTCGCTCGACGAGATGATGGCGCGCGTCCCACGCTACCTGCAGGCGATGCTCGGCTATCATCGGGTGATGATCTACCGGTTCGCCGCCGACGGTTCAGGAAAGGTGATCGGCGAAGCCAAGCGAGCCGACCTCGAGAGCTTTCTCGGTCAGCACTTCCCCGCCTCCGACATTCCGCAGCAGGCGCGTCAGCTCTACTTGAAGAACGCAATCCGGGTCATTTCGGATTCCCGCGACAGCAGCAGCCCCATCGTGCCGGAGCGCGATGCCTCCGGTGCTGCGCTCGATCTATCCTATGCGCACCTGCGCAGCGTATCGCCGATCCACCTCGAGTATCTGCGCAACATGGGCGTCAAAGCGTCGATGTCGCTGTCGATCATCATGGACGGCGCGCTGTGGGGATTGGTCGCTTGCCATCACTACGAATCACGCACGGTGCCGATGGCACAGCGCGTCGCCGCCGAGATGTTCGCGGATTTCTTCTCGTTGCATTTCACCGCCGTCCATCATCAACGCCGATTTCAGACATCGCTTCATACCCGGCGGACTCTCGACGGACTGATGAGCGGCATGTCGTTCGACGCGGCCGTCGATGATTTCCTGCGCGATAACCTCGAGCGGATGTCTCAACTGATCCCCTGCGACGGCGCCGGACTCTGGATGAACGGCGTCTGGACCGCGCGCGGCTCGACTCCGCCGCCCGCAGCGCTGCCGGCCATCCTGCAATTCCTCGCCGAGCGCGACAGCACCGACATCGTCGCTACGCATGCCCTGTCGGATCGCATCGTCGCGGCGTCGGACTATGCCGGCGCCGCCGCCGGGATGCTGGCGATTCCGCTCTCTCAGACCGCGCGCGACTACCTGATGTTCTTTCGCAAGGAGCAAGTGCAGACGTTGGACTGGGCGGGCGATCCGAACAAGACCTACGACACCGGTCCGCTGGGCGATCGGCTCACCCCGCGCAAGAGCTTCGCGATTTGGAAAGAGCAGGTCGAAAAGCAATCGGTCCCTTGGAACGACGACGATCGCCAAAACGCCGCGACCGTCCAGGTCGGGCTGCGCGAGGTGCTGCTGCGCCAAAGCGAAGTTCTCTCCGCCGAACGCAAGAAGGCGGAGGTCCGGCAACGGGTGTTGAACGAGGAACTGAACCACCGCGTCAAGAACATCCTGGCGCTGATCAAGTCGCTGGTGAATCAGCCGGTCGACGATGGTCGCTCTCTCGAAGAATTCGCAGCCGCGTTGCGCGGTCGAATCATGGCGCTGTCGTTCGCCCATGATCAGGTGGTTCGCTCCGACGGCGGCGGCGCTCTGCAGGATCTGATCCGGGCCGAGTTGTCGCCCTACCCGGCAGAACAAATCACCCTCGACGGTCCCGACATCGGCCTCGACGCGCGTGCCTATTCGGTTCTGGCCCTGGTGCTGCACGAGCTGGCCACCAACGCGGCGAAGTACGGTGGTTTGTCGCGCAGGTCCGGACGGCTCGGGGTCGTCTGGACCGTGCGCGACGACGGTCGATGCGAGATCGAGTGGACGGAGAGCGGCGGCCCACCGGTCCGCGCGCCGAGCCGGCAAGGCTTCGGCACGGTGTTGTTGAGCCGGAGCATTCCGTTCGATCTCGGTGGAACGAGCGAGGTCGACTATGCCCCCGATGGTTTAGTGGCCAAACTGTGCATCCCCAGCAGGTTCGTCGCGCAGACGCAGCAGCGCCAGTCGGCGCCGCCGGCCAGAGACCGATCGATCGGTGGCGGCGAGTTCGACATCTCGGCGGCCTCGATCCTGCTGGTCGAGGATCAGTTGGTGATCGCCCTCGACGCGGAAGAAATGCTTCAAGCGATGGGCGCCAAATCGGTGATCTCGGCGTCGTCGGTGGAGGAGGCCCTGCTGGCGATTGCGCAAGCGCCGCCGACGCTGGCGATCCTCGACGTCAATCTCGGCAGCGGCAATTCACTGCCGGTTGCGGCCGAACTCGCGGCGCGGGGCATTCCGTTCATTTTCGCCACCGGCTACGGCGACACCGCAATGATCCCGACCGATTTGCGCGAGCTGCCGATCGTGCGCAAGCCGTATTCGATCGACTCGCTCCGGGTCGCGCTGTCGGCGGTCCTCGACGCCAGCGACTGACGAGCGCTCCACCGCGCGAACTCAGCCGATGCCGACCCCGAGCAGCCGGTCCGCCAATTCGCGGTCCGCTCTGAAGTCCGACGCCAATCCGCGCCAGACGATCCGGCCGCGCTCGACCACCAGCACCTCGTCGGCAAAATCGAGCGCGCGCTCGATCTGCTGTTCGACCAGCACCACGGTCATCTCGCCGGATTGCGCGAGCTTGACGATGGTCTCCATCAACTGATCGCAGATCACCGGCGCGAGGCCTTCGAGCGGCTCGTCGAGCAGCAGCACGCTGGGTCTGCCGAGCAGCGTCCGCGCCAGCGACAGCATCTGCTGCTCGCCGCCCGAGAGCTGCATGCCGCCATGGTTGCGCCGCTCGGCGAGCCGCGGGAACATTGCATACACAGGCTCGAGTTCGCTTCGCGGCCGGCCTTTGAGGCCGGTGAACAGATTCTCTTCGACCGTGAGCGAGCGGAAGATGTCGCGGGTCTGCGGCACGTAGCCGAGCCCGGCGGCGGCACGGGCGAAGGTCTTGAGCCCAGTGACGTCGCGCTCGCCGAGACGCACCGAGCCGCCCTGGTGGGTGGTCAGCCCCATCAGCGTCGCCAGCAGCGTCGTCTTACCGACGCCATTGCGGCCGAGCACCGTCAGTCGCCCGCCGGCCGGCACCGAAAAGCTGATGTCGCTCAGAATGCTCACCGAGCCGTAGCCGGCGCTGAGGCCTTCGACGTCAAGACGCGCGGCGGGCATCGGCATAGTTTCCCAGATAGGCCGCACGGACGGCGTCGTTTTCCTTCACCTCGGCGGGGGTGCCTTCGAAGATCAGTGCGCCGTTCGCCAGCACCAGCACACGCTTTGCGAATTTGAACACCAGATCCATGTCGTGCTCGATCATCAGGATCGCGATCTCCGGCGACATCCGCCCGATCGCTTCGAGAATCCGCGGCGACTCGTCGTGCGGCACGCCGGCGGCGGGCTCGTCGAGCACCAGCACTCGCGGCTTCATGGCGAGGCCTATCGCCAGATCGAGCAGCCGCTGCTGACCGTAAGCCAGCTTGGTCACCGGCGTCGCCGCCAGATGACCGATGCCGAGCAGACTGAGTACGCCCTGCCACTCGTCGCGGACGTCGGATCTGTCCAGGACCGAAGAGAACATCCGCCTGGTCAGACCCCGGCGCTGCATCACCGCCAGCGCGACATTCTCGGCGACCGTAAGGCTGGTGAACAGGCGCGTCACCTGGAAGGTGCGCACCAATCCGCCGCGGACGCGCTCCGGGATCGGCGCTTTGGTGACGTCCTCACCGGCCAGCAGGATGCGGCCGTCCGACGGCGCCAGATCTCCGGAGAGCTGATTGACCAGCGTGGTCTTGCCGGCGCCGTTCGGCCCGATCAGCGCGACCCGGTCGCCACTCGCCAGCGTGAACGAGACGTCGTCGGTGACGCGCAGGCCACCGAACGATTTCGACAGGTGCTGGACTTCGAGCAAGGTCGTCATCGCGCCGCCCTCGCCTGCCGGAAATCGCCGATCCGCCGGGTCACCTCGTTGACCAGCCCCTTGGGGAAGAACAGCACCACCACGATCAGCAGCACGCCGACCAGGATCATCCAGTGGAACGGACTGGCGGCCGAGACGTAGTGATGAAAGAGCTCGAACAGGATGGCGCCGATCAACGCGCCCCACAGATTGCCGGCGCCGCCGAGGATCAGCATGATCAGGGCTTCGGCCGAACGTTCGAAGCTGACGCTGTCGAGCCCGATCACACCGGTGTTGATAGCGGTCAGAGCGCCGCCGAGACCGGCGACCGCGCCGGCCACGCAATACATCACCACCAGTCGCGGATAGACCGAGACGCCGATCATCCGCGTCCGCAGCGTGTCGTCCTTGATGGCACGGCACATCAGCGCGAACGGCGAGCGCGCGAACCGCAGCAGCACGACCATGGTGATCAACAGCACGATCACCGAGAATACGTAGCCGGTGCGGCCGAACATGTCGAAATTGAAGATGCCGAACACCGGGCTCGCCGAGATGCCGGCCAGGCCGTCGCTGCCGCCGGTGATCGACGACAGCTTGTTGGCGAGCGCGGCGACGAGCTGACCGAACGCGATCGACAGCACTAGTTGCGGCAGACCGCGGAAGCGCGTCACCAGCAGGCCCGAGACCAGCCCGGTGGCCATGCCGGCAAGCGCACCGATCAGCAGCATCAGGATCGGATCGGTGACGCCGGCCAGACAGAAATTGCCGGCCGCATAGGCGCCGACGCCGAACAGCGCCGCATGGCCGAGCGTCGCGACACCGCAATAGCCGGTGACGAGATCGAGCGAGATCACCAGGAAGGCGAGCCCGATCACGCGGGTCAGGAACGCCAGATCGTCCGGATACACGAACCAGCCGATCGCGCCGAGCACGGCGATCACCGCGGCGGCGATCAGATCGTTGCGGAGACCGGCCCAGGCCGACGGTGCAGCGGTGACGGACAAGGTCGCCATCTTAGTGCGCCTTTCCGAACAGACCGTGGGGGAAAATGTAGACGATCACGATCACCGCGACATAGAAGAAGAACTCGCCGTATTCCGGCGCCAGATACTTGCCCGTGGTGTCGGCGAGGCCGAGCAGCAGCGACGCCGCCATCGCACCGGTGACCGAGCCGGCGCCGCCGACCGAGACCACGACCAGGAACGTCACCATATAGCGCAGCGCGTAGAACGGCTCGACCGGGAGCAGCTCGGCGCCGACCACGCCGCCGAATGCCGCGAGGCCGACCGCGAGCGCGAAGGTCGCCGAATAGACGATCTGGGTGCGGATGCCGAGCGCCTCGGCCATATCGCCATTGTCGACCGCCGCGCGCAGCCGGACGCCGAATTCGGTTTTCTCGATCATCAGCCACAGCGCCACCGCGGTGACGACGCCGCAGCCGATCACGAACAGCCGGTGCGCCGGGATCATCCGGAAGCCGAGATCGAACGGCCCCTTCAGCATCTCCGGCAGCGGGATCGGCTTCGAGGTCGGGCCGAAGATGTAGTTCGCCACGCCGACGATGAAGAAGGTGATGCCGATCGTCAGCAGGATCTGGGTCAGTTCGTCGGAGCGACGATAGATCCGCCGATACAGCAGAAATTCGAACGGCACCGAAATCACGACCGCGCCGATCACCGCGATCAGAATCGCGATCGGGTAGGACACACCGAGCGAGGTAAGCGCGAACGAGGCAAAGTAGCCGCCGATCATCGCAAACGCGCCGTGTGCGAGATTGACCACCCGCATCAGGCCCATCATGATCGACAGACCGATCGAGATCGTGAACAGCACCATGCCGTAGGCGAGAGCGTCGGGGAGGATTCCGAGAATCGTCTGCATCACAGAGCCGCCCACGCGGACGCCACCGATCTGGTTCGATTCAATTCAGCCCTCACAACCTCACTCCCGACTCGACTTCACGCCGCTTTGCTAGAGCGCCTCACCGATTGATAGAGGCGCTGTCGCCCATTCCACATTGCACTGTGTCCTCATCCTGAGGAGCCCGCCGTAGCCGGGCGTCTCGAAGGATGGGGCCACGCGTTCCTTGCGGCCCATGGTTCGAGACGGCGCTTCGCGCCTCCTCACCATAAGGTGGTGGTCGCGGCGACCATCCCGACAGCCAGCCTGATTCTACGACGAACTGAACCGATCTAGTCGACAACAGCCCTCCGCGCCAAGTCACGAACCAAGCGCGAAGGGCCCAAAGTTTCGGCTTACTGCTTAACCAGTCCCCAGTCGGGCTGATCCTTGAAGGTCTCGATCTCCTTGTTGATCAGCTTGCCGTCCTGCTTCACCACTTCCCGCAGATAGACGTTCTGGGTGATGTGGCGGGTGGTCGGATCGATCGACACCGGTCCGCGCGGGCTGGTCCACTTCATGCCCTCGACCGCCTTGATCGCCTTGTCGGGATCCTGCTTGCCGCCGGTCGCCTCGATCATCTTGTAGATCAGGCGAGCGCCGTCATAGGCCGCGACCGACGTCATGGTGATGTCGCCGAGCTTGGCACCGCCCTTTTCGAGCTGGGCCAGGAACGCCTTGTTCTCGGGCGAGTCGTGCGACACCGCGTAGTGATAGGTCGACAGAATCCCGATGCCGGAATCGCCGATGTTCGGCAGGTCAGGCTCGGTGACGACGTCGCCGGTCGACATCAGCTTCACGCCGTCCGCCTTGAGGCCGTTGTCGATATAGGCCTTGACGAAGCCGAGCGTCGGCGGGCCGGCCGGCAGGAAGGTGAAGATCATGTCGGCGCCCGAATTCTTGATGCGCTGCATGATCGGACCGAAGTCGGTAGTGGACAGCGGCATCCGGATCGCTTCGACGACGCTGCCGCCCTCTGCCTCGAAGGTCTTTTTGAACGCCGCTTCGGCGTCGATGCCCGGACCGTAATCGCTGACCGCGATCGCGACCTTCTTGGCGCCCTTCTGCTTGGCGACCTTCGCGGCCGGCACGGTGTTCTGGAACATCGTGAACGAGGTACGGACGATGTAGGGGCTCTTCTCGGTGATCGAGGAGGTCGCCGCGTTCAGCACCACCATCGGCACCTTGGCTTCCTGCAGCAGCGGCGCCACCGCCATCGCATTCGGCGTGAAATACAGGCCGGCGATGTACTGCACCTTCTCCTTGACGATCAGTTCCTGCGCCAGCGCCTTCGACTGCGCCGGATTAGGCGAGACCTCGTCGCGATAGACGAACTCGACGGTGTGGCCGCCGACCTTGTTGCCGTGTTCGGCGACCCAGGCGTCGATGCCCATCTTGAAGTTCTGGCCGAACAGCGCATACGGCCCCGACATGGTGCCGATTACGCCGACCTTGATGGTGTCGGCGTGGGCGCCTGCCGCGACGAACGACAAGGCAGCTGCCGCGCAGACCGTTCGAAGTCCCTTCATGTGTGCTTCCTCTCCTCTGGCTGACGAAATTGGTGCCGCTGACCGCTAGAACATCTCGAAATATTCGCGCTGCTCCCATTCGGTGACTTCCGCCTGGAAACGCTCGATCTCGGCATTCTTGATGAAGGTGTAGTAGTCGATGAACCCGTCGCCCATCGTGGTTCGGAAGAACGGATCGTCGCGCAGCGCGAAGATCGCCTCGCGCAGCGATTTCGGCAATAGGTCGGCTTGGGTCTCGTAAGGCGTGTCCGCCGACGGGCCGGGATCGAGCTTGCGATCGACGCCGTCGAGGCCAGACAGGATCTGCGAGGCCATATACAGATACGGATTGGCAGCCGGCTCGCCGACCCGGTTTTCCATCCGGGTGGCGCGATCGCCCGGCCCACCGAGCACGCGGATCATCACGCCGCGATTGTCACGGCCCCAGATCGCGCGATCCGGCGCCAGCGAATACGAGCGATAGCGCTTGTAGCCGTTGATCGTCGGCGTGGTGAACACCGTCGCGGCGCGGGCGTGATGCAACAGACCGGCGAGATAGTGCCTGCCGAGATCGGACAGCACCTCGGTCTGCGACACGAAGGCGTTGCTGCCGTCGGTACGCGACACCAGCGACTGATGCAGGTGCCAGCCGGACGACACCACGTTGGGAATCTTCGGCCGGCACATGAAGGTGGCGTGATAGCCGTGGCGCCGGCAGATCTGCTTCACGGCGCTGCGGAACAGCACCATCAGGTCGGCCGGCATCAGCCCGACGGTCGGCTGGAAGGTGAACTCGCACTGGCTCGGCCCGAACTCGACTTCCATCGAGCGCAGCGGCAGGCCGAGCGCCATCACGTCGTGCCGGATCAGGTCGAGCACCGGCTCGATCTGATCGTAGCGCTGCTCGGTGAGATACTGATAGCCGTGCGACAGCAGGCTGACGGCCGGCGGCTCACCGGGCTGGCCGGCGTGCTCCGGCGACATCATCACGTCGTCGAGCTTGAAGACGTGGAATTCGACCTCGAGCCCGGCCATGTAGTCGTAGCCGCGGTCGGCGAGCTGCTTCAGCACCGATCGGTAGAGGCCGCGCGTTGCGAACGGCACCGGCTGACCATTGCCGAAATACAGATCGCACAGCACCCAGCCGGTCTTCGGCGCCCAGGGCAGGACGCGGAAGGTGGTCGGGTCAGGCAGCATGATGGCGTCGGCGCCGCCTTCCATCTCCTTGATGCCGAAGCCGCCGCCGGCCTTGAACACCGGAAACACGGTGCGGTGCGAGGTGTCCTTGCACAGCATCGTGGTGGTGATCGAAGCACCGCTGTCGAGGCAATTCAGTGCCTCGGCGGTGATCAACGTCTTGCCACGCAAGATGCCGTGCTGGTCGGGGAACGAGAACCGGATGGTCTCGAGCCCCTGCTCCTCGGCGATCCGCCGTACCCGCGCCGCCGCTTCGATCTGCTCGTCGGACCAGAGGCCGTATTTCTCAACCAGACTCAACGTTCGATCCTCGATCCGTTGCCGCGCCGTCTCATTCCGCTGCCGTCAGATGCGGCACCTTCGCCGCAATCTCGGACGGCACCGGCGCAGCCCAGGGCGCGCCGCGGCGACGCTTGACGTCGACCTCCATCCAATAGGTCTCCCAGCCGCGGCTCGGGCCGATGCCGTCCATCGTGGCCGGCCCCTGGATCGCGCGGGCGGCGGCCTCGTCGAGCGCCAGCAGCGGCTTGGCGCCGGAGGCGGCCTTTTCGATCTCCTGCCGCAGCAGCCGGCGATACTGGATGATCGCCTTGTCGCTTTGGCCGAGATGCTCGCGGGTGCGATCCTGGATCGCGCCCATCGACTCCACCGCCCACTGGTCGTGCACGTTGATGTCCAGCCCCATGCCGGTGTAGGTCGCGGTCGCCTGCTCGTGCGGATCGAAGCCGTAATCGTTGGTCTTGTTCTTGCGCGACTTGTAGTCCGGCAGCTCGTAGAGTTCGAGGCGCTGATCGCGCATCTTCACCTTGTCGACCGGCGCGGCGTAGCTGGTGAAGATCGCGTACCAGTAACAGTGGGTGTCGTCGACCGGGACGTGCCACTGCGTGATCGTCATCTCGGTGCTCATCGGGATGACGAAGCCGTGCGGGAACAGCTGATTGGTGACGCGGACGTGGGTGCGCTCTTCGTCGATCTCGCGCAGCGCGATCAGCCGCAGGCCGTATTCGGTGTGCTCGACATTGATGATCGGACGATCGTATTCGCGCAGCACCTTGGTCATCGGCAGATCGCTACCGGCGGATGCGCCGCGGAATTGCTTGCCGTAGGCCTGCGAGGTGTCCTCATCCTCGAAGAAGCGATGCAGGAACGAGGCGTGCGCCGGATCGATGCCGACCTCCAGCGCCTGCAGCCAGTTGCACTCCATCAAGCCCTTGAACGCGAACACATGGGTGTCGGGCGCGATGAAGCAATCGATCTCCGGAAACGCCGGCGGCTCGCCCGCGCCGAGATAGGCCCACAGGATGCCGCCCTTGGCCACCACCGGAAACGCGCGCTGCTTGATGTTCTTGCACAGCGGCGAGCCGGCCGGCTCGGCGGGGGTGTCGAGGCAGTTGCCGTCGACGTCGAACAGCCATCCGTGGAAGGCACAGCGCAGACCGCCGTTCTCCAGCCGCCCGAACGCGAGATCGGCGCCGCGATGCGGGCAGTCGCGATCGATCAGGCCGTAGCGGCCGGTCTCGTCCTTGAACAGCACGAAGTCTTCGCCGAGCAGTCGCACCGGCTTGATCGGCCGCTCGCCCTCCAGCTCGTCGACCAGCGCCGCCGGTTGCCAATAGGCGCGCATCAGCTTGCCGCACGGCGTCCCCGGTCCGACCCGGGTGATCAGATCATTCTGTTCCTGGCTCATCATGGCGTTGGCCTCCTTCGCGCAGCCTCGACCGGCTGCCTTCTTATGAGCGCGCGGTCGAAGGCGGTCCGCAAACGCGGCAGCCCGTTGCTGCCATAGCCGCAGACCTCGATCGTGACCATTCCTTCGCCGCCTGTAAGATTGTTCAATAGACGAACATATGTTCGTTTAGAATGAGACTGCCTCTAAAGAGCAAACTAGGCAAGCGCAAATTCTGCGCGTTCAGCGCCTAGGCGTGCATCAGACCGGCCTCTCGCCAGCGAACTTGTGTTCGCATGGCGGACAGTCGTATAGGTCAGCGGTTAATCGCCGCGGCTCGGTCTCTTTTCAACATCCGGGCATCGCCCCATACTAAAGTACCGATCGATGCCGAAATTGAAACGAACCCCCGACGACGTGACGCGCGAGAGCGCCGAATTCATCGAGAGCCTGGCGCGCGGCCTGCGGGTGATCGAAGCCTTCGGCACCGAGCAGCGGCCGATGACGCTGAGCGACGTCGCAAAAGCCTGCGGCCTGCCGCGCGCCACCGCACGCCGCATCCTGCTGACGCTGCAAACCGCAGGATTCGTCAGCAGCGACGAACGACTGTTCGCCCTCACCCCGCGTGTGCTCGGCCTCGCCTCCGCGTATCTGGCGTCGAACCAGATCAGTGCGGTGCTGCAGCCGCTGATGGACCGTGTCTCTGCAGACGCCAAGGAAGTCTGCTCATTGGCAATTCTCGACGGCGACGATGCGGTGTTCGTCGCTCGCGCCAGCCCGGCGCGGGTGTTCTCCGCAGGCATCGACCTCGGCTATCGGCTGCCGCTGTTCTGCACCTCGGTCGGCCGTGTGCTGCTCGGACGGCTCGGCAATGACGAGTTGGCTGCCATCATCAACAGCATGACCCTGACCAAGCAGACCGAACAGACCATCGTCGACAAGCCGACGGTGATCGCCACCATCATCGCCGATCGCACCAAAGGCTATTCGCTGGTCGACCGCGAAGCCGAGCCCGGCTTCCGCTCGGTCGCGGTGCCGATCCGCCGCTACGACGGCACGGTGGTCGCGGCGGCCAATATCGGCGCCCATGTCGATCGCATCACGACCGGCGAAATGATCGACCGATTCCTGCCGCTGCTGAAAGCGATGGCCGAAGAAGCCAAGCCATTGATGATGTGAAAGCGCCTGACGCCGGCGAATTCTCTCATCCGGTCGGCCGCGTCCTTCGCTCGGAAATCGCCCGCCGCAACACCCGCGACAGCGCCTCGACCGAATACGGCTTTTGAATCAGTTCGAAGCCTTGGTGTGCGTTCTCGGCCAGCACGCTGCTGTAGCCGCTGGTCAGGACCACCGGCAGCCCCGGATAACGCTCGCGGATGATGGTCGCCAGTTCGACACCGTTCTTGCCGGGCATGATCACGTCGGAAAACACCAGATCGAACGCGAACTCGTCTTCGGCCAGCGCCGCCAGTGCCTCGTCGGCTGATTTCGCCCATTTGATCGTGTAGCCGAGATCCTGCAGCAGCTCGGTCGAGAACTTGCCGACCTCGACATTGTCCTCCACCACCAGGATGCGATGACCGAGGCCGCCGGCCGGATCGGTGCGCGACAGCTTCGCTACCGCGATCTGCTCAGGGGCCTGCGCCTGAGGCAGATAGATGGTGAACGTCGAGCCTTCGCCGAGGGTGCTGTGCACGCTGATCTCACCGCCGGATTGCTTGGCGAAACCAAACGCTTGGCTGAGACCGAGCCCGGTGCCGCGACCGACCTCCTTGGTGGTGAAGAACGGCTCGAAGATCACGTCGAGATTGGCCGGCGCGATGCCGCTGCCGCTATCGGTGACCGAGATCGCCACGAACTCGCCGGGCCGCGCCGGCTGCGACCGCACCGGCGGGATTTCATCGACGCGGCGGAGCGCGATCGACAACCTGCCTTCGCCGTTCATCGCATCGCGGCCGTTGACGGCGAGATTGACCAGCGCGGTTTCGAATTGGCCGATATCGGCGACGGCGTAGTTCGGACCAGCGCCGGTCTCGATATCGATCTCGACACGACTGCTGACCAGCGGACGAATGAGACTCGCGATGCTCTGAATCTGGGCCGCGACGTCGAAAACCACCGGCGACAACGGCTGCCGGCGCGCGAATGCCAGCAACTGGCCGGTCAGCTTCGAAGCGCGATCGGCCGTATCGGAAATCGCATCGACATAGCGACGGCGACGCTCCCCCGGCAAATCGCGCCGCCGCAGGAAATCAACTGCGGAGCGGATGATGGTGAGCAGGTTGTTGAAGTCGTGCGCGACGCCGCCGGTGAGCTGCCCGACGGCTTCCATCTTCTGCGCCTGTCGGAGCGCTTCCTCGTTGCGTCGGCGCTCGGTCGAGTCGATGCCTTCTGCCAGCACGGCCATGATGCCGCCCTGCGCGTCCGAGACCGGCCGCAGCGAGAAATCGATGTGGCGCGCGCCGGCAGAGAGCGGCAGTTCGAGGTCGACACGGGCGGTTTCTCCCGTGCACGCCGAGTGGAACGCGCGCTCGATCGCCTCGGATGCTCCGGACGCGGAGGCAAACCACGGCGTCTTCCAGAACAGCGTACCGAGTACTTGTGCCGGCTCGGCCGCGATGCCTGCCAGTGCCGTGGCATTGATGTAGAGCAGGCGCCCCTTCAGATCGAGCAATCCCTGATACTGATTGGTGGTTTCCAGAATCGCGCGAAGCTGCGACTCGCTTGAATGCAGTTGCGCGGTGCGTTGCGCGATCAGCCGCTCCAAGGTGTCGTTGACATTGCGCAGGTCGATCTCCGCCTGCTTGGCGGTTGTGATGTCGTGGGCGACGCCGATGAACCCGATGTGACTGCCGGCCGGATCCCATCGCGGCTGCGACTCCGACCTGATCCACCGCCATTGCCCGTCGGCCCGGCGATACCGACCTTCCAGATGAAAAGGTTTCAGCGAGGCTTCGCCGGCGAGGCTGTTGCGCACCACCTCAGCGACATCGTCGGGATGAATGATGCTCCGCCAATCGAACCGCAGCGCGTCCTCGTAAGGCACCCCGATGAAGTCGCAATAGGCGCGATTGACGAAACTGCGGGTGCGGTCGAGGCGCGTCACCCAGATCGGCACCGGGGCGCTGTCGGCGATCAGCTTGAACCGCTGTTCGCTTTCGCGGAGCATCTCTCGGGCGACCGCGCGGTCGGTGATGTCGATATGCGCACCGACCATCCGCACCGCGCGCCCGGATGCGTCGCGCTCGATCCGGCCTTCCGCCGCGATCCACCGCACTTCGCCGTCGTTCGGGCGGACGATGCGATACTCGGACGAATAGCGCTCGGAGGTTCCTTTGACGAGATCGAGGAATTGCCGCTCGGCGCGTTCGCGATCTTCCGGGTGCAACCGGCGCACCCAATCTTCATGCGTCTCGTTGACGGCTTCGGGCGGCAGACCGTGGATCGCCAGATACTCCGGCGAGCGATGATTGCGGAAGCCGGCGGTCAGATCCACCACCACACCGCCGACCTTGGCGATGCGCTGAACCTCCGCCAGCTCTCTTTCCCGATCGATGAGCGCCTGCTCCGACGCCGACAGCCTGTCGTTCATCTCGCCTCTGCGGCCTGATTGCTCAAACCTAGCGCAAACGCCCGGTTGGCGCGACGCCGATCGAGAAAAGAGGCCGGCGCCCTCGACATCGGCTTTACGATCCTACCAGCGCCGCCAGTCGTATCGCCAATTTGACCAAACAACCGTCGTGAGCTGCACATTGTTTGTGCGGCGCAATACTTCCAAACGCCAGGGAGTTGAGGCAACAATCGCCTCCAGAGTTGGCGGCTAGGGTTCCGGTCTGTAAGCAGACGCTGGTCCGAGAGCTGCCCCCCGAAGGGAGAAATCCTTCGGACGCACGGCGGGACAAAAGCCCGGGAGACCTCGTAAGCCGAGGAATTGGCAAACGATGGTCCATGTCAATTCCTCATCGTGACCAGTTTCTGAGGAATGATCCGATGCGGAAGACTCGTTTGCTATCTACTCTGATCCTCGCCGGCTCGATCGTCGCCCTGAGCGTCGCCGGAGCCTCCGCTGCCCCCAAGAAGGACTTCAAGGTCGCCTGGTCGATCTATGTCGGCTGGATGCCCTGGGGCTATGCCGCCGACACCGGCATCGTGAAGAAGTGGGCGGACAAATACGGCATCACCATCGAGGTGAAGCAGTTCAACGACTACGTCGAGTCGATCAATCAGTACACCGCTGGCTCCTATGACGCGGTGACCATCACCAACATGGACGCGCTGTCGATTCCCGCCGCCGGCGGCGTCGACACCACCGCGGTGATCGTCGGCGACTTCTCCAACGGCAACGACGCGGTGATCCTGAAGGACAAGAAGGATTTCGCCGCGATCAAAGGCCAGAAGGTCAATCTGGTCGAGTTCTCGGTGTCGCACTATCTGCTGGCGCGCGCGCTCGAATCCAACAAGCTGAGCGAGAAGGACGTCAAGGTGGTCAACACCTCCGACGCCGACCTCGCCGCCGCCTACAAGACCGCCGACGTCACCGCGGTGGTGACCTGGAATCCGATCGTCTCCGAAATCCTCGCCTCGCCCGACGCCCACAAGGTGTTCGACTCCTCGCAGATCCCCGGCGAGATCATCGATCTGATGGTCGCCAACACCGCGGTGGTGAAGGACAATCCGAACTTCGCCAAGGCGCTGGTCGGGATCTGGTACGAGACCATGGCGAAGATGACGGCGGACGGCGCCGACGCCAAGGCCGCCAAGGAAGCGATGGCGAAGGCTTCGGGCACCGATCTGACCGGCTTCGAAAGCCAGCTCGCCTCGACCAGGCTGTTCAGCAAGGCCGCGGACGCCGAAGCCTTCACCAAGAGCGCGGCGATCGGCAGCACCATGGACCGCGTCCGCAAGTTCCTGTTCGAGAAGGATCTGCTCGGCAAGGGCGCGAAGTCGGCCGACGCCGTCGGCATCGAGCTCGCCGACAAGAGCGTGCTCGGCGACAAGGCCAACGTGAAGCTGCGGTTCGACCCGAGCTTCATGGACATGGCTGCGGCCGGCAAGCTGTAAGCGATCACCTCACAAGCCAAGCCGGAGCGCGACGATGCGATGGGTGAACATCAGGCCTGGACGGCAACTCGCCATCTACATGGCGGCGCTGCCGTTCGTGCTGGTGGTCATTGCGTATCTGCTGGGCTCCGGCGCTCGGCTGGCGGAGAATCCGAACGACAAGCTGCTGCCGGCGCTGTCCAGCATGGGACTGGCGGTGAAGCAGATGGCGTTCCAGCTCGACGCCCGCACCGGCAGCTATCTGATGTGGGTCGACACGCTGGCGAGCATGGAGCGACTGGCGGCAGCGCTGGCGATTTCGACCTCGCTGGCACTCCTGATCGGCATCGTGATCGGCCTGCTGCCGGCCGCCAACGCGCTGCTCGGCCCGTTCGTGTCGGTGACCTCGATGGTGCCGCCGCTGGCGCTGCTGCCGATCCTGTTCATCGTGATGGGGCTCGGCGAGACTTCCAAAATAGCACTGATCGTGATCGGCACGCTGCCCTGCATCATCCGCGACCTGTCGATGAAGGTGCAGGAGCTACCGCGCGAGCAACTGATCAAGGCGCAGACGCTCGGGGCCTCGACCTGGCAGATCGCGCTGCGCGTGGTGCTGCCGCAGATCCTGCCGCGGCTGATCGACTCGCTGCGGCTGCAGCTCGGCCCGGCCTGGCTGTTCCTGATCGCCGCCGAAGCGATCGCCTCGGACTCCGGGCTCGGCTATCGCATCTTCCTGGTGAGGCGCTATTTGGCGATGGACGTGATCATTCCCTACGTGGTGTGGATCACGCTGCTCGCCTTCGCGATGGACTTCGCGCTGCGCCTCCTGCAGCGCAAGGCATTCCCCTGGTTCGCATCGGTGAGGGCGGAATGAGCGCCATCCGCTTCGAAGACGTCTGGAAGGAATACGGCGACCACATCGTGCTGGAGCGGATCACGCTCGACGTCGCGCCGCGCGCGTTTCTCGCCCTGGTCGGCCCGTCCGGCTGCGGCAAGACCACCTTCCTGCGGATGCTGCTCGGCGAGGAAGCGCCGAGCCGCGGCCGCATCCTGATCGACGGCGAACCGCTCAAGCCCGAGCCCGACGCCGATCGCGGCGTCGTGTTCCAGCGCTATTCGGTGTTTCCGCATCTCACCGTGCTCGACAACGTGCTGCTCGGCCGCGAACTGCAGCAGTCGCGGCTGCTCGGCCGGCTGTTCGGCCGGGCGCGGCGCGAGGCGACCGAGCAGGCGATGACGCTGCTCGAAGAGGTCGGGCTGAAAGGCCACGAGACCAAATATCCGTCGGCGCTGTCCGGCGGCATGCAGCAGCGGCTGGCGCTGGCGCAGGCGATCATGCGTGGTCCGAAGATCCTGCTGCTCGACGAGCCGTTCGGCGCGCTCGATCCGGGCATCCGCGCCGACATCCACGTCCTGATGAAGCGGCTGTGGAACGAGACCGAGCTCACCGTGGTGATGGTCACGCACGATCTGTCCGAAGCGTTCAGCCTGGCGACGCGCGTGATCGCGTTCGAGCGCAATCGCAACCGTCCCGAGGAGCGCGAACGCTACGGCGCAACGATTTCGCGCGATCTCGAAATCTTCCCGCGCCGCGTCGCGCAGCCGCACGCCGACCATCCGATCCGCTCCGGCCGGGACGACCCGGCCGCACAGGGAGCATGAGCCGGGACGACCCGGCATTTGTTCACCGTGAGGACAGCATGATCCTGACCGAGCAAGAGAAGGCCGAAGTCGAGGCCAACCGGCTGCGCTACGAACAGCACAAGGCGCTGGGCCAGCAGCAGGCGCCGAAGGCGCTGCCGCCGCCGACGCCGCGCGACGGCGCGCCGATCGCGGCCGAGACGATCATCCATCGCGAGACCGTGCCCGGCGGTTGGTACTACGTGACGAGGCTCGGGCGCGGCGAAGCACTGCGTCTCGTCAATACCGACGGCACGTCCTGCGTCAGCATCCAGGCCTGGAATGCGTTTTGTCCGAGCGAGCGGCTGAACCACGCCGACACCATCAAGGTGCAGTGGGCGGCAAGCTTGCGCAAAGGCCGCGTGATCCTGTCCGACATGGGCCGGGCGCTGCTGTCGATCATCGAGGACACCAGCGGGGCGCACGACACCATGGTGGGCGGTTCCACCGCGGCGACCAATGCGGCGCGCTACGGCACAACCGGCCTGCGCAACACCCGCGACAACTTCGTGCTCGCTGCCGGCAAGCTCGGGCTCGATCGCCGCGACGTGCATCCATCGATCGGATTCTTCGCGCCGGTCGCCGTCGACTCGCAGGGCCGGTTCGAATGGCACGGCGAGCGTCGCAACAAGGGCGACTTCGTCGATCTGCGCGCCGAGCTCGACCTGCTCGTCGCGGTGTCGAACTGTCCGCACCCTCTCGACCCATCCCCCAGTTACGCACCGGGCGATGTCGAGATCATCCGCTATCAGGCCCCCGAACCGGCTGCCGACGACCTGTGCCGCACCGTGTCGCTCGAAGCCAAACGCGCGTTCGAGAACAACGCATTCTATCTCCCCGGCGCCGCAGGGAGGGCCTGAGCATGACCGCGATTCCCGCTTCCGCCCGCATCGTGCTCGACACCGAGATCCCGGCGCGCGTGCCGTGGTCGGCGATCATCCGCAAGGGCCAGACGCTGCGCATCGTCGACAGCCACGGCCAGCAGGCGGTCGACACCCTGTTCTACGCCGCCGACGATCACGGCGAACGCTACAGCGGCCAGGATACGCTGCGCGCCCAGGGCTCGGCCTATGTCACCACCGGCACGCGGATCATGTCCACCGAAGGCCGCACCATGCTGCGGATGGTGGCCGATAGTTGCGGCCTGCACGACACTTCCGCCGGCGCCTGCTCGTGCGAGAGCAACACCGTGCGGTTCGGGCACCAGACCAAATATCTGCACGCCTGCCGCGAGAACTTCGTGCTGGAAGCTGCCAAGCACGGCCTGTCGAAGCGCGACATCGTGCCGAATCTGAACTTCTTCATGAACGTGCCGCTCGACACCTCCGGCAATTTCACCGTGGTCGACGGCGTCTCCAAGCCCGGCGACTACGTCGAGATGGTCGCCGAGATGGACGTGCTGTGCCTGATCTCGAACTGTCCGCAGGTCAACAATCCCTGCAACGGCTTCTTCCCGACGCCGATCCAGGTGGTGATCTACGAGGCCGGCGAGGACTGATCATGTTCAGCAAAGTTCTGGTTGCCAACCGCGGCGAAATCGCCGGGCGGATCGGCCGCACCTTGCGCCGAATGGGGATCGCATCGGTCGCGATCTATTCGGACGCCGACCGTTTCACCCGTCCGGTGCGCGAGGCCGACGAAGCGGTTCGGGTCGGCGGCGACGCCGCCAGCGACAGCTATCTGAACGTCGACGCCGTGATCGACGCCTGCCTCTCAACCAGCGCGCAGGCGGTGCATCCCGGCTATGGCTTCCTGTCGGAGAACCGCGGCTTTGCCGAGCGGCTGAAGCAGCACGGCATCGCCTTCATCGGCCCGCGCCCCGAACATCTCGAGGCGTTCGGCCTGAAGCACCGCGCCCGCGAACTGGCGCAGGCCAGCAACGTGCCGCTGCTGCCCGGCACCGGGCTGATCGACAGCATCGACGAGGCGCTGGAAGCAGCCGCGCGGATCGGCTTTCCGCTGATGCTGAAGAGCACCGCGGGCGGCGGCGGCATCGGCATGCAGCTCTGCCACGACGAGGCGACGCTGCGCGAGCGCTTCGCCACCGTGCAGCGCACCGCCCGTGCCAGCTTCGGCGACGCGCGGGTGTATCTTGAGCGCTTCGTCGCCGACGCCCGCCATATTGAAGTGCAGATCTTCGGCGACGGCCAGGGCAACGTGATCGCGCTCGGCGAGCGCGACTGCTCGCTGCAACGACGCAACCAGAAAGTGGTCGAGGAAACCCCGGCGCCCGGCATCTCGGATGAGATGCGGACGCGGCTGCATCAGGCCGCGGTCGCGCTCGGCCAGAGCGTCGCCTACGAATCCGCCGGCACCGTCGAATTCATCTACGATGTCGCCCGCAACGAATTCTACTTCCTCGAAGTCAACACCCGTCTGCAGGTCGAGCATCCGGTCACCGAAGCGGTGTTCGGGGTCGATCTGGTCGAATGGATGGTGCGCCAGGCTGCCGGCGACAGCCCGCTTGCGATCTACACACCGCGTCCGCCGCAAGGCGCGGCGATCGAAGTGCGGCTGTATGCCGAAAATCCCGGTGCCGGCTTCCGGCCCTCGGCCGGCCGGCTGACCCAGGTGGCGTTTCCGGGTGACGCGCGTATCGATAGCTGGATCGAAACCGGCGACGAGGTGACGCCGTTCTACGATCCGATGCTGGCCAAGCTGATCGTCCACGCGGCCGACCGCGACGCCGCGATCGACAAGATGACCGGCGCCCTCTCCGCGACCACCATCGCCGGGATCGAGACCAATCTCGATTATCTGCGCGCGATCGCCACGTCCGATCTGTTCCGCAGCGGCAAGGTCGCCACCAAGGTGCTGGCCGATTTCAGCTTCGCGGCGCGCACCATCGACGTGGTGGCGCCGGGCGCGCAGTCCGGCCTGCAGGAGCTGCCGGGCCGGCTGCATCTGTGGCACGTCGGCGTGCCGCCGAGCGGACCGATGGACGAGCGCTCGTTCCGCCTCGCCAACCGCATCGTCGGCAATCCGGAAACCACCGCGGCGTTCGAACTCACCGTCAGCGGTCCGACGCTACGCTTCAACGCCGACGCCGTCGTGGCGCTGTGCGGCGCCGGCATGGCGGCAAAGCTCGACGGCACAGCGGTTAGCAACGACGCGCCCATCGCTGTGCGCGCCGGCCAAATGCTGGCGATCGGCAAGATCGAGGGCGCCGGTCAGCGTTGCTATCTCGCCATCCGCGGCGGCTTCGACGCGCCCGAAGTGTTCGGCTCCCGCGCGGTATTCACGCTCGGCGCGTTCGGCGGCCACGCTACCGGCGCGCTGAAGGCCGGCGACGTGCTGCATTTCGGCTCGATCGCTCCTGTCGCGGAGCCGCGCGCGCTCACCGATGACGAACGGCCAGCGCTGACGCGCGCGTGGCAGATCGGCGTGATCTACGGCCCCCACGGTGCGCCCGATTTCTTCCGGGACGACGACATCGCGACGCTGTTTTCCTCCGACTACGAAGTGCACTTCAACAGCGCCCGCACCGGCGTGCGGCTGATCGGACCGAAGCCGCAATGGGCGCGCGCCGACGGCGGCGAAGCCGGGCTGCATCCCTCCAACATCCACGACAATGCTTACGCGGTCGGCGCGATCGACTTCACCGGTGACATGCCGATCATCCTCGGCCCCGATGGCCCAAGCCTCGGCGGCTTCGTCTGCCCGGCTGTGGTGGCGCGCGACGAATTGTGGAAGGTCGGCCAGCTCAAGCCCGGCGACAAACTTCGCTTCGTGCCGGTGACGCGCGCCGATGATCCGGTCGCAGGGCCGACTGTGATCTCCGCACCTGCCGAGCTCGGCTCGGCGATCGTCGGCCGCCATGACGATGGCGAGATCCCGGTGGTGTATCGCCGCGCCGGTGACGACAATCTCCTCGTCGAATACGGCCCGATGGAGCTCGACATCGCACTGCGCCTGCGGGTGCATGTGCTTGCCGAGGCGGTGGAGAAAGCGAAGCTGCCTGGGATCATCGATCTCACCCCGGGAATCCGATCGCTGCAGATCCACTACGACAGCGCGGTGATGTCGCGCCGCAAGCTGCTCGACGCGCTGGCGAGGATCGAGCGCGAACTGCCCTCGGTCGAGGCAATGGCGGTGCCGAGCCGCATCATTCATCTGCCGCTGTCGTGGAACGATCCGCAGGCGGTGCTGGCGATGCGCAAGTATCAGGAGCTGGTGCGCCCCGATGCGCCGTGGTGCCCGTCCAACATCGAGTTCATCCGCCGCATCAACGGCCTTGCCAGCGAAGACGACGTCAAGCGCATCGTGTTCGACGCCAACTACCTCGTGCTCGGCCTTGGCGACGTCTATCTCGGCGCACCGGTCGCCACCCCGGTCGATCCGCGGCATCGCCTGGTCACCACCAAATACAATCCGGCCCGCACATGGACGCCCGAAAACGCCGTCGGCATCGGCGGCGCCTATATGTGCATCTACGGCATGGAGGGCCCCGGCGGTTATCAGCTGTTCGGCCGCACCATCCAGGTCTGGAACACCTGGCGCAGCACCGAAATGTTCAAGCCCGGCCATCCCTGGCTGCTGCGGTTCTTCGACCAGATCCGATTCTTCCCGGTGACGCCGGACGAACTGCTCGACGCCCGCGCCGCGTTTCCGCACGGGGCGTATCCACTCAGGATCGAGGAGACGACGTTCTCCTACGCCGACTACAAGGCGTTTCTGACGCGCGAAGCCGAGGGCATTACGGCGTTCAAGACCCGCCAGCAGACCGCATTCGAGGCCGAGCGCCAACGCTGGCGCGACGCCAAGCTGGACGAGGTGGTGGAGGATGACACCGCCGCCGCGCTCGGCTCCGGCGGCGACGTGCCGGACGGCTGCGTCGGCCAGTTCACCGAGGCGCCGGGCAACGTCTGGAAGCTCACCGTCGAGCCGGGCGAGCATGTCGAAATCGGCCAGACGCTGGCAGTGATCGAGTCGATGAAGATGGAGATCGCGATTCCGGCGACCGCGCGCGGCATCGTCAGAGCCCTCAATGCCAAGCCGGGCCAGACGCTGCGCGCCGGCGACCTGATCTGCGCGCTGGAGGAAGTGTGATGCCGGCAGTTGAACTCACCACCTTCCCGACGATCGGGAACCTGCACGCCGCATATGCGGCCGGCGCCTCCCCGGCTGAGATCATCACCGCGGCGTATCGCCGGATCGCAGCGGTGGCCGATCCCGGCATCTTCATCACGCTGCGACCCGAGCACGATGTTCTCGCCGACGCCGCCGCGCTCGGCCCGTTCGATCCCGATACCAAGCCGCTGTGGGGCATCCCATTCGCCGTGAAGGACAACATCGACGTCGCGGGACTGCCGACCACGGCCGCCTGCCCGGGCTTCGCCTCCACGCCGAACGAAACCGCGTTTGCGGTTCAGCGTCTGCTCGATGCCGGCGCGATCCTGATCGGCAAGACCAACCTCGATCAGTTCGCGACCGGGCTGGTCGGCGTGCGCACGCCCTATCCGGTGCCGCGCAATGCGATCGATCCGCGCTACGTCCCGGGCGGATCAAGCAGCGGCTCGGCGGTCGCGGTGGCGCATGGTCTGGTGACATTCGCGCTCGGCACCGACACTGCAGGCTCCGGCCGCGTGCCGGCTGCGCTCAACAACATCGTCGGGCTGAAGCCGTCACTCGGCAGCGTGTCGCCGCGCGGCATGGTGCCGGCGTGCCGGACCCTGGATACGATCTCGGTGTTCGCCGGCACCGTCGCAGACGCGCACGCAGTCTATCGCGTCATGGCGACGTTCGACCGCGCCGATCCCTGGTCGCGGCCGCATCCCGGTGCAGCTACCAAGCCCGCGGCTTTGCCGCCCGGTCTGCGCGTCGGTGTGCCGGACACGGCCAGCCGCAAATTCGCCGGCGAGCTGCAGTCCGAACGGGCATTCGATCTTGCGGTGACGGACCTTGCGACGGTGGTGTCTGCACCCGCTCGTGCAGTTGATATGTCGCCATTGTTCGACGTCGCCAATCTGCTCTACAGCGGCCCGTGGGTCGCTGAGCGCTATCAGGCGATCCGGCAGGTGATCGAGACCACGCCCGAGCTGCTGCATCCGGTGACGCGAAAGATCATCGGCTCGGCTTCGGCGTTCAGCGCGGCCGATGCGTTTGGCGGGCTGTACCGGCTGGCCGAGCTGCGCCGCGCCGCCGATGCGATCTGGAGCAGCATCGACGTGCTGATGGTGCCGACCTATCCGCGCCCGCGCACGGTCGCGGATTTGCAGGCCGATCCGATCGGCCCCAACAGCGAGCTTGGCACCTACACCAATTTCGTCAATCTGCTCGACCTCTGCGCGCTGGGCGTACCCGGCCGATTCCGCGCCGATGGTTTTCCGTCCGGCGTCACGCTGATCGCGCCGGCCGGCCGCGACGCTCTGCTCGCCGCGCTGGGCGAGCGCCTTCACGCCGCAAGCGAGGTGTCCGTGGGCGCCAGCAGCACCAAGGTGCCGGCGCGCATTGAGAGTTCGTCCTCTGCCGCTGCGAACGAGATCGAGCTGGTGGTGGTCGGCGCGCATCTGTCCGGCATGCCGCTCAACCATGAGCTGACCAGCCGCGGCGCGCGTTTCCTGCGCGCGGTGTCCACCACGCCCGACTACAAGCTGTTCGCCCTGCAAGGCGGCCCACCCTTCCGCCCCGGCCTGCTGCGCGTCGCACCGGGCGAAGGCGCCCCGATCGCCACCGAGGTCTGGGCAATCTCCGCCGAAGGCTTCGGCAGCTTCGTCGCCGGCATCCCCGCCCCGCTCGGCATCGGCACCACGCGGCTCGCCGACGGCACCACGCCGAAAGGCTTCATCGTCGAGGCCGAGGGCCTGAAAGGCGCGACCGACATTTCGGCTTTCGGCGGATGGCGGGCGTATATGAAGAGCCTGGCGAGCTGACACGGCCGGCCTCAACACTGGGAAACCATCTCCTTGGGGTCGGCGTGAGAACATCCTGTCTTGCGGGTCACGAGAGAGGATCAAGCGCCGGATTTGCACTGCTGCATTTTGACGAAACTGCTTGGCAGCGGACGTCGGACGGCCGACATGCTGACGGGCGCGAGAAGCGACCGCGCCACGGCGCCGTCAAGTCGCGTTGTCGCGCAGCACCCGCACCCGCAACTTCAGCAAGGTGGTCGCCGCCTGCAGCGCCGGCATCGGATGGCCGACCATGCCGGCGAGTTCGAGCGGCGCGTCGGCGATCGCGCCGAGTTCCGGTTCGCGGCCGTGCCGCAGGTCCTGCAGCATCGAGGTCGCGAACGGCCCGGCGGTACGCAGCACCTCGAGCAACTGCGTCAGCTCGGGATCGACCGCGCGATGCAGCCGCGCCGCCAGTCCTGCGACTTCCACCGCGATATCTGTCACCACCCGCGTCGCGTCGGCGTCGTGGCCGATCTGCTCCAGAGTCGCGTCGGTGAGCGCAGACACCACATTGGTCGCCGCGTTGCGGATCAGCTTGCGCCACACCGCCCGGCGAATATCAGCCTCGACCGTTACGGCAATTCCCGACTCCGCAAAGCGTGCCGCGAGGCCGGCCAGCGGCGGCGCGCCGCTGACGGCGCCGAGTTGCAGCTCCTGGCGGCCGCTGACGATGACGTGGCCGCTGCCGAGCATCGTCACCCGGCTGTAGACCACGCAGCCGATCAGACGTTCCGGGCCGAACAGCGGCAGCAACGCGGCGTCGGGATCGACCGCACGCAACGGTCGGTCGGCCAGCGGACCATTTTCGCCGAGGAAGTACCACCACGGCAGGCCGTTGATCGCCGGCATCAGCAGCGCGTCGGCGCGCATCGCGGCGGCGAGCGGCGGCAGCAGGGCCGGCAGAGCCCCGGCCTTCACCGCGACGATCACCAGATCATAGGCCGACAGATCGGCGAGCTCCGCCAGTTCGGGGCGGAACGCGGCGTCGAGGTCACCGTCCTTCAGCGACAAGCCGTGGCGCGCGATGAAGTCGCGCCGCGCGCCGCGCGCCAGCACCGCCACCGAATGGCCGGCGGCATGCAGACGGCCGGCGAGCGCGGTGCCGATCGCCCCGGCGCCGACCACGCACAGCTTCAAACGAGAGGCGGGCGCCACCGATGCCCCAATGGCGCCCGCGCCGTGCGCGCTGCCGCTCATCGCGTTCAGAACGCCGGCCCCTGCGCCTTGATCATCCGCCGGACCGCGGCGTCGAAGAACAGCCGGGCGAAGCTGCTCTCCGCGATCAAGTCTTTCGAACTGTCGACGCACTGCTGGCGGACATGATCCGGCAGCGGCGTATCCGGGCCGGGGATGGTGCCGGCCGCGCACTGGATCTCGCAGGCGCGCTGCACCGTCCACAGCAGCATGAAGGCGCGCGGAATGTCCGGCGCACCGACCGCGACGCCGTGATTGCGCAGGATCAGCACGTCGCCGTCGCCGAGGCTCTTCAGCATCCGCTCGCGCTCGTCGTCGTACAGCGTGATGCCCTCGAAGGTGTGGTAGCCGACCCGGCCGGTGAGCTGCGCGCCGTAGAAGCTGTCATGGCTGAGCCCGCCGGCCTTCTGCGCCACCGCCGACATCGGCGTGGTGTGGGCGTGCAGCACGCAGTGCAGATCCTCGCGCGCCGAGTGGATCGCGCCGTGCAGCGCGAAGCCGGCCGGATTCGGCTTGTACTCGGAGCTGCCGATCAGCTCGCCGGAGACGTCGACGGTGAGCAGATTGTCCGGCGTCACCTCGTTGTAGTTGAGGCCGAACGGATTGACGAGGTAGCGCTTCTCGGCGCCCGGCAGCCGCACCGAGACGTGATTGAAGATCATCTCGGTCCAGCCGAAGAAATCGATCAGCCGGTAGCACAGCGCCAGCTCGGTGCGGAGCTGGGCTTCCGTCATCTGGTCTATCGAGGCATGGGCGTTCATGAGCTGATGCTCCTGTTGGGGCGTGATGAAGTCTCGCCGGGCGGACCCGGCGTCGTCAGTGCTGCAGGCTCTCGGTTGCGGCGGCCGAACGGACGCCGAGATAGCTGGCGATGATGTCGGGGTTGGCGGCGACCTCGGCGGCCGGGCCTTCCAGCACGAAGGCGCCGGATTCCATCACATAAGCGTAGTCGGCGATCCGCAGCGCCGCCTTGGCGTTCTGCTCGACAAGGAGACACGACATGCCGCGGTCGCGCAGGCTCGCCACGGTGCGGAGAATGTCGCGGGTGATCAGCGGCGCCAACCCGAGGCTGGGCTCGTCGAGCAGCAGCAGTTGCGGCCTCGACATCAGCGCGCGGCCCATCGCCAGCATCTGCCGCTCGCCGCCCGACAATGTCTTGGCCGCCTGGCGCTTGCGCTCCTCCAGCCGCGGCATCAGCGCGTAGACTTCGGCGAGCCCGGCCTCGATGTCGCGGTGGCCCTGCTGCCAGCGCGCGAAGCCGCCGAGCCGCAGATTGTCCTCGACGCTCATCGGCCCGAACAATTCGCGGGTCTCCGGAATCAGCGTGACGCCGCGCCCGACCAGAGCCTCGACGGAGGGCTGCTCGGCCGCGGTCTCGCCGAAGAACGACAGCTTGCCCTTAACCGGCAGCAGCCCCATCAGGCCGCTGAGCAGCGTGGTCTTGCCGGCGCCGTTGGGGCCGATAATGGCGATGATCTGGCCGCGGCGGACATTGAGGCTGACGCCGTGGACGACATTGACCCGGCCATAGCCGATGTCGACGTTGTGGGCCTGGAGCAGGACGTCGCTGGTGGTGGTCATTCGGCTGGTGGTCATTCGGCGCCTCCCAGATAGGCTTCGATCACCGCCGGGTTGCGCTGGATCTCGCATGGGGTGCCTTCGGCGAGCTTCTCCCCGAACTGCATCACCACGATGCGATCGGCGAGGTTCATCACGAAATCCATGTCGTGCTCGACGATGATCACCGCCATGCCTTCGGCCTTGAGCTGCTTCAGCAACTGCGCCAGCGCCTGCTTTTCGAGATGGCGCAGTCCCGCCGCGGGCTCGTCGAGGAGCAGCAGGCATGGATCGGAGGCGAGCGCTCGGGCAATCTCCAGCACGCGCTGTTGGCCGAGGGCGAGGCTGCCGGCGTTGGTGGTGGCGGCGCCGTGCAGGCCGACCCGCTCGAGCTGGCGCAGCGCCTCGGCGATCAGCATCGCCTCCTTCGGCCGATCGAGCCGCAGCGCTGCCGCCAGGAACGAGGTGTCGGCCCGGGCATGGGCGCCGAGCGCGGTGTTCTCCACCACCGTCATCTCCGGCACGATGCGGACGTGCTGGAAGGTGCGCCCCATGCCGGCGCGCGACAGGTCGCGCGGAAAGTAGCTGCTCTCGCGGCCGAGGAAGTGCACGTTGCCGCTCGACGGCCGCTGCACGCCGGAGATCAGGTCGAACAGCGTGCTCTTGCCGGCGCCGTTGGGGCCGATCAAGGCGAGCACTTCGCCGGCTTTGGCGTCGAGGCTGATGTTGCGGTTGGCGGCGATGGCACCGAAATTCTTCGAGACGCCGCGCACCGCCAGCACGGTCTCGCCGGGCACCGGCTTGTCGCGCAGCGGCGGCAGCTTGGCATCGGCCGAGAACGTCCAGGACTTCGGCACCCGTAGCCCGGTGAGATCGAGCAGCGCCGGCCAGATGCCGCGCGGCAACAGCTGCAGCATCGCCATCGCGGCAATGCCGAAGATGATGATCTCGAAATCGCCCTGCATGCCGAGGATCAACGGCAAATTGGTCTGCAGCCACTGATTGGCCAGAACGACGATGCCTGAGCCGACCAGCGCGCCGCCGATCGATCCGGCGCCGCCGATCACCGCCATGAACAGATATTCGATGCCCTGGTTGAACGAGAACGGCGACGGATTGAGAAAGCGCTGGAAGTGCGCGTACAGCCAGCCGGCCAGCGCCGCCAGCAGGCAGGCGATCACGAAGGCGGCGATCTTCATCGCCCAGGTGTTGACGCCGAGGCTTTCGGCCATGATCGCACCGGACTTCAGCGCCCGGATGGCGCGGCCGGGACGGGAGTCGAGCAGGTTCGACATCCCGAGTTGCAGCAGCAGCAGCGCGCCCCAGATGCCGACATACCACGCCTTCGGGCTGTGCACCGCGGTGCCGGCGACGGTCAGCGGCGGGATGTCGGTCATGCCGGCCTGACCGCCGGTCTGCGGCAGACCCGCGAACAGATAGTAGGCGACGATCGCCAACGACAGCGTCGCCAGCGGCAGATAGTGCCCCGACAGCCGCACCGTGATCAGCGAGCCGAGCAGCGCCAGCACGCAGGCGACGGCGAGCGCCAGCGGCAGCGTCAGCCACGGCGACACGCCGTAGGTCGACGAGACGTAGCCGGTGATATAGGCGCCGATCCCGACATAGGCGGCCTGCGCGAACGACGTCAGCCCGGCCACGCCGGTGAGCAGCACCAAGCCGAGAACGACGATCGCCGCCAGCCCGACATAGTTCAGCAATGCCACTTGATAGTCCGAGAGGATCGCCGGCATGGCCGCAACCGCGAGCACGAAGGCGACACCGAGGCCGGTCTTGATCCGCCGGCGGCGGCGCAGCGCCTCGGGCGACAGGTTGAGCTGTGCCGGCACCGCCTCGCTGTCGTGGTCGTCCTCCTCGATGCGATGCTGGCGCAGCGTCTGCACCAGCAGGATCGGGATGATCAGACTGAAGACGATGACTTCCTTGTAGGTCGAGGCGAAGAACGACGAATAACTTTCGAGCAGCCCGATCAGCACCGCCCCGAGCGCCGACACCGGATAGCTCGCCAGCCCGCCGAGGATCGCGCCGACGAAGCCCTTGAGGCCGAGCAGAAAGCCGGTGTCGTACAAAATCGTGGTGGTCGGCGAGATCAAGACGCCGGCCAGCGCGCCGATGAAGGCGGCGAGCAGGAACGAGGTGCGGCCCGCCAGCGCGGTGGAGATGCCCATCAGCCGCGCGCCGGTGCGGTTCAGCGCAACCGCCTGCATCGCCTTGCCGTACAGCGTGTGCTGCGAGGCGAAATACAGCGCGCCGATCAGCGCCACGGTGATGCCGATAATCAGCAGCGTCTGCCCGGCGATCGGCACGCCCATCACCGGAAACGTGATGTCGATCAGCGGCGCCGAGCGCTGGCCGCTCGGACCGAAGATGTAGAGCGCTAGCCCGGTCATGACGAAATGCAGCGCCACCGAGACGATCAGCAGCACCAGCACCGAGGCATCGGCGAGCGGCTGATACACGAGCCGATACAGCAGCGGCCCCGCGGCGGTGATCACCGCGATCGCCAGCACTGCCTGGGCGATCAGCGGCAGGTGGAAGCTGCTCCCGAGATAGGCCAGCGCCAACACGATCAGCGGGCCGGCGACGGCACGTAACGCCGAACTCAGCAAGGCAACAGCGCGCTGCCGGCGCCAGCCGGCGGCGAGATCGACCACGACATGCAGCGCGATCAGCAGGCCGAGCAGCGGAATCGTGCCGGGCCGCTGGCCGTCCTGCATCGCCACAAAGGTCAGCGCGCCGTAGGACACGAACTCGCCCTGCGGCACGAAGGTGATGCGGGTGACCGAGAACAGCAGCACGATCGCCACCGCCAGCAGCGCATAGACCACGCCGTTGGCAATGCCGTCCTGAGCCAAAAACAGTGCGACGACGAGATTCACGAAGATCCTTTCGGCGACGCGAGCGCTGCGTCATCTGCCGTGCGATAGTCGAGCGAAGTTCCGGCCGGGATTGAACGCACTGCGGACCGCGTCAGGCGATCCGCAGCGCGCGAGGCTGTTACTTGAGAAGCTGCCAGGCGCCGTCCTTCACCGTGATGGTGACGATGCTGCGGGCGTCGAAGCCGGAGTGGTCGGCGGGGGTCATGTTGTAGACGCCCTGCGCGCCGGTCAGATCCTTGACGTTCTCCAGCGCGTCGCGCAGCGCCGCGCGGAACTCCGGCGTGCCGGGCTTGGCCTTCTGGCCTGCGATCGGAATGGTGCGTTCGAGCAGCAGCCCGGCGTCCCACACATTGGCGCCGAAGGTGCCGGGCGCGACGCCGTACACCTTGGTGTAGGCGTCGATATAGGCCTGGCCCGACGCCTTCGACGGCACGTCGTCACCGACCTGAGACTGCACCAGCATCGGACTGGCGGCCAGCACGGTGCCGTCGACCTTCTTGCCGCCGAGCTTGAGGAACTCCGGCGTCGCGGCGCCGTGGGTTTGGTACACCCGCCCCTTGTAGCCCTGATCGACCAGGGTGACTTCCGGCAGCACCGTGGTGGCGCCGGCGGCGCCGACCAGCACCGCGTCGGGCGCGGCCGAGATGATCTTCAGGCTCTGGCCGGCGACCGAGGTGTCGGCGCGGCTGAAGGTCTCGTCGGCGATCAGCTTGATGCCGGCGGGCGCGATCGCCGCCTTGAAGGCCTTGCCGAAATTGGCGCCGAGCGGATCGTTGGTGCCGATATAAGCGACGGTCTTGACGCCGTTCTTCTTCATGTGCGCGACCAGCGCATCCATGACGAGGTTGTCGTTCTGGGTGGTCTTGAACACCCACTTCTTCTTGTCGTCCATCGGCAGCACCACCGCGGTGGTGCCGACCGGCGCCAGCATCACGGTCTTGGAGTCGGCGATGAACGGCAGGACCGCCATGGCATTGGGCGAGCCCGACGGGCCGATGATGGCATCGACCTTGTCCTCGATCAGGAACTTCTGGACGTCCTTGGTGGCCTGGGTCGGGTCGGAATTGTCGTCCATGTAGATGTAGTCGACCGTGAAGTCGCCGATCTTCTTCGGCAGCAGCGCCACCGTGTTCTTCTGCTGCAGGCCGACCACCGAGATCGGCCCGGTCGACGACGCGATGACGCCGACCTTGACCTGGGCCATCGCCGGGCCGGCCAGCGCCGTCAGGATCGCCGCGACCGCGAACGCCTTGAATGTCTGCATGAGTCCCTCTTCCGATCCGTCGTTGCGGGGCCGCTGCCGGCTTCGCGGCTGCGGCCGCTCGGGTCAGGCGCGGTGATCAGCAGAGGGTTTTGAACGCGACTAATTCCCGTCTGCATGACGGGTCCAATTAGTGAAATATTCCAGCGAACAATCAAGCAACTTATAACGGCGGCCTGCACAATATCTCGCGACGGTTTGCTGCTTTCGCAGTCACATCGCCTGCGTGCGGCGCAACCACGAGGCGCCGTCCCGTCCCACCGCAGCGACGGAAACGGTCGCGTTTTCCATAGTTTGCAGGCTATGGGCAGCTACGGCGACAGGTTGTCGTAGATCTTGACCGACAGCGTGTTGAGAAGTTGCACCTCGGCCTTGGTCAGCCCGCGCAGCGCTTCCTTGAACAGGTAAGCGACCTTGTCGCGCACCAGTTCGAGCACCTGCTCACCCGCCTCGGTGATGAACACTTCGGTCGAGCGGGCATCGGTGCTGGAGGTCCGCACCGTCACCAGACCGTCGTCGGTCATGCGGTTGATGATCTTGGCCATGGTGGAAATGTTGACCACCGCCTCGTCCGCGATCTGCGACACGGTGATCGGCCGCCCCTCGACCAGCAGCATCAGCACCCGCCATTTCGGCACGTCGAGGCCGGCGGGTTTCAGGATGGCGTTCATCCGCGCCGAATAGCGCGCCAGCATCCGCACATTGTGAAAGAACGGCGAGCGGTTGGAAAGAAACCGGCTGTCGTCAGCCCGGATTCGCCGCTTCATGCCGTCGTTCTTGCTCTGCATCTGTTGTCCTGGCTGGTCGGTCGGTGGCGCTGCAGCGTCGCTCGCTGCAGTGCACGACACTTCCCGAGATTGTGGAAAATGACAATATCTCGTCAGGCCAATCGACAACTATTCCAGACGGAGCGGCACGGCATATCGCGAGGAATCCCGAACGGTTCCTGCCATCGCGCGCTACGCGAGGGCTGCAGATTGAGCCGATGCTAGAGCAGTGCGGCGTCTGACAGAATTCAGAGCTGGCAAAGGTGGCCTAGCCAAAAGCACCACCTCATGGTGAGGACGCGCGAAGCGCCGTCTCGAACCATGGGCCGCGAGTTCCGCGCGGCCCCATCCTTCGAGACGCCCGGCTTCGACGGGTTCCTCAGGATGAGGACTCAGTGCCCGTGGAGAGCGACAGCGCTTCGATCCATCAATGGGCTGCTCCAGCCTCAGCGCGCGCCACCCAGCGTGCGCCGCAGCAGCCCGATTGCCTGTCCGGTTCGCACGATGAGCAGATCGCGTGCAGGCAAACGCCCGAAATTGATGCGCGGACGCTCGATAATTCACTGGAATGTTCGAGTAGTTCATGATTGTCTTTTGCAAGTAGCGAGGTCGTCGATGCGCGGTTCGCGGCATCGAAGGTCCTCACAGCGCGGACGCCAGCGCCAATCGCGAAAGAGGACACCATGACCGACGTCGCCAGCGTGATCCACCTGAAGCCGGCCGCGCCGATCGAGGATTTCGACGCGCTGGTCGCCGATATCCGGGCCCGCCGCGCCGAATTCAGCGCGCAGCAGCACGTCTCCCAGGACATCATCGAGCGGTTGCGCAAGGCCGGCATCTACCGGGCGATGGTCGCGCGGATATTCGGCGGCGACGAGAAGAGCCCGGCGGAGTTCTGCCGGATGATCGAAAAGATCTCCCAGGCCGACGGCTCGACCGGCTGGGTTGCGAGCTTCGGCGCCGCCGCCACGTATCTCGCCGCGCTGCCCGAGCCGACGCTGCGCAAACTCTATGCGAACGGCCCGGACGTGGTGTTCGCCGGCGGCCTGTTCCCGCTGCAGCCGGCTAAACGCACGCCCGATGGCTTCCTCGTCAACGGCACCTGGAAATTCGGCAGCGGCTCGACCGGCGCCTCACTGATCGGCGTCGGAATCCAGGTCGAGGGTGATAGTTCCGGCGGACTGCCGCGGGTCGCGGTGATGCCGGCCGACAAGGTCGAGATCCGGCCGAACTGGAACGTGATCGGCCTCGAAGGCACCGGCAGCCACGACCTCGTGGTCAAGGATGTGGTCGTGCCCGAAGAGTGGACGCTGATCCGCGGCGGTGCGGCCTCGGTCGATGCCGATATCTATCGCTACCCGTCGCTCGGCCTCGCCGCGCAGGTGCTGGCAGTGGTCGGCCTCGGCGTCGCCCGCGCGGCGCTCGATGACGTGATCGAGATGGCAGGCGGCCGCGTCTCGATCACCGGCGCGCCCAAGCTCGCCGATCGCGGCTATGTGCAGGTCGCGGTCGCCAAGGCCGAAGCCGAACTGCGC
>NZ_QUMK01000035.1 GCF_010907035.1 Rhodopseudomonas sp. BR0M22
CAGAAAGCATGTCGAACGCCTCAACAACACTCCGCGCAAATGCCTGGACTTCAGAACGCCCGCCGAGGCATTCTCCAAACTCAAATCAACCGTTGCACTTCAACCGTGAATCCATCCCTCACCCCAGCGGCCTCTGCCGCCACCTTCACCGCAACGGGCGATCCACTCCGCAACACCGACCAGCTTCGCCGATCACCCGGTGCTCGACATACGCCGACCGGCACAAAAGCCGCCGAGTCTCCAACTGCAGCTAGATGAAAGGTCAGTGGCAGGTCAGTCCCTCCCCATCTGGCCGGACTATAACTCCAACTGCAGGAAAAACTCAGCGGCAGGTCAGAGGTCAGGCAATTGAAGGTTCAGTCTCACTGCAGCGTAACCGCTGAGGCTCTGACTGTGGCTCGGTCAACATTCAGTGGAAGCTCAAATCCAACAGGAGCGAGAACATCCGGAGCCGCCGCGAACGGACTCAGCTTCTAGCTGTCTTTGGCAAATGCTGTATTTGCGAGCAACATCGATCGTGCGTCTTAGCCGTACCGATGATCAATCGCGGCAGGAGCGCTCTGAACGGGCGCGAGAGTTAAATAGTCTCACGCCGTTGCCGCCAAGTCCGGCAGAATTCGAGAGCGGAGATCATCTCCTTCTCCACGGTCGAGACAGAGATGTTCAGGCTGCGCGCGATCTGCGGATAGGTCATGCCGTCGACCTTGCTCAGCAAAAAGATCCGCTGGGTGCGCACCGGCAACGTCTGCAGCGCACGTAGCAGCGCGTCGAGATCCAGCCGGCTCGCCACCGCATCTTCGGGGTCCACCACGCCGGTCTGCAACTGCTCCGACGAAACATTGCTGGCATAAGAGGCGCGGACGCGTTCTGCCCGGATCGTGTCGCAAGCGAGATTGCGCGCGGTCGTGACGACGAGTCCGACGTCCCGTTCGGTCACCTTGCGATTCATCAACTTGATGAACGTCTCGTGGACGACGTCTTCCGCAGTATGCGCATTGCCGGTGATGCGACGCACCATCCGTTTGAGCTGGCCCTGCTCCGCTCCAAATATACTGAGCAGTTCTGTCGCAGACGACATGAGATCCCCATCGTAGCGCATCAGCCCCGACCGAACGCCAAGCGTCCGAAGTAACCACCGAGACGATCGCGACGAAATTCGAAGCTCGGAGGCATTACCGCCGGTCATTCTTCTAACCGCATTCCTCGCGGATCTGTCAACGCCGCCCGGTCTTTGCAATCGATGATTGGTTGAATTCTAAACAATGCACCCGGCTACGATTACGGGGTTGGGCGCTGTCGACCGTTGAACCCATACGGCCCAGCAAGTCGGGCCGCTATGCGGAAGACATACCGATGCCCGAATCCATGCGCGAGATCGCCGAACGCGCTACGTTCCAAAGCTTTGCCAATTGCTACCGGCGCGAAATCGACCCCGGAATGCCCTGTCAGGAACGGCCGGGGTGCGGGGATCGGCGGACCTACGTCGAGTGGTCCTGTCCGATGTCGGCTGCGACATTACGCGCCGAAATCGAACGGGAGTCGCTGTGCGGTCCGCTCCGCTTCGGGCGCGTCTTCATTTGCCGAGCACCGGAAAATGCCTGGCATGAGATCGCACCGCTGCGCGCGCTCTATCTGATGGTGCAGGAATGCTATTCTGGAATCGGCGCCGCACGGACGAAAACGCTGCGCAATGAGGAGGTAGAGCTGCTTGGCCGCGTACTCGCGAGCTATCAGTGCATTGCCGAAAGCCTGCAGCGGTCATCCGGGGAGGCAGGCCGAACCTTCCTCGACGGCGAACAGAGCCTGATATTCGGGCATTGGCTGCACCCGACGCCGAAGAGTCGGCAAGGCATGACCGATTGGCAGAAGCCTGCTTATGCGCCGGAGCATCATGGCCGATTTCCGCTCACATACTTCGCCGTCGACGCTGCGTTGTTACGTCACGGTGGTACCGAAGACATTTCCGTCTCTGACATTATCGAGACACTCCTCCCGGTGGCCGATCGCCCGACCTTGCGTCCCGGCGAAGCCCTTCTGCCCCTCCATCCGCTGCAGGCAGAAGCCGTGATGCTCGATCCCGACATCGCCGACCTCGCCAGGCAAGGCCGGCTTCGCCGCCTCGGTTCGTTCGGGGCGGAGTTCTCGCCGACGTCCTCGGTCCGCACGCTGTACAGCCCGGAGATTCCGTGGATGCTGAAATTCTCCCTGCCGGTACGGATCACCAATTCCTTGCGGATCAATCGGATGCCCGAACTCGAGGCCGGGGTCGCAATGTCGCGGTTGTTTGCGCGCACCGATTTCCTGGCGCGCCATCCTTGCTTCCGCCTGATCCGCGATCCAGCCTACCTGACGCTCGCGCTTCCCGGCCGCACCGAGAGTGGGTTCGAAGTCATCTTCCGCGAGAATCCATTCACAGCGGGCAACGAGAGCAAGGGCATCACGATCGCGGCCCTGACCGCCGATCCTCCGCCTTGCGCGCGCTCACGGCTCGACCTGTTGGTGCGCGACCATGCTGCGCAGCAAGGCGTGCCAGTGGCGAGCGCTGCCCGGCAATGGTTCTCGGCCTATCTCGATTGCGCGCTGGACCCGCTCGTCAAGCTCTATGACGAACTGGGCGTGGCCTTGGAAGCGCATCAGCAGAACGTCCTGCTCGACGTCTCGGCCGGGCTGCCGACCGCGTCCTATTATCGGGACAATCAGGGCTTCTACCTGTCCAATGCCCATCGCGATCGGCTGGTCGCGCTGGTGCCGGACACCGCCGAGATCGGCGGCTTGTATTTTGACGATCGCGTGATCCAGGAGCGCTTTGCCTATTACCTAATCGTCAATCAGCTCTGCTCGGTGATCGCCCGCATGGGGCAGGATCGACTGATCGACGAAGAAGCATTGCTGATTATGTTGCGCGATCGCCTCAACGATTTGGCGCACGAACTCGGCGGCGTCGGACGCGACTTCGCCATCGGCATTGTCGAGCGTCCGACTGTTGCCGCGAAGGCCAATCTGCTGACACGGATGTTCGACATCGACGAGCTGGAGGCCGAGGACGGCCGCGCGATCTATGTGCAGTTGGCAAATCCGCTGTTCGGCAATCGCCGTCCGGCGCGACGGGGAGAAGCTCGTGTCGCTTCCCGGTGACATCCCTGCCCGACCGGATGAGCGGATCGTGCGCCAGCTCATTGCCGCGGCGTTGTACGAAAATCTGTTCGGTCCTTTAGCATCGGCGGCCGCCCCGGCGCGGCCCTTCGAGTGGCGCAGTGGCAGGCAAGCCTGGCGAGCGCGCGGCCGCCTCGGCGCGTTCGGCCGGCCTCGCCTCGAGCCGGGAACGGTCGAGTGCCGAACCGGCAGCGCGTGGCGTCCGGCGTCGATCGGCGATGCGGTTGCGGCCCTTCCCGGTGGCTCGCGTGAGCGAGCGCGGCTCGCTCAGGAACTCGGTCAGACCGAGGCACTGGTGCGTTGGAATCGGCTCCATGCTCCGCGCCGCGACCGGCGACTGATGTCGTTCTCCGCACTCGACGCTGCAATCGACGAAGGGCACCCCTACCATCCCTGCTTCAAGTCGCGCACCGGTTTCGATGAGCACGACCACCGTTGTTACGGCCCCGAAGCCGGTGGCTCGTTCCAATTGGTCTGGCTCGCGGTCACCCGGGATCTCATCCATCTGTCATTGCCAGACGCCGAAGAGACGTTCTGGCAGCGTGAACTCGGCGGCCTCGGACTCGCAGAGATCAAAGCGCGCGCGACTGCCCTCGGCCTCGAACACGGACGTTTCGGCCTGATGCCGATCCATCCATGGCAATGGCATGATCTGTCGGCCGATCGGCTGCGTCCCCTGCTCGAGTCCGGCCGAATTCACCATCTCGGAGTCGCCGGTGACGCCTATCGCGCCAGCCAATCCGTTCGGACGCTCAGTAACGCTCAGAGCCCATGCCGGAGCAGCGTGAAGCTGTCGCTCGGCATCGTCAACACTTCGACTCGCCGCAACATCGAGGCGCATTCGGTCGCGACCGCCCCACTGCTGTCGCGTTGGCTCGACGCAGTTCTCGACGGCGACCCGCTGTTCAAAACCCGCTATCGGCTCGACATCGTCCGCGAATTTGCCGGCGCGATCGTCGATCGGGATGGTCCACTCGGGGGAGACGTCGCGGCGATCTGGCGGGAGAGCGTCGAGAGTAAGCTTGCGGATGGCGAGCGCGCAGTACCGCTCAATACGCTGATGGCGATCGAAGCAGATGGCCTGCCCTTCATCGATCCGTGGCTGCAGCGCTACGGCATCAAGCCATGGCTCGACCGATTGATCGACGTCGCAGTGCTGCCGGTGTGGCGGCTGCTCGTCGTCCATGGCATCGCCACCGAAGCGCACGGCCAAAACATGGTGCTGGTCCACCGCGACGGCTGGCCCGAACGTCTGATCCTGCGCGACTTCCACGACAGTCTGGAGTTCGTGCCGGACTTCCTCGCCGATCCCAATCTGGCGCCGGATTTTCCAGCGCTCGATCCTCGTTATCGTCGCGCGCTGCCGAACCAGTACTATTGGATGGAACGGCCGGAGGACCTGCGCGATCTGTTCGTCGACTGCCTGTTCGTGTTCAATCTATCCGAGATCTCGCATCTGGTGGAGAGCTTCTACGGCCTCAGCGAGGGGGCTTTCTGGCATCGGGTGTCGTTGCGTCTGGCCGCCGACATCGCCGAACACGGCCTCGGTGAGCGCGTCGCCCGTCTCGGCTTCGGCACACCTGAGATCGTGATCGAAAGCCTGCTCGCCCGAAAGCTCGGCCTGCCGGGCGACGCTCTCCAACACAAAGTCCCAAATCCACTTGCGGCCGTCGCGCCGATCGCACGGGAGTACGCATGATTCAGGTCGGCGACAAATTCTACGATCAGGCCCTGCTGCAGGCGATGGGCGCTCGCGCCGCTGAGGCAGTCGGCCTCAATGACCGGTCCAAGCTGAGCATTGCAGTCTGCCTGTCCGATCCGGCAGAATTCCTGGCGCTGCTGCTCGCCATCCGCGATGCCGGCGCCAGCGTGCTGCCGATCCATCCGTCGACGCCGCGTGCTGCAGCGCGCCGGCTGGCAATCGACCTCGGCTGCCACCGGCTGGTGACAGATGGGCTCGCCATCGAGGATCTCGGCGGCGAAGGTCCCGGTCCCGGCGGGCTGATGCAGACCACATCCGGCACCACTGGCGAACCGAAGCGGGTCGCCCGCAGTTGGGCTGAGATCGATCGCGAGATCGATAGCTATGTGACGACCTTCACCGCCCCGCAGGACATGACGCCGCTGATCGCATGTCCGATCACGCATTCCTACGGACTGATCTGCGGCGTTCTGATCGGGCTCCGCCGCGGCCAGATTCCGCACATTCTCGGCACGGCCAATCCAAAATATCTCATCGCTCGCCTGCGCCAGACCAACCGGCCGCTACTGTATTCATCGCCCGCCATGCTCCACACCATCGCCCGCCTGCTGCCCGCAGGCGAGACGATCCATGCTGCGATGACGTCCGGCACCCTGCTGCCAGACCAATGGCTGATGACGATCCGAGCCCGGACGACGCATCTGTTTCAGCAATATGGCTGCTCGGAAGCCGGATGCGTGGCGATCAACCCGAACCTGGCCGCATCGGGCGACATGGGCTTGCCGCTGCCCCATCTACGGGTCGAGGCCGGAGATGCTCGTCAGCCGCGGGAGATCGTGGTCCACGTCGGCGACCGCGAAATCCGGACGGCCGACCTCGGCTACACCAAGGACGATGGCACATTGGTGTTCGTCGGTCGCCTCGACGACACCATCAACGTCTCTGGCCTCAACGTCTATCCAAAGGAGGTCGAGGACGTGGTGATGGCGATGCCGGGTGTGACCGACGCGGTCGTATTCCGACGTCTGGATTCTCTCGCGGGCGAGCGGGTCGCTGTGGCATTCAGCGCGGACCGCAGCATTGCGCCGGCGGAGCTGCGCGACTGGTGTATCAAGAACCTGGCTCCCCATCAGGTCCCCATGGAGACGGTGCGCCTACCCCGGCTGCCACGGCAGGCGAACGGCAAGATCAACCGGCGAGAGATCGCCGCCTTGCATGCCGAAGGACGCCTCGCGTTTTTGGCAGAGGAGACCGCCGCGTGACTCGCGAGCAGATTACGGCCGCGATCCGCCAAGTGCTTGCCGAGCGGTTAAACAACCAGCATCTCGACGGCTTTGGCCCAAAATCACGGCTGAATGCCGACCTCTATCTCGACTCGGTATTGATGCTGGACCTGCTTTTGCATCTGGAGCTCGATCACGGCATCCCCGTCCCCGAAGCGGCCGTCGCAGCGACGGCGATCGAGACAGTGAGCGATCTGGTGGAGTTGTTAGCCGGTTCTTCCCCGGCTACCTCGAGCGCCAGTGATACCGCAGTCGCGGACTCTCCTGACGTCCATGCCGACGTCTATCCGGACATCAAAGTGCATTGCGTCGTGTCGTGTCTCTGCGACGCTGTGAAGGCCGCCGGCCTCGATCATCGCCCGATGTATTTCGGTCTTTGGGACGCCGACTTCGCCGTCTCGGACAAGCTTCAACTGCGCTATCACAGCGATCAGATCAGCCACGGCTTCTTCTGCCAATGGTTCGAGCGACTCTACGGCGTGCATGTCACCGAATGGTACGATCACTCGGCACCCAAACATGCCAATCTCGACAGGCTGATGGCTTTGGTCGCCGCCCGACAGCCGCCCGAAAGCGTGATGGTGATGTTGGACATGTTCCATCTGCCGGAGCGGGAGAACAAGTTCAACCAGAACCCATTTCCGCACTATCTGATGGTCGAAGCGACGGAGGATCCGGAGATCTGGCAGATTCGCGATCCCGACTTCCGCTGGGAGGGACCGATCGCAAAAGACCGTATCCTCAACGCCGTCGCTCAGCCGAGCGTCGCCGGCGGTTACGTATTCGATCGCCGCTCGATACGGCTGCCAACCGCCGCCGACATCGGCGACTATTTTCTGGCGTGCTTCATATCCGACGACAATCCGCTGATCCGCCGCATCCGCGAAGTCGTCGATGCCCATCTCGGCTGCCGCGACGGCCTGCGCCTTCAGGCGCTCGGCGATGCGGTACGTGAGCTTCCCGTGCTGTCGATCCGGAAATGGGCTTACGAGCACGGCTTCGCCTTCTTCTGGCGCGAACTGGAGTTGCCGAACGACGCATTCCTGACGTGGTGCGACCGGATCGAAGAGCTCGCGCTCGGCCTCCCGGCGTTGCATCTGAAGATCCTGCGGTTGGCCCAGACCGAGGATCGCGCCTGCGCCGCCGACATCAATCAGGCGCTGGATCACCTGGATGCTCTGGAGACCGCGATCAAGGCCAAGCTGCACGAGGTCTTCATCGCCTGGTGCGCCCTAAAAGGTCTGACCCAGGCGATGCCCCGTGAACGCCGTGTCGGTGCGCGGTGATGAAACTCTCGGTCTGCACCATCACGTTCCGCCATCACCTGCTCTGCTTCAGCGAGATCGTGGAGTGGGCACAACGCAACGGCTTCGACGGTGTCGAACTGTGGGGCGCTCACGCGCGCGGCTTGATGCGGACGCACCCGGAATACGGTGCAGACTGGATTCGCAGTTGCGGTCTGTCGGTGCCGATGCTGAGCGATTACCTGCCGACAGACGGCGACTTTGCTGACATTCGCCACCGGACCATCCAGCTCTGCCGGATCGCACAGCATTGGTCGGCGCCAAAGATCCGCACCTTCGCCGGTAACAGGCCAAGTGCCGCACTTTCGCGCGACGAGCGCAGAGCCCTGGCCCGCCGGATCGGCGAGATTGCCGGCATCGTCCAAGATCACGGCATCCGCCTGCTGGTCGAAACACACCCGAACACGCTGGCAGACAGTGTCGAGTCGACGCTGTGCCTGTTGGCCGATGCGGATCACCCAGGCCTCGGTATCAATTTCGATGCTTTGCATGTCTGGGAAGCAGGCGATGATCCGGTCCTGGCGCGCCGGACGCTCGCCGAATTCATCGGGCACTATCATCTCAAGAACGTTCGATCGCGCGCCGAGCTCGGTGTGTTCGCCCCTGAGAACGTCTATTCCGCAGCCGGTTGCCGTGACGGCATGGTGCCATTGTTCGACGGCGCGATGGACTACGATAGCTTCCTTTCGGCCTTGGCGGGCGAGACCGATGCGGAAGCGTCGCTCGAATGGTTCGGTCACGATTGCTTCGAAACCCTGGCCCGGGATCGGCTAGCCATACTCGCCCGCTCGATATCGACGAGAGGCCGCCGCGGCTCGGCGGCCACGCAGCAGGCGCGGCGGGCAGTGTCGCGTGCCGCCGGGCACGTCGCCTCTTCAAAAGGACCTTCATGTATTTGATCCGTATGATCGCCATGCTCGCCGCGTTTGCTCTGCCTGCGCTGGCCTCCGCGGAAACCATCGAGATCCAGACCGCCCAAGGTATGGTCAGAGTGCAGGCCAAACCGTCTCGCGTCGCCGTCTTCGACATGGCGGCGCTCGACACGCTCGACCTGCTCGGCGTCAAGGCCGCCGGCGTACCGGATCGGGTATTCCTGCCCGAACTGAAATCAGCCGCTGCCGCCGGCGAGGTCGTCGGCACGCTGTTTGAACCTAATCTCGAAGCCCTTAGCGCGCTCGATCCGGATCTGATCATTCTCGGTGGTCGTTCATCGCCCAAGGCAAAGTTCACTTCGCGTATCGCCCCCACGATCGACATGACGATCGACGGACAGGAACTGGTCCGGGATGCAGAAGCCCGGCTTCAGGCCTACGGCCGGCTGTTCGGCCGCGAGCAGACCGCCGAGCAAGAAAAGCAGAAGTTCAACGCGGCAATCGTCGCGGCACGCGATGCGGCCAAGGGTAAAGGACGCGCGCTGATCGTGATGACCAACGGGCCGAAGATCTCCGCCTTTGGCCTCGGATCGCGGTTCGGCTGGATTCACAGCACGCTCCAGATCGAGCCGGCGGTAACCACCATGGCCCCCTCGATCCACGGCGAAGCGGTCTCCTTCGAGTTCGTCCGCAAGGCCGATCCGGACTGGCTGATCGTGGTCGATCGCGCGATGGCGATCGGGGCCGGCGACAATCAAGCGCGAGCCACGCTCGACAACCAGCTGGTGCGTGACACCAAGGCCTGGAAGAGCGGACGCGTGATCTATCTTCCCTCCGCCGATCTCTACATCGCCGGCGGTGGCATCCAGGCGATGACCCGCGTTCTGGCGGCTCTCACCCGCGGCTTCTCGGAGCCGCGATGATCGCAGTCGAGCGAGCCGCTTCGCGCTCCGCCGGGACGACCGCGCTGCTGGCGCTGGTCGCCCTGTTCGCCGTCAGCATCTTCGTCGGCGTCGGCGATGTCGCGCCGCGCGACGTGTTGACCAATCCGGATACGCTTTATCTCGTCGCCGCGAGCCGGCTGCCACGCACGCTGGCCGCCGTTCTGACCGGTGCCGGCCTCGCGATTGCCGGTCTGGTGATGCAGACGCTGGCTCGCAACCGGTTCGTCGAGCCGACCACGGCGGGGACCGGCCAGAGCGCCGCGCTCGGCATCCTGTTGGTGGCGCTGTTGCTCCCTTCGGCCTCGATCGCCACCAAGACACTGGTCGCGAGCCTGACCGCCCTCGCCGGCACATCGCTGTTCCTGGCGATCGCCCATCGGCTGCCGCCGACGCAGCCGTTTCTGGTGCCGCTGTTCGGGCTGGTCTACGGCGGCGTGGTCGGCGCCGCCGTTACCTTCGTCGCCTGGCACACCGATCTGCTGCAGTTCATCGAGATCTGGACCAACGGCGAGTTCTCCGGCGTGCTGCGCGGTCGCTACGAACTCCTGTGGGTCTCGGCCGCTGTCCTCGCCGTAACCTGGGCGTTCGCCGACCGCCTCACTTTGATGTCGCTCGGACGCGACGTCAGTGTCGGGCTGGGGCTGGACTATGCCCGCATGATGCAAATCGGGCTGCTGATCATCTCGATCGTCACCGCGCTGACCGTGGTGATCGTCGGGATGATCCCGTTCGTGGGTCTCGTGGTTCCCAACATGGTCTCGCGGCTGATCGGCGACAATATGCGATCGCTGATCCCCTGGGTCGCGGGGAGCGGCGCCGCGCTGGTGCTCGCCTGCGACATCATCGGCCGGCTGCTGCACTTCCCCTACGAGATCCCCGTCGGCACCGTGCTGGGCGTCGTCGGCGCAGCGTCATTCCTGTGGCTTCTATTGCGCCGTCCGTCCCATGCGTAACAGATCGACGATCGTCCTGGCCTCGCTTGGCGTGGTCGCGCTCGCTTGCATCGCAGCCTACATGACGGTCGGGCTGCGTGGAAACGTCTGGTTCGCGCTCGAACTGCGCGCCGTCCGCCTGGCTGCGCTGATCGTAGTTGCGGTCTCGATCGCAGTCTCGACGGTGGTGTTTCAGACGGTGACGACCAACCGGATCCTGACGCCGTCGATCATGGGACTCGACGCGCTCTACGTGTTCAGCCAGTCGCTGCTGGTCTTCGCCATCGGCGGGCTTGGTTTCGCGGTGCTGGACCCGCGGCTCAAGTTCGCCGGCGAGGCCACCGTGATGGTGATCCTCGCGGCGCTGCTGTTTCTGCCGCTGCTGAAGGCCCGCATGGACCTGATCCTGATGCTGCTCACCGGCGTCACCGTCGGCGTGCTGTTCCGCAGCCTGTCGTCGCTGCTCGCCCGGCTGATCGATCCCAACGACTTCGTGGTGCTGCAGGGCGCCAGCTACGCCAATTTCAGCAAGATCCACGGCGAGCTTCTGATCGCCGCCTGCGCGCTGACGCTGGTCGGCATCGCCATCGTCTGGCGGATGCGCCACGTCCTCGACGTATTGGCGCTCGGCCGCGATGTCTCGACCGGCCTTGGCCTGGAATGGCCGCGCGTCGTTGCGGGCATGATTATGCTGGTCGCAGCGCTGGTCGCGGTCTCGACCGCGCTCGTCGGGCCGGTGGCGTTCTTCGGCCTGCTGGTCGTCGCCCTCGGCGAACGGCTGATCGATACGCGGCGCCACGCGATCCTGCTTCCGGCCGCGGCGCTGGTCGCCGTGATCGTGCTGGTCGGCGGCCAAACGATCCTGCAGCATGTTCTCGGCGGCGCCTCAACACTTGGCGTCGTCATCGAGTTCGTCGGCGGTCTGGTGTTCCTCGTAATGCTTCTGCACGGAGTCCGGCGATGATCGTCGTGAACAACGTCTCGCTCGCCCATCAGGGCGCGCCGATCCTCCAAGACATCAATCTGGAAATCCCGGAGACCGGCGTCACCGCGTTGATCGGGCCGAACGGAGCCGGCAAATCGAGCCTGTTATCGCTGATCGCCCGGCTTCAGCCATTGCAGCAAGGCACCATCACGGTTGACGGCTTGACCGTCGGCGCGACGCCGAGCCGCATACTCGCCCGCACGCTCGCGATCCTGCGGCAGGATCCGGCGATTGCCAGCCGGCTGCGCGTGCGTGAGCTGGTCGCCTTCGGCCGGTTCCCGCACAATGGCGGCCGCATCACCGACGAAGATCGGGCACTGACCCAGGCCGCGCTCGAACGCTTCGATCTGACGTCATTCGCCGACCGCTTCATCGACACGCTGTCCGGCGGACAGCGGCAACTCGTATTGGTGGCGATGACGTTCTGTCAGGGCACGCGATGGTTGCTGCTGGATGAGCCGCTCAACAATCTCGACATGTTTTATGCCCGCGAGCTGATGCGCGCCCTCCGCGAGATCGCCGACAGCGAACGGCGGGCCATCGTGATCGTTTTGCACGATATCAATCAGGCGGTGACTTACGCCGATTACATCGTCGCCCTGAAGCACGGCGCGGTGGTCGCGAACGGCCCTCCGGCGCTGATCGCAAACACAACCAGCTTGCAGCGGATCTTCGGCTATGAGATGCCGGTCGAAAGCTATCACGGCAAGCCGATCGTTCTGAACCACTTATGAAGTCTTGATGCATTGAAACACGGCATCCTACGATCCCACGCGAGAATGCGGCGACGGCCGCGCGTTGGAGACGCGCGACCTCGATCATGCCCCCGCACAGCGCGAGAGATGGCGTGGAGATGAACACCGCATCGAATGACGACGACCGTCAGCGGGCGCTCCCGGAGGCGACCGAGTGGTTCGTCCGCCTCAACAATCCGCTCGTATCGGACGAGACCCGCCGCGCTTACCAGATCTGGCTCGCGTCGGATGCCGCGCATCCTGCGGCGATGCACGAAGTCTCGGAGCTCTGGGGTGCGCTCGATCAGCCGGCGGCGCAGCTCGCCGCTTCCGGATGGCACCGCGACGCACCGGCGCCAGTCCCGACTCCGCGCCCTCGCCAGCCAGCAAAAATCGACGTGAAGTTCGCCGCCGCTTCGGCGGTGGTGGCGCTGGTGGCGGCGATCTTCATGTGGCGTGATCCCGGCCTCATCGACCGGGCCTTTGCAGATGCGGCCACGCGCCCTGGTGAACGGCGCGACGTGCGCCTCGCCGATGGCTCGTTGGCGGTGCTCGACGGCGACACGGCGCTGAACAGCGACATGGCGGGCGGTCGCCGCGTCGTGACCCTGCTGCGCGGCCGCGCTTGGTTCGACGTCGTTGCCGACTCCGCACGTCCTTTCACCGTCCACGCTGGACAGGTGGACGTTCAGGTTCGCGGCACCGCCTTCGAAGTCGATCGCGATGCTGCGGCGGTGACTGTCGAGCACGGCCGGGTCGCTGTCTCAGACCCTCAGACGACAGATCTCCAAGTCGATCTGACCGATTGGCAACGGGTCGCGTTCCAGAACGGGCGCCTGGGCACGCCAACCGCGATCGAACCGGACCAGGCTTTCGCGTGGCGGCGCGGCCTGATCATCGTCGACCGCGCACCACTGTCGCAGGTCGTCAAAGAACTCGACAAGATGGCGCCCGGTCACGTGCTGATCGTCGATCGGCAACTCGAAAGGACGACGCTGTCCGGTACTTTTCGCGCCGACGATCGGGAGTCGGTGCTGGAGGCGCTGCGCGCCACCCTTGGCGTGCGTACCCTGTCGGTGCCCGGCGTGGCCACGCTGATCTACCGGTAATGCTTCTCAGTATTTTTACGGGTTTTGCCTCGCACGCACGTTGATCAGCGAGGGCTCTGAACGCGTACCCCTCGACCGTCGTGGGGGACGTCAAGACCATGCGAAGATTTGCCAGTGTCGCCGGATCGAGGTGCGGGACCTCCCTCTGTGCGTTGGCACTTCTCGTGACCGCGTCCGAAGCCCGGCCGCAAGCGGACGCGACGTTCGACTTCCGGATCGAGCCCAAGCCGCGCCTGTCGGCGCTGGCCGACTTCACGACGACAACAGGTATTCAGGTCGTTCGGCTCGGCGAAGGCGCAATCAGTGGTGCCTCACCCGCCGTCAGCGGCCGCCTCGCCGCCGAGACCGCGCTGCGCGAGATTCTCGCTGGGTCGAACCTCGCCTATCGCTTCACCGGCCCCCGCACCGTCACCATCGAGTCGGCGCCCGACGCCGCCATCGCGCTCGAAACAATCAGTGTGACTGAGGTCAGCATCGGGCGCGGCGGCATCAGCGAAATCGATATCACCAGCGCCGATATCGAACGCCGAAATGCGACCGACCTGAGAGGCGTGTTCCGCGGCGAACCAAGCATCGTGGTCGGATCATCCTTGCCGATGTCCCAGAAGCTCTATGTCCAGGGCATTGAGGAAACCAATCTGGCGATCTCGATCGACGGCTCACGCCAAAACAACAAGGTATTCCACCACAACGCCACCACGATGATCGACCCCAGCTTGCTCAGGGCGGTCCGCGTCGATGCCGGTGTGGCACCAGCCGATGCCGGCCCCGGCGCGCTCGGCGGCGCGATTGCTTACTTCACCAAGGACGCACGAGACTTCCTCTCCGCGGACGGTTTCGGGGGCTCGATTAAGTCGACGTTCAATTTCAACGGCAACGTCTCGACCACCAACCTCACCAGCTACAGCCGCCAGGGCGAATTCGAGGCGCTCGGCTCGTTCACTTACGGCAAAGGCAGCGAGTTTCGAGCCGGTAACGGCGAACAGGTGCTCGGCAGCGCCACCAATGTCTTGAGCGGGCTCGGTAAGCTCGCCTATCAGAACGCCGACGGACATCGCTTGTCCATCAGCCACGAGCAGATCCGCGACAACGCCATCCGGCCGTTCCGCGCCAATGCGGTGCAGATCTACGGCCCCCAGACGACGCCGCCCGTCCGCCCCTACAAGCTCGACCGGCAGAACACCGTCGTCAGCTACTCTAATGTCTCTCCGGAGGGGTGGTGGAATCCGAATGTCGTGCTTGGCTACAACCGCACTCAGGTCGCGGTCGATCAGTACGCCGGCGCCACGCCTGAGACCTACAGCTACACCAGCGAAGGCGTCACCGACAGTCTCAACGGGAAGCTGGAGAACAAGTTCGCGCTGCCGATCGGCGACATCGTTGCCGGCATCGATTTCTATCGCGACCGCGCCCGATCGATCGAACGGACTTACCGAACTGCCGAGACCGCCAACAATGTCGGCGCCTACGCACAGGCCCGCCTGACATTCCTGGACAACGCCAAGCTGTCGTTCGGGCTACGCGGCGACCATCAGCAGTTCGGCGGCATCAACGGCTTCCGCTCCAGCGACCAGGGCTTGAGCAGCAACGTATCGGGCGACTACGCCCTGACCAGTCACCTGACCGCGAAAGCAGGTTACTCCAACGTCTGGGCCGGCGTTCCGCTTGCAGAAAACTACGTCCAGAACCCGGCCTGGAACTACGGCACCGGACCGCGTTCGGTCACCTCGGACAACGCCACCGCCGGCCTGGTGGCGCACTTTACGAGCTTCCGGATCGAGGGCGGCGTATTCCGGACTCGAATCCGGGATGCCCGCGTCCCACTGTGGGGCGCCGACATGGCGCTGCGCGCCTTCGATGTGCAGAGCGAGGGCTTCCACGTCGCCGGCGCCTACTCTTGGGACGCTGGCTCTGTTCGCCTGCAGTTCGTTCGCACCGACGCGACGATCAACGGCAGGCCCGCCGACAGCTACCTCGGCAAGTACCTGACCGCTCCGATCGGCGACATCCTGACGGTCCAGGTCGCGCACAGCTTCGCGTCATCGAGCCTGACGATCGGCGGTGATGTGGAGATCGCTTTCGAGGACGACAGCCTGCTGAACCCTTTCACCGGGATCGGACGGCTCGACGGCTACGAGGTCGTCAACGTCTTTGCCGAACACCATCCGTTCGCCCTGCCCTCGCTCACGCTGCGCGGCGAGGTTCGCAATCTGTTGAACCAGACCTATGCGGCACGCGGCACCTACGGCCTCGAATACGGCAGCGGCGTCGTGCGGCCACTCTATGACCCAGGCCGCTCCTACCTCGTCAGCGCCAAGCTGACGTTCTAGCAGGCCCGCGCCATGGACAACGACATGCATGTGATCATTCGAGCGATGCGCCGGGAAGATACCGCCGACATCTACGACATCGTCAATCAACACGCCTTTCGGTTCTGGACTCTCGCCCTTCCCTTCGAGTCGTTCGAAACCATCGCCAAATGGCTGGAGCCGCAGTCCCCGCGCGACCTGCACTACTCGGCCGAGCTGGATGGACGCATCATCGGAGCGTCAGCCTTGCGCCCGTTTTACGGGCGCCGCGCCCACGCAGCGGAATTCTGGATCGGCGTTCACGAAGACTACGCGCGCATCGGCGTCGGCTCGAAGCTGCTCGCCGCGATGATCGACACCGCCGACAACTGGCTGAACATCAAACGGCTGGAGATGACGGTGTTCACCGACAATGTCGCAGCGTTGGCGCTGTACGCGAAGTTCGGTTTCACGATCGAGGGCACCCACAAGGCCGCCAGCTTTAGAGACGGTGAGTTCGTCGACGCCCATTGCATGGCGCGGCTGCGATGAACCGCCGCTCCCTCCCTCGCATGCGGCCTCGACCCGCTGCTCAACGCGGCAGCGAAACCTGGCCCCAGATCACAGCTGATCGCCCGCAAGCTTCCGCGGCGCGACGATAGCCCTCCACGACATTCCACAAAGAACATCTCGGAGATATTGATGAGAAAGAAAGTTGGTCAGGTCGCTCTGGTCGTTTCCGGCTTCGGCGTGATGCCGCTTGCCGATGGCGCCTTGGCGCAAACGTCGTCGGCGCGCTCGACGAACCTGCCTCCGATCGAGATCCTCGAACCGCAAGCGCGTCAGCGCGCAGCGAGCCGGCCTGCGAGCACTGCCGCCAATCCGCGCCGGGTGGCATCCCGTCCTCGCGCGCGGCAAGCCGACGCGCCCCCGTCAGTCTTCCCCACCCCCGGGGTGCCGCAGACCGGAACGGTCGGACAGCCGCCGGTCCCCTATGCCGGTGGCCAGGTTGCCAGCGGTGCGCGCCTCGGCCTGCTCGGCAACACCTCGATCTTCTCGGCGCCGTTCAACATCACCAGCTTCACCTCCAAACTGATGGAGGATCAGCAGGCACGGAGCATCGCAGACGTCGTGTCGAACGATCCGTCGGTTCGCAACGACGCCCCCCCGTTCAGCGAGCGCGACTCGTTCTTCATCCGCGGCTTTTCGGTGACCAACCTCGACACCGCCTATGACGGGCTGTTCTATCTGGCCAATCCGCGGCGGAGCTTCCTCGAGGGCATCGAGCGGGTCGAAATCCTCAAAGGCCCGAGCGCGCTGCTCAGCGGCGGCACCGCCCGCGTCGGCGGCACCATCAACCTGATCCCGAAGCGGGCCGGCGACGAACCGCTGACGCGCCTGACGACCGGCTGGATGAGCGACTCTCAGTTCTGGAACCACATCGATGTCGGTCGCCGTTTCGGCGACTTCAAGGAATGGGGCGTTCGCTTCAACGGCTCCTACCGCAATGGCGATACGCCGCTGGAGCTCAATTCGGTCGAGGTCGGCGTCGCCTCGCTCGGCCTCGATTATCGCAGCGAAGACTTCCGCGCCTCGCTGGATCTCAACAGCTCGGTCCAGCACATCAATGCCCCAACGTCGCTGTTCAACTCGGCGGTGCCGAACATCGTCATCCCACCCGCACCGAACGGCCGCATCAACACCGCGAGCAAGGACGAGTACATCGACAGCCGCTACAAGATGATCGCTGGCCGCGCCGAATACGACATTCTGCCGGACACCACGCTGTATCTTGCCGGTGGCGGCAGCATCTACAATGAAGATTTTCTCACCTCGTCCTACCGGATCACCAATTACAACGGGACGGCGACCAACACGCTCGCAATCCAGCCGCAGGAGCTGCAGGGCTATACGGGCGAGATCGGGCTGCGGTCGAAATTCAGGACCGGCGTGATCGGCCACCAGCTCAACATCTCGGCAGTGGAGGCCAACAACGAGCTGTATCGCGGCGGAACGCTCGGCTTTAAGTCGTACAGTTACGCGACCAACATCTACAATCCGGTCCGCCCATTGCCCGGGGCTTTTCAGACCAGCGGATTCGCGCAGTCCGACGACCGGCCGCTGCTGTCGCGGCTGACCGCTCGCAGCGTCGCGGTCTCCGACACGCTTTCATTGTTCAACGACCGGCTGCTTCTGACCCTCGGCGGCCGTTGGCAGGACATCGCACTCGCCGGCTTCGTCACCGCGGCTGGGCCCACGCAGGGCACCCGCTCGTCCTACTATAACGAAGCTCGCTTCAGCCCCGCCGTCGGCGCCGTGATCCGTGCGACGGACGAGCTGTCGATCTACGCAAACTACATCGAATCGCTCGACGCCGGACCGACGTCGCGAAACTCCGACACGGTGTTTCCGCCAATGGTCAGCAAGCAACAAGAGGTCGGCGCCAAGTATGATTTCGGCTTCGTGGCGCTGACGGCCTCACTGTTCCAGATCGAGCAGCCCAGTGCCTACACCGACCCCACCACCAACATCCTCTCGGTCGACGGGCTGCAGCGCAACCGCGGTGCCGAATTCAACGTCTTCGGCGAACCGTTCAAGGGGTTCCGGCTGCTTGGCGGCATCGCCCTGATTGATGCCAAACTGGTATCGACGATCGGCGGCCGCTACAACGGCAACGACGTGCCCGGCGTGCCGACCACCTCGCTGACCCTTTACGGCGAATACGATCTGCCGGCCTGGATGGCTCCGGGCGTCACCCTCACCGGCCGCGTCATCCACACGGCTGATGTATTCTACGATCAGGCGAACACCCAGACCGTGTCCGATTGGACGCGGGTCGACCTCGGCGCCCGCTACACGTTCACGGCTCCGAACGGAAAACCCGCCGTGCTGCGCGCCACCATCGAGAACGTCGCAGATACCGCCTATTATCTGTCGGCTGCGCGCGGCTATCTGGCCGTCGGCGCGCCTCGCACCTACATGGTGTCGGCGACCTTCAACTTCTGATCGCCGATCGTGCGGCGCGCGGTTCAGCGACGCCGTGCAAACAAAACGAAACGGCTCAGGCAGCGCCCCGCCTGAGCCGTTCATCAATCAATCAACATCGAGATCGTGCATGAACTCATCCCCGACCTCCGGCTCACAAACGACCCACGCCTCCGTGCCGACGGTCCACGCCAGCCGCTATCTTCAGCAACTCTGCAAGCACTGGTCGCATAAATTCGAAACCGAGTTCGATTTGAGCCAGGGCCGGATTTCTTTGCCGCTGGGAGAGGCTCGGCTGACCGCCACGTCCGACGCTTTGATGATCGATCTGACCGCGACCAATGCGGCCAACATGACCACCTTCCAGGAGGTCGTCGTGAGCCATATCGAACGCTTCGCATTTCGCGAACAGCTGTGCTTCGTCTGGGAGTAAGGAGCTACTTGTCAGCCAACGATACAACCGCGTGTAGGTCGACATAGAGGAGACGTTCTGTTCGGCAACGGCGGGGTAAGCCTCGAGGGTCTCGGTGAAAGTCTCGCTTATCGCTCAGAGAATGTTGTTCGCGAGCAGAAATACGAGTCCTGGGGTGGCTCGCTCGGAACGGCTCCGACGCCCGCCCCAGAACGCCCGGATCTGAACGATACCGCCGAGACCTCCGAGTTCAGCGCTGACCGCAACCGCAGCGCAATTCCCGAGCCGTGCAGCGACGCCGCCGGCCACGCGAGCAGCGGCACCGATGCCAGCCGCCAGCCGTCGATGACGGAGCATAGACGCTCAATCCACCCTGAGATTGCCTGAGAGTATCCGTACTGGCCCGCTCAGCCGCTTCAGTTGCACTCACCCCTCGCCCGGAGCTGGGCTGGTGAACCCATAAAGAAACAGGTCGACGACCGTGTCGGCGAATTCGGTCGGGCTCAGTCCACGGGCTGGATCGAACCAAGTGTGACTGAAGTTCAGAATCCCGAACAGCATCATGGTGTAGACCGTCTTGGTCCGCTTCACGATCTTGCGCCGGCTGTCCAATCGGATCAGAAGTTCCGAAACGATCTCGACGATCTGCCGCTCCAACGCTCTGATCGACGTCTGCTCGGCCTCGCTGAGAAAGGCCATATCGTTCAGGATGAGACGCTGCTCGTTAGGAGAACGCGCGTTGAGCTCGACGATCGCGCGGATCGCGGCACGAAACTGAGCAAGCGTGTCCGTCTCGGCTGCGATCGCGTCCTCGACGTCCGCGATCATGCGCCGGACGTGGGCATCGAGGATGGCGAACAGGATCGCTTCCTTGGACTGGAAGTAATGATAGAGCGCTCCACGGGACAACCGGCAGGCGTCCGCGAGCTCGGCGATCGAGGCCCGCATGTAGCTCTGCCGGGCAAATAGTTCGCAAGCGACGGTCAGAATCCCATTCTGGATGTCGTCGTAGTTTTCTGAGCGGGTCCGCGCCATTACAGCCTTTCGAGCCGTCCGACCGCGAGTCGGACCGGTTGTCTGTTTGCGCCTCCGTTACTGCCCAGACGCGGCCGGTGCAATCATTTATCGAACGGCCGACCGGATTAGGGAGGCATTCGAACCGCCCTGCCCGAAGCCCATGCGGAAGCAGACAGACGAAACCTGAGGCGCGCACGAACGCCGGCTTACAGACCACGGAAATGAGGACGACGTTTACTGGCGAAGGCCACCACACCTTCCTGTGCGTCACCGGTTCGGGCCGAAACGACGATGGTCTCACATTCCTCGCCGAGTTGCTCCGTCAGCCCGGTTTCAAAGGATTGGCGGAGCAGCCGGCGCATCGCGCCGTAAGCTTTGGTCGGACCAGCCGCGAGCTTTCTGGCGATCCCATAGGCTTCGTCTTCCACCTCGCCATCGGCCACAACCCGGGTGACGATGCCGTATGCGAGGGCTTCATCGGCGGTCAGGCGGCGGTTCAGCAGAAAGAGTTCCTGAGCCCGGCGCATGCCGACCATCCGCGGCAGAAACCAGGTGTTGCCGCCGTCAGAAGTCAGGCCGAGCGCGGCGTAGCCGAGCGCGAACCGAGAATCGTGGGCTGCGACCACGATGTCGGCGGCGTAAAGAAGGCCCAAGCCTCCCCCTGCCGCCGCCCCCCGAACGGCTGCGATCACAGGCGCATCGAAGCCCGTCAGCCTCTCGATGGCGAGATGATATCCGTCGATCATTGAGCGCAAACGGGCGGGCAGTTCGGCCGGCTCGGTGCCGGCGAACAATGCGACGTCGCCGCCGACAGTGAAGTTGGCTCCCGACCCTGCGATCACGATTGCGCGCACGCCGCTGGCGTCCGCAATCGCCTTCACGGCCGCATTCAATTCGGACGCCATCGCTTCATTGATGGCGTTGCCTTGTTCTGGCCGGTTCAGCCGAAGCGTGGCGATGCCTTCCACGATATCGAGCCGCACCACGCCCGTCGTCGGGCCGGCTGCGTCACGCCAACGCGCGGTGTCGGTGAATTGCTGGAGCGCGCTGATCCGCTCACCGTCGAATGTCAGGATGTGCGCAAAGGCAGCGTCGAGCGCTCCACCGTTTCGGCTACGCCCGCGATAACGGCCAGTTGCCAGCAAACGATCGTCGCCGATCTCGAGGAAATTGTCCGGCTCGGCCCGAGCATCGAAATGCCTTGCGATTCCGCCCCAGCCGTTGCGACGCATCGCGGCCGCGCCGTCGTGCTTGCCGCCGACCTGGAACGGCATGCCTTCTGCGATCTCTCCGACAAAATCTGGATGCAGAATCCGGTCGAGATGCTCGCGGTCTCCGGCAGACAAAGCGTCGTACAACGAGCGCGCCAGATCCGCTCGACTCCTTGGTTGCATGGGTGCACCTCCTAACGGGACGAATGCGGTCTTAATTGCCAGTCACGGACGGCCGCTGTTGCGGCCGCCACGCTCCATCAACCAACGGCGCGCTCGCGTACGGCCCAGTACGGCCCACGCAACTCGTGCTTGAGCAGCTTACCAGCCGCCGACACCGGCAATGCGTCGCGGAATTCGACGCTCGCCGGACACTTGTAGCCGGCGATGTACTTGCGGCAATGGTCGCGCAGCTCGGCTGATGTCGCCTCGGCGCCTGTGCGAAGGACGACGACGGCATGGACTTGCTCGCCCCACCGCGCGCTCGGAATGCCGATCACTGCGCAACTCGCGATCGCGGGATGCCGCGCCAACGCGTTCTCCACCTCCGCGGAGTAGACATTCTCGCCTCCGGAAACGATCATGTCCTTCAGCCGGTCCACGATGAACAAGAAACCTTCGGGATCGACGTAGCCCATGTCGCCAGAGCGCAGCCACCCGTTGCGAAAGGCGTCCGTCGTTTCCTGCTCTCGATTCCAATAGCCGGTCATGACGCCGATGCCGCGAGCGACGATCTCGCCCACCGCTCCGACTTGGTTCTCCGCGCCGTCGAGATCCTGGATCTGCATCTCGATGCCCCACGCCGGTCTCCCGGCCGACCGCAGACGGGCCTTGTCGGCGGGATCGTCCGAGCGATGGCAATGAGGCGGCAGGATCGTGTACGGCCCTCCTGTCTCGGTCATGCCGTAACCCTGGTAGAAGTCGACCTGTGGCAGCGCCTTCAACAGCCGCCCAAGAAGCTCTTCATTGATCGGCGACGCGCCGTACACGATCTTTCGCAGGCTGCCGAGGTCGAACTCGCCGAACTCGGGATGTTCGATCAGCCGCTGCAGCATCGTCGGCACCAGCAGTGTGAACGTCGCCCGCTCCGTCGTGATCGCCCGCAACACCTGCGCGGGCTCGAACGCCTCTACGTAGACGGTTCTGCAACCTCGCACCAATGCTCGGATCAGGATACACATCCCGGCTTGGTGAAAGATCGGCGCAACGGCGAGCACGACCTCGTCGGAACCGTAAGCCACGTCGAGCAGATTACAGATCGCGTTCCCGAGCAGCGCGTTGTGGCTCAGCATGACGCCTTTCGGAAACCCCGTGGTGCCGCCCGTGTAAAACACGCCGGCGAGATCATCGCCTCCGCGCCGTGCATCTCCCACCGGCCGGGCTTCCCGCATCAATTGCTCAGCGTGCAGCACGCCTTCGGGCGCGATACCGTCGCCGAAGTAAACGATCGTCTTCAGCGACCTGCTGAGCGCCCGAAGGTCGTCGCACCACGATAGGAAATGATCATCGACGAGCAAGATGTTGGTGTCGCAATCGTCGAGAGAAAAGGCGACTTCGGCCGCGCTCCAGCGGGTATTCGCCGGATTGAGCGCACCGCCGCCCCACCAGACGCCGAGCATGTACTCCAGATAGCGATCCGAATTCAGCGCGAGCATCGCAACGCGGTCGCCCGGCGCCATGCCGATCTGTTGGAGGACCGCGGCGAGCCGCGCAGTCCGATCCGCAAGTTCCCGCCATGTTCGACGCCGATCGCCGAAGATCGTCCCCACGGCGTCGGGCGCGCATCGGATCTGACGATGCAGTCCATCGGTCAAGTTGAGTTTCACCTGGTCGTTCTCCCTCGATTCGATCACGCGAATTCCGAGCTTGGTGCCTCGGCGCGGCGATCATTGGCCCTCTTAACGGGGCACATCATTAGACCGACGCGTCGGTCTAATTCCTGGCCGCGGTTTCCGTCCTGTCGGCCTGCAAGCCGCGGCTTAATTGTCGCGCATTCCGACCGGTCGCACCGCGTTCAATTTCGCGGATTCCCCACCCGTCGCGATCATCGGACGCGAGAACCGACGTTGCGATCAGATCAGGAACGAGATCGTATAGATCGGCTTGTTGTTATTGACGAGGACGACCTTCTTGAACGCCATCTTCAACATTCCATTCTGTCGTCGCAGTCGATAGCAACAGCGCGCCGCCCACATCGTGTCGCCACGCAGATTGGTTTCGAAGATCTGACTGTTGCATGCGACCCCGATGTCCTCGCCTTCGGACTGCAACAATTCGATATTTCCGATGATACGTGCGAGCTGTGACGGTGGTGTCTGCGAATGACGTCGGCCGGTCTTCAACTGGCGGACACGCAATGCGATACGCGATCGGTTGTCGTAGATCAGCGACATCTCGCGCTCCGGATCTGTATCGGCGCCGTTGGCCGGCACCCAATACACCGCGTCGTCAGTCCACAGGGCCTCCCACGCATCGTACTCGTGAGTGTCCTGCAGGTGCGCTTCGCGATAGAGAAACTGACTCACCCGATGATGGAGATCGGCGTCGACCTTGTCGGCGTAGCTCAGATCCCGGCCGCTCCACTGCTTCAGGATGTCCTGTGCAGGGCGTTCGCTCGTCTCGGCATCCATCAGCAGGCCTCCATCAGCGTGCGGTAGTGCTTCCAGATTTCACGTGACGGCAGATCGTCGGTCGAATGTCCGACGACGAATCCGTCGTCGTCGCGCCGCTCGCGATGCTCGCCCCGCTTCAGATAGAGATATTCGGGCGAACGGATCTCCAGCCCTCGCTGATTCCGTTCGTACATCTCGGTATCGTCCGCGAGCAGGAATCCCGCCGGGCCGACCGATCCCATCGTCTGCTGCCTGAGCCGCCGGTTGATCTCCGGCGAATCCTTGAACTGGATCGCAGTGACGTGCTGGATCGACTCCACGGCCGACACCGGTTGAATGACGAATATCTGGATCTCGGCGATGAACAGATTAGGAAAGATCATGACGTGTGGCATTCCATCGATCATGATCTGCCGGGCGCGTTTGTCGCCATAGGCGGACTTCATCTGCGCGGTGTATTCCGGCAGCTTCTCGGCCGTCGTGCCGAACCAGCTCATCGGCTGATCGCGGCGGCGGAATTCCGGCCGCGGGTCGACCTCGGTGTGGCCATTTCCAAAGCCGCGCGTGACAGCGACAGCGTCGTTGCCATACAGGCTGCCGATGGCACTGTCTGCGACCGAGAAAATCGAAGAGTGCACGAATGCCGGATGATAGCCGTCGCACTCGTTCTCCAGGATGAACTTCCAATTGGCTCGCGCGCGATGACGCAGGAAGCCGGCACTGAGATCCAGCTCGCCGGTCGGTGAGTTTTCGCAGGCTTGATCGAGCGTTCGGCGCGCACCGCCGAGATGCTCTTCGAGCGACGGTCCGTCTTGCGCCATCGAGGCGAAGACGAAGCCGCGGTAACTTGCCACGCGCGGCACCTTCGCCAGACCGAGGCCCGACTTGTCGGTTCCGGCATATCCTTCTGGGAAGGCGTAGTTCATCAGCTTGCCGTCGTTCGCGAATGTCCACGAATGATATGGGCAGGTGAACGACTTGCGATTTCCTTTGTCCTGCACACACACCGCATTGCCACGATGAGGACAGCGATTGAGAAGGAGATTGATCTCGCCGTGCTGATTGCGAACCATCAGGACGGGCATCGGTCCGATCGACTTGGTAACGAAGTCGTTGAGGTTGGGCACCTCGCTGTCATGCCCGACGTAGACCCAGGTCTTGAACCAGATCTTCTCCAGTTCCTCCTTGAAGATCGTGGCGTCGGAATAGAGAGAGCCATGGACCATTCCTGGCCGAATGAGCTTCTCCCAAGGGCTGTGCAGACCAACTTCCACCGGCGCTTCTCCCGTCTCTTCTTTATAATCCGGACAGTCGGTCTATAAATAGAATGCAAACAATTGTCAATCGCGAGCGTGACAGCAACGGTCGCAACCGGCGCTCTAAGCAGCAGCGGAGATCAAGTTCGAGATAGTTTGTGAGCACGCGCCTTGTGGCCGCGCGGCGCCCGTCCCTCGTCCTCCGGCGACCGCCCCTCCGACGTCTCGGCCAGAAAGCCGCCGAGATAGAGCCGCGCAATCCGGTCGCAAAGCTCACGAGGCTTCATCTTTCCCGCCGGCCGATACCAGAGATCGGTCCAGTTCAGCATTCCGATCAACAGCATTGCGTAGGGTGCATAAACCTCGTCTGGCAAGCCAGGATTGACGTCGCGAAGCAATCCGCCCAGCGTTCGCCTCACCTTTCGTTCCAGCCGCAAGACCTGCGCGCGCTTTTCAGTGGGCAGGAACTTGGCATCATTCATGGCGCTCACATGACGCTGACGCGATTGCGCCGATTTCGTCACGAATACGTCGATGAAGCGCTGAAGCTGTTCATCCGGAGCTCGGCTTTCGGTCAGCGCCTGATCGATCTCGGCGAGAAGACGCTCGAGATGATCGATCAGCAGCGCGAGTAGCAGATCATCCTTGGTGGGGAAGTAGTGGTACAGCATCGACTTGGTTGCGCCACATAGTTTCGCGACATCCTGCAGCTTGGCGCTCGGGTAGCCGACCTTCGCGAACAGAGCCGCGGCACTGTCGAGAATCGCTCGGTACTTGTCATCGTAGTTGTCGGCTCGAACGCGTGGCATTCCTGCCCCCTCTTGCATTTGCAATCGCAGCTTGCGGTCCGGAGCGCGTCATCTGGTGCATCGGTGAGCGCGCACCAGCGCGGCTGAACGCGTTGACATAAACCGTCCCGTCGGTCTTATATTTTGCCACAGATCAAACATGCGGGCCACTTGTCCGAATGGACGCGACATTGTCCTGCCGCGCAATCGGTGCACGAGCCAATGCCGGCGCGCCGTCAGGCGGATTTCTGATCTGCGCCACCGGCACGAAGATCGACGATCGTTCGAAACACTGAATGATCGTGGACCGAGCAAACACGGAAGGACGATGATGCAGCCCGACACCGCCGCGCCTGCTCCGGCCCACTTGGACTTTCCCTTTCCCCAGCCGCCGCAGTTTGGCGAGGTGACAGAGGTGCGTCCCGGCCTGCTCTGGCTACGTCTGCCGCTGCCGTTCCAGCTCGATCATGTGAACATCTACCTGATCCGAGATGCGGACGGCTGGGCCATCCTCGACACCGGTTTATCGGCGGACGAGGCACTCGCAGTCTGGGACGGCTATTTCGGCGGCGCATTGCGCGGATTCAAAATCACGCGGATCGTGGTCACACACCACCATCCAGACCATATCGGCCTTGCGGGATGGCTGTGCAAACGCTTTCAAGCGCCGCTCCTCACCAGCCTGTCGAGCTATATGAGCTGCCGGGTGATCTCGCTCGACCCGCAGGCTTTCGAATCGCCGGCGAACCGGCTGTTCTATGAGAGTCACGGTATGGACGACGATGCTGCGCGCATCGTCAGCACGCAGGGCCACGAGTACTTACGACAAGTGGGCCCTTTGCCCGACACGTTTCTGCGCCTGGTGATGGGGGATATGCTGACGCTCGGCGACAGAAGCTTTCGCGTGCTCACCGGCGACGGTCATTCGGCCGAGCAAGTCATGCTTTACTGCGAGAAGGACCGGCTGCTGTTCGTCGCGGATCAAGTGCTGGAGCGGATTTCGCCGAACGTCGCCGTCTGGGCCGGAGAGCCGGACGGCGATCCTCTCGGGCACTTCCTGCGCAGCCTCCGTCTGCTGGCGAGCCAGATCCCCAACGATGTCCTCGTACTTCCCGGACACCGGCGACCGTTCTACGGTCTCCATCAGCGCGCGCAGGAGTTGGTGGACCATCACGAGAACCGCTGCCGCATTCTGGCCGAAGCGTGCAGCGCCCATCAGCATTCGATTGCGGAGCTCGTTCCGCTGCTGTTCAGCCGTCCGCTGGACCCCCACCAAATGGGGTTCGCGTTCGCCGAGACGCTCGCACATGCCAATCGGCTGGTGCGACGCGGGATTCTCGACGTCGTATCACGACAGGATCGCTACGTCTTCACCGCCAGGCGCTGACCGCCAACCGATCGGGATGCGACCTCGGTAGCGGCAAGTTCGGCCAACGCCTTGTTTGCAGCCTCACGGCCCGTGAAGGCACAGGCCTGCGTGCCGCCGTCGCCATAGTCTTTCACCGCGTCGCCTACATGCCAGAGATTTGCCAGCGGGGTGTCTTGCGACAAGTCGAACCCGGCGCAGGACCGCTGTGCCGGCCACTCGCCCTTCATGACACGGACCGACAGCATCTTGGCATCTACGAATGCCGGAAACAGGTCGCGGAGATCGGCCAGTGACGCATCGATTTCAGACTGATCGTCGAAATCGCCGATTGCCGGCCGCGGAACGGCGTAGGCGACGTACTGATACCAGCCTGCCGGGGCGAGTTCGGGACAGGTCGCGGTCAATTCGCCCATGTTGCACAGCCGCCGGGTCTTTCCGAAGGTCACCAGACCGGGCACGTCGAGTAGACGCTCGCGCGTGGCAAAGTTGATGACGATGTTGGCGGCCGGCTTCGGCTGCGCCTTGGCCTGATCGATATAGGCCGTCCCCATCGCATCGGCGCCCGGCAGACAGGCCGTTGCTGCTGGACCGATATTGCTGATCACGACGCCGGGCTCAACTCGAACGGTCGAGCCCGCGCGCTCGATCGTCACCGCGACGACCCGGCCGCTGCGCACCTCGAGGCCGGTGACCGCCGCTCCGGTCCACACGTCGCCGCCGCGGCTTCGGATGCCCTCCGCCAAGTCGTTCCACAAGCCTACTGTGCCCCGTGGGCAGAATCCGAAACGTTTGAACGCTCCCTTCACCGCGAAATAAGTGAGAAAGGCGCGCGCCGGCAGTTCGTCCGCGTTGACGGCGAAGATGGCAGCGCAAAGGTTGCGGAAGATCGCATGTACCGTGGCATTGGATGTGTATTGCTCGAGCCACTGCTTGGTCGTCAGCTTGGCTTCAGGCAGATCGCCGGCGCGGGCGTCGGAGAATTTCGCCCCGATCTTCGCGGCTTGCTTGGTGAACGTGCCCAGCAGCATTCCCCAACCGCCTTTGGCGACGTTGATGACCTTGCCGTCGATGAGGAACACCGTGGCAGGATTGGGTTCACGAATATCCAGAGGGACGCCAAGCAGATCGAATGTCTCCTCGAAGACTCCGCCTCGCTCGATCGCAATCGCGCCGACATTGACGATGTGCCCGTCGATGACTTCGCTCGAGGCGCGGCCTCCCAGGCGGTCTAAACGTTCGGCAACCAGCACCGATTTGCCCGCAGCGACCAGGCGCGCTGCAGCCGTCAGGCCGCCGGCGCCGGCGCCGATCACGAGAGCATCGAAATGCAGAGCTGATGTATCACTCAAGTGAGCCTCCTGGCTGTCTTGGCCATATGGTCAGGTGCGGCCGCCATCATTCGATCTTCGCGGCCGAGCCGAGATGCGCTGCGATGAAGCGGCCGCCGGCAGCGATCGCCTCTTCCGCTTGAGGCAGATCGCGGGCGAATTGCTGAAACACATGAATCATTCCCGGCCAGATTTCGAATTGCACCGGCACTCCCTCGGCCTGCGCCAACGCCGCAAAATCGACCGTGTCGCTGACCAGCGTTTCGCGTTCGCCGACCTGAAGCAGCATCGGCGGCAATCTGCTGAGGAGTTCGCGAGGCGCCCGTAACGGCGACCATCTGGGATCATCGGTCGCGCCATCCGGCCCGAGCGCGCCTTGCGCCATCGCCTGGATGAGATGGCGCTGATGAATCGGATCGAGCTCAGCGCGCTCGGCGTAGCTCACGCCCGACGCGGTCAAATCGGTCCATGCCGACATCAGATAGGCGGCTGCGGGCCGCGGCTTTCCATCCTTCAGTCGAGACAGGATCGCTGAAACCGCAAGGCCGCCCCCCGCAGAGTCGCCTGCTACGGCCGTCTGCGTGGCGGCGAAGCCGGTCTGCTCCAGCCAATCCAGCACCGCCACGGCATCATCGATCGCCGCGGGCAACGGATGTTCGGGCGCCAACCTATAGTCGATCCCGATCACCTGCACGCCGGCCGCGGTCGCAAGCCGCGCCATCAGGTCACGGTGCGACGCCACGGAGCCGACCCGATAGCCGCCGCCGTGGAGATAGACGATGACGGCGTCAGCTCGTTGTCGTGCAGGCCTGATCCAGTGACACGGCACGCCGCCTGCGTCGACCGGCTCGACCTCTGCATCGATCTCGACATCGAACAGAGCATCCCAATCCGCGCGCATCTGCGAAACTGGAGTATCTCGGCGCCACCGCGAGTACACCCGGCGGATCCTGGCGACAACCGCATCGACCGAGTCCTGCGTCACGCGCCGCATCCCATGCCGCCGGAGACGCCGAGCGCTTCGCCGGTGATGTAGCCTGCCCTTTCAGACGCTAGAAAAGCGATGGCGGCGGCGACTTCATCGGGCGAGCCGAGACGGTCCAGCAGCGTCGCGGAGGTCATCGCCCCCATCAGTTTGTCGCCCCCTTCGGAAACCGCACGCCGAAGCAGCGGCGTGTCGATCGGACCAGGCGTCACGACATTGGCCGTCACCCCCATCGCGCCACTCTCCCGGGCGATCGACCGCGTGAAGGCGATCACTCCGCCCTTCGCCGCGGCGTAAACCGCCCCGCCACGCGATCCGAGGCGACCGGCCTCCGACGCCACGTTGATGATGCGGCCGTAGCGGCGCTCCTGCATCGACGGCAGCACAGCATGCGTCGTGTTGAGCACCGCGATCAGGTTTACGGCGATCAGCTTGGCCCACTCCTGCGGGCTGGTTCGCGTGAAGAAGGCGTGCTGATCGACGCCCGCGCTGTTGACCAGAATGTCGAACGGTCCGCGGGTCGCGATGGTCTCGCGGACCGCCGCGTAGTTCGTCAGATCGGCCGTCAGAAAGCAGGCACCGATCTCTTCGGCCACGCGCCGGCCACCGCTCTGATCAAGGTCGACGATCGTCACCGCGACGCCATCCGCCGCCAAGTGCGACGCCGCGGCGGCACCGATGCCACTTGCGCCGCCCGCCACTAGTGCGTGTCGCTTGGTCTGCACCGTCATCGTTCAGCGTCCGGTGAACTTCGGGCTGCGCTTTTCGATCACGGCCGAGAGACCTTCACGAGCATCGGCCATCCCGGACAGCACTTCCTGAGCTTGGTTTTCCTCCGGCATGGCAGCTTCGACGCCTTCTCCAAGACCATTCCAGAGCAAGCGTTTCGTGTTCGCCAGCGCAGCCGGGGCACCGCCGGCAAGCGTGCGCGCCAAGGCCCATGCCTGATCGAGCAACTCGGCATCCGGCACGACGCGCGTGATCAAGCCGATGTCACGGGCCTGTGGCGCATCGAGCACCGGATTGAGCATCAGGATCTCCATCGCGCGCCGGAAGCCGACGAGCTGCGTCAGCGTCACCGTCACGCCGGCGTCCGGAACCATCGCAACCCGCGTCGCGCCGGCGATGAATTTTGCGGACTCGGCGGCCACGACGAAATCGGATGCACATACCAGCCCCATGCCTCCGCCGCCTGCAGCGTATCCCTGCACGGCAGTCACGACCGGCGCCTTCAGACGGATCAAGCTACTTGCAACCATGCCGAGATAAGCCGTCGCCACTCGAATGTAGGCAGGCAATTCCGTGCCCTTGGCGAGGAAGGTGTGAACGTCGCCGCCCGCGCAGAAATTAGCGCCCTCGCCCGTCAGCAGAACGACGCGCACACGGTCGTCGCCATGGAGCAGCATGATCGTCTGATGAAGCGCAGTGAGCAGCTCGATGTTCAGCCCGTTGGCGGATTCGGGTCGGTTCAACCGGACATGGGCAACGCCGTCGGGATGGAGCTCCGCTGTGACTGGTCCCGTGGCGACCAGCAGCGATGTGGCGACCGTCGTCTCGTGTTCGGTCTGCATCGGCTCCTCCCTTTTCAGCATTGTCGCCACTCTTGTGAGTGGTCGTCGCGGCAGTGGTCACACCAGATCCGCGCCATCAATAAATAGACCGACCAGTCGGATTATGTCAATCGCAACCGCGGTTGCGCCGACGATCACAACCGGCGCAGCAGAACACGACGGATCACATCCGCTTGGCGACCTCCTCGAGCATGACCTCGGTCGCGCCGCCGCCGATCGTCAAAATCCGCGCGTCACGCACCATCCGCTCGATCGGAGTTCCTGACATGTAGCCGATGCCACCGTGAAGCTGCAGGCAAGTGTGCACCACTTCCTGCAGCGTCTCGCCGGCAAGCGCCTTCAACATGGAGACTTCGCGGACGACGTCCTGCCCGTCGTCGATCATCGTCGCGCATTGGTAGGTGAGAGCCCGGACACCGGCGGCCTTCGCAGCCACCCAAGCCATCTTGTTGCGAACCACCGGTTGATCCCAAAGCGACTTCCCGAACGCCTTTCGTTGACGAAGATAGTCCAACGTGAGTTGGATCGCCTTCGCACAGGCGCCCGAGACGAGCCCGCCGATCACGAGGCGCTCGTTCTGGAACGTGCCCATAATGTAGTAGAAGCCCTTGCCCTCTTCGCCCAGAAGCGCGTCCTCGGGGACCAGCATGTCCTGAAAAAACAGTTCCGCCGTGTCGGAGCTGAGCCAGCCGTGCTTCCGCAACTTTCCGGATACCGACAGCCCTTTCGTGCCGCGCTCCACGACGAACAAAGAGATGCCGCGCGCGCCCGCCGCATCCGGATCGGTACGCGCTGCGACGATGTAAATGTCGCCGAGAACGCCGTTGGTAATGAAAGTCTTCGACCCGTTGATCAACCACCCGCCATCGACCCGCGTCGCACGGGTCTTGAGGCCGGCAACGTCGGAGCCGGCATGCGGCTCGGTCACGCAGATGACACCGACCTTTTCACCGGCACAGGCTGGCGGGAGATAGCGCTCCTTCTGCTGTTCGCTGCCGCGATACGCGATGTGCGAGATCGACATGTCCGAATGCACCGTCAACGCGCTCGCGACTCCGCCGAACGACGAGCGAGACAGCTCCTCCGCCAAAATCACGGACGACAATGCCCCCATGCCGCCGCCGCCATATTCGGTCGGATGCCGCATCCCGAGAAAGCCGAGCTTTCCCATCTCACGAAAGATCTCGCGCGGAATCTCGCCGGCCTCTTCCCACGACTGAGCCACCGGCGAAATCCGCTCGTCCACATACCGGCGGAGCTGAGCTCTCACGAGCGCCAGATCCCCTTCCGGCAAAGCTGGCTCGGCGAATTCGAACATCTTGCGGTCTCCCATGCGCGATCGGCCGAATTAATAGACCGACGAGTCGGTTTATATTTTAGGCAGACACGCGACGCAATGACAATGAGCTGCTGAGGGTTTGGAGGGCTCACGGAATCTCCGCCGGAGCCAAACGATAGCCCCCCAAGGCGAAGGCCAACGTCCAAACGCTGGCCGCAATGGCCAGCACCATGCTTTTTCGGAAGCGAACGAGATCGTCCAAAAGAGGGCCAACCTCGACTGCATACCCGACGTTCTCGGACAGCTCGCGGCCACGCCCGAGCTCGTCTGCATCGAGGAAGAGAGCGGTGACATCCACCGCGTCGCCGACGTTGACAATGGCTACGGCGACCGCTTCTCGGTGTTCTGCGGCGCCCACCATCTCAAGCGTTGCATTGATTGACGGAAGCGAACTTGGCCCTTGCCACGGGTCCAAAAGTCATCATCCTGATGAGCCCGACAAAGCCGGGCGTGTCGAAGGATGAGGGGGCCGCATCACCTGCGGCGCGTGGTTCAAGACGGCGCTGTGCGCCTCCTCACCATGAGGCAGCACCTGTTGCGAGCCCCCAGGCACGGCCCCGATGCCATCAAGCGCAGGACTTCTCTAACCCTGGGAAACTCAGCGCTGGGCATTAACCGCCGGGTGTCGGGAATGACCGACGCAGGGCCCGATGAATGCGTGCGGCTGTTCAAAAGGCCGCAGCTTAAGCGCTGCGGCAACCTGTCCGTTACGCCCGCGCCGCGATGTCGCCCCGCTCCCACCCGGCGCGGGTGCTGAGCCTGAACTCTTCGAACTGACCCGCGGCGATCGCGGCGCGGATGTCGCGCATCAACCGTTGATAGTAAGCGGTATTGATCTCCGACAGCAGCATTGCGCCAAGGGTTTCGCTCGACTTCACCAGATGATGCAGATAGGCTCGCGAGTAGTTGCGGGTCGACGGCCAGTCGCTCTCTTCGTCGAGCGGCCGCGGATCGTCGGCATGCTTGGCGTTGCGCAGGTTGATCGGGCCGTATTGCGTGAACGCCAGGCCGTGGCGACCATTGCGGGTCGGCATCACGCAGTCGAACATGTCGATGCCGCGCGCCACCGCTTCCAGAATATCCTCGGGCGTGCCGACGCCCATCAGATAGCGCGGCCGGTCCGTTGGCAGGATCGGCGCCGCCTCCTCGATCATCTCCAGCATCACCTCCTGCGGTTCGCCGACCGCAAGGCCGCCGATCGCATAGCCGTGGAAGCCGATGTCGATCAATCCCCGCGCCGAGGCGTGGCGAAGCGCAGGCACGTCGCCGCCCTGCACGATGCCGAACAGCATGTAGCCGTCCGGCGCGGTCTCGAACGCGCGCTTGCAGCGCTCGGCCCAGCGCAGCGACAACTGCATCGCCCGTTCGATGTCGGCGTGGTCCGCCGGCAGCCGCACGCATTCGTCGAGCTGCATCGCGATGTCGGAGCCGAGCAGACGCTGCACCTCGATCGCGCGTTCCGGCGACAATTCGATCGCTGCGCCGTCGATGTGCGAGCGGAACGTCACCGCCTGTTCGTTGACCTTGCGCAGCTGCGCCAGCGACATCACCTGGAAGCCGCCGGAGTCGGTCAGCATCGGGCCGTTCCATGTGGTGAAGCGCTGCAAGCCGCCAAGCGCCGCGATCCGCTCGGCGCCGGGCCGCAGCATCAGGTGATAGGTGTTGCCGAGCACAATATCTGCGCCGGCGTCGCGGACTTCGCGCCAGTGCAGGCCCTTCATGGCGCCTGCGGTGCCGACCGGCATGAAGGCCGGGGTGCGAACGACGCCATGCGGCGTGGTGAGCCGGCCGGTGCGCGCGGCGCCGTCGGTCCCGAGCAGTTCGAAGTGATTGGGCACGGTCATGGGGTGATGTCGTTCCGGAACAGCAGGCTGGCGTCGCCGTAGGAGTAGAACCGATAACCGGTCCGAATGGCGTGGGCGTAGGCCGCCTGCATGGTGTCGAGGCCGCAGAACGCCGACACCAGCATGAACAGCGTCGACCGCGGCAGGTGGAAATTGGTCATCAGCACGTCGACGGCACGGAAGCGATAGCCCGGCGTGATGAAGATGGAGGTCTCGTCGGCGAACGGCGCGATGCGGCCGTCATCGCGCGCCGCACTTTCCAACAAGCGCAGCGAGGTAGTCCCGACTGCAACGATCCGGCCTCCCGCCGCACGCGCTGCGTTCAGCGCATCCGCGGTGCCGGAGCTGATCGTGCCCCATTCGGCGTGCATGCGATGCTCGCTGGTGTCCTCGGCCTTCACCGGCAGGAACGTCCCCGCCCCGACATGCAGCGTGATCCGGTGCAGCCCGACGCCCCGCGCAGCCAGCGCAGCTTCGAGATCGGCGGTGAAATGCAGCCCCGCGGTCGGCGCCGCGACAGCTCCCTCATTGGCGGCGAACATCGTCTGATAATCGGCGACGTCCTGCGAGTCGGGCGCGCGCTTGGAGGCGATGTAGGGCGGCAGCGGCGTGGCGCCGATCTCCGCGATCGCCTGGTCGAGCACCGGGCCGTGGAACGAGAACGCGAGCGTGATCTCGCCGGCCTCGCCCTTGGCTTCGACGGTCGCGTCGAGATGACCGAGCAGACAGACCCGGCCGTCGTGACCGAAGCGCACGACATCGCCCGGCAGCAGCTTCTTGGCGGGTTTGACCAGCGCCTGCCAGCGCCCGCCGTCGAGCCGTTTGATCAGCGTCGCTTCGATCTTCGGCTCAGGGCCGCGGCCGATCCGGCGGCCAATCAGATGCGCTGCGATCACCCGGGTGTCATTGACCACGAGTTGATCGCCGGGCGCCAGCAGCGACGGCAGATCGCGCACAATCCGATCCTCGAGCGGCGCACCCGGGCGCACCACCAGCATCCGCGCGGCATCGCGCGGGCTCACCGGCCGCAGTGCGATGTTCTCGGCAGGCAGATCGAAGTCGAACAGATCGGTGCGCATACGGTACCCGTCATCGCCGGACTTGATCCGGCGATCCATCCTCTTCGAAAGATGGATGCCCGGGTCAAGCCCGGGCATGACACCTTCATTGTAGTGATGTCAGCCTTAGTTGGCTGACGCGAGCGACGCTTAGGCAGCGTCGGCCGCGATGGTCGCCTTGACGATCTTGTCCGGATCCTTGACCGGCTCGCCGCGCTTGATCTTGTCGACGTTCTCCATGCCTTCGATCACCTTGCCCCAGACAGTGTACTGCTTGTCCAGGAAGCGGGCGTCGTCGAAGCAGATGAAGAACTGGCTGTCGCCAGAGTCCGGATTGGCGGCGCGGGCCATCGAGGCGGTGCCGCGGACGTGCGGCTCGGCGTTGAACTCGGCCTTCAGCTTCGTGCCGGACCCGCCCATGCCGGTGCCCTGCGGGCAGCCGGTCTGCGCCATGAAGCCTTCGATCACGCGGTGGAACACGATGCCGTCGTAGAAGCCATCGCGCACCAGCTCCTTGATCCGGGCGACGTGGTTCGGCGCCAGATCCGGGCGCATCTCGATCTTCACGGTGCCCTGGGTGGTCTCGAGGATCAGGATGTTGTCGTTATCAGCCATGCTCTCTTCTCTGTTGCTCTGGGACTTTGCCTGCGGTCGTCGAACCGCAGCGTGAACGGACGTCCGGCGACGGCGCCCCCCATCGAGGGCGTGAACGGCAGCGGCGTGCACCGCTGCAGCGTCTCCATCACCGCGACGCGATAGGCCAGGCTGTCGTCCCGGCCGGCCTCCGGGCTTTCAAAGGTGATCCGCGGCTTGCCGAGGATCTCGCCATCGCGCTTGAAGCTGACCTTCACCGTGATCTGCCTTCCGGGATCACCGGCCGGCAGATGCGGCGGACGCCAGCATTGCTTCAACGCCGAAAACAATGCGTTGAGATTTTCGATCGGCGCTTTCTGTGCCAACGAGGGGCGATCGGTGACACCGATCGCTACGGCGACCAACGCTACCGCAACGGCACTCCGCCGGCGCGGCAGCATTGAGGTCGATTATTTGACGTCGGAGGCAACCTGGACCTTCACCATCTTGTCCGGATCGGTCACCGCGCCGCCGGGCGAGGTCGGAGAGGCCTTCTTCAGTTTGTCGACCACATCCATGCCGGACACGACATTGCCGATCACGGTGTACTGACCGTTCAGGCTCGGGCCGTCGGCGAACATGATGAAGAACTGCGAGTTGGCGCTGTCGACGCTGTCGCCGCGCCGGGCCATGCCGACGACCCCGCGGGTGAACGGCACGTTGGAGAATTCCTGCTTCAGGTTCGGGTACTTTGAACCGCCGGTGCCGTTGAAGTTCTGGCCGTCGCCGGTCTGCGCCATGAAGCCGCCCATCACGCGGTGGAACGGCACGTTGTTGTAGAATCCTTCGCGGGCGAGCTGCTTCAGCCGCTCGGCGTGCTTGGGCGCAATGTCGGCACGCAGCGCGATCACGATACGGCCCTTGGTGGTGTCGATGACGAGCGCGTTCTGCTTGTCGAGATTGGCGGGAAGCGGCTGCGCCAGCGCCGGCAGCGCGAACAGCAGCGCTGCGAAGATGCCGATCAGACGGGTCATGTAAACTCCGGGTCGGTTAAGCCGGCTAGCCGGCGGCAAACTTGGATGTCAGGGCGGCAGCAACTTCAGCCGGAACGAAGGCCGAGACGTCGCCGCCCATCTTCGCGATCTGCCGCACCAGTGTGGCGGTGATCGGGCGCACGCCGACTGAAGCCGGCAGGAAGACGGTATGGATTGCCGGCGCCATGGTCTCGTTCATGCCGGCGATCTGCATTTCGTAGTCGAGATCGGTGCCATCGCGGAGACCACGGATCATGAGGGTGGCGCCCACCTTCTCGGCCGCGGTCACCGTGAGATTGTCGTAGGTGGTGCAGCCGAACTCGCAGCCGGCCGCCTTGGCGACTGGGCCGAACACCCGTTCGACCATCGCGAGGCGCTCCTCGGTGGTGAACAACGGCGTTTTGCCGGGGTGGATGCCGATCGCCACGACGAGCTTGTCGCACAGCGCCACGGCGTGGCGGACGACGTCGAGATGGCCATTGGTGACGGGATCGAATGAACCCGGATAAAGCGCGATGCGTGACATTCGGCCCGTCTAGCGCGGCGCGCCGGATGGAGCAAGCGGCGGTGGTTCCTTCAAAACCGCGCCGAAGCGGCCGATTTATTTCGCGCTGCGAACCGAACCGGATCGCAGGTTCGCGCGTCTTCTGAATGGTAACGCGAGGCGACTGAAAACACTCACGTTTTTACCGGATTGTTTCGTGTGGCCGAAAGCCAAGAAACAAAAGCAAGGCGCATGAAACCTGAATTGCGCTGCGAAGAAGACGTTCTGAAACGGGCGCTGGTTAGACCAGCCTCATTGGGAAGCGACAAAGCAATCCAGGCCGAAACGGCCGGACATCGAAAAACAGGGGACACCGCCATGATCAAGGCTCTTTCCGTGATCGCAATCGCCGCCTTCGCGGCTGCGGCCGTCACTATTCTTCCGGGCTTTGCCCCTCAGGTCGAGGCCAGCGTTCCCCAGGCTCTGGCCAAGGGTGACCGGCTCGACATCCGCCCGCTTGGAACCGCCTGCTCGGAGCAGGCTTGGCCGAATTTCGAACCGTCCTGCCTGCGCAACGCCAATTCCAGCCACGCGCCGATCGGTCAGGCCCGGTTGGTGACCGCGGAACGCAATTAAGGTTTTGGCGTTATCCAGACGCTAGGTTCAAGCAAAGCGCTTCCCTCCAAGGGCGCTCTGTACCGAAGACCCCCGAGTTGCCCCCTCGGGGGTCTTTCGATTCTGGGGCCAGCCATCGCGAGATGCGTTGGATCACCATCATGGAACCGGTAGCATGGTCACGCGATGCAATGGTCCGAACAAGTTATCGATTGGCGCGCCGATGGTCGGCTGGTGCAGCTCGGCGTAACCCGGTGCGGATCCGGGCCGCCCCTGTTGCTGCTGCCCGCACTCAGTTCGATTTCGACCCGTCGCGAAATGCGTGCCCTTCAAAGTCGGCTCGGTGCGCATTTTTCAACCACGTCGATCGACTGGCCCGGCTTCGGCGATCTGCCGCGTCCGAAGGTGGACTGGCGCCCAGCTCTCTACGCTGAATTTCTGCAGTTCGTGCTGACTTCAGTCACGAAGCCCGACGTCACCGTGGCCGCAGGACACGCTGCGGGTTACGCGCTGGCACAAGCTGCCGATCGTCCAGGCTCGCTCGGCCGCCTCGGCCTGCTGGCGCCGACCTGGCGCGGGCCGCTGCCGACCATGGCCGGCAAACGAATGCCGCTGTTCGGCAGGCTGGCCAAGGCCGTAGACCTGCCGGTCGCAGGCGCTGCGTTCTATGGGCTCAACGTCAACCGGCCGGTGATCGGCATGATGGCGCGCGGACATGTCTACGTCGATCCGGCATGGCTCACCGGCGAAAGGATGGCGGATAAGCGCCGGGTCACCGAAGCTCGCGGTGCACGCCATGCGTCGTTCCGCTTCGTCACCGGCGAGCTCGACTTGTTCACGACGCGCGACGATTACCTGGCCGCCGCACGGCGCGTACCAGGAAAGATCCTGCTGCTGTATGGCGAGGCCACTCCGCGCAAATCGAAGGCCGAGATGGCCGCTCTTGCGACGCTGGACAACGTCAGCACCACCGTGCTGACGCGAGGTAAGCTGTCGTTCTACGAGGAATTTCCCGACGACACCGCGAAGGCGCTGCTGAGCGCCCTCGCCTCGCGTGAGCTTAGCGGCAAAGCGGACTAAACGCCGTTGCCGTTCTCGCCGTCGTCGGTCTCCGGGATGCGCTCGACCGAAACGACCTTCTCGTCGTCTGCGGTGTCGAACACGATCACGCCCTGGGTCGAGCGGCCGGCGACCCGGATGCCTTCGACCGGGCAACGGATGAGCTGACCATTGTCGGTCACCAGCATGATCTGGTCGGAATCCTCGACCGGGAACGACGCCACCAGCTTGCCGTTGCGGCCGTTCACCGACATCGCCACGATGCCTTTGCCGCCGCGCCCGGTGGTGCGGTACTCGAACGACGAGGTCCGCTTGCCGTAGCCGTTCTCCGAGATCGTCAGCACGAACTGCTCCGACGCCGACATCTCGGCGTAACGCTCCTGAGACAGCGCCGCAGACGTATCGCCCTCCTCGGCCTCGACCTCGGGTGCCTCGATCGGCTCGTTCTCTTCGCCGGTCGCGGCGCGGCGAATCGCACCGGACTGCTTCAGATAGGTCGAGCGCTCCGCAGGCGTCGCTTCGAAGTGACGCAAAATGCAGAGCGAGATCACCTTGTCGCCCGAAGACAACGCGATACCGCGCACGCCCATCGATGTGCGACCGCTGAACACGCGGACATCCGGCACCGGGAAGCGGATGCACTGGCCGCCGGCGGCGGTCAGCAGCACGTCGTCGCGCTCGGTGCAGATCTGCACGTCGACGATCGCCTCGCCGGCGTCGAGCTTCATCGCGATGATGCCGGAACGGCGCACGTCGACGAAATCAGACAGCTTGTTGCGGCGGACGTTGCCGCCGGTGGTGGCGAACATCACGTCGAGTTCGCTCCAGGAGGCTTCGTCCTCGGGCAGCGGCATGATCGTGGTGATGCGCTCGCCCTGCTCGAGGGGAAGAATGTTGATCAGCGCCTTGCCGCGGCCGTTCGGCGGCGCCAGCGGCAGCCGCCAGACCTTCTCCTTGTAAACTTGGCCGCGTGACGAGAAGAACAGAACCGGCGTGTGGGTCGAGGCGACGAACAGCCGGCTGACGAAATCCTCGTCACGGGTCGCCATGCCGGACCGGCCCTTGCCGCCGCGGCGCTGCGCCCGGTAGGTCGACAGCGGCACCCGCTTGATGTAGCCGGCGTGCGACACGGTCACCACCATGTCCTCGCGCTGGATCAGGTCTTCGTCTTCGACCTCGCCTTCCTGCTCGACGATCTCGGTCCGTCGCGGCGTTGCGAACTCGGCCTTGACCTCGCCGAGCTCGGTCTTGACGATCGTCTGCACCCGCGCCCGCGAGCGCAGGATTTCCAGATAGTCGGCGATTTCGACCGCGAGCTTGTCGAGCTCTTCGGAAATCTCGTCGCGTCCCAGCGCGGTGAGGCGCTGCAGCCGCAGATCGAGGATCGCCTTGGCCTGCTCGAACGACAGCCTCGCGGTGCCGTCCGGGTTGAGCTTGTGGCGCGGATCGTCGATCAGCGTGATCATTGCCGCGACATCGGCCGCCGGCCAGTCGCGCGACATCAGGGTTTCTCGCGCCGTGTTCGGATCGGGCGAGTTACGGATCACACGAATGATTTCGTCAATATTCGCCACCGCGATCGCGAGGCCGACCAAAATATGGGCGCGGTCGCGCGCCTTGTTGAGCAGGAATTTGGTGCGGCGGGTGACGACCTGTTCACGGAACGCGACGAAGACCGTCAGCAGATCCTTGAGGTTCATCAATTGCGGCCGGCCGCCTTCCAGCGCCACCATGTTGGCGCCGAAATTGGTCTGCAGCGGCGTGAACTTGTAGAGCTGATTGAGCACCACTTCCGGCACGGCGTCGCGGCGCAGCTCGATCACCACGCGGAAGCCGTCGCGGTCGGACTCGTCGCGCAGGTCGGAGATGCCCTCGATCTTCTTCTCGCGCACCAGCTCGGCGATGCGCTCGACCATCGTGGCCTTGTTCACCTGATACGGAATCTCGGTGACGATGATCGCTTCGCGGTCCTTGCGGACGGTCTCGATCTCGACCTTGCCACGCATCACGATCGAACCGCGGCCGGTCTGATAAGCGGAGCGAATGCCGGCGCGGCCGAGAATGATGCCGCCGGTCGGGAAGTCCGGACCCGGCACGATCTTGTTGAGGTCGTCGATCGACAGCGCCGGATCGTCGATCAGCGCGACACAGGCGTCGATCACCTCGCCGAGATTGTGCGGCGGGATGTTGGTGGCCATGCCGACCGCGATGCCGCCGGCGCCGTTCACCAAAAGGTTCGGGAATTTGGCAGGAAGAACCTGCGGCTCCCGTTCCGAATTGTCGTAGTTCGGCTGGAAGTCGACGGTGTCCTTGTCGATATCGTCGAGCAGCGTCTGCGCGATCTTGGTCAGGCGGGATTCGGTGTACCGCATCGCCGCCGGCATATCGCCGTCGACCGAACCGAAATTGCCCTGACCGTCGATCAGCGGCACCCGCATCGAGAAGTCTTGCGCCATGCGCACCAGCGCGTCGTACACCGACTGGTCGCCGTGCGGGTGATACTTACCGATAACGTCGCCGACGGTTCGCGCCGACTTGCGATACGGCTTGTTCCACTCGAAACCGTTCTCGTACATGCCGTAGAGAATACGGCGATGCACCGGTTTCAACCCGTCGCGCGCATCCGGCAGCGCTCGCGCCACGATCACGCTCATCGCGTAATCGAGATAGCTGCGCTTCATCTCGTCGAGAATGGATACGGGGCGAATATCCGAGGGCGCCTGCGGCTCCCCGGGCTTCTCGTCGTCTTTGTCGGACAAGGGTGAATTCCGGTCAGAATCTGATCGGATTCGTATAGCGTATCGGGGTGTTGTGAACCACCCTTTCGGACGCTGTTTTCGAAGGTTTTTCCGCCCGTTTTTCCAAGGGCTTATGGGGAATTTTCGGAGCGCCCGAAAAGCCTTCGTGCAAGGTGTCGAAATCGGTGCCGGCGGCGCTCTTGGCAAGCGCCGATTCGCGCCCTCAATCCGGCCGCGGCACGGCGCCGAAACGGTCGATCACGACGTCTCGCTTGTTGTCCTCGACCCGCACCGTCATGGCGTAACGACCGTCGATCAGATCCTTTGCCAGCACCTCGGTGTTGCGATGTAGCCAGCTCACGCCCGCACCGTCCGCCGCATCAATCGACAAATCGAGCACGGTCCGGGTGGCCGCCAGACGCTGCTCGACCGCAAGCAGGAGGTCGTCGACTCCCTCGCCGCTGACCGCCGACACCAGCAGGCACGGGTGCTCCGCCGGCCGGCGGGCCGCGATGTTTTTCAACTCGTCACGCTGCTCGGGCTCGAACCGGTCGATCTTATTCCAGACCTCGACGACTCGCCCGCTCGCGACGTCGACGCCAAGCTGGCGCAGCACGTTGTCGACGTCGTGCTGCTGGGCCTCCGCATCCTCGTGGCTGATGTCGCGAACGTGCAGGATCAGATCGGCTTCCAGCACCTCTTCCAGCGTCGCGCGGAACGCGGCGACGAGTTGCGTCGGCAGATTGGAAATGAAGCCGACCGTGTCGGACAGCATCGCTTTGCCGCCGTGAGGAAGCTGGATCGCGCGCAATGTCGGGTCGAGCGTCGCGAACAGCATATCGGCCGCCTGCACGTCGGCACGCGTCAACCGGTTGAACAGCGTCGACTTGCCGGCATTGGTGTAGCCGACCAACGCAACCACGCGATACGGCACGCGCTGCCGGCCGGCACGATGCAGCCGGCGCGTCGCCTGCACCTTCTTCAGCTCGGATTCGAGCTTGGTGATGCGTTCGCCGATCAGCCGGCGGTCCGCCTCGATCTGAGTCTCGCCCGGACCACCCATGAATCCGAAGCCGCCACGCTGGCGTTCGAGATGGGTCCAGGACCGTACCAGGCGCGAGCGCTGATAGTTGAGATGTGCCAGCTCGACCTGGAGCGTGCCTTCGCGGGTCTTGGCGCGACGCCCGAAGATTTCCAGGATCAGCCCGGTGCGGTCGAGCACTTTGGCGTTCCAGGCCTTCTCCAGGTTGCGCTGCTGGATCGGCGACAGCGCGCAATCCATCACCACCAGATCGGCGCCATGTCCCGCAATCAGGCCGACGATCTCCTCGACCTTGCCTTTGCCGAGATAAGTCGCCGGGCGGATCTGGCTGATCGGGGTGAGCACCGCCTCGACGACATCGAGGTCGATCGCTCGTGCCAGACCAGCGGCTTCGTCCAGCCGTGCATCGCTGTTTCGAACGGCCGTTTCGGATGCGTCGGGATCGCCCCGGCGTCCACGCAAGTACGGACCGACGACGATGACTCGCCCGGTCTCACCACCCTGCCCCGATCGCGGACGATCGGCGCTCCCGTCAAGGCTGCGCGGTTCCAATCAGGCCCGCCTCAAGCTGGCGAGTCCTCGCCGCTTTCAAACAACTGGATCGGCGCACCCGGCATGATCGTTGAGATCGCATGCTTGTAGACGAGCTGCGAATGACCGTCGCGCCGCAACAAAAGGCAAAAATTATCGAACCAGGTGACAATACCCTGCAACTTCACCCCGTTGACCAGGAAGATCGTCAGGGGAGTCTTCGTCTTGCGTACATGGTTGAGGAAAGTGTCTTGAAGGTTTTGTGCGCGGTCTGCCGCCATTTTTTATCCCGCAATTGGTTTTGTCTTTTCTTGCCGGTGCGCGTCTCTCTGTTGGAGTTTCACACCGGTTGCCGGCTCCTTCCGAGATCCCCCTCCAGAAGCCCACGATCCGATTAGAGGGTAGGCATGGCTTTTAAGCAAGCAACTAAAACCCGGAAGCCGCGCTCTCTGCCCCGCAAAACTCAGGAAAACTCGGCAAACCGGTGAAACTGCTCTCTTAGACGTTTGACCAATGGGCCTGGCGCGCCGTCACCGATCGGCTGACCGTCGATCGCTACAACCGGCATCACGATCTGGCTGGACGCGGTGACGAACGCCTCGGCGGCACCGGCCGCTTCGGTCGGCGTGAACGGCCGTTCCTCGAACCGAACCTGGAGCGCTTCGAACGCATCGATCAGTACCGCCCGGGTCACGCCGGCCAGGATGCCGGAGTCGGCCGAGCGGGTCACCACCCGCCCCTCCTTGGTGACGATCCAGGCATTACTCGATGCGCCTTCGGTGACGAACCCGTCGCGATCCACGTACCACGCTTCGTAGGCGCCGGCGTCGCGAGCCGCTTGTTTGGCCAGCACGTTCGGGAGCAGCGCCGTCGACTTGATATCGACCCGTGGCCAGCGGTTTTCCGGCAGCGTGATCACCTTGATGCCACGGGCCGCGTTCGCCTCGCCCTTGGCCGGATCGAGACTGCGCGCCGTCACCACCACGGCCGGTTTCACCGGCTGAGTCGGGAAGCCGTGGTCGCGCCGGGCAACGCCACGGGAGACCTGCAGATAGACGATGCCGTGCGTCACCCGGTTGCGCCGCACTACCTCGTGCATCACCACCGATAGCGCCGCCAGCGGCATCGGCTCGATAATCCGCAATTCGCCCAGCGAACGCTGCAGCCTTGCCAAGTGCCGCGGCATATCGACCAGTCTGCCACCACGGACTTCGCAGACCTCATAGACGCCGTCAGCGAACTGATAGCCGCGATCTTCGATATTCACGCTCGCATCGCGCATGTCGAGATAGCGGCCGTTGACATAGGCGATGCGCGACATCGGTTGAATCCGGGTCTGAGATCGGAACGGAAGGACGATTTAGCCGACGCCGAGCGCCTTGAGCTTGCGATGCAGCGCCGAGCGCTCCATCCCGACGAATTCGGCGGTGCGCGAGATGTTGCCGGAGAACCGGCTGATCTGCGCGATCAGGTAGTCGCGCTCGAACGCCTCGCGGGCCTCGCGCAGCGGCAGTCCCATGATGTGCTCGCCGTTGTTGCCGGTCGGCATCGTCGGCACCATCGAGCCGACGTCTTGCGGCAGCATATCGGCGGTGATCACCGCATCCGGCCCACCGCCAGCAAGGATCATGAGCCGCTCGACGTTGTTGCGAAGCTGACGGACGTTGCCGGGCCAGACGTGCGATTGCAGCACCGCCATCGCGTCCTGCCCGATCTGCCGACGCGGCAGGCCCGTCGCCGCCGAGATCTGCTCCATGAAGTACTCGATCAGCTCCGGGATGTCGTCGCGGCGCTCGGACAGCGGCGGCACGCGGATCGGCACCACAGACAGCCGGTGATACAGATCCTCACGGAACCTCCCGGCTGCGATCTCTTCTTCGAGGTTGCGCGCCGTCGAGGAGATGATGCGGACGTCGACATTGACCCTGGTGGTGCCGCCGCAGCGCTGGAAGGTCTGCTCGACCAGCACGCGCAAAATCTTGTTCTGGGTCTCGCGCGGCATGTCGGCGATTTCGTCGATGAACAGCGTACCGCCATGCGCTTCTTCGAGCGCACCGGCTTTGCGCGAATGCTCGCCGTTGGCTTCGACGCCGAACAGTTCGATTTCCATCTTCTCGGGCGTGATCGCCGCAGCGTTGATCACAACGAACGGCCCCTCGGCGCGCGAGGACGAATTGTGCAGCGTCCGCGCCGCGAGCTCCTTGCCGGCGCCGGACGGCCCGACGATCAGGATGCGGCTGTTGGCCTTGGCGGCGCGATCGATGGTCTGCCGGAGCTGATTGATGCAGGCGGAGCGGCCGACCAGCGTCGACGCCGATGGCGCGAGCTGCTTCAGCTCGCGCACTTCGCGCTTCAGCCGCGACGTTTCTAACGCGCGCGTCGCCACCAGAATCAGCCGGTCCGATTTGAACGGCTTCTCGATGAAGTCGTAGGCGCCGCGCTTGATCGCCGCGACCGCGGTTTCGATGTTGCCATGGCCGGAGATCATCACAACCGGCACGTCGGTGTGATCCTTCTTGATCTGCTCCAGCAACTGCAGACCGTCCAGCTTGCTGCCCTGCAGCCAGATGTCGAGGAAAACCAGATTGGGCCGCCGGTTGGCGATCTCGGCCAGCGCCGAATCGCTGTCACGCGCCGTGCGGGTGGAAAAGCCTTCGTCTTCGAGAATACCGGCAACGAGATCGCGGATATCCGCTTCATCGTCGACGATCAGAATGTCATTCGCCATGGTCGCGCCTGTCGCTTTAGCTGCCGCTGGCAGCCGCTATCCTTGGTTCGTTCTCGGCCTGCTGTTTTGGTTCACCCGATCCGGGAGGCGATGCCGGCTGACCGGACATCGAGAATCGGAGGCGCATCCATGCACCACGCTGGCCAGGACGAACGTGGGATGCGTCGTTGAGTTCAATTCCGCCGCCGTGATCGACCAGCACGCGCCCGACAATCGCCAGACCGAGGCCGGTGCCTTTCTCACGCGTGGTGACGTAGGGCTCGAGCAGCCGCGAGCGGCTTTCTTTCGGTAGACCGATGCCATTGTCGATCACGTCGATGACAACGTCGTCGCCCTCGCGCGCCGCAACCACCTCGATCTTCCCCTTGCCGAGTTCCTCCTCCGGCACAGCCTCGATCGCTTCGGTGGCGTTCTTGATGATGTTGGTCAGCGCCTGCGAGATCAGGCGGCGGTCGAACCGGGCATGCAGCGGCTCGTCCTTGATCTCAGCCTCGATGTCGACATCGGGATGACCGACCCGCATCAGGAACACCACCTGCCGCACGGTGTCGCCGACGTCCTCGCCCTCGATCACCGGCTTCGGCATCCGCGCAAAGCGCGAGAATTCATCGACCATGCGCCGGATGTCGTCCACCTGGCGCACGATCGTATCGGTGCACTGCTCGAAGATGCTCTTGTCGTCGACGATGACCTTGCCGAACTTGCGCTTGATCCGCTCTGCGGAGAGCTGGATCGGCGTCAGCGGATTCTTGATCTCGTGCGCGATCCGGCGGGCAACGTCGCCCCAGGCCGAGGTGCGCTGCGCCGACACCAGCTCGGTGATGTCGTCCAGGGTGATGATGTAGCTGTCGCTGGTGTGTCCGGTCTGTTCGGCGGTGACGCGAACGTTGAGGATACGCTCGCGGCCGTCGCGGGTAATGGTGATCTGGCCCTGCACCAGCCGTTGCGCGCCTTCGCGCGCGTTCGCCATCATCTCATCGAGCTCTGGAATCACCTCGGACAGCGGATGACCGAGCGCCTCGGCCTCGGCATGCCCGATCAGCTTTTCGGCAGAACGGTTGAGGATGCCGATGCTGAGCGATCCGTCGACGCCGATGATGCCGGCGCTGGCCGACGACAGCACCGCCTCGATGAATCGGCGGCGGCTGTCGATCAGCTCGCTGGCGCTCACCAGCTCGTCGCGCTGGGTGCGCAACTCCTGGGTCATCTTGTTGAAGGTCATGCCGAGCTGCGACAGGTCGCCCTCGGATTTCGAGACAGGCACCTGAACGTGCAGGTCGCCGGTCGAGACCAGATGCGCCGCGCCCATCAGACGGCGGATCGGTGCAACCAGCCAGTTGGCGAAATTCAGGCCGATCAGCACCGCCGACATCAGAACGGTCAGGGCGATCACCGTAAACATCAGCGCGAACGCGACCTGGACGCCGAGCCGCCGGGCTTCGAGTTCGGAATACTCGGCGACACTGGCCTGGGTCTGACGCAACTGGGCCACGACATGCGGATCGAGGAATCGCGCGACATACAGGAAGGTGTCCTCGAACCCCTTCAGCCGGATCACGGCGGCAACGTAATTGGCCTCAATGAACACCGCGATCTGCGGTTCGGTGTCATCGACATTTTTCAGAAACTCGGGCGCCGGCACGTCGAAGTCGCGACGGAAGCCGTTTTGCGCCGCTTCCAGGATGTGGCGATCTTTGTCGATCAGCATCGCGCCCGGCAGATTGCGGGTGGCTGCGTCGTTGGTAAGGAACTCGCGGAAGGATTTGCGGTCGAGGTCGAACAGCGCGCGGGCATGCGAGATATCGCTGGCCATGCCGAGAATGTCGCCGCGGATCAACTGGCCGTGCTCATGCAGATAGGCATTGGCGACGATCAGCGAGTTCTGGATCACCGCCTTGGTCGGCCCGGAGAACAGCCGATCGAGACCGCGGTCGAGCGTGACGTTGGCGACGATCGAAACCAGAACCGCCGGCAGCACCGCGATGACCGAGAACAGGCTGACGATCTGGATGTGCAGCCGCGACGCTGCCCGGCCCCGCCGGCGGGCCTGGATCACCTTCCAGACCTCGCGCGCAATGATGGCCACCAGCAACAAAATCGTGGCGCCGTTGATCAGCAGGAAGGTGACGACGACTTCGCGACTCGGCGAGATCGGGGTCAGGCCGGTCAGAACGATGAACGTCAGAAAGGCCGACAGCAGCGCCACGCCGACCGCGATCGGCGCCAGCAGCTTGCGCCAAGTGCGCATCCGCGGCTCCGCGATCGACGGGTCGTCAACGGGTTGGGTCGACGTCTCTGCGCTGCTCATTCCGGCAATAATCAATGAATGCGAGCGGCAACTGCCGACGGCGGCAGGCCATGTGATGCATTCCTACAACAATGTTGCTCAATTGCGACAATATCGGGGCGCAACGCCCGAGCAACCTCGGGCGTGTCCACAGTCAATCTCGGAAACGACAAAACCCTTTGTCGCCCCGTCTCAGCCGCCGGTGCGGTAGACCTGGATGTCGAGGTCGCGGATCTTCTTGCGCAACGTGTTCCGGTTGAGGCCGAGCAGATCGGCAGCGCGGATCTGATTGCCGCGAGTCGCAGCCAGGGCGGCCGTGAGCAGCGGCACCTCGATCTCCCGTAGCACCCGGTGATAGAGGCCGGGCGGCGGCACGCCGTTCGGGAAGCCCGAAAAGTGCGACGAGAGATACATTTCGACCGCACCGCCGAGATTATCGACCGTCTGCGGCGCGCTCCCGCCCGCGACGACCGGCGGCGGCGCCAACTCGCCATCGATAACCGAGGAGGTAATCACTTCCTGCGGGTAGAGCGCCGCCAGCCGGCGGGCGAGATTCTCAAGTTCGCGGACATTGCCCGGCCAGCGGTGCTGCTTCAGCCGCTCGAGCGCAGCGGCATCGAGCTTCTTGGCTGGCAGGCCATCCTTTTCGGCCAGCGCGAAGAAGTGCCGCACCAGATCCGGCAGGTCCTCGATGTGCTCGCGCAGCGGCGGCAGCCGCAACGGCACGACGTTGAGCCGGAAGAACAGGTCTTCGCGGAACAGGCCCTGCTGGATCAGGACACGCAGATCCTTGTTCGAGGCCGCGACGATGCGGACGTCGGTCTTGATCGGGGTGCGGCCACCGACCGTGGTGTACTCGCCCTGCTGCAGCACGCGCAGCAGCCGGGTCTGGGCTTCCATCGGCATATCGCCGATTTCGTCGAGAAACAGCGTGCCGCCCTCGGCCTGTTCGAACCGGCCGGAAGCCCGTGTGTTGGCACCGGTGAAGGCGCCGCGCTCGTGACCGAACAATTCCGACTCGATCAGGTCGCGCGGGATCGCCGCCATGTTGACGGCCACGAACGGTCCGTTGCGGCGCTTGCCGTAGTCGTGCAGCGCACGCGACACCAATTCCTTGCCGGTGCCGGACTCGCCGGTGATCATCACCGTCAGGTCGGTCTGCATCAACCGGGCCAGCACCCGGTAGATTTCCTGCATCGCGGGCGAGCGGCCAACCAGCGGGATCGAATCGAATTCACCGTCGTCGTTGGCGCTGGAGATGCGCTCCTTCGGCTCCGCCAGCGCGCGGCCGACGATCGCGATCAGCTCCTTGAGATCGAACGGCTTCGGCAAATATTCGTAGGCGCCTCGCTCGGAAGCGCGGATCGCTGTCATGAAGGTATTCTGCGCGCTCATCACGATGACCGGCAGGTTCGGCCGCAGCTTCTTGATCCGCGGCAACAGATCGAACGCGTTTTCGTCCGGCATCACCACATCGGTGATCACCAAGTCGCCCTCGCCCTGACTCACCCAGCGCCATAGCGTCGCGGCGTTGCCGGTCAGCCGCACCTCGTAGCCGGCGCGCGACAGCGCCTGATTGAGCACCGTGCGGATCGCGGTGTCGTCATCCGCGACGAGAATACTACCTGCTGGCATTGGGAGTCCTCATCTTGCAGTCTGTGAGGCATCGGACGACGCCGGCGCGTCCTCGCCGTTCGGGGATTGAAGGGCCTTGGCGGTGTTGAACATCGGCATCAGCACCCTGAAGGTGGTTTTGCGCGGCTGGGATTCGCACTCGATGATCCCGCCGTGATCGCCGACGATCTTCGCGACCAGCGCTAGGCCGAGGCCGGATCCGGACGGCTTGGTGGTGACGAACGGATCGAACAGATTCGGCAGCAGATCTTCGGGCACGCCCGGGCCGTTGTCCCGGACGCAGAATTCGAGCGGCAGCGACACCCGCGTCTTCTTGCCCGGCACCGACAACCGCACGCCCGGACGGAACGCCGTGGTCAGCTGGATTTCGGCGTCGGAGCCGAGATCGACCACGGCCTCGGCCGCATTCTTCACCAGGTTGAGGAACACCTGGATCAGTTGATCCTGATTGGCGAGCACCGGCGGCAGCGACGGGTCGTAGTCCTCGATGAACCGGATGTTGCGGGCAAAACCCGACTGCGCCAGCCGCTTCACATGATCGAGCACCGAATGGATGTTGACCGGACCGCGCGCCACCGGGCGGTCATCGCCGAATACTTCCATCCGGTCGACCAACGTGACGATGCGATCGGCTTCGTCGCAGATCAGCCGGGTCAGCATACGATCCTCGGCGGAAGCCTGCTGTTCGAGGAGTTGCGCGGCTCCGCGGATGCCGGACAGCGGGTTCTTGATCTCGTGCGCCAGCATCGCGGCAAGTGCGATCACCGAGCGCGCCGCGCTGCGATGCGTGAGTTGGCGGTCCATCTTGTCGGCGATGGTGCGCTCCTGAAGCATCACCACGATATGGCCGGGCCGCTCGTTCAGCGGCGCGACGTGCAGATCGACCTGGCGGTCGGCGCCGATCCGCGGCGTGCCGAGATCGACCTTGTATTCGTTGACGGGCGAATGCCCAACCCGCACCTGCTCGATCAGCGCCAGGAGCGGACTGCCGAACGGCACCAAATCGGTCAGTGACTGACGACGCAGCAATTGCGCTGAAATCTCGAAGAACGATTCCGCCGCCATGTTGGCATCGACGATCTTGCCGTCGGGACCGACCAGCAGCACCGGATTCGGCAGCGCATTGAGAATCGCGTCGCTGTCGGTCGGCTGCGCCCGGCGCGGTTCGACGATGGCGTTCATGCGGCGGCCCTCCAGGCGAAATCATCGTAGGCAGCGGCGAGCGCGCCGTGCACGCGGGCCGGATTTTCTTCAGTCAGAATGGCGCCGCGCCAGCTTTTGAGTACTTCCGGCGAGGCGCCGGCAGTCAGGGCGGCGACTTCGAGCGACCAGCCGAGATGCTTGCGCGCGTGACGCAGCCCGATCTTGACGCCGTACAACGTCAGAATGTCGTCGTAGAGAGTGCGCAAGTAATCGCGCTGAACGGCGAGCGGCGGTTCGGCTTCGGCCAGGCCGGTGGTGAGCTGGCGGCCGACCTGCCCGGGCAGCCACGGCCGTCCCTGTGCGCCGCGCCCGATCATCACGGCGTCGGCGCCGGAGCGCGTCAGCGCTTCGACCGCGGTGGCGTGGCAGGTGATATCGCCGTTCACCACCAGTGGAATCGAGATCGCGTCCCGAACGGCGCGCACCGCGTCCCAATCGGCTTCGCCCTTGTAAAACTGCTGCCGGGTGCGGCCATGAACCGTAACGAGCTGAATGCCAGCATCCTGCGCACGCCGCGCCAGCTCCGGCGCATTGCGCGAGCGATCGTCCCAGCCAAGCCGCATCTTCAGCGTCACCGGCACCCGTACCGCGCCGATCGTCGCTTCGATCAGCGTCAGCGCATGATCGAGATCGCGCATCAGCGCGGAGCCGGATAGGCCGCCGGTCACATGCCGCGCCGGGCAACCCATGTTGATGTCGATGATGTCGGCGCCGCCGGCTTCTGCGATCCGGGCGCCCTCGGCCATCCAGCGCGCCTCGCAGCCGGCGAGCTGCACAACGTGCGGCCCCTGCCCGACCTTGTCGCAGCGACGCACCGACATGCGACGGCCGGCCACCAGATCTTCGCTGGCAGTCATCTCCGATACCACCAAACCGACGCCAAGCTCCGCGACTTGCCGACGGAACGGCGCATCGGTAATGCCTGTCATCGGCGCCAGAAACACCGGGTCAGGCACCGCAATATTGCCGATCCTCAAAGGCGGCGAACCTGTTACAGTCGGGCGCGTCACAAGTTGCTCATTCTATAGCCAGCTCAGTTGCAGGCCGGGCTTCGCTCAATGTTTAAGCATTGTAGATGATTGCCTACAGTTTAGCCAATCATATCTGACATGCAAGTGCATTGCAGCAATTGTCCCCGGACGCTCGCGGCTGCTGCGATGGAATCATGCTGCTTTCCTGGCTTGGCGTGGTAAGGGCTGAGAGCCGGCGCGGCCAGCGTTGGCTATCCCAATTCCGTATCAATTGATCCGATGCCGAACTCACCACGTACTGCTGCCATCATCGTCGCCGCCGGTCGCGGCCTGCGCGCCGGCGCGGGAGGCCCCAAGCAATACCGCACCCTTGCAGGCCGTCCGGTCATCGCCCGGGCGATGGAGCCGTTCTGCGCCCATCCGGGGATCTTGGCGGTACAGCCGGTGACGAATCCGGACGACACCGAGATGTTCAACTCGGCCGTCGCGGGCCTGAACTTCCGCCCGGCCGTCGGTGGCGGCGCAACTCGGCAGGCTTCCGTGCGGGCCGGCCTGGAGGCGCTGGCCGAGTTGAAGCCCGAGATCGTCCTGATCCACGACGCCGCGCGCTGCTTCGTCACCCCCGATCTGATCTCGCGCGCAATTACCGCCGCCAGCGCTACCGGCGCGGCGCTGCCGGTCGTCGCAGTGACCGACACGATCAAGCAGGTCGACGCCAATGGCGCGGTCGACGCGACGCCGGACCGGGCAGCGCTGCGAATCGCCCAGACCCCGCAGGCGTTCCGCTTCGACGTCATTCTCGACGCCCACCGCCGCGCCGCGCGTGACGGCCGGGACGATTTCACCGACGACGCCGCAATCGCCGAGTGGGCGGGATTGACGGTGTCGACCTTCGAGGGCGATGCTAACAACATGAAGATGACCACCCCGGAAGATTTCGCGCGCGAGGAAAGCCGGCTGATGGCCGCGCTCGGCGATATCCGCACCGGCACCGGCTACGACGTGCATGCGTTCGGCGAAGGCGACCACGTCTGGCTGTGCGGCCTGAAGGTGCCGCACACCCGCGGCTTCCTGGCGCATTCCGATGGCGACGTCGGCCTGCATGCGCTGGTCGACGCGATCCTCGGCGCGCTGGCGGACGGCGATATCGGTTCCCACTTCCCGCCGACCGACCCGCAGTGGAAGGGCGCGGCCTCGGACAAGTTCCTCAAATACGCGATCGACCGCGTCACCGCGCGCGGCGGCCGCGTCGCCAATCTCGAAGTGACGATGATCTGCGAGCGGCCGAAGATCGGCCCGCTGCGCGACGCGATGCGTCAGCGCATCGCCGAGATCACCGGCGTGCCGGTGTCGCGCGTCGCGGTGAAGGCCACCACCAGCGAGAAGCTCGGCTTTACCGGCCGCGAGGAAGGGATCGCGGCGACCGCATCCGCCACCATCCGGCTGCCCTGGGGCGCCGACGGACTGGCCGGCTGACGATGAGCAGCAACGACGCCCGCGCCCTCGCCCGCTCGTTGCTCGACCTCTGCCGTTCGCGGAAGCTGATGATCGCGACCGCCGAGTCCTGCACCGGCGGTCTGGTCGCCGGTGCTCTGACCGACATCCCCGGCTCGTCCGACGTGATCGACCGCGGCTTCGTTACCTATTCCAACGCCGCTAAGCATGACCTGCTCGGCGTCGAGAACGCCACGCTCACAACCTTCGGCGCCGTCAGCAAGGAAACCGCGATCGCCATGGCGGTCGGCGCGCTGGAGAACGCCGACGTCGATCTGGCGGTGTCGATCACCGGGATCGCCGGTCCCGGCGGCGCAACGCCCGGCAAGCCGGTCGGCCTGGTGCACTTCGCCGTGGCGGCGCGCGACGGGCGGATCTCGCATCGCGAGCAGCGTTTCGGCGCGATCGGCCGCAGCAACGTTCGCCAGCGCTCGGTCGTGGAAGCGCTGCGGATGCTGTTGGAATTGGCCCGCGGCCCGAAGCCGCCAGCCAAGGCCAAGCGCGAAGTCGCCACCGGCGTTCACAAACGCGTCGCCCGCTCCCCCCGCCGGGTCGCCGCCAAACGTCCGCAGCCGAAGCGGCCGGTGAAGCCGAAGAAGACTTAGCGCGTTGAGACTACACGAGGCGGCCGTCATATCTCCATAGCCGTCACCCTCCGCGAAAGCGGAGGATGGATTCACGGTTGAAGTGCAACGGTTGATTTGAGTTTGGAGAATGCCTCGGCGGGCGTTCTGAAGTCCAGGCATTTGCGCGGAGTGTTGTTGAGGCGTTCGACGTGCTTTCTGATGTCCGCCGTGGTGAGGTCGTCGAGATCCGTCTTGCGAGGTAACCAGCGTCGCAAGCGACCGATCGAGTTTTCAACGCCGCCTTTCTGCCAGGGGCTGTGAGGATCACGGAAGAAGG
>NZ_QUMK01000036.1 GCF_010907035.1 Rhodopseudomonas sp. BR0M22
GTACTTCGTCTCAAGACGCGGGAGAGTAGGTCGCTGCCAGGCCTGCAAAGTACAAGAAATCCTCAAATCACGATGACAAGCAAACACACAAAACGCCGCCTCCAAAAGAGGCGGCGTTTTTTGCGTTTGCGACTCCCCTCAATACACATCCTGCTGATAGCGCCCCTGCTTCTTGAGTTCGGACACGAACGCGGTCGCGTCTGCGGCCGAGCGTGCGCCGTGTTGGGCGACGATATCGACGAGCGCGCGTTCGACGTCCTTGGCCATCCGCTTGGCGTCGCCGCAGACATAGAGACTGGCGCCTTCGGTGAGCCAGCCCCATAGGTCGCGGCCGACCTCGCGCATCCGGTCCTGGACGTAGATCTTCTCGCCGCTGTCGCGCGACCACGCCAGCGTCAGCCGGGTCAAATGGCCCGCGTTCTTCATCGCCTTCAATTCGTCCTCGTAGAAGAAGTCCGAAGCCGAACGCTGGTGGCCGAAGAACAGCCAGTTCTTGCCGGGAGCTTTGATCGCGCGGCGCTCGTGCAGAAAGGCGCGGAACGGCGCAACGCCGGTGCCCGGACCAATCATGATGATCGGCCGGCTGGAATCGGACGGCAGCGCGAAATTGTGCGCCTTCTGCACATAGGCGCGCAGCGTCTCGCCCGGCTGCACCCGCTCGGCAAGCCCGGTGGAGCAGACGCCGAGCCGCTGCCGCTTGCCGATTTTGTAGCGCACGCAATCGACCGTCAGCGTCAGCCGCCCCGGTGCTGTCTTCGGCGACGACGAGATCGAGTACAGCCGCGGCTGCAACGGTTCGAGCGCTTCGATGAAGGCTTCGGGATCGGGGCGGAGGCCGGGGAATTTCTCGAGGGCAGCCAGGACGTCGAGTGTCGCGGCGTCGCCGTCCGGATCTTCGCCGCTGGCGAGCGCACGGGCCTTCTTCCGTTTGTCGCCGCCGGTGATGTAGCTGATCAATTGAAACAGCATGTCGGGCGCCGGTGCCAGCGACACGCTGTCGATCAGCGTTTCGCGCAAGGTGCGTTGGCCGATCGGCAACTCCGCCGGCGCGCCGAGCGCCGCGATGATCGAATCGACCAGCGCCGGATCGTTGGTCGGAAACAACCCGAACGAATCGCCGACCTCGTAGCTCAGGCAATCCTCCAGTTCGAACTCGACGTGCCACGTCTCCTTCTCCGAGCCGGGCTTGTTGAGCCGGGTCCGCGACAACACCTTGGCGGTCGCCGGGTTGTCGCGCGAAGTGCCGCGCGGCGGCAGCGCAGCCACGGGTACGGCGTCGGCGGCGAGCGACGGGGCGTTGTCGAGCGTCGGCGTCGCGCCGATCTGTTCGGCCAGCGTCTTCACCATCCGCGCGGTGTCCTTGCCGCCGGGGGCGCACAGATTGAGCCGCGTCTCCTTGCCGTCGAAGATCGCGCCCGAGTAGTTGCGGCAGTCGTAGCCGCACTGACCGCAATCCTGCTGCGCCATCGCGGCCATCAGCTTCCAGCGCAGCGGCTTGCCCTCCGCGAGCTGCATCCGTTCGCCGATCGGCAGGCTCTGGTCGTGCCACGGCGCGCCGCCGTCGTCGTCTTCGGCCGCAGGCGTGGCGCCACCTGCGAGCAGCGCGGCCGCTTGGTCGGTGGACAGCGCGGTGACACCGTTGCCATCGAGCGACACCAGCCCGGCGAAGAAGCCGTTGAGCCAGGCGCGCTGCTCCTCCGAGAACGGCGCGGTGTCGGGGATCAGCGACGGAATCGGCGGCGGCAGGTTCGGGCTCATGCCACGGTCTCCGGTGATTGCCTGTAGGCGAACAGTTGCTGCAGCGCCGGCGCCTCATGGCGGCGGACGAAAGCGAGGAAGCTCTCCGCCGGCGAGGCGCGATGGGCCAAGTACGTCTGCAGCATGTGCTCGATCACGCGCGGTGCATCGTCCTGCTTGACGTCGCGCAGCACCTCGGTGCCGATCGCCGCATCGGGGCCGAAACCGCCGCCGACATGGACGTGAAAGCCTTCGACGCTGTCTTCATCGGAGATCGGCACCTTGGCGCCGATCAGGCCGATGTCGCTGATGAAGTGCTGGGCGCAGGAGTTATGGCAGCCGGTCAGGTGAATATTGATCGGACTGTCGAGCGCGACGCGTGGCTCGCAATGCTGTGCGATTGCTTCCGCAGTTTCCTTGGTATGCGCGGCGGCGAAGCGGCAGCCGGTAGCTCCGGTACAGGCGACGAGCCCGGCGCGGATCGGAGAGGCGGAGGTCGCCAGCCCGAGCGCCTCGATCGCGGCAACAGCCTCGCCCACGCGCGCATCCGGCACGCCGGAGATCAGCAGATTTTGCCACACCGTCAGCCGCAGATCGCCGTCGCCGAAGCCGTGGGCGATGTCGGCGAGTCCGCGCATCTGCGCCGAAGTCAGGTGGCCGGTCGCGAGCCGGACGCCGATCCAGTTCAGTCCGGCCTGCTGCTGCGCATGCACGCCGAGATGCGCGGTGCGGTCCTGCGCAGGCCGCGGCGCTGCTGCTTCGGTCGGCACACGGATCAGCTTGCGGCCGAGCTTGTCTTCGACGAGACCCAAGTACTTGTCGAAGCCGAACGCATCGAGCACGTATTTCAGCCGCGCCTTGTTGCGGTCGGTGCGATCGCCGTGCTCGATGAACACCCGCACGATCGCGTCCGCGACCTCGGTCGCCTCGTCGGCTGCCACGATCACGCCGGTATCGCGCGCGAAGTCCTTATGGCCAGTGATGCCGCCGAGCGCGAGCCGGAAGTACACGCCGGGCGCGACGCCGTGGCCGTCTGCGATCGTCACCGCCTGGAACGCGATGTCGTTGGTGTCTTCCAGCGTCGGGATCAATCCGCCGCCGTCGAACGCGACGTTGAATTTGCGCGGCAGCCCGAACAGCGCACGTTCGTTGAGGATGTGGAAGTGCCAGTCGCGGGCGTAAGGCCGCGTATCGATCAGTTCCTGCGGGTCGATGCCGGCGGTCGCCGAGCCGGTCACGTTGCGGATGTTGTCGGCTCCCGAGCCGCGCGCCCACAGACCGAGGCTCTCGATCCCCTGCAGCAGCTTCACTGCATGCTTCGGCGCGATCTCGCGCATCTGCAGATTGGCGCGCGTCGTGACATGCGCATAGCCGCCGGCAAGGGTGTCGGCGAGCTCGGCGAGCCCTCGCATCTGCCACGCCGTCAGAATGCCGTTCGGAATGCGCAGACGGCACATATACGAAGTCTGCGCCGGCGCGACGTAGAACAAGCCGTAATAGCGCCAGCGGAAATTGTCCGGCGGCTTTGGTGCGGCATTGTCGCATGCCTGCTGCTTCAGCCGCCCGTAGGCGTCGAACGGATGCTGCTCGCGCTTCCACTTCTCCTGGTCGTTGAGCTTCTTGCCCGAGGCGGTGACGCGGTCCTGCGCAGCGATGTGGATCGCGTCCGGCCCGCTCGGTGACGCGCCGCCGCCGGCCGGCAGGCTGCCGCGCGCGGCTCGGGCCGCGGTGACGCCGATGGCGAAGCCTTCGAGATAGCGCTTCTGGTCGATCGAGAACTCGGTGCTCATCGCCGCCTCACGCCGCTTGCACGGAGAGGGGCGGGGCGATCAACTCGGCGTGGTGTCGCTGTAGGCCGCCGCCAGCATCGTCTCGGACAGCATCGCGTAGGCGTCGCGCCACGCAGCCGCCAGCTCCGGCGTCCAGTCGGCACCGAATTCCCGCTCCAGCGTCCACAGCAGTGCCGCGCCGAATGGCGTGTAGTGCGCGGCGCTGACGCCAAAAGCGACGTGCAGCCGCGCCAGCCGTCCCGTGGCCGGCAGGATGGTGGCGAGATCGGTCAGCCCGGTCACCACCACGTTCAGCGTGCTCATCAGCTTCTTGCCCTGCCGGCGCATGTCGCCGTGAAACAGCGCTCGCAACTCCGGCGCGGTCGCGAACAGCCGCTCGTAGAACAGCGTCGCGGTCTCGTCCGAGATCGGCGTCAGCCGCGCGAAACTCTGCTGCACCAATGCGATCGCCTGCGGCGTCATCACGATCCTTGCTTGCGATGTGGTTTCGCCGACATCCGTACACGAAGCGCTGCATCGACCAATCCTCTTTGCGACCGACGTCCCGACCCGCGCAAAAAAACGCCGCTGCCTGGTTGCTCGCGGAGCGAGGCCAGGACAGCGGCGGTGCTGTCGGAGTTTCGATGACGCCAGGACACCCCACCGGCACCCTGTCAGCACAGGATTAGCGAAATTCGTGCCAACTCCTCGCAGGAGGTGGAATGTGTTGCCTCGTCAACGGTTTAATGCGTCTGGCCGTACCCACCCGGACCCGGCCGGCGGAGCCGCGAACCGCTGCCCGGCTGAGCAGCGTGGCGATCAAATGTGCAGCGCAGCGGGAATCGGCTGTCCCACGCAATGTCATTCCGGTGCGCTCGCGGCAGCGAGCTTCCGGTTCGCGCTGCCGCGCGTCGCGGAATGACTAATCTGGTCGCTTGTCAGCGTTTGATCTGCAGCTTCTGCAGATAGCCGGCGATGTCGTCGGGATCGAACGCGCCGCCGGTGCACTCGCCGATGCCGTCGGCCGGCGTGCTCGGCAAGTCAGGCGTCCCTCCGACCGCGGCGTCGTAGAGGTCCGGGCGGAACACCGCCTTGGCGGCGCCGAGCAGATCGGCCGACAGCGGCGCCTGTCCCCAGCGCACCATTTGCGCGTAGTTCCAGGCGCCCTGCACCGGGTCGGGGCGGGCCGCCGCTTCGCGTCCGACCAGCAGATAGCGGTCGCTGCCGCGCACCGTGCCGTCTGCCGCGACCTTGAGCCGGCCGTCGAGCGTGCGGCGGATCAGCTCCGGCGTCACCTCGATCCGCCCCGGCGTGCTGAGAAGCGTGCAGACTTCGTCGCGGTTGGCCGTGTCCTCGATGTAGTCGGCAGCGCGGGCGTGGGCGCGGATCAACGCCAGCAGAACCTCCGGCTGCGCGGCGGCCCAGCTCGCGCGCACCGCGAGCAGTTTCTCGGCGGCGCGCTGGAATAGTTCGCTGGCGAAATGCAGGATGGTGCCGATGCCGAGATCGATCGCCACCGAATTCCACGGCGCGCCGACGCAAAAGCCGTCGAGATGTTTGCTGGCGAGACTCTCCACCATGAACGGCGGCGGCAGCACCACCAGCCGCACGTCCTCGTCCGGATCGACGCCGCCGGCGCCCATCCAGAACCGCAGATCGTAATTGTGGCTGGAGAATGGGAAGGTCATGCCGAAGGTCAACGGATCCTGACCCTTGGCCTTGCGGTCGGCGACGACCCGCGCCAGCGCGCGCGCCGAGACCACCGGATCGGCGACATCGCCATCGGCCGTCGCAACGATCGCGGCATGGAGATCCGGCGACACCGTGATGGCATTGCCGTTGACGCCGAGGCCGAACCCGGAAATCACTGGCACCTTGACGTGGCCGATGCCGAGGCTGGAGGCGACAGCCAGCGGTGCGAGCAGATGCGCGGCGTCGAACATCCCGATGTTGAATTTGTCGCGGACGTTGGCCCATGAGATTTCGCGGACCAGCTCGACGTCCAGTCCCTCGGCGGCGCAGAAGCCTTTGTCGACGGCGACGATCAGCGCCGCAGCGTCGACCAGCGGGATGAATCCGATGCGCAGCCGTTCGCTCATTTCAACATCTCCGAAGCCGTGATCACCGACTGGGCGATCTCGGCGATTTTCTTCTTCTCGTTCATCGCGGCGGTCCGCAGCAGCACGTAGGCCTGCTCCTCGGTGAGGCCCTTGGCCTTCATCAGGATGCCCTTGGCGCGATCGATCACCTTGCGGTCCTCCAGCGCGGAGCGGGCGTTGTGCAGTTCGGTCTCCAGCCGGGTGAAGGCGTTGAAGCGGGAGATGCACAGATCGAGGATGTGCTTCATCCGCTCCTTCTTCAGCCCGTCGACGATATAGGCTGAGACGCCGGCATCGACCGAAGCCTGGATCGAAGCGCTGTCGCTCTGGTCGACGAACATCGCGATCGGCCGCTTCACGATCCGGCTGACCTGGAACATCTGCTCCAACATGTCTCGGCTGGGGTTCTCGAGATCGATCAGGATCACGTCCGGATCGATCTGGTAGATCCGCGCCAACAGGTTGGTGGTGCCTTCGAGCTGGGTGATGGCGGTCATCCCGGCTTCGCGCAGGCCCTCGCTCAGAATCGCGGCGCGCACCGGGTTCTCATCGACGATGACGATGTTCAGCGAGCGGTCCATCACGAGCGGCGGTACCTGTGGATGGCGGATGGCAGCACAAACCATATCCGGGTCGGCAATTGAAGCAGATTGATTGTGCAGCGCAGGCCGCCCGAGATTCAAGCCGAACGCGTCCGCCGGGCGATATTGACGGCGAAACCGCGATCGGGTGGGGTGGGCAAAACCGGTTCGTCACTCATCTTTGGGAAGAACGCTGATGCCTTTCGTCATGGCCATCGATCAGGGCACCACCTCGTCGCGGGCGATTCTGTTTCGCCAAGGGCCTTCGAACGACATCTCGATCGCAGCCTCGGCGCAGCAGGAATTCCCGCAGCATTTCCCCGCCTCCGGCTGGGTCGAGCACGAGCCCGAGGATATCTGGGCGACGACCATCGCCACCTGCCGCGCCGCGATGGACAAGGCCGGCGCGACCGCCGCCGATATCGCCGCGATCGGCATCACCAACCAGCGCGAAACCGTGGTGGTGTGGGATGCTGTCTCAGGCCAGGCGATCCACCGCGCCATCGTCTGGCAGGACCGCCGCACCGCGGAGTTCTGCACCCGGCTGAAGGCCGAGGGCCTGGAGCCGATGGTCACCGCCAAGACCGGGCTGATCATCGATCCGTATTTCTCCGGCACCAAGGTCGCTTGGCTGCTCGACAACGTGCCCGGCGCGCGGGCTCGCGCCGAGCGCGGCGAGCTGAAGTTCGGCACCGTCGATTGCTATCTGCTGTGGCGGCTGACCGGCGGCAAGGTCCACGCCACCGATGCCACCAACGCCTCGCGCACGCTGCTGTTCAACATCCACGACGGCGCCTGGGACGACGAACTGCTCAAGCTGCTCGGCGTGCCGCGCTCGATGCTCCCGGAGGTGAAGGATTCTTCGGCGCATTTCGGCGACAGCGTGCCGGAGCTGTTCGGCGGCTCGATCACCATCCGCGGCATCGCCGGCGACCAGCAGGCTGCGACCATCGGCCAGGCCTGCTTCACCCCGGGCATGATCAAGTCGACCTACGGCACCGGCTGCTTCGCGCTGCTCAACACCGGCGCGACGCCGGTGAAGTCGAACAACAAGCTGCTCACCACGGTCGCCTATCAGCTCGACGGCAAACGCACCTACGCGCTGGAAGGCTCGATTTTCGTCGCGGGCAGCGCGGTGCAGTGGCTGCGCGACGGCCTCGGCGTGATCAAGCACGCCTCCGAGACCGGCCCGCTCGCCGACAAATCGGACTCGGCGCAGAGCGTGTATCTGGTGCCGGCGTTCGTCGGCATGGGCGCGCCGTATTGGAATCCGCGCGTCCGCGGCGCGCTGTTCGGCCTGACGCGCAACACCGGCCCGGCGGAGCTCGCCCACGCCGCGCTGGAGAGCGTGTGCTACCAGACCTTCGACCTGTGGGCGGCCATGCGCGCCGACTGGCCGGACGCCGACGCCGCCACCACCGTGCTCCGCGTCGACGGCGGCATGACCGCCTCGGACTGGACCATGCAGCGCCTCGCCGATCTCCTGGATGCCCCGGTCGACCGCCCGGTGATCCAGGAAACCACCGCGCTCGGCGCCGCGTATTTGGCCGGCCTGTCCGCCGGCGTCTTCCCCGAACCTTCCAAGTTCGCCGACAACTGGCGCCTCGACCACCGCTTCCGCCCCGCCATGAGCGCAGCGACGCGCACGCGCAAACTCGCAGGCTGGGCGCGTGCGGTGAAGGGGCTGCTAGCAACGGACGAGGGGGAGTGAAAGCAGGGGGGCACGTAAGCGTTGGCCGCTGATCGAGGCGATTGGGCGCTGGGCTCAAACGGTCCCTCGACGCTCCAGTGGCCGCACTCCAAGCCTCTCACTCGTCATTCCGGATTGCGCGCCGTTGCGCGCAAGTCCGGAATCCATAGGCCGTTTGCTCTCGGCTACGATGATGCGCGGAATGCGGTCTTCAATCCATCAGCAACACGGTGGTTCTAGATTCCGGGCTCGCGCTTCGCGCGCCCCGGAATGACGACGGAGAGGCTGGCTATCAGGTTCGAGTCGATCGCTTCCCGGCTGCGGACCGCTGCACACCAGACCTCGCGCTCGTCATTCCGGATTGCGCGCCGTCGCGCGCAAGTCCGAATTCCATAAGCCGTTTGCTCTCGGCTACGATGATGCGCGGAACGCGGTCGTCAATCCTTCGCCAACGTGGCGGTGATGAATTGCGGGCGTGCGCGGAGTCTGTCGTTGGGGCGGCCGAAGGCTGGACGTCGGTGGCGTGCCCCGGAACGACGGGGTGGGGTGTCGCGAGCGTGCTTGAGGGCAAGTAATTCTACGCAGTTTATCGGCTGCGGCCTGCCTGCGGCGTTTCCATGATTAGTAGTGTTACGAAGTCTTCGGTGGAAGCGGCGCGTGCCGCTATCGAACTAACGCATTATTAGGCGTGAACTTGGACAAGTAATCAGCGTTCGTGGTTGGCTCTGCCGTCAGCGGGCCTGGGGTGGGCAATGGGGCGACCGGTTGGGGGATTGATTTCGGCAGAAGATCGAGAACGGGGTTCGACAGGATTGTTCGGAGCGCGCTTAATGCTGGTGTCAATCGGCCGGGCGACTTCGTACTCCACCGCGTTGAGTAGAACTCGTTCGAGACTCTAAACGTATCCGACTTCCACAGGCGCGAGCGTCGCTCGGTGTGGAGAAGGAAAGTGAGGGTGTCATGTCGGCGAATCGTCGGTCGGTTCTCAAAGGGCTCGTGGCCTGCGCCTGTTGCGCGGCGGCGGGCGCGAGCTTCGCCGAAGGTGCGGGTCACGGCGGCGGCGCGCACTGGAGTTACGACGGCGCTCCGGGTAAGTGGGGCGACCTCCAGTCCGACTTCAGAATGTGCAAGCTCGGCACCGAGCAGACGCCGATCGATCTGGACGCCGGTATCAAGGGTGAGCCTGGCGTCGTGCTGCACGACTACAAGCCGATGCCGCTGCGCATCGTCAACAATGGCCACACCATCCAGGTCAATGCCGATCCGGGCTCGGCCTGCGTCGTCGGCGGCACGCGCTACGAGTTGCTGCAGTTTCACTTCCATCATCCGAGCGAACATCTGGTCGGTGGCAAGCGCTTCGAGATGGAGTGCCATTTCGTGCACAAATCGCCGGCCGGCGCGCTGGCGGTGACCGGCGTTCTTATTCGTCCCGGCAGCGAGAACGGCGCATTGAAGGCGGTCTTCGATCAGATGCTGGAGCATGCCGGCGCCGAACTGCGCGCGGGCGGTTCGCTCGATCCGGCGGCGGTGCTGCCGCGGAGCGGCGGTTACTTCCGCTACATGGGCTCGTTGACCACGCCGCCGTGCTCGGAGGGGCTGACCTGGACCGTGTTCAAGGAGCCGATCGAATTGTCGCCCGCGCAGATCCAGCGCTTCGCCGCGCTGTTCCCGAACAATGCCCGGCCGGTGCAGCGTCGCAATCGACGCTTCCTGATCGATGCTTCCTGACACGCAATCAGCCCGTGCCGTCGCCGGATCGCAGAGGACTTCAGATGTCGCCCAACGCCAACGCTCCCGCCAGCCTGCTCGGCTTCTTCAACAACCGGCGGATCAACACCAAGATCCTGCTCGGTTTCGCGCTGATCCTGGCGCTCACCGCTACGCTTGCGACTGTATCGTATCGCAGGTTCGGGGATGTCAAAACCGAGTTCGAGACGTTCAATCAGCGGGTCGGCGTCGTCGGCTTGGCGAGAGATATCGAGCGCGGCTTCGTCGGCTATCGCCGGCTGGTGCGCGAATATTCGCTGACGGGCGAGGCGGCTCCGATGGAGGAAGCCAAGCGGCGCCAACCGCTGCTCACCGAGCTGATCGAACGTGCGGTGACCGAAACCAAGAATCCCGAGCGCCATCAGAAGATCGTCGAGCTGAGCGACGCATTCAGGGCTTATGTCGGGCAGTTCGACAAGCTGATCACGCTGCGGCAGACCGAGGACAAGCTGATCCGCGAGACGCTCGACCCGATCGGCCTGAAATCGCGGATCGATATCGAGGAGATGCAGGCGCTGGCGGCGAGCCGCACGGGCAGTTCCAACGCCGTGGTGCTGGCCGGTGAGGCTATGAAACAGTTGCTGCTGCTTCGCCTCAACGTCAACAAGCTGCTCAGCCGCCACGAGCAGAGCGCGGCGGACGGCGCCGAGCAGGCGCTCGCGGCGCTGAAGCTGGCGATGACGGCGTTCTCGGCGGCGATCGTGAACGACGAGGTCCGCAAGGTCTTCGCCGATGTCGATGCCGATGTGACGACATATGCCGACACCTATCGTCAGGCCGCCAAAGTGGCGAAACAGATCGATCTGCTCGCCAACAGCGAGATGACCAAGCTGGCGCGGGAAATCAACGCCGATGCCGAAGCCATCAAGGCCTCTGGCATGGCGGAAGAAAAGAAGATCGAGCATGACACCGCCGAGATGATCGCGTCGACCGAGCGCCTGGTGGCGGTGCTGGCGCTCGGCGCGCTCGCGCTCGGCGTCGTCCTCGCTTTGCTGATCGGACGGGCGATCTCCAGGCCGGTGGTCGGGCTGTGCGCCGGGATGCGCGAACTCGCAGACGGCAATTTCGCGGTCGTGCTGCCGGGGCTCGGCCGCGGCGATGAAGTCGGCGACATGGCGCAGGCGGTCGAGCTGTTCAAGATCAAGGCTGAGGAGAAGGCGCGCGCAGAGGCCGAGGCCAAGGCCGAGGAGGATCGTCGGCTCGCCGCTGTGCGCAAGCAGGAAATGCTCCGGCTCGCCGATCAGTTCGAAGGCGCGGTCGGCGAGATCGTTCACACGGTGTCGTCGGCCTCGACCGAGCTCGAGGCCTCGGCTTCGACCCTGACCGCAACGGCGGAGCGCGCTCAGCAGGTGACGACGGCGGTCGCCGCCGCGTCTGAAGAAGCCTCGACCAACGTCTCGTCGGTGGCTTCGGCGGCCGAGGAGATGGCGTCGTCCGTCAACGAGATCAGTCGCCAGGTGCAGGAATCGTCGCGGATCGCCGGCGAGGCCGTGTCGCAGGCGCAGAGCACCAACGCCCAGGTCGGAGAACTCTCGGCCGCGGCAGCGCGGATCGGGGACGTGGTCGAACTGATCAATCAGATCGCCGGCCAGACCAATCTGCTGGCGCTCAACGCCACGATCGAGGCGGCGCGCGCCGGCGAGGCGGGACGCGGCTTCGCGGTGGTGGCCGCCGAGGTCAAGGCGCTGGCCGAGCAGACGGCGAAAGCAACCGGCGAGATCAGCGCACAGATCAGCGGCATCCAGGCGGCGACCGGTCAGTCGGTCACCGCGATCCGGCAGATCGGCGGCACGATCTCGAAGATGTCGGAGATCGCCGCGGCGATCGCCTCAGCGATCGAGGAGCAAGGCGCCGCGACGCAGGAGATTTCGCGCAACATCCAGCAGGCGGCGATCGGGACCCAGGAGGTCTCGGAGAACATCGTGGAAGTCCAGCACGGCGCCACCGAAACCGGCTCGGCGTCCGGCCAAGTGCTGAGCGCCGCGCAGTCGCTGTCGCGCGACAGCAACATGCTGAAGCAGCAGGTCGCGACGTTTCTGTCGACGGTGCGGGCAGCCTGACCGGTCGCCCGCCCCGCTGCACGGGCTATGCTTTACTTGGAACGGCGACCGGGGCGTGCGCGAGCTGCCGGCGGCGCAGCGCGGCGTGATCGGGATGTCGCCCGCAAGCGCAGGCTGGGCGAAGGCGACAGACGAGGGGAGTGACCTCGGCGGCTAGCCAGAGCCGATGCCCTCACCATCGTCATTCCGGGCTTGCGTTGCGCACGCCCCGGAATGACGAACGAGAGGGTTTCACCCTCGTCGTGAGCGGGCTTGACCCACGCATCCATCTTGAGATCAGTCGTGACGGCTCAATCGTCGGATCGATCGCGCGATGGGCGCCGGCCTGCGGCGGCTCAAGCGGCCGCAGATCGAATCTTGACAATATTCCTATAAGAACTGTGGTCCGCCCACTCTCAGCCTTCATCGCCCGGCTCGTCCGGGCGACCCAGTATCCCAGCGCGTTCATTGCATCGGGCAGTGTTGGCCACGCGCTCTCTGCAATACTGGCCCCCCGGCCTGCGCGGGGGACGACGGCGGAGGTGGGGACGACAACTGAGCGGGCATAGCGGCAGAGCCGGTGACGCCGGCTCGCGCAGGCGATCACGACTGCAAGAAGGCCGAAGCTGTTACTTCGCTGCAACCTTCTGCTTGCGCCAGGCGAGGTGCAGCGCGCAGGTGCAGCCCTGCGGGTGCGAGGCCAGCGCGGCGTCGTCGGCCGACAGCGGAGCGTCGGCCTGCGGCGCCAGCGGCGGCATGCCGGTTTCATCGGTGGCGCCCGTGCTGCGCGACGGGATGTAGTTCAGCACCGGTGCCAGCCAACGTTCGGCGGTGGCGACGTCCCAGCCCTTGCGGGCGGCGTAGTCTTCGACCTGGTCGCGTTCGATCTTGCCGACGCCGAAATAGGCGCTCTGCGGATGGCTGAAATACAGCCCCGACACCGACGAGCCCGGCCACATCGCAAAGCTCTCGGTCAGCGTCACGCCGGCGGAGGCTTCGGCGTCGAGCAGCTCGAACAGCGTCGCCTTCTCGGTATGATCGGGCTGCGCCGGATAGCCGGGCGCGGGGCGGATGCCCTGATACTTCTCCAGGATCAGATCGTCGGCCGACTGAGTCTCGTCCGGCGCATAGCCCCAGAACTCGCGGCGGACGCGGGCGTGCATCCGCTCGGCGAAGGCTTCGGCGAGGCGGTCGGCCAGCGCCTTGACCATGATCGACGAGTAGTCGTCGCGCTCGGCCTTGAACTTGTCGGCGATCACGTCCTCGCCGATGCCGGCGGTGACCACGAAGCCGCCGATATAGTCGGCGACGCCGCTCGCAACCGGCGCGATGAAGTCGCTGAGCGCGGCGTTGGCGCGGCCTTCGCGCTTGTCGAGCTGCTGGCGCAGGCTGTGCAGCGTGGCGATCGGCGTGGTGCGTGCTTCATCCGCATAGACCAGGATATCGTCGCCCTGCGCATTCGCCGGCCAGAACCCGATCGTGGCGTTGGCGGTGAACCAGTTCTCGGCGACGATGCGGTCCAGCATCTTGCGGGCGTCGGCATACAGCGACCGCGCCGCTTCGCCGACCACGCCATCCTCGAGGATCGCGGGGAATCGTCCGGCCAGTTCCCAGGCCTGGAAGAACGGCGTCCAGTCGATGTAGTCGACCAGTTCGGCGAGCGAATAGCCGCTGAAGCTCCGGGTGCCGATGAAGGAGGGCTTGACCGGCTTGGTCGCGGCCCAGTCGATCTTGGTAGCGTTGGCGCGGGCGGCGGCGAGCGTCAACCGTTTCTTGTCGGCCTGGGCGCGGTGATGCGCGGCCGAGATCTTGGCGTAGTCGGCGCGAATCTCCGCCGCATAGGCGGCGCCCTTGTCCTTCGACAGCAGCGAAGAGGCGACGCCGACCGCACGGCTGGCGTCGTTGACGTGCACCACGCTGCCGGCAGGGTAGGCGGGGTCGATCTTCACCGCGGTGTGGACGCGGCTCGTCGTCGCGCCGCCGATCAGCAGCGGAACGTCGAAGCCGCTGCGCTGCAGCTCGCCGGCGAGGAAGCTCATCTCGTCGAGCGACGGCGTGATCAGGCCGGACAGGCCGATCAGATCGGCGTTCTCGGCCTTGGCGGTCTCGATGATCTTGGCGGCCGGCACCATCACGCCGAGGTCGATCACCTCGAAGTTGTTGCACTGGAGCACGATGCCGACGATGTTCTTGCCGATGTCGTGGACGTCGCCCTTGACGGTGGCGAGCACGATCTTGCCGGCGGAGGAGCGCTCCCCGGAGTCCTTGCCCGCGGCGAGGTTGGCGGCCTTCTCGGCTTCCATGAACGGCATCAGATAGGCGACCGCCTGCTTCATCACGCGAGCGGATTTCACCACCTGCGGCAGGAACATCTTGCCGTCGCCGAACAGGTCACCGACCACGTTCATGCCGGCCATCAACGGACCTTCGATCACGTGCAGCGGCCGCTCGGCCTTGGCGCGCGCTTCCTCGGTATCAAGCTCGATGAACTCGGTGATGCCGTGCACCAGCGCGTGGCTGAGCCGCTGCTCGACCGGCCACGAACGCCAGGCGAGGTCCTGTTCCTTCTGCTGCTTGCCCTGGCCGCGATACTTGTCGGCGAGCGCCAGCAGCCGCTCGGACGCACCCGGGTCGCGGTTGAGGATGACATCCTCGCACACCTGGCGCAGCTCGGGATCGATGTCGTCATACACGATCATCTGCCCGGCATTGACGATGCCCATGTCCATGCCGGCCTTGATGGCGTGATACAGGAACACCGAGTGCATCGCCTCGCGCACCGGCTCGTTGCCGCGGAACGAGAACGACAGGTTGGAGACGCCGCCCGAAACATGCGCGTGCGGCAGGTTCTGGCGGATCCAGCGCGTCGCTTCGATGAAGTCGACGCCGTAATTGTTGTGTTCTTCGAGGCCTGTGGCGATCGCGAAGATGTTGGGATCGAAGATGATGTCTTCCGGCGGGAAGCCGATACGGTTGACCAGAATGTCGTAGGCGCGGGCGCAGATCTCGGTCTTGCGTGCGTAGGTGTCGGCCTGGCCGGTCTCGTCGAACGCCATGACGACGACGGCGGCGCCATGACGCTTGGCGATGTTCGCCTCGTGGATGAACTTGTCCTCGCCCTCCTTGAGCGAGATCGAGTTCACCACCGGCTTGCCCTGCAGGCACTTCAGCCCGGCCTCGATCACATTGAACTTCGAGGAGTCGACCATCACCGGCACCTTGGCGATGTCCGGTTCGGCGGCGACGAGGTTGAGGAAGGTGACCATCGCGGCTTCGGAATCGAGAAGCCCTTCGTCCATGTTGACGTCGATGATCTGGGCGCCGTTCTCGACCTGATCGCGCGCCACCTGCAACGCGGCGGCGTAGTCGCCGGCGGTGATCAATTTGCGGAATTTCGCCGAGCCGGTGACGTTGGTGCGCTCGCCGACATTGACGAACGGAATGGCTGCGGTCAGCTCGAACGGCTCGAGGCCCGAGAGCCGCAGCCGCGGCTCGATGGTCGGGATCACACGCGGCTTATGCGGCGCGACCGCGTCGGCGATCGCCTTGATGTGGGCCGGCGTGGTGCCGCAGCAGCCGCCGACGATGTTGACGAGGCCGGCTTCGGCGAACTCGCCGACGAGACCAGCCATGTACTCCGGGCTCTCGTCGTACTGGCCGAATTCGTTGGGCAGGCCGGCGTTGGGATAGGCGCAGACCAGCGTATCGGCGACGCGGCTGATATCGGCGATGTGGGCGCGCAGATCCTTGGCGCCGAGCGCGCAGTTGAAGCCGATGGTGATCGGCCGCGCGTGCCGCACCGAATTCCAGAACGCTTCCGGCATCTGGCCGGACAGCAGGCGGCCGGATTTGTCGGTGATGGTGCCGGAGATCATCACCGGCACGTCGATGCCGCGGGCGTCGGTGATCTCGGCGATCGCGTACAGCGCCGCCTTGGCGTTCAGCGTATCGAAGATGGTTTCGAGCAGCAGGATGTCGGCGCCGCCGTCGAGCAGGCCGTTGATCTGCTCGGCATAGGCGATGCGTAGATCGTCGAACGTCACAGCGCGGTAGCCCGGATTGGCGACGTCGGGCGAGATCGAGGCGGTGCGGTTGGTCGGGCCGATCGCGCCGGCGACGAAGCGCGGCTTGCCGTCTTCGGCTTCGACCTTGGTGGCAGCATTGCGGGCGAGGCGGGCGCCGTCGCGGCTCATCTCGTAAGCCAGATCCGACATGTCGTAGTCGGCCTGCGCGATCGAGGTCGAGGAGAAGGTGTTGGTCGCGACGATATCGGCACCGGCGCGCAGATACTGCGCGTGGATGTCCTCGATCGCCTGCGGCTGGGTCAGGATCAGCAGATCGTTGTTGCCGCGCAGGTCGCGGTGGAAGTCCTTGAACCGCATCCCGCGGAACGCAGCCTCGTCGAACTGCAGCTGCTGAATCATCGTCCCCATCGCACCGTCGAGCACAAGGATGCGCTGCGCGGCGAGGGCATGAAGACGATCGGCGATCGGGCTTTTGGGAGTCGACATTTGCAAGCTACTCAGCGCGGCTCCCTCTTCCCGTCGGGGAGAGGGCTGGGGTGAGGGGGATCGAACGCATGCGGTCTGATGTTCGGGGAGCGTGCTCTGCGCGTGGAGAGTTTAGTTGCAAACTCACGCGGCTTGCCTTGCTGCCTGCGGCCGGAAGCCCAGCAGATGGCTGATGGCGAACACCAGGTCCGCGCGGTTCATGGTGTAGAAGTGGAAGTTGCTGACGCCGTGCTTGGCGAGCTTGTGCACCTGGCCGGCCGCGACCGTCGCGGCCACCAGCTTGCGGGTGTCGGGATCGTCGTCGAGGCCTTCGAACTGCCTGGCCAGCCAATCCGGCACGCTGGCGCCGGCGCGGGCGGCGAAGCCGGCGGCCTGCTTGAAGTTTTGCACCGGCAGGATGCCCGGCACGATCGGGATGTCGATCCCGCGGGCGCGGACGCGGTCGAGGTAGCGGAAGTACAGGTCGTTGTCGAAAAAGAACTGGGTGATGGCGCGGGTCGCGCCCGCATCGACCTTGGCTTTCAGGATGTCGAGGTCGGCATCGAAGCCGGTGCTCTCCGGATGCTTCTCCGGGTAGGCCGACACCGTGACGTCGATGTCGGGATAGCGGCGCTTGATCGAGGCGACGAGATCGGCCGAGCTGCGATAGCCCTGCGGATGCGGCGCGTAGGTGCCGCCGAGGCCGGTGGTCGGATCGCCGCGCAGCGCTACGATGTGGCGGACGCCGATGTCGTGATAGCGAGTCACCACCTCGTCGACGTCGGCGCACGGCGCATCGACACAGGTCAGATGCGCCGCCGGCGTCAGCTCGGTCTCTTTCAGAATGCGGGCGATGGTGGCGTGGGTCCGCTCCCGGGTCGAGCCGCCGGCCCCATAGGTGACCGATACGAAGCTCGGATGCAGCGGCGCCAGCCGGCTGACCGCCTGCCACAGATTGCGCTCCATCTCCTCGGTCTTCGGTGGGAAGAACTCGAAGGAAATTGCCGGAAGCTGCTGCGGCAGGTCGCTCATCTGATTGGTCATCCAGTTTGAAAGGGCGGTTCGGTTTCGAGAGGCACGCGCGGCTGCCCAACGGCCGGAAACCTGTACGAACCGCGTTAAATTAGGCCGAACAGCCGCCGACGGCCAGCCCACTTTTGGCGATTCCACCTTGGGAAGTTGCCCATTATCGTCACATTCGATCGGTTTGTGTCGGTGTTTTCGATTTCGGTGTGGGCAGCTCTTGCGGGCTGGGTGGTCGAAAATCTGTCGGCTTTTCAGTCGGTTGTTTGCGGTGCAGCGAATGGGAGCGAGCAGGGGCGGCTCGACCGGGTGGAACTGGTGTCATTCTGCCCACTTTCGCCTCGGTGGTTTGCCGTTGCCAAACTCCTTGGCCCAATACCTTTGCGCCGACCTCGGAGGAGCACTAGGTTATGAGCATGTTGCCGCTCTCAATCCTCGATCTCTCCGTCGTCACCACTGGCACACCGCCGGCGGCCGCGCTGCGTAACTCGATCGACCTTGCGCGCCATGCGGATTCGCTCGGCTACGTGCGTTACTGGCTGGCTGAACACCACAGTCTGCCCTCGGTCGCGAGCCCTGCGCCCGACATCATGATTGGGCAGATCGCGGCCGTGACCGAGCGCATCCGCGTCGGCTCCGGCGGCGTGATGCTGCCGAACCACGCGCCGCTGATGGTGGCCGAGCGCTTCAAGATGCTTGAAGCGCTGTTCCCCGGCCGGATCGATCTCGGCATCGGCCGCGCACCCGGCACCGATCAGGCGACGATGCACGCGCTGCGCCGCCGGCTCGACATCCGCGAAGGCGACGATTTCCTGGAGCGGCTGCAGGAGCTGACGCTGTGGGAGACCCGGGGCTTTCCGCCGGGCCATCCCTACAACAATGTGGTGGCGATGCCCGACGATGCGCCGTTGCCGCCGATCTGGCTGCTCGGCTCCAGCGATTACAGTTCCGAGCTCGCCGCGCAGGTCGGCATGGGCTTCGCGTTCGCGCACCACTTCGCTTCGCACGATGCCGTCGCGGCGCTGACGCATTATCGCAGCAACTTCCGGCCGACGCGGTGGCGGTCGACGCCGCACGGCATTCTTGCGGTGGCCGTTGTGGTGGCCGAGACCGACGAGGAGGCGGAGCGGCTGGCGAGCTCGATGGATCTCAGCCGCCTGTTGCGCGACCGCGGCCGTTACGTGACGCTGCCGAGCGTCGAAGAGGCGCTGGCCTATCCCTACACCGAGGCCGACCGCGCTTCGATCGCGCGCAATCGCTCGCGGCTGTTCGTCGGCAGCCCGGCGACGGTGCGCCAGGCTTTGCAGCCGCTGATCACCGCGAGCCACGCCGACGAGCTGATGGTGATCACCGCGGTGTACGATCACGAAGCGCGCAAGCGCAGCTACAGCCTGCTGGCCGACGCCTTCGAGCTGCAGCGCGCGGCGGCGTAGGTCGACAAAGCAGCTATCGTCATTGCGAGGAGCACCCGGATCGGCGCTTCGCGCCGTCCGAGCACAGGCTCCGCGACGAAGCAATCCAGAAGCTCAGTGTACCGAGCTGGATTGCTTCGCTTCGCTCGCAATGACGTGGCAGGGCTCTGGCCTACCGCTCGCTGAACGTCTCGCGGAACGGGTGGCCGGGATAGACGCCGACGATGCGGAATTCGCGGGAGAAGAACTTCAGTTCGTCGAGCGCGAAAGCGAGGTTCCGGTCCTCGGGGTGGCCTTCGACGTCGGCATAGAACTGCGTCGCGAAGAAATTGCCGTCCACCATGTAGCTTTCCAGCTTGGTCATGTTGACGCCGTTGGTGGCGAAGCCGCCGAGCGCCTTGTAGAGCGCGGCCGGCAGGTTGCGTACCCGGAACACAAAAGTGGTGACGAGCTGGCCCGAGCCTTGCGGCGCCCAGCGTGGTTCGCGCGCCAGCACCACGAAGCGTGTGGTGTTGTGCGCCTCGTCCTCGATGTCTTCGGCCAGAATGTCGAGACCGTAGATCTGCGCGGCCAGCCGCGACGAGATCGCCGCGCAGGTCTTGTCGCCGCGCTCGGCGATGATCCGCGCCGAGCCGGCGGTGTCGCCGGCGACGATCGGTCTCAGCCCGAACTTGCGGATGATGCGGCGGCACTGGCCGAGCGCGTGGACGTGGCTTTCGACCGTCTTGATGTCTTCGAGCTTGGCGCCGGGCACCGCCACGAGCTGATGCCGGATCGGCAGAAACCATTCGCCGATGATGAACAGCTTCGAGGTCGGCAGCAGATGGTGGATGTCGGCGACGCGGCCGGCGACCGAATTCTCGATCGGAATCATGCCGAGATCGGCTTCTCCCGAGGAGATCGCGCTCAGCGCATCCTCGAACGTTGCGCAAGGCATCGCCTCGGCGGTGGGATAGGCATCGCTGATCGCGATGTGGGAATTGGCGCCGGGTTCGCCCTGGAATGCGATTTTCATGGTCTTTGTCATTGCGTCCTGTCTCTGGCGCGCGTTCTAGCAGCCGCAGCGGTTTCCGCCAGAGGGCGGGTTCAGCCGCCGAGCACGCGCCGTGCCGTCTCGAGATCGGCCGGTGTATCCACCCCGCGCGGCACGCTGTCGACGATGCCGACGTCGATCCGCATCCCGGCCTCCAGCGCGCGGAGCTGTTCGAGCTTCTCGCGGCGCTCGAGCGGGGAAGGGGGCAGCGCGACGAACCGCTCCAGAGCGGCGCGGCGGTATCCGTAAAGGCCGATGTGATGGTAGCGCGGCCCGTCACCCCACGGCGCGGTGGTGCGGGTGAAATACAGCGCCCGCAACCTGTCGTCGGTGAGCGGTGAACCGATCACCTTCACCACGTTGGGATTGGTCGCTTCTTCTTCGGTGTGGATTTCAGCCGCCAGGGTGGCGATGTCGACCGCTGGGTCGGACAGCGGTGTCAGCACAGCGCCGATCTGCTCGGGCCGGATGGTCGGAAAATCGCCCTGCAGGTTGATCACGGTCTCGATCTTGCTCTCCGGATCCAAGGTCTGAAGCGCCTCGAAGATCCGGTCCGAGCCCGAGGGGTGGTCGGAGCGGGTCATCACCACCTCGCCGCCATGGGCGGTCACGGCGGCGGCGATCTCCGGCGTATCGGTGGCCACCGCGACCCGGCCGATTTCTGCCGCCTGCGCCCGGCGCAGCACCTGCACCACCATCGGCAATCCGGCGATATCGAGCAGCGGCTTACCGGGCAACCGGGTCGCGGCCATCCGGGCGGGGATCAGAACCAGGGTTGTTTGGGACATCGAAGGATCGCGTTTGGAGCGGGAGGATGCGCTGCAGCGAATACAACTGAGCTGGTATCAAGCTGCCGGAAACAACGCATGTTTGGCGTTTATACGGGTTGCCAGCGCTGGGGCAAACCGATATCTCATCACGACTAAAGTCGAGTTGAGAATGCCTCCGATCAACAGGTCCGGGCACGGTCCGGTTCGAAAAGCGTGAGCCACAATGGATACTTTCGAACTCAACAAAATCGTCGGCGCGATCTTCGGAACCTGCCTGATCCTGTTGCTGTCCAACTTCGCGGCCCAGGCCATCTTCTCTCCGACCAAGCCGGAAAAGCAGGGCTACGCGATTGCGGTGAAAGAGGCTGAACCGGCGCCCGGCAAGGATGCCGCGCCGAAGGCGGACGAGCCGATCGAGAAGCTGCTTCAGACCGCTTCGGTCGACCAGGGCGCCAAGGTCTCCAAGAAGTGCGCCGCCTGCCACACCTTCGAAAAGGACGGCCCGAACCGCGTCGGTCCGAACCTGTATGGAATTGTCGGCGATCATCGGGGCGAAGGTCGCAACGGCTTCAATTTCTCCGCGGCGATGAAGGCCAAGGGTGGCGCCTGGACGTTCGACGAGCTGAACAAGTTCCTGACCAATCCGAAGGCCTATATCCCCGGCACTGCTATGGGCTTTGCCGGTATTCCGAACGACAAGGAACGGGCCGATCTGATCGCCTATCTCAACAAGAATTCGGACAAGCCCGAGCCGCTGCCTGCGACGGCCGAGAAGTAACGATCATCCAAATGTTGGGTTCGGACGGCCGGGGCTTTCCCGGCCGTTTTGTTTTGGGCGCCGGTTCGAATTAAACATCGGTAACCGGGACCTTTCGCCGCAAGTCGGCCGCGCGCGGGGTGTTATCCTCCGTCAAAATCGCCATAATCGGACGAATCCTCGGATATGTCCGGTCCGGGCCGGTGACCGCAGCGAACAAGGATTTCCGTATCGTGAGTTTGACCCGACGACATGTTTTGCAGGGCGGCTTGTTGGCCGCCGCGACCCCGGCCTTGAGCTTGAGCCCCGGTCTGTTCGCGGCCAGCACGGCGCGCGCCGACACTGCCATCGAAGGGGCGGTATGGCGGCATGGTCTGTCGCTGTTAGGGGAGCTGAAATATCCGGCCGGCTTCACGCAGTTCGACTACGTCGACCCGAAGGCGCCGAAAGGCGGGGCGGCGCGGCAGATCGCACTCGGCACGTTCGACAATTTCAATCTTGCGGTCGCCGGCGTGAAGGGCAACATCGCCGGCCCGGTGGGCTATCTGTATGAGACCCTGATGACGTCGTCGCAGGACGAGGTCGGCACCGAGTACGGCCTGCTGGCCGAGGGCGCTGCGCATCCCGACGATTTTTCCTGGGTGATCTATCGTTTGCGCAAAGAAGCGCGTTGGCACGACGGTAAGCCTGTGACCGCCGACGATGTCGTGTTCTCCTTCGACGCGCTGAAGAAATACAGCCCGCGCTATGCCTCGTATTATCGTCACGTCGTCAAAGCCGAAAAGGTTGGCGAACGCGACATCCGCTTCACCTTCGATGCTCCCGGTAATCGCGAGCTGCCGACCATCGTCGGCGAACTGATGGTGCTGCCGAAGCACTGGTGGGAAGGCAGCGACGCTCAGGGGCGAAAGAGGGACGTCTCGGCCACCACGCTGGAGCCGCCGCTGGGGTCTGCGCCCTACAAGATCAAGGAATTCGTCGCCGGCCGCTCGGTGGTGCTGGAGCGCGTCAAGGATTATTGGGGCGAGAAGCTGCCGGTGCGCATCGGCCAGAACAATTTCGACGAACTGCGGTTCGAGTACTTCCGCGACAACACCGTGGCGCTGGAGGCCTTCAAGGCCGACCAGGCCGACTGGATCATGGAGAACTCCGCCAAGCAGTGGGCGACGGCCTACGACTTTCCTGCGGTGAATGACAAGCGCGTCGTCAAAGAGGAATTCCCGATCAACGATTCGGGGCGGATGCAGGCCTTCGTGCTGAACACCCGCCGCGAGATGTTCAAGGATCCGCGTGTCCGGCGCGCCTTCAACTACGCGTTCGACTTCGAAGAGATGAACAAGCAGTTGTTCTACGGTCAATACAAGCGGATCGCGAGCTTCTTCGAAGGCACCGAACTCGCTTCCAGCGGGTTGCCGGAAGGGCAGGAGCTGGCATTGCTCGAGACCGTCCGCGACAAGGTGCCGGCTGAACTGTTCACGCAGCCCTACACCAATCCGGTCGGCGGCAACGCGGAAGCGGTGCGCGCCAACTTGCGCGAAGCGATGAAACTGGTGAAGGAGGCCGGCTTCGACATCAAGGATCGCAAGCTGGTCGATACGAACGGCAAGCCGGTCGCGGTGGAGATTTTGGTGCAGGATCCGTCATCGGAGCGGATTGCGCTGTTCTACAAGCCGTCGCTGGAGCGGCTCGGCGTCGCGGTCTCGATCCGCGTAGTCGACGACGCGCAATACCAGAACCGGATTCGCGCGTTCGATTTCGACATCATCACCGATCTGTGGGGCCAGTCGCTGTCGCCAGGCAACGAGCAGCGCGACTATTGGGGATCGCAGGCGGCCGACCAGCAGGGTTCGCAGAACACCATCGGGATCAAGAATCCGGCCGTCGATGCGCTGATCGACAAGGTGATCTATGCCAAGGACCGCCCGTCGCTGATCGCGGCGACGCGGGCGCTCGACCGTGTGCTGTTGTGGAACTTCTACGTGGTGCCGCAATTCACCTACGGCTTCATGCGCTACGCGCGTTGGGACCGTTTCAATCATGCGCCGCTGCCTAAATACGCCCGGTCAGGTCTGCCGGCGCTGTGGTGGTACGACGCCGGCAAGGCCGCCGCGCTCGGCAGGCGCTCTTGAGGATCGCTTCACGTATGCCGCAGCTCAATCGTCGCAACGTGCTCGCTCTCGGCGTCGGCGCGCTGGCGGTCGCGCATCTGCGGGACAGCGCGGCCGCAACCGAAGGCGAGACCGTCTCGCATGGGATCTCGGCATTCGGCGACCTGAAATATCCGGCCGATTTTGCGCATTTCGACTATATCGATCCGCGCGCCCCGAAAGGGGGGCTGTTCTCGACGATCCCATCGGTGCGCGCATTCAATCAGTCGTTTCTGACCTTCAACTCGCTCAACGCCTACATTCTCAAGGGCGACGGCGCGCAGGGGATGGGGCTGACCTTCGCGACGTTGATGGCCCGCGCCGGCGACGAGCCGGATGCGATGTACGGCTTCGCCGCCTCCAAGGTGGCGATCTCGCCCGACGGACTGACCTATCGCTTCACGATGCGGCCCGAAGCGCGGTTTCACGACGGCAGCAAGCTGACTGCCCGCGACGCCGCGTTCTCGCTCAACATCCTCAAAGCCAAGGGCCATCCGCTGATCACGCAGCAATTGCGCGATTTCATCGAGGCGAAGGCGGACGGCGATGCGACTCTGATCGTTACCTTCAAACCGCAGCGCGCCCGTGACGTGCCGCTGTTCGTCGCCGGGCTGCCGCTGTTCTCGGAGACGTACTACGCCAAGCAGCCGTTCGAGGAGTCGACCATGGAGGTGCCGCTCGGCAGCGGACCCTACAAGGTCGGGCGACTTGAATCGGGCCGGTTCATCGAATTCGACCGGGTCAAGGATTGGTGGGGTGCCAAGCTGCCGGTCAACATCGGCGCCAATAATTTCGACACCGTGCGTTACGAGTTCTATCGCGATCGCGACGTCGCCTTCGAGGGATTCACCGGCCGGAGCTATTTGTTCCGTGAAGAGTTCACCTCGCGGATCTGGAACACCCGCTACGACTTCCCGGCGATCCATGACGGCCGCGTCAAACGCGAGATGCTGCCGGACGAAACGCCGTCCGGCGCGCAGGGCTGGTTCATCAACACGCGCCGCGACAAGTTCAAGGATCCACGGGTGCGTCAGGCGCTCGGCTGCGCGTTCGATTTCGAATGGACCAATAAGACGATCATGTACGGCACCTACGCGCGCACGGTGTCGCCGTTTCAGAACTCCGACCTGATGGCGGTGGGAGTGCCGTCGCCGCAAGAGTTGGCACTGCTCGAACCGTTCCGCGGCAAGGTGCCGGACGAGGTGTTCGGCGAACCGTTCCTGCCGCCGGTTTCCGATGGTTCCGGCCAGGATCGCGCTTTGCTGCGCCAAGGTGCGCAGCTTCTGAAGGAGGCGGGCTTTCCGGTGAAGAACGGAAAATGCCTGACCCCTTCGGGCGAACCATTCCGGGTGGAATTCCTGCTCGACGAGCCTGCGTTCCAGCCGCACCATATGCCGTTCATCAAGAACCTCGGCACTTTGGGCATCGAGGCCACTCTGCGCATGGTCGACCCGGTGCAGATGCGGGCGAGACGCGACGATTTCGATTTCGACCTGACGATCGAGCGCTACGGATTCTCGACCGTGCCGGGAGATGCGCTCCGCAACTACTTCTCGTCGCAGGCTGCCGCCATCAAGGGTTCGAACAATCTGGCTGGCATCGCCGATCCGGCGATCGATGCGATGATCGATCAGGTGATTGCCGCCGACAGCCGGGCCAAGCTGGTGTTTGCCGCTCGGGCACTCGATCGGCTGATCCGCGCCGGCCGTTACTGGGTGCCGCAATGGTACTCGGCCTCGCATCGGCTGGCCTATTGGGACGTGTTCGGCCATCCACCGAAACTGCCGAAATATGTCGGCGTCGGCGTTCCGGACTTGTGGTGGGCGAAAGATGCGGCGGCTGCGGCCGACCGAGGGACCAAATAGCATGGCAGCCTATATTGCGCGCCGCGTCCTGTTGATGTTTCCGACCTTGCTCGGGATCCTGTTCGTCTCCTTCGTGGTGGTGCAGTTCGCGCCCGGCGGGCCGGTCGAACGGGTGATCGCGCAGATCTCCGGCGCCGATACCGGCGCCTCGTCGCGGATCTCCGGATCATCGGGCGGCGATTTCGGAGCACGGCCGCAAGCGGCCGGTTCGGCCGATGCGGTCAACTCGAAGTATCGCGGTGCGCAGGGACTCGACCCCGAGTTCGTCAAGAGCCTGGAGAAGCAGTTCGGCTTCGACAAGCCGGCGCCTGAGCGTTTTGCGCTGATGCTTTGGAACTTCGCCCGGTTCGATTTCGGCAAGAGCTATTTCCGCGACGTCAGCGTGCTGCAACTGATCAAGGAGAAGCTTCCGGTTTCGATGTCGCTCGGAATCTGGATGACGCTGCTGACCTATCTGATCTCGATTCCGCTCGGCATTCGCAAAGCGGTGCAGGACGGCTCGAAGTTCGACACCTGGACCTCGGCGGTGATCATCGTCGGCTTCGCGATTCCAGGCTTCCTGTTCGCGATCCTGCTGATCATCCTGTTCGCCGGCGGTTCGTTCTTCAGCTGGTTTCCGCTGCGCGGGCTGACGTCCGACGGCTGGAGCGAGTTTCCCTGGTATTGGAAGATCATCGACTATTTCTGGCACCTGACCTTGCCGCTGATCTCGATGGCGCTCGGCGCCTTCGCCACCATGACGCTGCTGACCAAGAATTCGTTCCTGGACGAAATCCGCAAACAATACGTCATGACCGCGCGCGCCAAGGGCTGCAGCGAGACCCAGGTGCTGTACGGGCATGTGTTCCGCAACGCCATGCTGATCGTCATTGCCGGGTTTCCCAGCGCGTTCATCGGAGCGTTCTTCTCCGGCTCGCTGTTGATTGAAACCATCTTCTCGCTCGACGGGCTTGGCCTGCTCGGGTTCGAGAGCGTGCTCAATCGAGACTATCCGGTGGTGTTCGGCACGCTGTTCATCTTTTCGCTGGTCGGCCTGGTGGTGAACCTGATCTCCGATCTCACCTATATGTGGATCGATCCGCGGATCGACTTCGAGGCGCGGGAGGTCTGATGACGCTGATCTCACGCGAACCGATCGAAAGCACCACCGAGATGCCGCTCGGGGAGGCCGTGCCGCCAGCACGTCACCGGCTTTCGCTGTCGCCGCTGAACAAGCGGCGCTGGCAGAACTTCAAGGCCAACCGCCGTGGCTACTGGTCGTTCTGGATCTTTCTGGTGCTGTTCGGCATCTCGCTGTTCGCCGAATTCATCGCCAACGACCGGCCGCTGCTGATCAAGCTCGACGGCCACTATTATTTCCCGGCAATTGTGACCTATTCCGAGACCACCTTCGGCGGCGACTTCGAGACGGCGGCGGATTATCGCGATCCGTTCTTGCAGAAGCTGATCGCCGACAAGGGCGGCACGGTGATCTGGGCGCCGATCCGCTACTCCTACGACACCCACAATCTCGACCTGCCGACACCGGCGCCATCGAAACCGACGTGGCTGCTGACCGAGAAGGAGTGTGCCGCGGTGGTCGCCAAGAAGGGCGTCAAGAGCTGCCGCGATCTCGAATACAATTGGCTCGGGACCGATGATCAGGGGCGCGATGTCGTCGCCCGCCTGATTTATGGCTTCCGGATATCGATCCTGTTCGGCCTCAGCCTGACGATTATTTCCTCGATCGTCGGCGTGGCCGCCGGCGGCATCCAGGGCTATTTCGGCGGCTGGGTCGATCTGACCTTTCAGCGGTTGATCGAAGTGTGGACCGCAATCCCGTCGCTGTATCTGCTGCTGATCCTGTCGTCGGTGTTGGTGCCGGGCTTCTTCGTGCTGCTCGGCATCCTGCTGTTGTTCAGCTGGGTATCGCTGGTGGGTCTGGTGCGGGCCGAATTCCTGCGCGGGCGCAATTTCGAGTACATCATGGCGGCCCGTGCCCTCGGCGTCTCCAACCTCAAGATCATGGTGCGGCATCTGCTGCCGAACGCCATGGTGGCCACCATGACGTTCCTGCCGTTCATCGTCTCGTCCTCGGTGATGACGCTGACCGCGCTCGACTTCCTCGGCTTCGGCCTGCCGCCGGGCTCGCCGTCGCTCGGCGAGCTGCTGGCGCAGGGCAAGGCCAACGTTCAGGCACCCTGGCTCGGCTTCACCGGCTTCTTCGCCGTCGCGATCATGCTGTCGCTGCTGATCTTCATCGGCGAAGCCGTCCGCGACGCCTTCGACCCGCGCAAGACGTTCAGGTGAGGGTGTGGTAGACTTTTGTTCCGGAGTAGAGGCGATGAACAAGATCGTTCGAGAGTACCCGGTCGATAAGTTGCCGTCGGACCTGCAAGAAGGTCTGCCGCAGCATGGTTGGGTCGAGATTGAATTCAGGCCCAAGGCCGATCGGCAGCCGAGGGTCATGCTCGCTCCGCTGGCAGGCTCTGTTCCCAATCTGCACGGCAGCGACCAAGACGTCGTTCGGTATGTCCGCGAGTTGCGCGAAGATCACTGATGTGGGCGCGCTACAAAGATCGGCCAATCTACCTGGATTCGAACATCATCATCTATGCGATCGAGCAAGGCAGCCAATGGGCCGAGACAATTCGCGCACTTTTGGGTGCGGTCGATGCTGATGACGTGCGAGTGGTCACCTCCGAATTGACGATCGCCGAGGTCATGCCAAAGCCGATCTCGTTCAAAAATCCGGACTATTTGGAAAAGTACCAGTCGTTCTTCTCACCTCTCAGCCCGCTTCTGACTGTGCCGGTCAGTCGAGATATCCTCCTGTCATCCTGTCATCCTGTCATATACAGGCCGAATTGGGGATTAAACCGATGGATGCGATCCATGTGGCGACTGCGCGGGCGGCCGGAAGTGAGTATTTTTTGACCGAAGACCAGCGGCTGGGCCGTGCGATCGCCGGCGGACCGACATGGCTTCAACTCAGCGAGCTCTCCTGATGGACGCCATCAACCAGCCCTTGCTTTCCGTCGACGACCTGTCGGTGGCGTTTCACCAGCCGAGCGGCACAACGACGGCGGTCGACCATATTTCGTACCAGATCAAGCGCGGCGAGTGCGTCGCGCTGGTCGGCGAGTCCGGCTCGGGCAAGTCGGTCAGTGCGCTGTCGATCCTGAAGCTGCTGCCGTATCCGAGCGCGTCGCATCCGTCCGGACAGATCCGGTTCAAGGGGCGCGAACTGCTCGGAATGTCCGAGCGCGAGATCCGCGGCATTCGCGGCAACGAGATCTCGATCGTGTTTCAGGAGCCGATGACCTCGCTCAATCCGCTGCACACGATCGAAGCGCAGATCGGCGAGATCCTGCAACTGCACGGCGGCGTGCGCGGCGCCAAGGCGCGGGCGCGGATCATCGAGCTGTTGACCCAGGTGGGCATCCCGGAGCCGGAGACCCGTCTCGCCAGCTATCCGCATCAATTGTCCGGCGGGCAGCGGCAGCGCGTGATGATCGCGATGGCGCTGGCGAACGAGCCGGATCTGCTGATCGCCGACGAGCCGACGACCGCGCTCGACGTCACGGTGCAGGCACAGATCCTGGCGCTGCTCGCCGATATTCGGGCGCGGCTCGGGATGAGCATGCTGTTCATCACCCATGATCTCGGTATCGTCCGCCGCATCGCCGATACGGTGTGCGTGATGCACACCGGCAAGATCGTCGAGCAGGGGCCGGTCGAGCAGGTGTTCACCGCTCCGCAGCACCCTTACACGAAGGCGCTACTCGCCGCCGAACCGAAGCCCGATCCGGCGCCGCCGTGCCCGGATGCGCCGGTGGTGATCTCGACCGACGATCTGAAGGTCTGGTTTCCGATCCGCCGTGGCCTGCTGCGCAAGACGGTCGGCCATATCAAGGCGGTCGATGGCGTGTCACTCGCGATCCGCAAGGGCGAGACGCTCGGCGTCGTCGGCGAGTCCGGTTCGGGCAAGACCACGCTGGGACTGGCGCTGCTGCGGTTGATCTCGTCCGATGGGCCGATCGTGTTTCTCGGCAACGATGTCCAGGGCCTGACGTTCAGGCAGATGCGCCCCTATCGCCGCGACATGCAGATCGTGTTTCAGGATCCGTTCGGCGCGCTCAGTCCGCGGATGTCGGTGGGCGACATCATCGCCGAGGGGCTGAGCGTGCATCAGCCGCAGCTCGGCGAGTCCGAGAGCGAGGCGCGGGTGATCAAGGCGTTGCAGGACGTCGGCCTCGATCCGGCGACGCGATTTCGGTATCCGCACGAGTTCTCCGGCGGGCAGCGTCAGCGGATTTCGATTGCGCGGGCGGTCGTGCTGGAGCCGAATTTCGTCGTGCTCGACGAGCCGACCAGCGCCCTCGACATGCTGTTTCAGGCGCAGATGGTCGATCTGCTCCGCGAACTGCAGCGCAAGCGCGACCTGACCTACATGTTCATTTCGCACGATCTGCGCGTGGTGGCCTCCCTCGCCAGTCATCTGATCGTCATGAAGCAGGGCAAAGTAGTCGAGGAAGGCCCTGCGGCCGAGCTGTTCAAGTCTCCGAAGACCGACTATACGCGTGCGCTGTTTGCCGCCGCGTTCCGGCTCGAGACCGCGCCGGATGGCGCTGCGGCCCAATAGGTGGTTGATGAGCGAGAGCGACGGTACTGATCAAATCGCCGACCGCGCGGCAGACGTGACCGTATCGGCGCCCGAGTTGATCGGGCAGGGGTTCATGGCCTACCAGCGCTTCGAGGTCTCGCTCCGCCGGGACGGCGAGCCGCCGCTGCTGCAGCGGCGCGACGTGCTGCGCGCCAACCGGGTCGCGGCGGTAATCCCGATCGATCTGACGCGGGACGCGATCGTGCTGATCCGGCAGTTCAGGCTGCCCGCGCACCTCGCTACCGGGCGCGGCGATATGGTGGAAATCGTCGCCGGGCGTGTCGACTCCGACGAGACCGATGCGGACGCGGCGCGGCGCGAATGTATCGAAGAAATCGGAGTGGCGCCGACCCAGCTTGCGGAGCTCTACACCGTGCTGCCGACGCCTGGTATCACCGATGAGCAGATCGTGTTTTTTGTCGGCCACGTCGATTCCAGCGCCGTGCTGCAGCGCGCTGGACTCGCGGAAGAAGACGAAGATACCGAGCCGTTCGTCGTCAAGATCGATGAGGCATTGGCTGCGCTGAACCGCGGCGCGTTCAACAACGCGCTGCTGGTCACCGCGATGCAGTGGCTGGCGCTCAATCGCGCGCGGCTGCGCGAGTGTTTCAGCCGAGCCGCTTGATCGCAGTCAGCGCGCTTCCGGCGGCTGCGATCCGGGCGATCGCCTGCTGCGTCGGTTCGATCGCCGTCGCCATGTGGTAAGCATTGGCATGCACGATGCTGGCACCATCGCGTGCGATTGCGACGTGGCCCTTCCAGAACAACAGATCCCCGCGCTTCAGCGCCGCCTGCTCGGCGATCGGGACCGAGGTGCCGAGCGCGACCTCCTGCATATCGCTGTCGCGCGGTGCTGCGATCCCGCAGGCGGCCAGTGCGGTTTGCACAAGTCCCGAGCAATCGATGCCGAGGCTGCTGCGTCCGCCCCACAGATAGGGGGTGCCGACGAAGCGCTCGGCGACGCCGACGAAGTCGGATTCGACAAAGGCGAGCGGCGCAACATGTTGGCGCGGCACATGCCAGCCGTCCTGCGTCACCATAAAGCTCGCATCCTCGCGGACGATTGCCAGCCGGGCGCCGAGCGGCAGCGTCTCCGCCGGCGGCAGCTTGATTGAAGGACCGTGGAACGCGAAGGTGCGGAGCGCCGTCACCTTGTGGGTCGGCTCTGCGGCCGGCCTGTACAAAGCGAGATCCGGCAGCCAGCCGACATAGCCGTCGGTCATGAGCTGGCCCCAGGCCCAGCCTTCTTCGGTGCGATCGTAAACGGTGACGCGCTCGCCTTTCAGGGCCTCAGTCTCCAGCATCGCGCCGGAAAACGGTTCGCGCCTTACCGGGGCGACGCCGTAGCTGACTTCGAACACTTCACCTTCGACAAACCGCGCCGCGGTGACCTGGCCTTCGAGATGTTTGGCGGCGAGGTCGGGCCGCGCCGGCGTCAGCCTCCGATCGGAACTTGGGTCAGCCATAGCGCTCGCTCAACAGCGCGAAGATTGCGCGTGCGGCCTGGCATTCGCCGCCTTCGGGACGACCGGGCTTGGCCTTCGGCGTCCAGCCGTAGATGTCGACGTGCAGCCAGCTCTTGGCGGCCTCGACGAAGCGCTGCAGGAACAGCGCGCAGGTGATCGAGCCGGCAAAGCCGCCGGACGGCGCGTTGTTGATATTCGCGACTTTCGAATCCAGCCACGCGTCGTAAGGGCCCCACAGCGGCATCCGCCACAGCGGATCATTCTCCGCGCTGGCATGACGCGCGACATCGAGCGCCAGCGTTTCGTCGTTGGTGTAGTAGGGTGGCAGATCGGGACCGAGCGCGACCCGCGCAGCGCCGGTCAGCGTGCCGAGATCGATCAGCAGATCCGGCGCTTCCTCGTCCGCATAAGCGAGGGCATCGGCCAGCACCAGTCGGCCCTCGGCATCGGTGTTGCCGATCTCGACGGTCGGGCCCTTGCGCGACGGGAAGATGTCAAGCGGCCGCATTGCGTTGCCGGCGACGGAGTTCTCGACCGCCGGGATCAGCACGCGCAGCCGCAGCTTCAACCCTGCGTCCATGATCATCGAAGCCAGCGCCAGCACGTTGGCGGCGCCGCCCATGTCCTTCTTCATGATCAGCATCGCACTCGACGGCTTCAGATCGAGGCCGCCGGTGTCGAAGCACACGCCCTTGCCGACCAGCGTCACCTTGGGATGGGAGGCATCGCCCCAAGTCAGATCGATCAGCCGCGGCGCGCGGGTCGAGGCCATGCCGACGGCATGGATCAGCGGGAAGTTCTGGGTCGCAAGGTCGTCCCCGACCACCACATTCACCGTGGCACCAAAGCGCGTTGCGAGGGCTTGGGCGGCCTCGGCGAGTTCGGCCGGGCCCATGTCGTTGGACGGCGTGTTGATCAGGTCGCGTGCCAGCGCTGCGGCTTCCGCGGCGCGGCTGACCGCAGCGGGGTCGACGCCATCGGGCGGGACCAGCCGCACGGCCGGCGGCTCGGCCTTGCGATAGCGGCCGAACTTATAGGCGCCGAGCGCGAAGGCGAGGGCGGCGAGCCGTGCATCGTGCGGTGCATTGGCGAAACGATAGACGCCGGCCGGCAGCAGGCCGGGCAGGGCGCCGGGGCGGAACGGATCGTGGCTCCTGGCTTCCGGTTCGTCGAGGCCGAACAGCACATGCCCGATCTCGCCGTCCGAGGTTGGCAGCGCCAGATACTGGCCGGGCTTGCCGTTGTAGCCGTTCGCCGCGGCAAAGCGCTGCGCCGCGTCCGGTAGTCCGGCGCGAACGCCGTCCCAGGTCGACTTGGTGACGAAGAAGATCGGAATCGCCGACTGATCGGGAGCGGATTGGAAGATCGGATGCATGAGATACGGCTCTTTGCGAATCGTGAGCGGCAGCGCCACTGCAGTGGATTAACCCAACATTAGGGTTAACGCTCTATTGCTGAAGCGGAATTGGACGGTTTTGTGAGTAACGGTGCCATGCGCGAGCTGCCCTGTCTTGTCCGAATTGCCACGTCGGCGGCACTCTCAGTCGGGTTGGCGCTGCTGCTGAGCGGCTGCAAGACCGCCGGCATGCCCGATGTCACCGGTTCGCTTGGGATGCGCGCAGAAACACCGGCTGATCCGCAGCGCATCGAGCAGGTCACGGGCGAACGGTATCGGTCGAGGCCTCGTGATCCCGACGCGGCGATCGCCTATGGCAATGCGCTGCGCGCGATCGGGCAGCGTGCCCAGGCCGTGGCGGTTCTCGAGAAGGCCTCGCTGGCCAATCCCAGCAACAAAGCGGTACGTGCCGCCTACGGCCGTGCACTCGCCGACAACGGCAACTTCCAACTGGCGTTCGATACGCTGTCACGGGCTCACAGCCCGGACAATCCGGACTGGCGGATCCTGTCGGTGCAGGGCACGGTGCTCGACCAGATGGGCCGCAACGAAGAGGCACGGCGCTATTACGCCAGCGCATTGCGGCTGGCGCCCGGCGAGCCCTCGGTGCTGTCGAATCTCGGCATGTCGTATGTGCTGACGAAGGATCTGCCGAAAGCCGAGGAGGCCCTGCGGCAGGCCTATGCCAGCGGACGGGCAGACTCCCGGGTCCGCCAAAACCTTGCGCTGGTGATCGGATTGCAGGGGCGCTTCGCCGAGGCCGAGTCGATCGTCCGTGCCGATCTGCCTCCGGACGAGGCCGCCGCCAACGTCGCCTATCTCAAGCAGATGGTAAGCGGCCAGGATGCGACGCGCACCGCGAGCCGCAAAGTCGGCGTGATGGCCTCGGGGCGCTGATCAGTGCACTCGATCGCCGGGTGATCCCGGCGTGATCCGTCGGAAGCGCTGGTTTACTGCATCGCCGCGACGCGAATGCCGGTCGGGCCTAGAATGACCACGAACAGCACCGGCAGGAAGAACAGGATCATCGGCACGGTGAGTTTGGGCGGCAGCGCGGCGGCCTTCTTTTCAGCCTCGGTCATGCGCATGTCGCGGTTTTCCTGCGCCATCACCCGCAGGCTGTGCCCGAGCGGCGTGCCGTAACGCTCGGCCTGCTGCAGTGCCAGGCAGACCGACTTCACGCCGTCGAGGCCGGTACGTAGAGCCAGATTTTCGTAGGCCTGCTTGCGATCCTGTAGGTAGGACAGCTCGGCGGTCGTCAACGTGAATTCCTCGGCGAGCGGGATCGATTGCGAGCCGATCTCCAGCGACACCCGGCGGAACGCGGCTTCGATCGACATGCCCGACTCGATGCAGATCAGCAGCAGATCGAGCGCGTCGGGGAACGCGCGCTTGATCGACAATTGTCGTTTCTGAATCGCGTTCTTCAGAAACAGCATCGGCGCCTGCATGCCGAAGAAGATTGCGGCGATGCAGATGCCGATCTTGATCGTGAACGGCTGATTGAACTTGGCGATCACAAAGATGTAGAGCGCAGAGCCGATCCCGAAGGCGATCGGCATCACCAATCGGAAGAACAAGAAGGTCACGTAAGGAGCCTGGCCGCGATAACCGGCCATGACCAGCTTGTCGCGCGCCGTCTCCTGCGCCAGCCACTTGGTGAGATTGAAGTCTTCGACGACGCGTGCGACCAGCTTCTTCGGAGCCTGTCGTAGCGACACCTTTTCCGATTTGGTCAGCCGCTCGCGTTCGCGCTGACGGATACGCTCACGTTCGCTGCCGACCGCCTTCATCCGCTTGGTGAGCGGTTGTCCGGCGAGAAACGGGTTGACCAGGGTGTAGACCGTTGCGCTTGCGGCAATCGCCGCGAGCAACGTCGCGATGAAGCGCGTGTCCTGGAGTTTCTCGATCAGAAAATCGATCATGCGCGCCCTCAGAAGTCGAAGTTGATCATCTTCTTCATCACGAAGACGCCCGTCGCCATCCATACGACGCAGCCTGCGAGCATGATGCGGCCGATCGGATGCGTCCACAGCAGCGAGATGTAGTCGGGCGTTGTCACATAGACCAGCAGCATGACGATCGGCGGCAGCGATCCGATGATCGCCGCAGACGCTTTGGCTTCCATCGACATCGCCTGGATTTTTTCGGCCATCTTCTTACGATCGCGGAGCACCTTGGAGAGGTTGGTGAGGGCTTCCGCCAGATTGCCGCCTGACTTCTGTTGGATCGAGATCACGATCCCTAAGAAGTTCGCTTCGGGCAGCGGCATCCGGTCGTACAGACGGGCACAGGCTTCATCCAGCGGCATGCCGATCGTCTGGGTCTCGATGATCGCATTGAACTCGGTTCGGAGTGGCTCGGGCGCATCGGCCGCGACCATCTTGATGGAATCGAACAGCGGCAGGCCGGCTTTGATGCCGCGAACGATCACGTCGACGGCGTCGGGCAGAGCGGCGATGAACTTCTTCTCGCGGCGCCGTTTGAGAAAGCCGAGGGTCCAACGCGGCAGCCCGAAGCCGGCGGCGAACCCAAGGCCTAAGGCGGCGATCATGTTGATGCCCAACAGGATCGAAAGAGCCAGAACCGTCACGCCGAGAACGGCGGAGACGGTCCCGAATTTTGCCGGCGTCCAATCGAGCCCGGCCTGTGACAGGCGGGCATTCAACGGGACGTTTTTCTGCTTTGCGTTACGGGTTTCGATTTCCTTGAGCGAGCCCTCGACCTGCTCGCGCCGAGATCTTTGAGCGCGATCGACCTGACGTGTCGCCGGCGTGGTTCGCGCCACCGAACTCAAACGCTTCTCGACCTTGTTCTCGCCGGACAGCAGCGGATAAACGAAGACCCATGCGATGCCTCCGACCGCGATGGCGGCGAAGAAGCCGAGTGCGAGCGTCTGCGTCTCCATCGCCCGGTCTCCTTGTTACGCGGAAGCCGCGGCCTCGGCGGCATCGAGCGCCGCGGCGAGTCGTTGCTCTTCGCCGAAGTAGCGGGCGCGCTCCCAGAACCGCGGACGACCGATGCCGGTGGATCGGTGGCGCCCGACAAGGTGGCCGTTGCTGTCCTCTCCGAGAATATCGTAGAGGAAGATGTCCTGGGTGATGATCGTATCGCCTTCCATCCCCACCACCTCGGTGATGTGGGTGATGCGCCGCGAGCCGTCGCGCAGGCGCGCCGCCTGGATGATGACGTCGATCGAGGCGCAGATCATCTCGCGTATGGTGCGCGAGGGCAGCGAGAAGCCTCCCATCGTGATCATCGATTCGCAGCGCGACAGCGCTTCGCGCGGGTTGTTCGCGTGCAGCGTGCCCATCGAGCCGTCGTGGCCGGTGTTCATCGCCTGCAACAGGTCGAACGCCTCCGGGCCGCGGACTTCGCCGACGATGATCCGTTCCGGGCGCATACGCAGGCAGTTGCGGACGAGGTCACGCATCGTGACCTGGCCTTCTCCCTCGATGTTGGGCGGTCGGGTTTCCAGGCGGACAACGTGGGGCTGCTGCAGTTGCAGTTCGGCCGCATCCTCGCAGGTGATGATGCGTTCGTCGTCGTCGATATAGTTGGTGAGGCAGTTGAGGAGGGTGGTTTTGCCCGAACCCGTACCGCCCGAAATCAGCACGTTGCAGCGGACGCGACCGATGATCTGCAGGATCTGGGCGCCCTCGTAGGAAATCGCACCGAACTTGACCAACTGCTCGAGCGTCAGCTTGTCCTTCTTGAACTTGCGGATGGTGAGCGCAGGCCCGTCGATCGCCAGCGGCGGCACGATGGCATTGACGCGCGAACCATCGGCGAGACGAGCGTCGCAGATCGGTGAGGATTCGTCGACGCGCCGGCCGACCTGGCTGACGATGCGCTGGCAGATGTTGAGCAGTTGCTGATTGTCGCGAAACCGGATGCCGGTGCGCTGAATGCGGCCGCCGACTTCGATATAAACCGTGCCGGAGCCGTTGACCATGATGTCGGAGATGTCGTCGCGCGACAGCAACGGTTCGAGCGGCCCGTAGCCGAGCACGTCGTTGCAGATGTCGTCGAGCAGTTCCTCCTGCTCGGCGATCGACATCACGATGTTCTTGATCGCGATGATTTCGTTGACGATGTCGCGGATTTCCTCGCGGGCGGACTCGCCGTCGAGCTTGGCGAGCTGCGTGAGGTCGATCGCTTCGATCAGCGCCCCGAAGATGGTCGCCTTGACCTGATAGTAGTTTTCGGAGCGACGCGTCTCGACCACCGCCGCGGGCGGCGGGGGCGTTCGTCCCGGCGCGATCGTCGGCGAGGGGACGACCGGCCGCGGCTCCGGCGGGCGCACCCCCGCCTCCGGCGCAAAGCTCAGCGGCTTCGGTGCCTTGACGTCGTTGTCCGGTCCGCGCTTACCAAACACCTCGATACTCCAACTTCAAGCTCATTTGGCCAGCAGCTTCTCCAGCAGCGGCGCAAGGAATGAGCCTTTTGCCTTCTTGGCCTCCCCGCGTCCCGTCAATCGCTGGGCGATCTGCAGGAACATGTCGGTGGTCTTGTGGTTGGCTGCGATCTCCGCGATCATCTGGCCGTTGTTGGCGGCGGCTCCGAACATCGGCGGATCGAACGGAATCGAAACGATCGGTTGGCTCTCGATCGCCTTGGCGAACTCGCTGGTGGAGATCTCCGGCCGCTTCGGAACGCCGACCTGGTTCAGGCAGTACAGCGGAGGGCGGTCGTTCGGCCGCGCCGCCTTCAGCAGGTCGATCAGGTTCTTGGTGTTGCGCAGATTGGCGAGGTCCGGCGTCGCGACGATCAGGATGTCGTCGGCGTTGGTGAGCGCCCGCTTGGTCCATCCCGTCCACTGATGCGGAACATCGAGCACGATGCAAGGCATAGTGCTGCGCAACGTATCGAAAATCGCATCGAATGCATCGACGCCGAAATCGTAGACGCGATCCAGCGTTGCCGGCGCGGCGAGCAGGCTGAGGTGGTCGGTGCATTTCGACAACAGTCGATCGACGAACGCGGTATCGACCCGCTCTGGCGAGAACACCGCCTCGGCGATGCCTTGCGGCGGATCCTGATTGTAGTCGAGTCCGGCGGTGCCGAATGCCAGATCGAGATCCGCGACCACCGAATCCAGCGCCAGATCGCGCGCGATCGCCCATGCCACGTTGTGCGCGATGGTCGAGGCGCCGACGCCGCCTTTGGCGCCGACCACGGCGATGATCCGTCCGACGGCCTTGGCTTCCGGGGCGGAGAACAGGTTGCAGATCGACTGCACCACGTCGATCGGACGGACGGGGGCGATCGCGTAATCGCTGACGCCGCGACGAACCAATTCGCGATACAAGGTCACGTCGTTGACTTTGCCGATCACGATCACCCGGGTTCCGGGATCGCATACGGTCGCGAGCTGATCGAGGCCGGCCAGCACGTCGCTGCGCGAGTCGGTCTCGAGAATAATCACGTTGGGAGTCGGTGCAGAGCGATACGCCTCGATCGCCGCGACGACGCCGCCCATTTGGATTTTCAGATGGGCTTTGGCGAGCCTGCGGTCTTCGCCGGCAGCCTGCACCGCAGCGGCGGTCTCGACAGACTCGCAGAAGGCTTGAACGGACACGCGCGGCGCCGGAGCGATGTGCTCTTCCGGCGCGGGAGCCACAGCCATCGTGGCCGGTTCGTCCTGGTTCTCGCGGGAGTAGCTGATCATTGTCCGGCGTTGCTCAACTTGGTCTTGTCGGAAGTGTCTGGCTTGGTGGTCCGGTAGGCGTCATTGGTGACGACGCGTCGGGCCGTGTAGGGTGGCGTCTCGGGGCGCGGCTGAACCAGATCCGCCGGGTTGTCGACCATCGCCGCGAGATTGCGCTGAGTGGCACACCCCAGGTTCCAATACTGCCGGTTTTCGAAGTAGCCCTTGTTCTTGATGCTCGAGCCGAGATCCTCCGGCCACAGGCCGCAGGGGCCGGCGACCGCGGCGACCCGCGGATAGATCAGGCGAATGGTCGCAAAGGTCCGCGGATCGGCCGGACGATAGTGCTTGACGGTGAGCCCGCGGGGCGGGACGCCGCCGGCGGTCAGCAGCGAGCGGATCTCCCGAATGGAATCCGCGGCCGCCCGCGCGTTCGGCGTGTCGATCGGTACTTCGGCGATGATCGGCCCGGTGCCTTCGCGCAGCCAGGTCTGACCGAGCTCCATCACGTCGGCGCGCTGGGGGGCAGTCAGGCCGCCGCGGCCATTGCCGACGAATACCTCGACGGTGCGATCAGCCTCTCTGATTGCAATCGGATGGCGCTGCCGATAGTCGGTCGGGACGCTCTGCGTGACCTCGACTTCACGACTGGTGTGGGTGCAGGCACCCAGCGACAGCGAAAAACCGATCAAGGCGGCCCCGAGACCGAGGCCGCGTGCCGCTTTGGCGGATGTGGTGGATGTCATTGTCCTGTCCTCGCTCCGCCTAGTCGGTGATGAAGCCGAAATGGCCGCGATAGGTGCGCGCCGGCTCGGTGCGACCGGGGACGCCATAGAGCTTGTTGATACTGCCGAGCAGATCCGACTGCGGATCGGAGGCATCGGCGAAGCCATCGTCGGGCCGCGACAGATCCTTTTGTGCCACCGCGCGAACCACATAGGGGGTCACCAGAACCATCAGCTCGGTCTGGCGGTTGATGTAGTCGCGGCTGCGGAACAGCGTGCCCAGCACCGGAATTTGTGATGCGCCGGGCATGCCGTTGATCGCCTGCTTGGTCTGCTCCTGAATCAAGCCGGCCATCGCCAGCGAGCCGCCCGAAGGGATTTCAACCGTGCTTTCGACCCGACGGGTCTTGATCGACGGGACCGAGAGGCTGTTGATGACGACCGAGTTGTCGCTCGAGACTTCCGAGACCTCGGTCATCACCTTGAGGCTGATCCGCCCCGCGGTCATCACCACCGGGGTGAAGTTGAGCAGGATACCGAACTTCTTGAACGTAACCGACGGGGTGCAGACGCCGTTGGTGCAGGTCACGCCGCTCGGCACCGGGAATTCGCCGCCGGCCAGGAACGTCGCCGGCTCGCCCGAGATCGCGGTCAGGTTCGGTTCTGCGAGGGTGCGCACCACGCCGGCGCTCTCCATCGCTCGCAACGTCGCGGTGACCGACGGCAGCGATCCAAATTTGGTCGTCAGCGCGTTGTTGGCCACCAGCGGAGCACCCGACTGGGAGAACGGGTTGGTGTTGTTGAAATTCACGACGGCGGTGCCGTAGGCCAAGTTGGCACTGAGGTCGACGCCGAGTTGTTTGACGATGTCGCGCTGCACCTCGGCGACCGTGATCTTCAGCATCACCTGGTCGCGTCCGCGAACGGCGATGTTGTTCACGACCTTCTTGTCGTCGCCGACGAGACGCGCGGCCAGATCGAAAGCCTGCTGCGCCTCGATCGGCGAACCGACCCAGCCGGTCAGCATCACGCCGTCACCGAGCCCCTCGACGTGAACATCGCCGTTGGCGATCGATTGCTTGAGGGCGGCGCGAATGCCGTTGAGATCCCGGGTCACGGCGATGTCGTAGGCGGCGATCTGTTGGCCGCTGGAATCGAAGAAAACGATGTTGGTCTGGCCGACCGAGGCGCCGATGATATAGGCACGCTGCGCCGACCGGATCACGGCATTTGCGATCTTCGGATCTGCGACCAGCACGTCCTTGATGTCGCGCGGAAGGTCGATCACCATCGACTTGCCGATACCGAGCGCGATCGACTGTGCGTTCAAGCCGGAGCTCGCGGCTGCCACCGGCGCCGCGCGGTAGTCGCGGGCATGAACGGCGGTCAAGCTCGGAAACAATGTGATGATCGCAGCGGCAGATAGCGCCAGCGCTGTGCGTTTCAGAGGCCGGATCGGGCGGGGGCCGGTTTCACGGGTCATGTCCGTCCTCGGGTCATTTCTGCGACGACGTCTGCGTGGTGACGCCGTAGCGAACCACGTTGACGGTGTTGCTCTTGGCGGAGGTCTCGGTGGAGGCCGGCTCGCTCGCATCGGCAAGGCTGCGCAGCGCCAGGGACAGCGTTCCGCTCTGGCGTGCGCGCGCAAGGTACTCGGCCTGCTCCGGCTTCAATTCCAGAGTCGCGGTCTTGCCGACCACGACCTTCTGGCCGTTCTTTTCCTCGATGGTCTGGTCGATCGCCAGAACACGGATGTTGCTGAGAATGATCTCAGAGCTGACCTGATCGCTGCTCGACTGGTCTGAATTTCTGCCGCGTTTGGACAGGATCACGTCGACCCGGTCGTTCGGCAGGATGAAGCCGCCCGCGCCGGTTTCCGGAGAAATTTCGGTCGACACTGCGCGCGTGCCGGTTGGCAGGATCGCCGCCATGAAGCCGGAGCCATTGGCCTTCACCAGCTTCTGCTCGCGGATCGGCTCGCCGGCGATGAACGGCGAGCGCACAACCGAGCCGACGATGTCGGACGTTGCGTTCGGCTGTTCGTTTCGGCGGATGAACTTCGAACTCGCGGTCGCCGACGGCCAGGTCTGCCATTCAAGATCGCCGGGCGTGACGGCCTGACCGAGCGGAATGTCGTTCTTGGCGACCAGGACGTCGACGGTCGGCAATTGGGCTACCGGCTTGGCTGGGGCGGCCGGCTGCGGCCCCGAATTGCTCGCCAGGTAAGCAGCGACGCCGCCGGCACCGACAGCGATGGTCAGGACGACAATGCGCGCGGTATTCATACGCTTCACTTTCCAGATGACACGGGCGGCGCACCCGCCGCAGTGAGGCGAGTTGAGCAGCTATTCGTCAAAGCATGGTTAATGAGGCGTATCTAAATCGCGTTAACGGAAGGTTCCTGACCCGTCACCCCAGCGCGAGGCGGGCGAGATCGATCCCTCTGATCCACTCGGTTTGCGGATAGATCATCAGTGCGCCGGTGGCGAGCGCGATCCCATACGGAATGCCCGTTTCGCGATCATGGAGCCGCAGCAACCAACTCTGTCCGACCAGCGGATAGGGGACCGGCCATTGCCGAAACGTCAGGATGAAGAGGGTGAGCGCACCGCCGAACAGCGATGTGTAAAGTAGATAGTCGAGCAGATGCTCGAACCCGAACCACAACGCGGCGGCCGCAGCGACTTTTGCGTCGCCGCCGCCGATCCATCCCATTGCGAAGCAGGTGAAGGCGACCGCCAGGACCGTGGCGCCGGCGCCGAGATGCGCGAGAATGTCGTAGGCACTGAATCCGCTGAACGGCGCCAGTAGCACGAAGCCGGCGATCAGCAGGAGCGATACCCGGTTCGAAATCGTCATGGTCAACATGTCGCTGACCGCAGCAAACGCCATGAGCGCGGGAAACAATGAGATGCGCAGAATGTCAGCGATCATGAGCGTGCCTTGCCGGTTCGGGCGCGGTTCGCACCGCGGCGGATGCAATCCTAGCGGGCCGGAGGTGAACGATCAGAAAACGCGTTCGAACGGCTCACCACAGCGTGACGATGCGCAGGATAACGGCGACCATCGAAAGGCCCAGCGCCGCGCAGACGACCTGAAGCATCGCGATCTCCCGCGATGGGACTTCCGTGTTCTCTGTCGCTGCTCTGCCAATTCGATTCAATTGGTGCACTGCGGGTAACCTTTCATGCCGGCAGAGCCGGCAACCGCGACCAAAAAAGGCCCCGGAAGCGCCGGGGCCTTGATTGGTCGATCACGCCCGGCGCTTACTTGGCGAGGTCGGTGCTCAGAGTCGTAAACTTCGTGTTCAGCGTGGTGCCGATCGTCTGCACGACGGTGATGATCACCAGCGCGATGCCGGCGGCGATCAGGCCGTATTCAATGGCGGTGGCACCGGATTCGTCCTTGATGAAACGCGCAACGATGTTCTTCATCGGGTAGCTCCATGTACACAGTGGCTGTCGAACTCTGTCTGGTCTTGCCGGCGTTCTCAGCACCGTGACCATGGCGTTGAACCTATGAGCGGGAAATTGCAGTGCAGTTAATTCGATTGCGTAAAAACGGGTGCATCGATCGTTTCCGCGGACCTTCTCGCCGAGGGTAAATGCGCTGTTAATTTGAAGTAATTGCGCGGTGTTCGCATCGCACGTCAGTGCTTCAATACCGGGGTGCGGGGTGGGCTGCGCGTCGGCTGCTTCAAAATCGGACGGATTGGCTCGAAGGCGAGGGATCAGGTTTGCGGTTCGTTCATCAATTGACGTCACGTTGGCGCCGTCGGGCGCCGGCACCGCTGCGTATCGCTTAGGCCGGCTCGTAAACGTCCCGGAGTCGAGTATGTCGTCGTTTCGCTTCGCGCGCCGCATCGGCGCCACATTGTTCGTTCCGTCGCTGTTGTTCGGCCTCTGCTCCGCACCGGCGGGCGCGGGCACCGAAGATTCGATCTCCGTCAGCGTCGACCAGGCCAAGCTGGTCAAGCTGCCGCAGGACGTTGCGACGATCGTGGTCGGCAATCCCCTGATTGCCGACGTCAGCCTGCAGCCCGGCGGCATGGTGGTCATCACCGGGAAGGGCTATGGCGCTACAAACGTCATTGCAATGGATCGAAAAGGAGCGGTCGTCACCGATCGCCTGATTCAGGTCGAAGGTCCGTCGGACAAGGTGGTGACCGTCTATCGCGGCACTAACCGGGAGTCTTACAGCTGCGCACCGATCTGCGAGCGCCGGATGACGCTGGGCGATTCCGAGGCTTACTTCAAATCGACGATGGACCAGACCGGAAAGCTCAACGAGCAAGCGAGCGGCGTGTCAGGCGCTTCCAGGACGAATTGATCGACAATTCGGGGCTGTCGAGTCCATCGCGTCGCGCAACATGGTTGACGCGCGCTTAATGGCGTTCGGCATTTTGTTTCGATCCAGCGAAACACTTCCACAATGTGTTGAGATTAGTTTCCGAAGTTACGAGGTGGCCCGACCGAAGAGGACTGCGGATCTATGCCCTCCATGATCTCACCGGCGCTGGCATTGGCGCGCAGATTTCGCCGCAACCGGCGAGGCTCCGCCGCGGTCGAATTCGCGTTGGTGGCTCCGATGTTTTTCGCGATGCTGTTCGCGATCATCGAGGTGGGGTTGATCTTCTTCGCGGGCCAAGTCCTGGAGACCGCCGTACAGGACTCGTCGAGACTGATCCTGACCAGGCAGGCGCAAGACAGCTCGATGAAGCAGGCGGACTTCAAGAACGAGGTCTGCAACCGGGTCAAGGCGCTGTTCAGTTGCGACGGCATCTATGTGGATGTGGAGAACTACGGCAGCGATTTCAGCAGCGTCAGCCTCGTCACTCCGATCGACAAGGACAAGAACTTTGTCGACAACATGAAGTACGACATTGGCGGGCCGGGCGACATCATCGTGGTGCGGGTGTTCTATCAATGGCCGCTGTTCGTCGCGGGGCTGGGGTTCAATCCGTCGAACCTCGCCAATGGAAATCGCCTGCTGATGGCCACAACCGCCTTCCGGAACGAGCCGTGAGCGAGCCTGCGATGCATCCTTCGACCGAGTATCTGCGCCGCTTGCGTCTTTTGGGCTTGCGGCTGCGCACCGATCAGCGCGGCGTGGCGGCCACCGAGTTCGTGGTCATCTTGCCGTTGATGCTGCTGATGCTGCTTGCGACAGTGGAAATTACTTCGGGAATAGCGGCGGACCGCAAGGTGACACTGGTCGCGCGGACACTGTCCGACCTGGTGTCGCAGGCCAGCAGCGTCACTGACAGCGACATGAAGAACGTGTTCGCTGCCAGCTATGGGGTGCTGACACCATATCAGGCCAACAGCGCGAGGGCGACGATCACTCAGATCTACGTCGACAAAAACAAGATTGCCAAGGTGCTTTGGAGCAAGTCGGGGAGCGTGACGCAGAGCGGAAGCAGCGCTTCAGCCTCGCTCGCAGCCTCACCTCACGGCGCGGGCGATACGATTTCCATTCCGGATGGACTCAAGGTCCCGGATACGTTCCTGATTTTCAGTGAGTTCAGCTATCCGTATCAGCCGGCAGTTGCGTATCTGCTGCCGAAGGCGGGGGTCACCCTGAGCGATACGTCCTACACGCGGCCGCGGCAGACCAAATGCGTCAGCTATCCGCAAGCTGCTGCTTGTCCTTGAAGGCATCGGCTCTGTCGTCGGCGGGGCAACGCGCCACAAAAAAACGAGGCCGCGCTGTTGGCGCGGCCTCGTTCGATTCAGATCCGAAATCTGCTCAGCTTGCGGCGCGCAGATTGTCGGCCGACGACTTGCCAGAGCGGCGATCGGCAACGATCTCGTAGCTGATCTTCTGGCCCTCGCGCAGGGTGCCGAGACCGGCACGCTCGACAGCGCTGATGTGCACGAACACGTCGTTGCCGCCATCATCCGGCTGGATGAAGCCGTAGCCTTTGGTCGCGTTGAACCACTTCACGGTTCCCATGCTCACGGGTGGTAGTCCCTTCTCAATATAGACACGGTCGATACCCACGTTGTCTCAGGTGGGCTGGTGAGATCGAATTTTTGGAAGGGTCGTCAGCGTTCTGAACCGGCTGTACCGGTGGATAGCTAATGTCGTCCGGCCGAAAATCGATTAACAGATATTATGCGAAGCCTGCCCTCAAAACAATCCTGGCATGCGCGATTTTTTAAGGCACACAAGTTCCGGATCGGGTGTGGCTTCGGCGCTCTGCCGGGATCGGTAGAGCGCCGTTGTCGTTGCCGAGCGTTCGGTCAGCGGCGGCGGAACTGGCCGCGCGGCGGGCCGCTGCGCGGCGGGCCACCGGGGCGCTCGTCCTTGTGGCGGAAGATCAACCGGCCCTTTTCCAGATCGTAGGGCGACATCTCGACGGTCACCCGGTCGCCCGCCAAGGTCTTGATGCGATTCTTCTTCATCTTGCCGGCGGTGTAGGCGACGATTTCGTGGCCGGTGTCGAGCTGCACGCGATAGCGCGCATCGGGGAGAATTTCGGTCACCAGTCCTTCGAACTGGATAAGCTCTTCTTTAGCCATTGGGATCTCCAGATCGGCTTAACGTTAGCGATGCGGTCGGTGCTGAGCGGTCGGCTGCGCCGGACGGTTTTTGCGCTGCAGAAACGCCACGCCCTGCAGACCCTCACCGTTACCGCCGTGCTGCGGTCGCGGCGCTGCGTCGTGGCGGTTGCCATCTGAGCGAGCAGGCCCAGCGGGAGGGCCACGCCGCCGACGGCGCGGGCCTTTGCTGCTGGGCGCAGCGTCGCCATTGCGGGCCGGATGTGCATGCGTCGCCGAGCGCTGTCCGCGATGCGGAGGCGGGGTCGGGTTGGCATGGGCGCCTGGCGTGCGGCGATCTTCCTTCGGGAGCGACACCTTGATCAGCTTTTCGATGTCGCGCAGATACGCCATTTCTTCGCCGGCGCACAACGAGATTGCAGTACCTTCGGCACCCGCCCGCGCGGTGCGGCCGATGCGGTGGACATAAGTCTCGGGGATGTTCGGCAGGTCGAAGTTGACCACATGCGACACCCCGTCGACATCGATGCCGCGGGCGGCAATGTCGGTGGCGACCAGGGTGCGCAGCTCGCCGGTGCGGAATGCCGCGAGCACCCGCTCCCGATAGTTCTGCGACTTGTTGCCGTGAATCGCGTCCGCCGTAATGCCGGCGCGGGCGAGGCCCTTCACGACCTTGTCGGCACCGTGCTTGGTGCGCGTGAACACCAGCGCCTGGTTGATGTTCTCGTCCTTGAGGAGTTGGGCGAGCACCGCCGGCTTGGCGGAGTGGTCGAGCTGGATCACCCGCTGGTTGATGCGCTCGACGGTCGACGACACCGGCGTCACGGCCACCCGGGCCGGATCGCGCAGCATGTGCTCGGCGAGCTCGGCAATGTCCTTCGGCATGGTGGCCGAGAAGAACAGCGTCTGCCGCTTGATCGGCAGCTTGGCGACGATTTTGCGGATGTCGTTGATGAAGCCCATGTCGAGCATGCGGTCGGCTTCGTCCAGCACCAGGAATTCGACCTGGGTCAGCTTCAGCGCGTTGCCCTGAACCAGATCGAGCAGACGGCCGGGGGTGGCGACCAGAACGTCGACGCCGCCCATCAGCGAGCGCACCTGCCGGCCCATCGGCACGCCGCCGATCGCCAGCGCGGCGCTGAGGTGGATGTGGCGGCCATAGGCGTTGAAGCTGTCGAGGATCTGGCCGGACAGTTCGCGGGTCGGGCTCAGCACCAGAACGCGGCAGGTCTTGGAGGCCGGCTTGATGCGGTTCTCCAGCAGGCGATGCAGGATCGGCAGCGCGAACGATGCGGTCTTGCCGGTGCCGGTCTGGGCGATGCCGACGACGTCACGCCCGGCGAGCGCCAGCGGAATGGTCTGCGCCTGGATCGGCGTCGGGGTGTGGTAATTTTCTTCTTTGAGGGCGCGAGAGATGGGATCGGCGAGACCGAATTCCTGAAAGGAGGTCAAAAGGTTGGTTCTTTCCATCATGAAAGCAAACGCCCGACGGAGCCCGCCGGGAGCGCTTGGCAACTTTGAGACGCTCGCGTGTCCGGAACGTCGGCTATTATCGGATGAAAGGCGAACCAGAAACCGCTGTTCGGGACAGAACGCGGGATCAGAACACGCGGCTCGCAACGACCTGATGATTCTCTAGGTCTCTCTCAGTCATATGGAACATCGCTGCACTGCTTTCAAGGTCGAATTGCAGATCCTGCGCAGGATCGCTCCGTCGGTGGACGAAAAGTGCAACAATTAGTCAACGAACGCCCATTTGCCTACGTTGTGGGCTATTTGGCTACGTTGCGATCAATGCGCCTGCCTTGTTCGTGGGCGGATGCGTCATTTGCAATCCCCCGGCGATGACGAATTAATCCGTTGGATCATAGCCTTACCAGCATCGGGTTGGATGGCATGCTTCTTGCGATCCTTTCCTGCTGCAGATGGCCGTTGGGGCCGCGCATCATGTCTGCGTCAGGGAGATGACACCTCATGCGTATTGAAACAAAGCGTCTTGGAGCGACGCCGATCAGCCGCCGCAAATGGCTGGCTGCGGCGGCCGGCCTGGTTCTCGGTCTGTCGGCATTCGGTCCGGCGCGGGCGGCTGACGACACCATCAAGGTCGGCATTCTGCATTCGCTGTCGGGCACCATGGCGATCAGCGAAACGACGCTCAAAGACGTGATGCTGATGCTGATCGACGAGCAGAACAAGAAGGGCGGCGTGCTCGGCAAGAAGCTCGAGGCCGTCGTCGTCGACCCCGCCTCGAATTGGCCGCTGTTCGCCGAGAAGGCGCGCGAGCTGATCACCAAGGACAAGGTTTCGGTGGTGTTCGGGTGCTGGACCTCGGTGTCGCGCAAGTCGGTGCTGCCGGTATTCAAGGAGTTGAACTCGATCCTGTTCTATCCGGTGCAGTACGAAGGCGAGGAGAGCGAGCGCAACGTGTTCTACACCGGCGCCGCCCCGAACCAGCAGGCGATCCCGGCGGTCGACTACCTGATGAAGGAAGAAAAGGTGAAGCGCTGGGTGCTGGAAGGCACCGACTACGTCTATCCCCGCACCACCAACAAGATCCTCGAAGCTTACCTGAAGTCGAAGGGCGTCGCCCCCGAAGACATCATGGTCAACTACACCCCGTTCGGGTTCTCCGACTGGCAGACCGAAGTTTCCAAGATCAAGACCTTCGGCTCGGCCGGCAAGAAGACGGCGGTGGTCTCGACCATCAACGGCGACGCCAACGTGCCGTTCTACAAGGAACTCGGCAACCAGGGCATCAAGGCCACCGACATCCCGGTGGTGGCGTTCTCGGTCGGTGAAGAAGAGCTCGCCGGCATCGACACCAAGCCGCTGGTCGGCCATCTCGCCGCCTGGAACTACTTCGAGTCGATCAAGACCCCGGAGAACGAGAAGTTCATCAAGGACTGGCACGCGTTCACCAAGAACCCGAAGCGCACCACCAACGACCCGATGGAAGCCCATTACATCGGCTTCAACATGTGGGTGAAGGCGGTCGAGAAGGCCAAGTCGTTCGATCCGGACAAGGTGATCGAAGCGCTGCCCGGCATCAAGCAGGCCAACCTGACCGGCGGTACCTCGGAAATGCTGCCGAACCACCACATCACCAAGCCGGTGTTTATCGGCGAAATCCAGGCCGACGGCCAGTTCAACGTCGTGTCGCCGGACGATCCGAAGAAGGCCAAGCTGGTGCCGGGCGACGCCTGGTCCGACTATCTGCCGGGTTCGAAGGACCTCGAAGCCGACTGGGTCAAGCTGAAGTGCGGCAACTACAACACCGTCACCAAGAAGTGCGGCGGTCAGGGCACCTGATCTCCTGCCCACCAGTTGCAATCGACCGGGCGGCGCTGTCGCCGCCCGGTTCTCCTCGACGACGACCTCGTTCATCCTTGCCGGGATAATTCAGTGTCATTGATCCATCTGTCGCGCCTGCTGTTCGCCGCCATGGCGATCGCGTGGGTCGCCGCCGCAACGCCGCCGGCGTTCGCAGGTCCCTATGAGGACGCCGTGGCGCAATTCGCCGAGGGCTCCTTCGCCGATTCCGAGGAGGCAGTCGGCAAGCTGGTCGCATCCGGCAATCCGCGCGCCGCGGACATCATCACCGCGCTGCAGGACGGCCGCCTTTACAAGGACGAAGACACCAAGCTGGTGTTCATCCAGGCCGCCGATGGCAAGATCAGCAACGCAGCCACCGGCGAAGCGGTCGCCGCGCTGCCGGACAATGCCAGCAAGGTCCGCCTCAACAACAAGCTGCGGCGCACCGTCGAGGCCGCGATGGCCGGTCTGACGCTGCTGTCGCCCGATCTCGATAAACGAGTTCAGGCCGCGCAGCAGGTGTTCAAGAGCCACGACGAGACCATGCTGCCGACCGTCGAGGCCGCTCTGAAGGCCGAGAAGAACGCGGCCGCCAAGCAGGCCTTCGCCGAGGCCCGCGCCGCGATTCTGCTGTTCAAGTCCGACGCCGCCGATCCGGCCAAGCTGGACGCTATTGCGGTGATGAAGGCGCGGGGCGATCAGGACGCGTTGGCTCTGCTCACGGCGATGCCGACAGAGCAGAGCGCCGCTGTCACCAATGCCGTAGCCGGCGCCAAAGCGTCGATCGAGCGGAGCCTGGCGATCTGGTCGCTGGTGCAGAACGGCTGGTACGGGCTGTCGCTCGGTTCGGTGCTGCTGCTCGCCGCGATCGGCCTCGCCATCACCTTCGGGGTGATGGGCGTCATCAACATGGCGCACGGCGAAATGGTGATGCTCGGGGCCTACACCACCTTCGTGGTGCAGGAGGCAATCCGCACCCATTATCCGGCGCTGTTCGATTATTCGCTGCTGATCGCCGTGCCGCTGGCGTTCCTGGTTGCCGGCGCGATCGGCGTGCTGATCGAGCGCAGCGTGATCCGGTTTCTTTACGGCCGTCCGTTGGAGACGCTGCTTGCCACCTGGGGCATTTCGCTGCTGCTGCAGCAGGCGGTGCGCACCATCTTCGGCGCTAACAACCGCGAAGTCGGCAATCCGAGCTGGATGAGCGGCGCGTTCGACATCGGCCAGATCACCATCACCTACAACCGCCTCTGGATTCTGTGCTTCACGCTCGCGGTGTTCGCGCTGCTGCTGGCGATGCTGCGCTACACCTCGCTCGGCCTGGAAATGCGCGCGGTGACGCAGAACCGCCGGATGGCGGCGTCGATGGGGATCGCGACCTCGCGGGTCGACGCCCTGACCTTCGGCCTCGGCTCCGGCATCGCCGGCATTGCCGGCGTGGCGCTGTCGCAGATCGACAACGTCTCGCCGAACCTCGGCCAGAGCTACATCATCGACAGCTTCATGGTGGTGGTGTTCGGCGGCGTCGGCAATCTGTGGGGCACGCTGGTCGGCGCGTTCTCGCTCGGCATCGCCAACAAGTTCCTGGAGCCGTTCGCCGGCGCGGTGCTCGGCAAGATCGCGATCCTGGTGCTGATCATCCTGTTCATCCAGAAGCGCCCGCGCGGTCTGTTTGCGCTGAAGGGCCGGGCGGTGGAGGCATGAGGATGATTGGAATGCACAGCATCTGCTGCGCGTCGCAGCCTGACTCCCTCTCCCGCTTGCGGGAGAGGGCTGGGGTGAGGGCTCTTGCCACAAGCTCAGTGCTTGTGGACCCCCACCCCCGACCCCTCCCCGCAAGGGCGAGGGGAGCACGTACCTGGGGTGAATGCCGATGACCCCGCACATCCTCACCCGTTCGCTCGATCGCGGCGCGGCGCTGTTTCTGGTGGTGCTTGCCGCGCTTGGAGTCCTGCTGCCGCTGCTCAATCTGCTGACGCCGGAATCCTCGGCGCTGCATGTGCCGACCTATCTGATCTCGCTGTTCGGCAAATATGTCTGCTACGCCATCCTGGCGTTGTCGATCGACCTGATCTGGGGCTATTGCGGCATCCTCTCGCTCGGCCACGGTGCGTTCTTCGCGCTCGGCGGCTACGCGATGGGCATGTATCTGATGCGCCAGATCGGCAGCCGCGGCGTCTATGGCAATCCGGTGCTGCCGGACTTCATGGTGTTCCTGAACTGGAAGGAACTGCCGTGGTACTGGTACGGCTTCGACATGTTCTGGTTCGCGGCCGTGATGGTGCTGCTGGTGCCGGGCCTGCTCGCCTTCTGCTTCGGCTGGCTGGCGTTCCGTTCGCGCGTCACCGGCGTGTATCTGTCGATCATTACGCAAGCGATGACCTACGCGCTGCTGCTGGCGTTCTTCCGCAACGATTTCGGCTTCGGCGGCAACAACGGCCTGACCGACTTCAAGGACATCCTCGGCTTCAATATCCAGTCCGACGGCACCCGCGCGGCGCTGTTCCTGCTGAGCTGTCTGGCGCTGGCGATCGGCTTCCTGATCTGCCGGGCGGTCGTCACCTCCAAGCTCGGCAAGGTGCTGATCGCGATCCGCGATGCCGAAAGCCGCACCCGGTTCCTCGGCTACCGGGTCGAATCCTACAAGCTGTTCGTGTTCACGCTGTCGGCCTGCATGGCCGGCGTCGCGGGCGCGCTGTACGTGCCGCAGGTCGGCATCATCAATCCGAGCGAATTCGCCCCGGCCAACTCGATCGAGGCGGTGATCTGGGTCGCGGTCGGTGGCCGCGGCACGCTGGTCGGCGCCGCGCTGGGTGCGATCGTCGTCAACTACGCCAAGACCGTGTTCACCTCGGGGCCGCTGGCGCCGTATTGGCTGTTCATGCTCGGCGCGCTGTTCGTGGCGGTGACGCTGCTGCTGCCGAAAGGCATCGTCGGCACCGTCAATGCGTGGCTGGACTCGCACAAGCCGCCGCCGACCGACGCCGCCGACAGCGCGGCGCGGGAAGACGGCGTGATCCAACCGAAGCCGGCGGAGTGACGTCATGAGCATGCTCGAAACCCGCTCGACCTCGGCGATGCTGTATCTCGACGGTGTCCACGTCTCGTTCGACGGCTTCCACGCCATCAACAACCTGTCGCTGACGCTGGAGCCCGGTGAGATGCGGGCGATCATCGGCCCCAACGGCGCCGGCAAGACCACGATGATGGATATCATCACCGGCAAGACCAAGCCGGACAAAGGCGAGGTGGTGTTCGACGGCACCGTCGACCTCACCAAGCTCGACGAGACCGAGATCGCCAAGCTCGGCATCGGCCGCAAATTCCAGAAGCCGACGGTGTTCGAAAGCCAGACCATCGAGGACAATCTGTTGCTGGCGCTCAACGTCGATCACAGCGTCCGCGGCACGCTGTTCTGGCGGCGGAGCAACGACGAGAGCGAGCGGATCGAGCGCGTGCTCGACATCATCCGCTTGCGCGACGCCCGCGACCGGCTCGCCGGCTCGCTGTCGCACGGCCAGAAGCAGTGGCTGGAGATCGGCATGCTGCTGGCGCAGGACCCAAAGGTGCTGCTGGTCGACGAACCGGTCGCCGGCATGACGGACGTCGAGACCCAGCAGACCGCAGAGCTGCTGCGCGAGATCAACAGCCACGACAAGACCGTGATGGTAGTCGAGCACGACATGACCTTCGTGCGCGAACTCGGCGTCAAGGTGACCTGCCTGCACGAAGGCACCGTGCTGGCCGAGGGGACGATCGACGACGTCTCGGCGAACGAGCGCGTCGTCGAAGTGTATCTAGGGCGGTGAGGATGATTCTTGCTGGGTTGTTTCTCGCGCCGTCTCCCCACGCTGCACCGTCATCGCCCGCGCAGGCGGGCGACCCAGTATTCCAGGGAGCCGCGTGTTCACCGCAGCGCTGCGGCGTACTGGATCCCCCGCATGCGCGGGGGATGACGACTGTGGGCGGGATGACGGCCGGGCAAAGTACGCCGGCTCTTGCTGAACCTACATATTGAGGACGAGCCCATGCTCACCGTCGACAACATCAATCTCTACTACGGCGCGGCGCAGGCGCTCCGGGGCGTGTCGATCGCGGCGGAGCCGGGGAAGGTGACCTGCGTGCTCGGCCGCAACGGCGTCGGCAAGACCAGCCTGCTGCGTGCGCTGGTGGGACAGCAACCGATTGCGTCCGGCGCGATCACCTTCGACGGCACCGACATCTCGCATCTGAAGCCGTATGAGAGGGCGCGACGCGGCATCTCGCTGGTGCCGCAGGGGCGTGAGATCTTTCCGCTGCTGACGGTGGAAGAAAATCTCAAGACCGGCTACGCGCCGCTGAAGCGCGCCGATAAGTCGATCCCCGACGATGTGTTCTCGCTGTTTCCGGTGCTGAACTCGATGCTCGGCCGCCGCGGCGGAGACCTTTCGGGCGGTCAGCAGCAGCAACTCGCGATCGGCCGCGCGCTGGTGATGCGGCCGAAGCTGCTGCTGCTCGACGAGCCGACCGAAGGCATTCAGCCGTCGATCATCAAGGACATCGGCCGGGCGATTTCGTATTTGCGCAATCTCGGCAACATCGCCATTGTGCTGGTCGAACAGTATCTCGATTTCGCCTGCGAACTCGGCGACAATTTCGCGGTGATGGATCGCGGCGCAGTTAAATACACCTGCGACCGCGCCAGCCTCGACCCCGCAGAGATCAGCCGGCAGATGGCGCTGTAGGACGGCTTTTGACTCATCAGTTTCGGCATACCCACGCGCGCCTCTCTTCACCTCTCCCCGCGCGCGGGGAGAGGTCGATCGGCGTCGCGCAGCGATGCCGATGGGGTGAGGGGGCGCTTCCGCAGAGCAGAGAGCCTGCGCCCCGCGTCGCCCCTCACCCCAACCCTCTCCCCGCAACAGCGGGGCGAGGGGGCGCGCTGCCGTTGTGGCGCCGCCGCGGATACTCGGCATGATCGCGACCGATACCAGCCTCATCAC
>NZ_QUMK01000037.1 GCF_010907035.1 Rhodopseudomonas sp. BR0M22
TAAGGGACAGGGTTAGGCGCGTAGCGCCGTAACCCACCGACCACCTGTATACCGAGTGCCAAAGCATCGCAGCCGATGTCCTTGAGCGCTCGATCACGAGCGGGACTTGATGTCGGCGAGTAGTCCTGGCAGCGTTCGGAGTTGAACAACAGGTCTGCTCTATCTGCGGTATTTCGAGCGGAGGTCGAGCGCTGATAACTCGGTCGCGAATTCGCCCGCAGTCGAAGCGCACATACGCACAGCCCATGGAGGCGGGCCGCCGCCGGAGGTCGGAGCCATGAGTAAGCTGGATCTGTACCGGATGACGACGCAAGATCTCGTGGCTCTATTCGCCAAAGTCACGGTCGAACAGGACGACGCCTTGCTCGGCAACCAGATCGCCAGGTTCAATCGGCTGTTCGGCGTGATGGCGGAGATTGCGGACGAATTAAAAGCGCGCGACGGCGACCAGCGCACCGCGCTTCTGAGCCTTTTCGAATACCCCAATATGCAGGTGCGGCTTCAGGCCGCAAAGCTCACGCTCGCCGTCGCACCAGTGAAGGCGCGTGAGCAGCTCGAAGCGATCGTATCCTCGAAATGGTTTCCGCAAGCCGGTGACGCCGGCATGTGCCTGGACTTTCTGGATGATGGGACGTTCAAGCCGAAATGATGCGACGCTGCAGTAGTTGCCGCGCGCTCCTGCGTCTCGCAGCGCTCAGCGACTCGGTGTCAACAGGAAGGAAACGACTAAACCGCCAGCGAAAGCTGGTTCGGCGTCAGCGACTGCATGCGGGCGTTGAGCTTGATCTTGTCGTCGGCTTTGGCGCGGGCATGGTCCGACATCGCCGAGACCAGCGATTGCAGCCCGCCGGCATCCGCCACCGTTACGAATGTCTTGCTCTTGTTGATGAACACGACGGTCTTCCGGCCGCGCGCCAAAAGCTCGATGATGTTGGACAGCGTGCCGGTACTCTTGCAGTCCCACACCATCAGGCCGACGTCACTGACGCGCGCCATCTCGCGGTCTTTGGCGGTGAAGAACGCCCGGCTGCCGGCTGCGGCGGTCGTCGATACGGTCTGCACCGGCCAATTACCGACGTTGTTGCGCGGCGTCTCGCCACTGCAATACACCGTCACTCTTACGGCGCCATGCTCCGCCAGGCAGTTTTGAATCGACGTGTCTGCTCCATCGGCGTCACCGACCACGACGTCGAGGTCCGAACCGGCGATCGTGGCGATCCGCTGCTCGACCTGCTTGTCGAGACGACTGATCGAGATCGAGCCTGCGATGAACACCGTGGTCATGAGCTACGTCTTTGTAATCGTTGCAGCGTAGATCTTGCCGATCTTGGGATAGGCCCGAAGCGCCGTACTGGCGGCCTCCATCGACGCTCCTGTATCGAACAAATCGTCCAGCAGCAGGGCGTTCCACCGCCCGTTGCCACCGATAGCGTCTTTTACCGCAAAACAGCCTGCAAGGGCAGCGGCTTTCTCGTCCTTCCCGGTCAAGCTCTTCAGTTGTGGGGCCCCGACGCGCGCTGTTTTGCTCAGCAAATCGGTGAAAACGGGAAGTTCCGCCAAGCGCCCGAGCTGAGTGGCAATTTCGGCGACCGGCTGCCGCACCCGGTGCAGGGTTGGGGGCATCGGCACGATCAGGCCGACCTCTCTAAACCGCGGCAGCAACGACTGCCTTAGCTGGTCCGCGAGCGGACCCGCTTGTGTCCAATCCGAACGATATTTCAGCTTGTACAGCGCCTCGCCCGGTTCTGATCGAACGGTGTCAAACCGCGGGTGCCCGTGCTCGTCATCACCGAGATAGGTGCTCGACAGAACGTGCTGATGCAGCGCGTAACCCGCGTCCCAATTGCCCGTCAGGGTTTTGACATCTACCAGCATAAGACCGATCCGGTCGGTGCGGCTGCAGAGGAACGGCATCCTTCCGGGACGATCGGCTTGGCTGCAAGACAGGAGCTTCCCGGACAAGGGCCGGCCGTGCAGCTTCTCTGCCGTGGATGAAGGAGTCACAGACGCTGCTGATGCGCCGAGAAACTGGCCGAACAGTCGGATGCTGAGGCGCTTCCGCCGCAGCACTCCAATCGTTGACAGGCAGGGCGAGCTGCGTGGGTCCGCATTTCGGTCAAGCCGTCCATCCTCTTCAGCGTCGCTAAGCGCGCGGTGGCGGCGTGTAGGATTTCGATGCCGTCAAGCTTGTGACATTTCGCTCGGGCTGTAGCGACGAGCAAGAGTCTGCCTATCGAGCCGTATGTCTCTGAAGGATTTTGGAAATTGGCATTTTGAGCGACCACAGAACCCTGGGATAAAGACGAAATACCGGTTGATTGCCTGCGCTTGGTTGTGGAACTTCTGCCTCCACAACTCTCTTGGGGGCTTTGATGCTGAAGGCGACATCTCGCTATATCCTGTATTTTGACTTGGCGATGGCGCCGCATCCAAGCGATGCACCGGCCCTCCCGCTCCAGGAATTTATACCGTACTTACAAAGGCGATCGGAGACGGGGAGTGCATGCCAAGTAATCGATAACGAGCGACGTGTGATCCGTCTATCTGCGATCAAGCAGGTGCGCACCAAGGGCGGTAAGCCGGCGATTGCCTTGTTGCTGAACCTGGGAGATCGAGACAAGGCTGATCCTGGCTTCACAAATTTCGCCACTGGTAAAGTTAGAATTCCAAAGCGCCATGCGGACGAGGCAGGTGGACTGTCGGTGCATGCTGTCCTTTGCACCCGCCCAACCCAAAATGGCGGACATCTCTATCGCATGGTCTATGAGGATGTTAGTGGCTTTGGCCGAACTCTAATTCAGAGCTTTATTCGATCGGAGTTCAAGGTGATCAGCGAAGAAAGGCATCTTACGTTTCGCAGAGAAGGGGGAAGCGAGATCAAGACGCGTCCGATGGTTGAGTTGGCGGGGCACGCATCCGATCGTCTTCGGGACTCGCTTACCGAGGGGCGATTGCTCCACGTTGATCTGGTCGATTACATCGAAGAGGATTTTGGGTTTGACGAAGGAAAGTTTATCAAGACGGCGCGGCGAGATTTGAGCCTCTCAATTTCGAGATCATTGCCCGATGGAGAAGGTCTGAAACTAATTGAGAAGCTCAAGCTGTATGCGCGACGAAAGGGGTATGCTTCAATGAGGGTCCGCTGGCGTGATCCAGAATTAACTCGCCCTCAATCCGCCAGGGTAGATGTGGCCAGGCAGGATGCTGGTGAGGCGGTCTTTGTGAAGTCGTCCGAGATTGAGCTCGATCTTCCGCTGCCGGATATCTCTGAGAGTATTAGCGACGAATTAGTCTCGAAGATGAAAAACCTTCTGGATTAGGCCGATGTGGCGCATCTTTGTTCCACTCCAGTACCTGAAAATCGATCATCCAGAAAAATGGAAATTCGACTGGGGAATCCCGCTTGTTTTCGCGGTCTTCTTCGCTAGTCCATTGTTGTCAAGCGAGTTTAGGGCCGAGGGCGCCGCGGGACTAAATATCGTTGAGAAAATCAGTAGCTTTCTGGGCGTTCTGACAGGGTTCTATATAGCTGCGCTAGCGGCAGTTGCGACCTTTGGTAAAGCGGAGATGGACGACCCGATGCCTGGCGAGCCGGGAGTGCGGCTGGAGCATCGAGTGAATACTGAGATTTACATGGAGAAATTGTCGCGGCGAAGATTCCTGTCGTTTCTTTTTGGTTATATGGCGCTGGTTACGCTCGCGTTGTACGTGCTTGGCTACGTCTACATGGTGCTCGATAAGTATGCTCTTTCGGGTACTTCTCTCCACGTCCCGGTTTTCGTAGCATTCTGGATTGTGTACTCGTTTTCATTAGCTAACGTGCTCGCTAATACGCTGCTTGGCCTATTCTATTTGACTGATCGAATCCATCGACCCAATCGGACGGTGCAATCAAATGATGGTTCGCAAGATTCGATGTGATGCAGGACTATCGGTGTTGCGCCTGCTGACGGTTTTCTCGGCACTTGAAGTTCGAGTGCGATGGTGGCTCGGGCAGGCCAGAGGGAACCAGCTGACAGCGCCGGATCGATGTTAGTTTGCGCGTCAGCCTGAAAACGGTTTGTTGACATCCTCGCCGCGCTCCTTGCAGAACACCAGGTAGTCCTCGATCAAGCCAGCCAGCGCCTTCTTCAGTTCAGCGACGGATTTGCCCTGAAAGGTGATGACGTCCTGCGTACCGGCGACCTCGCCGTGGAAGATCCCGACGTCGGGGTCGTATTCGGCTGTGGCGGTGTAGCCCTTGTAGGTCATCGTGGTCATGGCTGGCGCCGAGTTCGTCTGCGCCGCTGCGGTCGCCTGGGTGGCGGTGCGGCTGGCTGCAGCATGGCAGCGCTGTCGTGCCGCCGCAACGGCGCGCTCGCTGATCCGCCGGTCGGCGCTGCAAGGCGTGGATGCCCGGCACAGGGTCGGGCATGACGGCGGAGCCGGTGATTGCCGGGCCGCATGGACGCTGGTGCTACGGCGTGACCCGAGACGCGCTGGTAAGGGAGCTGCCATGTCCGACAATCCTCCGCCGCGCCGCTATCTGCCGCGCGGTTTTCCGCCTGAGGGGCTGGCGGAGGCGAGGCGGCTTTATGAAGAGACTGACGTGCCGCTGGCCGACGTGGCGGCGCGGTTCGGCACCAATCGGCGCTGCCTGGGCAAGCTGGCGGAGAGCGAGGGCTGGGCATCGCGGTGGAGCCGACAGCGGTTGACGCCTGTGCCGCGGGCGGTCCGGTTTTCCGACGCGGCTATTGCGCATATCCGGCGTCGCTACGAGGACAGCGACGACACCGTCGAGAGCATCGCCGCGAGTGTCGACGCCGATCGCAGCACGATCGAGCGGCTCGCCGAACAGCAGGGCTGGCGGTTGCGCAAGCACCGGCCGCCGCGCGACCTGCCGGAGACCTTGCAGATGCAGCTCGATGCCGCCGCGACCCTGCTGCAGGCGCGCGCCGCGGAGGCCGGCGAGGCGGTGGCGGCGTTGCCGCCGCCGGCGCAGGCCGTGGCGTGCGAAGCGGAGGCAAGCGCTGTGACAGACACGGCAGCGACCGAGACGGGGGCGCCGCAGCCGGCCGATCCGGCCGCGCCTGCTGCACCCGAAGCGGTGCTGTCGCTGGCGCTTCGGCTGGAGCGCGCGGTCGAGACCCAGCTTCGTAAGGTCGAAGACTTGCGCGAGGACGCCGGGGCCGACCCGGCCAGCCGCGCGGTCGAGGCCGAGCGGATCGCCCGCACGCTGGCGGCGCTGACGCAGACGCTGTTCAAGGTCCGCCAGCTTCGCGATCCCGAGCGCGCGCTCAGCGCCGCCGATGACGAGATGCCCGCCGATGCCGATGGATTCCGTCTGGAGCTTGCGCGCCGCATTGAGGCGTTTGTCCGCGGCGGGACTGACCGAGAGCTTTCTGCGCGCGACCGGGCTGCGGACGCTGGCGACGCTGGGGCATGATTTTGCGGTGTTCGCGCATCCGCATCAGGAGCATGAAGAGGCCGGCAATAACGGCGCGCCGTGGACCACCTGGCTGATGCTCGGCGGCCGCGGCGCCGGCAAGACGCGGGCCGGCGCCGAATGGGTGCGGGCGCTGGTCGCCGGCACGCCGCCTTATGCGGCGCGGCCTTATGGCCGGATCGCGCTGATCGGCGAGAGCTGGCACGACGCCCGCGAGGTGATGGTCGAGGGCGAATCCGGCCTCTTACGGATCTCGCCGCGCGCCGAGCGGCCGGAATGGATCGCCACCCGCAAGCGGCTGGAATGGCCGAACGGCGCGGTCGGCCAGGTGTTCTCCGCCGACGATCCGGACTCTTTGCGCGGTCCGCAATTCGAGGCGGCGTGGTGCGACGAGCTGGCGAAGTGGCGCTACGCCGAAGCCAGCTTCGACATGCTGCAATTCGGGCTGCGGCTGGGCTCCCGGCCGCGGCAACTGATCACCACGACGCCGCGGCCGTTGCCGCTGATCAAGCGGCTCCTGGTCGATCCGCGGACGCGGGTGACGCGGGCGCCGACCCGCGCCAATGCCGAGCATCTGTCGCCGGCGTTTCTCGACAATGTGGTGGCGCGCTATGCCGGCACGCGGCTCGGCCGGCAGGAGCTGGACGGCGATCTGATCGAGGACCGCCCCGACGCGCTGTGGTCGCGGGCGCTGATCGAGCGCAGCCGCGTCGCCGAGGCGCCGCCGCTGCAGCGCATCGTGGTGGCGATCGACCCGCCGGCGTCGTCGAAGCCGGGCGCGGACAGCTGCGGCATCGTCGCGGTGGGGCGCAGCGGCGACGGCGTGTATTTCGTGCTGGAAGACGCTTCGGCGCAGGGGCTGACGCCGGCCGGCTGGGCCGCCAAGGCGGTGGGGCTGTATCACCGGCTCGAGGCCGATGCGATCGTCGCCGAAATCAACATGGGCGGCGAGATGGTGCGGGCGGTGATCCGCGAGACGGATTCGGTGGTGCCGATCCGCGAGGTGCGGGCGAGCCGCGGCAAATACGTCCGCGCCGAGCCGGTGGCGGCGCTGTACGAACAGGCCAAGGTCAAGCACGTCGGCAGCTTCCCGCTGCTCGAAGACGAGATGTGCGACTTCGGCCCCGGCGGCCTGTCGAATAGCCGCTCGCCCGACCGGCTCGACGCACTTGTCTGGGCCGTCACCGCGCTGGTGAAAGGCGCCAATGCCGGCGGCCCGCGGGTGCGGCTGCTGTGAAGGCGGCGAGGGTGTCGCGTGTAGGATGGGCCCGCGCGCAGCGAAACCCATCACGCGATTGCGGGGGGCCGATGGGTTTCGCTGCGCTCAACCCATCCTACCAGACCTGCTTGGGGTGGATGATGGGTTTCGCTGACGCTCAACCCATCCTACCAGAAGGCGAAGCAGCGCTCAGCAGTAGCCGTACCAGCCGCAGGCGTAGGGCAGGCGGCCGAAGATCAGGTTCGGATCGGTGCCGTAATAGCTGCGGTACAGATACGAGCGCGGCTTGCCGTAGTAGCCGTGCACGATCGGCGGCACGTCGACCTCCGGCGCATACACCGGCGTGCCGCTTTCCATCTCCAGCGATTGCCGCACGCCGCGCGGCTTCGGTTGCGGCTCGGCGAAGATCTTGCCGATCTTGCTGTGCATTGGCAGATCGGCCGCCCGCGCGGGCCAGGCCAGCGGCAACGCGATCAGCAGTAGCAGCACGACACGCAACATGGCGGCACTCCGGAGTGAGATGCCGCGAGGGTGGGCGATTATGGTTAATAAAGATTAACCATCGGCGTTTTCCCCGTCATTGCGAGCGCAGCGAAGCAATCCAGGCGCCGTGCACCGAGCCTCTGGATCGCGTCGTCGGCTGCGCCGCCTCGCGATGACGAGCTATCGGCTGAGCGCCGAGCCCCAGCTTTGCGCGGTGCGGGCGATCCAGTCGCGGTACAGCGTCAGCGGGGTGACGCCGGTGAGGCCGCCGCAGCCGGCGCTGTTGCCGGGGCCGGTCGACCACGACACCACGCCGATCACCACCAGCCGGTCGTTCTGCGCCTGCAGCGCCGGGCCGCCGGAATCGCCGGTGAAGGCGCCTAAGCCCGCGCTGCCGCCGGTGGCGGCGGGATCGGTGAGGCGGATCTGCAGCCGGCCGGGGCGGCCGGTCGCGGTCAGCGTCGCGCTGCGGGCAGTGCCGCCGCTCTTGCCGTCGCCGCGCCGGGTGACGCCGATGCCGGCGACGGTGAAGTCCTGGCCGGCGGCGAGCGGATCCTCCGGCGCCGCGATCGGCAGCGGCGCCTTGCCGGGCAGCGGCGCGGCGAGCTTGAGCAGCGCGACGTCGGCGCTGGCGCGGTGGCCGAGGATCGCGCCCATGTCGAATTCCGGATGCGCCGCGACGCGGGCGACATCGCGCAGGCTGGGCTGCCGCTGCGCGTCGTAATGCACCACCTTGTAGTCCGCGCCGGGGCCGACGCAGTGCGCGGCGCTCAGCACCAGATCGGGCGCGATCAGCGTTCCCGAACAGAAATTGCCGCGCGAGCCGACGATGGTGACCAGGGCGCGGGAAAGCGCGCCGGTCGCCTCGGGCGCGCCGCCGACCATTGCGGCGGCCGGTGAGGCCAGCGCGGCGACGAGCAGACAGCCGAATGTGAGCGAGCGGATCATGCCGGCGCGTTTCGCCCGCCGCCGCGGCGCTGTCAATCGCCGATCACCAACCATGAGGAACCACCATGCCGATGCTGCTGCTGGCCGGGCCGGCCGCCGAGCCGTGGACCATCACGGATCTGAAGAGCTTCCTGCGCGTCGAGCACGACGCCGACGACGCGGTGATCGCCTCGCTGCTGACCGCGGCGCGGGCCCAGATCGAAGCCTGGACCGGCAAGATGCTGCTGGCGCAGCGCTGGCGGCTGGTGCTGGATGCCTGGCCGCGCGACGGCCGCATCGTGCTGCGTGGCGGCCCGCTGCGGGCGCTGATCGCGGTGCGGACCTACGACGCGCACGGCGCCGCGCACGATGTCGATCCCGCCGGCTTCGTGCTCGATCTCGCCGCCGACGTGATCGCGGCGCCGCGCTGGGCGCTGCCGGAGCCGGGGCGCCCGGTCGCCGGCATCGAGCTCGACCTCGAACTCGGCTACGGCACCGCGCCGGACGATGTCCCGCCGCCGCTGCGCCACGCGGTGCGCCTGCTGGCGGCGCAGTGGTACGACAACCGCGGCGACGCTGCGTCCGGAGCCGGCTCCGCGGTGCTGCCTGGCGGCGTCGCTGCGATGATCGCGGGCTATCGCACGGTGACGCTGTGATCGATCCCGGCCGCTTGAACCGCCGGCTGACACTGCTGGCGCCGGTCGAGACCGACGACGGGCAGGGCGGCGTGGCGCGGAGTTACGCGGCGCAGGCGGTGGTGTGGGCCAGCGTGACGCCGCTCGCCGCGCGCGAGGGCGTCGCGGCCGATCAAGATCTTGCCGCGCTGCGCGCCAAGATCACGCTGCGCGCCGGCGTGGCGCTGTCACGCGCGCACCGGCTCGCGGACGGCGACAGCGTGTACCGCATCATCGCCTGGCGCAGCCGCGAGCGCGGCGCGCTGCTCGAGATCGACGCCGAGACGGAGCAGACATGACCCCTGCCAGCGTTGCGCTGCGCGCGGCGATCCACCGCGCGCTGATCACCGACACCGCGCTGCTCGCCGCGCTCGGCGGGCCGCGGATCTACGACGAGCCGCCGCGCGAGGCGGCGTTTCCGTTCGTCACCCTCGGCGAAGCGCGGATCAGCGACGTCTCCGCCGACGACGCGCCGACCCAGGAGCATCAACTGACGCTGCACGCCTGGTCGCGGCAGGGCGGCCACAAGGAGGCGCACCTCATCACCGGCGCGCTGCTGCAGGCGCTGGATGATGCGCCGCTGGCCCCGTCCGGCCATCGCCTCGTCAATCTGCGGTTCGCGCTCGCCGACATCCGCCGCGAGCCCGACGGCCGCACCTATCACGCCTTGGTGCGATTTCGCGCCGTCACCGAACCAGTTAGTTAGCAGGAGCCGCGCATGGGCGCACAGAAGGGCAAGGATCTGCTGCTCAAGATCCACGACGGCACCAACTACGTCACCGTCGCCGGCTTGCGCAGCCGCAAGATCGCGTTCAACGCCGAACTGGTCGATATCACCCACGCCGAATCCGCCGACCGCTGGCGCGAGCTGCTGGCCGGCGCCGGGGTGCGCCGCGCCTCGATCTCCGGCCGCGGCCTGTTCAAGGATTCCAGCTCCGACGCGCTGGTGCGCAGTGCGTTCTTCAGCGGGCTGATCAGCGACTGCCAGGTGGTGGTGCCGGATTTCGGCAGCATCGCCGGGCCGTTCCAGATCGCCAGCCTCGAATTCGCCGGCGAACACAACGGCGAAGTCACCTTCGACCTGACGCTGGAGAGCGCCGGCGCGCTCGGCTTCGTCGCCATCTAGGAGGACACGATGGCCAACAGACATCGCGGCGAGATCGAAGCCGAACTCGGCGGCCGCACCCGCACGCTGGTGCTGACGCTCGGCGCGCTCGCCGAACTCGAAGCCGCGTTCGCTGCCACTGATCTCGTCGCACTGGCGCAGCGCTTCGGCAGCGGGCATCTGTCGGCGCGCGATCTGGTCCGGATCATCGCCGCGGGCCTGCGCGGCGCCGGCGAGGCGGTGCGCGACGACGAGGTCGCGGCGATGAAGGTGAGCGGCGGCGCCGCCGGCTATGCCGGCATCGCGGCCGAGTTGCTGGCAGCGACCTTCGGCGAGGCCGCGGCGTGACGCCGTTTCCGTGGGCGGAGGCGATGCAGTTCGGCCTCGGCGTGCTGCGGCTGCCGCCCGATCAGTTCTGGCGGATGACGCCGCGCGAACTCGCCGCCGCGATCGCCGGCCTGCGCGGCGGCGCAACGGCGCCGCTCGGCCGCGCCGCGCTCGACGAGCTGATGCGGCGCTATCCGGATCACCAGGAGCTGATGCGATGACGAGCGATGGCACCAGCGAGAGCTGCGACTGCGGCTGCGTCGAGGAGACGACGCAGAAGGTGGAGCAACTCACCACCAAGACCCAGGCGCTCAGCAGCGAAGCCAAGGGCTTCGCGCGGGCGATGACCTCGGCGTTCTCGCAGTCGATCACCGGCGGCAAGCAGTTCGAGGACGTGCTGAAGTCGCTGGCGCTGAAGGTCTCGGATCTGGCGGTCAAGGCGGCGCTGAAGCCGCTGACCACCAGTCTCGCCAGCGGCTTCGACAGCCTGTTCTCGGGATTGTTCGGCGGCACCACCGCCAAGAACGCCGACGGTGCGATCAAGCCGTTCGCATCGGGCGGCGTGATCGGCACGCCGACCTACTTCCCGATGCTCGGCGGCGGCGTCGGTCTTGCCGGCGAGGCGGGCCCCGAGGCGATCCTGCCGCTGTCACGCGGCGCCGACGGCCGGCTCGGCGTCGCCTCCAGCGGCGGCGCCACCACGGTGAACATCCAGATCGCGACGCCCGACGCCGACAGCTTCCGCCGCTCCGAGACTTACCTCACCGGCCAGATCGCCCGCGCCGTCGCGCGCGGCCAGCGCGGGCTTTGAGCCCGCGGCCTTCCATCCACGCCATTGCGAGCACAGCGAAGCAATCCAGTTCCTTGATGTGCTGAGCCTGGATTGCTTCGTCGCGGAGCCCGTGGCCGGACGGCGCGTCGCGCCGATCCGGGTGCTCCTCGTAATGACGATGAAGGACTCATCGCATGACCTCCTTCCACGAAATCCTGTTTCCGCTCGACGTCGCGCTGAAAAGCGCGGGCGGGCCGGAGCGGCGCACCGAGATCGTCGGCTTCGGGTCGGGCCGCGAACAGCGCAACGCGCGCTGGGCGGACTCGCGGCGGCGCTACGACGCCGGTTACGGCGTCAAGACGTTCGAGGCGCTGCAGCAGGTGGTGGCGTTCTTCGAGGAGCGCCGCGGCCCGCTCACCGGCTTCCGCTGGCGCGACCGGCTGGATTGCAGCTCCGCCGCGCCCGGTGCGCCGATCTCGCCGCTGGACCAGGGCATCGGCATCGGGGACGGAGCGCGCGCCAGCTATCAACTCGTCAAGACCTACGGCGCGGGCTTTGCGCCCTATGTGCGCACCATCGCCAAGCCGGTCGCCGGCAGCGTTCGCGTCGCGGTCGGCGGTGTCGAGGCTGCGGCCGCCGCGTTCGCCTGCGATTCCGCCACTGGTCTCGTCACCTTCGCGCCCGGCCATCTGCCGCCGTCCGGCGCCGCCGTGACTGCCGGATTTCAGTTCGACGTGCCGGTGCGGTTCGATACCGACTACCTCGAAATCGATCTCTCGGCGTTTGCGGCCGGCGCCATTCCGAAGATCCCGCTGGTCGAAATCAAGGTGTGAAACACGCAACGAAACGCGTCGCGGCGCCCCGCCGGCCGTGAACGAAACCTTGCCCGGCGGACGTCCGATTGGGTGAAGGCGACGCCCGATCGGACGTTGGCCGGTTCAACGATCCTTTCCGCGGCGAAATTGAGAATGGCGAGCCGACAGAAAAGTTCGGCTCAACGACACGTCATTGCCCAGAAAGGCAAAAGTCCATGTCCGGTATCGTTCTTTCCAACGCCGTTCGCCAGAATCTCTCGTCGCTCCAGGCTACGGCTGATTTGCTCGCCACCACCCAAAGCCGCCTGTCGTCCGGCAAGAAGGTGAACTCGGCGCTCGACAATCCGACCAACTTCTTCACCGCCGCTTCGCTCGACAGCCGCGCCAGCGACATCAACAACCTGCTCGACGGCATCGGCAACGGCGTGCAGATCCTGCAGGCCGCCAACACCGGCATCACCTCGCTGAACAAGCTGGTGGACAGCGCCAAGTCGATCGCCAACCAGGCTCTGCAGACCACTGCCGGTTACGCCACCAAGTCGAACGTGTCGGCGACCATCTCCGGCGCCACTGCGGACGACCTGCGCGGCACCCAGAGCTTCAGCAACGCCGTGGCCAGCAGCAACGTCGTGTTCGACGGCACCGCCGGCGGCACCAATGCGGCCTCGAGCACCGACACCCTCGGTGGCACGATCGTCAGCATCGCGGCTTCTGCGGCCGTGACCGTCGTCGGCGCCGCCGACAACACCGGTCTCGGCAACGCCCTGACGGTGGGAACGGCCAGCGGCTCTGCCACCGGCGCGTCCAAGATCAGCGATCTGACCAATGGTCTGACCACGACCGCGACCGGCCCTGCCGCCGGCGACGCGATCACCGTCAACGGCAAGACCATCACCTTCACCACCGCCGGTGCGGCGAAGGCGGACTCCGAAGGCAACTATACGATCGGCCTCGACCAGAACCTGACGGCTCTGCTCAAGACCGTCGACACCATCAACAACAACACCACGAACGCCTCGCAGGTGACTGGTGGTAAGCTTGAGCTGCACTCGGGCACCAACAGCCCGCTGACCATCAGCGACAACGCTGGCGGCGCGGTGCTTGCCAAGCTCGGCCTCGATTCCACCTCGGGCAAGGTCGATACCGCGGCTGCGACCAGCTCTGCGGCGAACATCTCGGGCTCGACCCAGTTGTTCAACACCCACGGTGGTCTCTCCACCACGGCGATCGCCGATGGCACCACCCTGTCGGTGAACGGCAAGACCATCACCTTCAAGACCTCGGACGCGCCGCAGGGCAACGATATCGCTTCGGGCACCGGTGTTCTCGGCCGTATCGGCACCGACGGCAACGGCAACTCGACGATCTATCTCGGCAACCAGGGCAACTTCACCAACGCCACCGTCGGTGACGTGCTGACCGCGATCGATCTGGCCAATGGTGTCAAGTCGGCTTCGATCTCGAACGGCGTTGCGACGATCTCGACCAGCGCCGGCCAGACCGAGTCCTCCGTCGCCGGCGGCATCGTGACCATCCAGAGCTCGTCGGGTGCCGACCTGAATCTGACCGGTCCGACCGATCTGCTGAAGAATCTCGGCCTGACCACCGCGACCGGCGCCGGCCCGCTGACCTTGACCAAGCCGCGTACCACGAGCGGTACGACGCTGGGCACCCTGGTTCAGGACGGTTCGACGCTGAACGTGAACGGCAAGACCATCACCTTCAAGAACGCCGCGGTGCCGACGGCTTCCGCGTCGCACACCGGCATCTCCGGCAATGTCGAGACTGACGGCAACGGCAACTCGACGGTGTACCTGCAGAAGGGCACGCTCGACGACGTGATGAAGGCGATCGACCTTGCCACCGGCGTCCGCAAGGCGACTCTCGGCAATGCCGGTGCGGTGATTTCGACCGCCACTGGTACGGCCAACTCGTCGATCACCAACGGCATGCTGAAGATCTCGACCGGTCTGCAGTCCGATCTCAGCATCACCGGCACCGGCAACGCCATGTCGGCGCTGGGCCTCACCGGCCCGAGCGGCACCGACAGCTCGTTCTCCGCGTCGCGCGGTGCGAGCGCCGGCAGCCTCAACGGCAAGACCTTGAGCTTCACCTCCTTCAACGGCGGTGCGGGCGTCAATGTCACCTTCGGCGACGGCACCAACGGCACCGTCAAGTCGCTGGCCCAGCTCAACGTTGCGCTGGCCGCCAACAACATGTCGGCGGCGATCGACAACGCCACCGGCAAGCTGACGATCTCGACCTCCAACGACTACGCTTCCCACACCCTGGGCGGCAACGAGGGCGGCGAGCTCGGCGGCACGGCGTTGACGAGCCTGACCTTCACCACGCCCCAGGCGCCGGTTGCGGACGTCAATGCCCAGAACACCCGCGCGGGTCTGGTCAAGCAGTTCAACGACATCCTGAACCAGATCAAGACCACGGCTCAGGACGCTTCGTTCAACGGCGTCAACCTGCTGAACGGCGACAACCTGAAGCTGGTGTTCAACGAAACCGGTAAGTCGACGATCTCGATCCAGGGCGTCACGTTCGATCCGACCGGCCTCGGTCTGTCGAACCTGTCGTCGGGCGTCGACTTCATCGACAACAAGGCCACCAACGCGGTCCTCGACAAGCTGAGCGCCGCCTCGACCACGCTGCGGTCGCAGGCCTCGGCGTTCGGTTCGAACCTGTCGGTTGTGCAGGCACGTCAGGACTTCTCGAAGAGCCTGATCAACGTGCTGCAGACCGGTTCGGCGAACCTGACGCTGGCCGACACCAACGAGGAAGCGGCGAACAGCCAGGCGCTGAGCACCCGCCAGTCGATCGCGGTGTCCGCGCTGTCGCTGGCCAACCAGTCTCAGCAGGGCGTCCTGCAGTTGCTGCGTTAACGACACCGAAGGGGCCGGCGGCGGCGACGTCGCCGGCCCTTTCTTCCTGATCCTGGAGAGAACAAATGCCGTTCGCCGAGATGACCGCCACGCACGCCGCCAAGACGCAGCGCCGAAAGCCGTCATCCGGACTGAAGATCACGCTGAAGCCTTTCGAGCGGATCGAGATCGGCGCCCTGACGTTGATCAACGGCTGGACGGAAGCGTCGACCTTCTCGATCGAAGGGCTCGCGCCGGTCCTGCGCCAAGCCAACACCATTCTCGAAGATCGCGCCGACACCAGCCTGCGCCAGGTCTATCTGCGTCTGCAGAAGCTGTATCTGCGACGGGACGGGGCGACGATCGAAAGCTATACCGAAGCCACCGAGCGCCTGCTCGAAGAGATGCCCGCTGCCGCTGCCGCGGTCGACAACGCCAACAAGGCGATCGGCGAAGACCGGCTCTATACCGCGCTGAAGATCTATCGCGATCTGCTCGACGAGACCGACGCGGGATGGTCCGAGCAGACGTCGGAACCCGCTGTGATCAAGCAGGGCGATCGTCAAACGACGCCGTCCGTCGAGTTCGTGCGCGACCGCCGGAAATATCGCGCGGGCAACGCTCGCAGCAGCTCCGTCTGAGGGCGGCACGGACCGCCACCGAAATTTGGGGGTGGCGACTCTCCGACACCCGAACTAGGGTCCCGTGCAATTACGGGGTCAGGCTTCTCGCCCGTCCTTCGTAGGGACGATTTGTCGTACTGTTTCAGACACTTGCGGTCATGCTGCGCGCGAATCTATCGAAGATCGTCAGGGGAGTGGGAATCAGCGCCCTGGTGATCGATCGGAACGGCAAGATTCTGGAATCCAGCGACGAGCCGGCAACGTCCGGTTCGTCTCAAGCCAGACCCAAGCTGGGCAGCAGCTATTTCGACGCCTGTATTCGACCCGATCGGCACTCGCTGGAACTGCTGCGCGGCTTCAAGAGCCTGGCCGAGAAGAGCATCGACTTTTTCTCGACCGTGAGTTGGCGCGAGGAAGCCGGCGAACGCAAGCACTTCCTGATCGTCGCGACACCGTCGGACGATAATCCCGACACGATCGTGGTGCTGCACATCGATCTATCGGTGCTGCTCGGCGGGCGTCAGGAGCTGTCCGCATTGATGATCGGGCAGGGAGCCGCCGCGACGGCGCAGGCCGACTCGGTGATGATCGGTGCCGTCCGCGGCGCGATCGTCGAAGCGCTCGCCGCTTCGCAGGATCGGAGCCCGACGCTGACGATCCCCAAAGCTCAGCCGCAAGAGCAGAACGTCTTCAGCGAGCTGACGCCGTCGCAATTGGAACTGCTGCCCTATCTCGCGAGCGGGAAGAGCAATCGGCAGATCGCCAAGGAGCGGGACATGAGCGTATTCACGGTCAAGTCCCAGGTGGCGGGCATCATTCAGAAGCTGAACGTCGCCAATCGCACCCAGGCGGCACTGCTGGCGATGCGCAACAGCGAAGCCTTGGGAATTCGATCGGGAGCCTAGAGCGGTTCATCGTTTGATTGACACGATCCGACCTTTCCGAAGGCACTGAGTCCTCATCCTGAGGAGCACGGCGAAGCCGGGCGTCTCGAAGGATGGGGCAACGCATTCCCTGCGTCGCATGGTTCGAGACGGCGCTACGCGCCTCCTCACCATGAGGTTCTGCCTGTTGCAGGCTGTCCGAAGCGCGGGTTCGATTCTATCGAAAACAGGATTGCTTCACGCGCGATGCCTCAGCCCCCGATCGCCTCGCGGCGAAATGCGCCGGGGCTTTTCGCCATCCATTTCCGGAACGCGCGCTGAAACGCGCTGGGCTCGGCGAAGCCGAGGTCGGCGGCGATGTCGCCGACCGGCTTTTCGTTTTCGGCGAGCCAGCGGATGGCGAGCGCACGGCGGATCTCGTCCTTGATCGATTGATAGGTCTGCCCTTCGGCGCTGAGGCGGCGGCGCAGCGTCGAGGCGGGGATCTTCATCTGCTTCGCCAGCGTCTCGAAGTTCGGCCATGCGGTCGGCGGCTTCGCCCGCAGCGTGGTGCGGATCGCCGCGGTGAGCGTGGCGTCGTGGCGGTAGCGGACCAGAATGTTCGCCGGCGCCCGGCGCAGGAACTCCTTCAACGCCCGCTCGGTGCGGTTGGTGCGCAGCTCGAGAAACGCGGCGTCGAACACCAGCGCGCTTTCCGGCTGGCCGAACCTGACCGGCGCGCCGAAGAACGATCGATAGTCCGCCGCAAAGGCCGGCGGAGTGCAGGCGAAATCGACCCGGCGCAGCGGCAGACGCCGGCCGACCAGCCAACAGGCGATGCCGTGCACCATGATCCAGAAAGTGCGGTAGGCGAAGGCCGAGCGCGGCGCTGTCTTGTCCCGCAACACGATGCGGGCGAGGCCGCCCTCGATCCGCAGTTCGCCGCTGGGATCGTCCAGGGCGATCTTCAGGAACCGCAGCGCACGGTTCAGCGCTTGCCGCAGCGTGCCGGCGTTGAGCACCGCGTGGCCGAGCAGCGTGAACGATCCAGGGCGCATCGGCCGGCCGCCGAGACCGAAGAACTCGTCGTCCATCGTCTCGGCCACCGCCAGCCACAGCGCGCCGAATTGAGCGGCCGAGACGCGCTCGCGCACCACCTCCGGCAGGCCGGCCGAAACGAACACCGGCCCGGGCGCGATGCCGGCACTGCGCAGGCAATCGGCGACCTCTTCCACGAACAAAGGCGCAATCGTCCGCCGCTCCAATCGTCCGGTCCTCTCTCGAAAGTGGCAAAACCGATCACAAATCTAGGTCAGTTTGGTCCTGGAAAGCCACAGCGCTCCGCAGCTTAATCCGCCCCCGTGAATCCACTCGCGTCAAACCCTCGTGCCAACAACGAGGGCAGGGGAAGAAACACCATGAGCAACGCCCATCCTGCAGTCGCAGCGACCGAAGATTACGCCGACGTTCTTGCGCGGTTTCGCCGCGAGGATCTCGAAGCGCTGTTCGACGGCGACTTCGCGACCGGCATCAACGTTTGCATCGAATGTTGCGATCGTCATGTCGCGGGCGGCGGTGTTGCGCTGGATTGGGAGAGCCAGGACGGCCGCACCGCATCTTTCAGCTTCGCCCAGATGAAGGACTATGCGGCCCGCGTCGCCAATCTGCTGGTCGCGCAGGGCGTGAAGCCCGGCGATGTGGTGGCCGGCATGCTGCCGCGCACGCCCGAGCTGCTGGCGCTGATCCTCGGCACCTGGCGCGCCGGCGCGGTGTATCAGCCGCTGTTCACCGCGTTTGGTCCCAAGGCGATCGAGCACCGCGTCAAGATGAGTGCCGCCAAGCTGGTTGTCACCGATGTGGCCAATCGCGCCAAGCTCGCCGATGTCGCCGATTGCCCGACTGTGGCGATCGTGACCCGCCCCGGCGAGAGCGCGCCGCTCGGCGATCTCGATTTCCATGCCGAGATCGCGGCGCAATCGACCGAGTTCGCGCCGGTGCTGCGCAAGGGCACCGACCTGTTCCTGATGATGTCGACCTCCGGCACCACCGGCCTGCCGAAGGGCGTGCCGGTGCCGATCAACGCGCTGCCGGCGTTCTATTCGTACATCCGCGATGCGGTCGACCTGCGCGCGGGCGACATCTTCTGGAACATCGCCGATCCCGGCTGGGCTTATGGCCTGTACTACGCGGTGACCGGCCCGCTGCTGCACGGCCACGCCACCACCTTCTACGACGGTCCGTTCACCGCCGAGAGCACCTACGGCCTGATCAAGCGCCGCGGCATCACCAATCTGGCCGGCGCACCGACCGCGTATCGGCTGCTGATCGCGGCGGGCCCGGAAGCTGCCGCGCCGGTGAAGGGCCAGCTCCGCGTCGTCAGCAGCGCCGGCGAGCCGCTCAATCCGGAAGTGATCCGCTGGTTCGCCGAGCATCTCGCCGCGCCGATCCACGATCACTACGGCCAGACCGAACTCGGCATGGTGGTGAACAATCACCACCGGCTGCGCCACACCGTGCATCCCGGCTCCGCGGGGTTGGCAATGCCCGGCTTCCGCGTCGCGGTGCTCGACGAGCAGAGCAACGAACTGCCGCCGAACGTGCCGGGCGTGCTGAGCGTTGACCTGAAGCGCTCGCCGCTGATGTGGTTCTCCGGCTATTGGCAGCAGGAGACGCCGGCGATCGAAGGCGGTTACTACCGCACCGGCGACACCGTCGAGCTGGAGCCGGATGGGTCGATCAGCTTCGTCGGCCGGGCCGACGACGTCATCACCTCGTCGGGCTATCGCATCGGTCCGTTCGACGTCGAGAGCGCGTTGATCGAGCATGCGGCGGTGATCGAGGCGGCGGTGATCGGCAAGCCCGATCCCGAGCGCACCGAGATCGTCAAAGCCTATGTGGTGCTCGCCAAGGACGTGACGCCGAGCGAGGCGCTGGCCGAGGAGCTGCGCCAATACGTCAAGAAGCGGCTCTCGGCGCATGCCTATCCGCGCGAGATCGAATTCCTGGAGCAACTCCCGAAGACGCCGAGCGGCAAGCTGCAGCGCTTCATCCTGCGCAAGCGCGACACCGAGCCGGCGGGCACGGCCCAGGGCACCTCTTCTGCAGCTTGAGATACGGATCAAATCGACATGAACATTACTGATCGCGTTTTCCTGGTCACCGGCGCCGCCTCCGGTCTCGGCGCCGCCACCGCCCGCACGCTGGTCGCGGGCGGCGCCAAGGTGGTCGGTCTCGACCTCAACGCCGAAGCCGGCGCCAAGCTCGAGCAGGAACTCGGTGCGAGCTTCCGCTTTCTCGCCACCGACGTGACCAAGGCCGAGGATGCCGAGGCGGCGGTGAAGCTCGCCCAGGATGTGTTCGGTCACGTCAACGGACTGGTGAACTGCGCCGGCGTGGCGCCGGGCGAAAAGGTGCTCGGCCGCAACGGCCCGCACAAGCTCGACAGCTTCGCCCGGGCGATCACCATCAACCTGATCGGCAGCTTCAACATGATCCGGCTCGCTGCCGAGGCGATGAGCAAGGAACAGCCGGACGCCGAAGGCGAGCGCGGGGTGATCATCAACACCGCCTCGGTCGCGGCGTTCGACGGCCAGATCGGGCAGGCGGCGTACTCGGCCTCCAAGGGCGGCGTCGCCGCGATGACGCTGCCGATTGCGCGTGAACTTGCGCAGCACGGCATTCGCGTCGTGACGATCGCGCCCGGCATCTTCGAGACCCCGATGATGGCCGGGATGCCGCAGCCGGTGCAGGATGCGCTCGGCAAGAGCGTGCCGTTCCCGCCGCGGCTCGGTCGGCCGGCCGAATACGCCGCGCTGGTGAAGGCGATCTGCGAGAATACGATGCTGAACGGCGAGGTGATCCGCCTCGACGGTGCACTGCGGATGGCGCCGCGCTGAGGCGCGGCGGTTACTACTCATTCGATCAAACAACCAAAATCCAGGGAGAATTCCCATGACCCACGATCCTATCGTTATCGTCGGCTCCGCCCGCACCCCGATGGGCGGCTTTCAGGGCGAACTGAAGGACGCCACCGCATCCCAGCTCGGCTCGGCCGCGATCTCGGCCGCGGTCGAGCGCGCCGGCCTGAAGCCGGATGCGATCGACGAAGTGGTGTTCGGCTGCGTGCTGCCGGCCGGCCAGGGCCAGGCACCGGCGCGCCAGGCCTCGCTCGGCGCCGGCCTGCCGCTGTCGGCGGGCTGCACCACCGTCAACAAGATGTGCGGCTCCGGGATGAAGGCGGCGATGCTCGCGCATGATCTGTTGATCGCCGGCAGTGCCACCGTCGCGGTGGCGGGCGGCATGGAGAGCATGACCAACGCGCCGTATCTGCTCGACCGCGCCCGCGGCGGCTATCGCATGGGCCACGGCCGGGTGCTCGACCACATGTTCCTCGACGGCCTGGAAGACGCCTACGACAAAGGCCGGCTGATGGGAACCTTCGCCGAGGACTGTGCGCAAAGCTATCAGTTCACTCGCGAGACCCAGGACAACTTCGCCATCACCTCGCTGACCCGCGCCCAGGCCGCGATCAAGGACGGCTCGTTCGCGCGCGAGATCACGCCGGTGACGCTGAAGTCCGGCAAGTCGGACATCACTGTCACCACCGACGAGCAGCCGCTGAAGGCCAAGCTCGACAAGATCCCGACGCTGAAGCCGGCGTTCCGCGAGGGCGGCACCGTGACGGCGGCGAACTCGTCGTCGATTTCCGACGGCGCTGCGGCGCTGGTGCTGATGCGCCGTTCCGAAGCCGACAAGCGCGGCTTGAAGCCGCTCGCGGCGATCGTCGGCCATTCCACCCACGCGCACGAGCCGGCGCTGTTCGCCACCGCGCCGATCGGTGCGATCCGCAAGCTCAGCGAACGCACCGGCTGGAATCTCGCCGACGTCGATCTGTTCGAAGTCAATGAGGCGTTCGCGGTGGTGGCGCTGGCGGCGATGCACGATCTCGGCCTGCCGCACGACAAGGTCAACGTCCATGGCGGCGCCTGCGCGCTCGGCCATCCGATCGGCGCCTCGGGTGCGCGCGTGCTGGTGACGCTGCTGGCGGCGCTGGAGAAGTACGACCTCAAGCGCGGCATCGCCTCGCTGTGCATCGGCGGCGGCGAAGCCACCGCCGTCGCGGTCGAACGGCTGTCGTGAGCGCATCATGATTCTCAACGAACTACAGATCCAGATCCGCGACACCGCCCGCGACTTCGCGCGCGAGCGGCTCGCCCCGACCGCGGCGGCGCGTGACGTCGCGCATGCGTTTCCGCGCGCCGAACTGACCGAGATGGGCCAGCTCGGCTTTCTCGGCATGCTGGTGCCGGAAGCCTATGGCGGCTCCGACACCGGCATGGTGGCCTATACGCTGGCGCTGGAAGAGATCGCCGCCGGCGACGGCGCGTGCTCGACCATCGTCAGCGTGCACTCCTCCGTTGGCTGCATGCCGATCCTGAAATTCGGAACCGACGAGCAGAAGCAACGCTTCCTGCCCAAGCTCGCCAACGGCGAGTGGATCGGCGGCTTCGCGCTGACCGAACCGCAGGCCGGCTCCGACGCTTCGAACCTGCGCACCACCGCGCGCCGCGACGGCGATGCCTATGTGATCAACGGCGCCAAGCAGTTCATCACCTCGGGGCAGAACGGCCAGCTGATCATCCTGTTCGCCGTCACCGATCCGTCGGCCGGCAAGAAGGGTATCACCGCCTTCATCGTGCCGACCGATACGCCCGGCTACGAGGTGGTGCGGGTCGAGGACAAGCTCGGCCAGCATTCGTCCGACACCTGCCAGCTCGCCTTCAACGACATGCGGATTCCCGCTGATCTGCGGCTCGGTGCCGAAGGCGAGGGGCTCAAGATCGCGCTGTCGAATCTCGAAGGCGGCCGGATCGGCATCGCCTCGCAGGCGGTGGGCATGGCGCGCGCCGCGTTCGAGGCGGCCCGCGACTACGCGCGCGACCGCGTCACCTTCGGCAAGCCGATCATCGAGCATCAGGCGGTGGCGTTCCGGCTCGCCGACATGGCGACCCGCATCGCCGCGGCGCGACAGATGGTGCTGCATGCCGCCAGCCTGCGCGAAGCCGGGCTGCCGTGCCTGACCGAAGCCTCGATGGCCAAGCTGCTGGCCTCCGAGACCGCCGAGGCGGTGTGCTCCTCGGCGATCCAGACGCTCGGCGGCTACGGTTACTTGAAGGACTTCCCGGTCGAGCGGATCTATCGCGACGTCCGCGTCTGCCAGATCTACGAAGGCACCAGCGACGTCCAGCGCATCGTGATCGCGCGCAACCTCTGATCTGAACCACATCCCCGGTCCCGGCGGGGCGCTCGCCGCCGCCGGGCCGTCGATGCGACATCGTCCGCGGGGCATCGCGTCGCCCCGGCGGATGCGCCGTCGCGCGCCATCGAGGAGCTTGTCATGCGCAGCATTCCGGATGCGTTGCAGGCCAGACTCGACGGCGGCGTCACCACGCTGGCGCAGTGTTGGATCGTGCGGCGGCGGGACGGTGTCGTGCTCGGCTTCACCGACCACGACCGCGATCTCGTCATCGAGGGCGTGAGTTGTCGCGCCGGCACCGGGTTCTCGGCGTCGGAGGCGTCGCAGCGGTTCGATCTGTCGGTCGATGGTGCGGAGATTTCCGGCGCGCTCGATGACGATCTGCTGCGCGAGGCGGATCTCGCCGCCGGGCGCTACGATGCGGCGGCGATCGAGAGCTGGCTGGTGGATTGGAGCGCACCCGAGCTGCGGGTGCTGACCGCGCGCGGCACGCTCGGCGAGGTGCGGCGCGAGGGCGCTGCGTTCACCGCGGAGCTGCGCGGGCTCGCCGATCTGCTGTCGCAGGAGAGTGGCCGGCTTTACGCCGCGGCGTGTAGCGCCGATCTCGGCGACGCGCGCTGCCGCGTCGATCTCGGCAGTCCGGCGCGGCGCGGCGAGGGGACAGTCGTCGCGGCGCCAGGGACCTCCACTATCACGGTCTCCGGGCTGGACGGCTTCACACCCGGCCTGTTCACCGCCGGCCGGCTGAGCTGGCGCAGCGGCGCCAACCAAGGCGCGGCGGTCGAGATCAAGCAGCATCGCATCGTCGGCGGCGAGGTGCGGTTGTCGCTGTGGCAGGCGATGGCCGAACCGATCGCGCCCGGCGACGGCTTCGTCGTCACCGCCGGCTGCGACAAGCTGTTCGCGACCTGCCGCGACCGCTTTGCTAACAGCGACAATTTCCGCGGCTTCCCGCAGATTCCCGGCAACGATTTCGTCGTCAGCTATCCGGTGCCCGGCGCGCCCGGCAACACCGGCGAGCCGATCGGTCCGGTGCTGCGCAGCGATCTGTGACCGCGTCACGATCTCATCACGCAATGGAGCGAGGGCACGATGGATCAGCCATTGGGGCGCGACGCGATTGTCGCCGAAGCGCGGAGCTGGATCGGCACGCGCTATCGGCATCAGGCCTCGGTGAAGGGCGTCGGCTGCGATTGCCTCGGCCTGGTGCGCGGGGTGTGGCGCGCCTGTCTCGGCGACGAGCCGGAAGCGCCGCCGCCTTACGCGCCGGATTGGGCCGAAGCCGGCGGCGACGAGACGCTGGCGGCGGCGGCGCTGCGCCATCTGGTGCCGGTGCCGTGCGATGCGTTCGATCGCGGCGACGTGCTGCTGTTCCGCTGGCGCGATGGGTGTGTCGCCAAGCACGCCGCGATCGCCTGTTCGGCCACGATGATGATCCACGCGCACGACGGCGCGGCGGTGTGCGAGGTCGCGATCACGCCGTGGTGGCGGCGCCGGCTCGCCTATGCGTTCACGTTTCCCGGCGTTGCAGATCCGCTGCGTTGACGTTGGCGAAGTGGTCTGGTCAGGTCCGGTGTAGTTTCGAACTGGAGGTCTGCGGGATGGATCACGACAGCAACGTGCGGACCGGTGGATGCCATTGCGGGGCGGTGCGCTTCGAAGTGACGCTGAGCGACGGCTTCGACTCGATCCGGCGCTGCACCTGTTCGTATTGCCGGATGCGCGGCGCGGTGGTGGCGATGGCCGAGATGGGCGGGATCAAGATCCTGCAGGGCGAGGACGTGCTGACGACCTATCGCTTCCACACCGGCACGGCGCAGCACTTCTTCTGCTCACGCTGCGGCATCTACACCCATCATCAGCGGCGATCCAATACGAACCTCTACGCCGTCAATGTCGCCTGCCTCGATGGCGTCAGCCCGTTCGACTTCACCGAAGTGCCGGTGATGGACGGCGTCAACCACACCAACGACACCGGCCAGCCGACCCGCCGGGCCGGCACGCTGCGCTTCATCGCGTCGGAGTGACGGCGAGCGCTTTGAAAGGGGGCTGCGTCTATCCTTAGTTGGCCTGTGACCGCACTTCGCTTGTGCTCGCAACAGGCAAAGCCTCATGGTGAGGAGGCGCGAAGCGCCGTCTCGAACCATGCGCCGCGAGTCACGCGCGGCCTCATCCTTCGAGACGCCCGGCTTTGCCGGGCTCCTCAGGATGAGGACTCAGTGCCCTCGACGAGGGGCAATGCCGCTTCGATCAATCGACCAAGCGAACTAATCGCCTGGACGACCACGCTCAGGCCGACGCCCTGGCGTTGGCCGCCTTGGTCTCGGCGATCATCCGCTTGATGGCATCGACGGTTTCGGGCGGCAGGTGCTTGGCGGCGCCGAGCGCGACGTACAGCGCATTCAGCGTGTTGCGGCGGGCCTCGGGCGGGATCACCATCTTGGCGCGCGGGCCTTCGGCGAGGCCGTACAGCGCCTGCGCGGCGAGATCGAGATCGTAGCCCCACACCCAGCACCACAGCCGCACCGCGGTCGACCATCCGCGTTCATAGGCACGCAGCGAGGTGCCGGCTTCGAACAGCGCCTTAACGGCGGCGTCGCGGGTGTCCTCGGGGGCGCCGGCATCGACCGCGGAGTAGCGCTCGGCGACGTCGAGCACGTCGATCCGCTTGGCCTGCAGCGCCACCACCGGCTTGCCGATGAAATACACCGCGCCATAGGCGACGATCGCCACGACTACGCTCGCTAGAAATTCCATCGCCTGATCCTGCCGGCCGCCTCGCCCAAGCCGGGTACGATGCAAATGTCGTGCACCCCGTCAACGCCGCCGGCATTGAACTTCCGTCGCGTCCGGCCGGCGCCGTGGCGCTCATCATCCGCCGAAGGCATGCTCCGATGGCAGCTCTCGTTCTTTCCGTCGCCGGCGCTGCGGCCGGTGCGCTGTTCGGTCCGGTCGGCGCGATCGCCGGGCGGATTGCGGGCGCGCTGATCGGCAATGCGCTGGATCAGTCGCTGTTCGGCGGCAGCAGCGATACGTCGCGCGCGGTCGAAGGGCCGCGGCTCGCTGATCTCGACGTGATGGCCTCGACCGAAGGTGCACCGATCCCGCGGGTCTATGGCCGCGCCCGGCTCGCCGGCCAGGTGATCTGGGCGACCGCGCTCGAGGAGGTGATCAGCGTCGAGCAGAGCACCACCGGCGGCGGAGGCGGCGGCAAGGGCTTTGGCGGCGGCGGAGGCGGGCAGACCACGGCTACCACCACGACCTACAGTTACTTCGCCAATTTTGCGGTCGGGCTGTGCGAAGGGCCGATCGGTCGGGTGGCGCGGATCTGGGCCGACGGCAAGCCGCTCGATCTGACCGGGCTGAATGTTCGCGTCCATCGCGGCACCGAGGATCAGGCGCCCGACGGGCTGATCGTCGCCAAGGAAGGCGCCGGCAATGCGCCGGCCTATCGCGGGCTGGCTTACGTCGTGTTCGAACGGCTGCCGCTCGCCGATTTCGGCAACCGGATTCCGCAATTATCGTTCGAGATCGTGCGGCCGATCGGCCTGCTCGAACAGCTCACCCGCGGAGTAACGCTGATCCCCGGCACCACCGAATTCGGCTACGAGCCGGCGACGCGGGTGCAGGTGCTCGGCGCCGGCAGCGCGGCGCCGGAGAACCGCCATGTCGCCTATGCGGCGTCCGATGTGCTGGCCTCGTTCGACGATCTGCAGGGCGTCTGTCCGGGGCTGCAGCGCGTCGCGCTGGTGGTGGCGTGGTTCGGCACCGATCTGCGGGCGCAGGCCTGCACGGTGGAGCCCGGCGTCGAGCGCCGCGACAAGAAGCTCGACCATGGCACCTGGTCGGTAGCCGGCGCGACCCGCGCCAGCGCACGGCTGATCTCGCAGCTTGGCGGGCGGCCGGCCTATGGCGGCACGCCGTCCGACGAGACCGTGACGCATCTGATCGGCGAACTGAAAGCGCGCGGGCTGAAGGTCACGTTCTATCCGTTCGTGGTGATGGACGTGCCGGCCGGCAACGGCCTGCCCAATCCGTGGACCGGCGCGGCGCCGCAGCCGGCTTATCCCTGGCGCGGCCGTATCACTTGCGATCCGGCGCCCGGCGTGCCGGGCTCACCGCAGGGGACGGCGACGGCCGCCGCGCAGATGGCGCAGTTCTTTTCGGGCGGTGTCTGGAATTATCGCCGCATGATCCTGCATTACGCGCGGCTCTGCGCCAGTGCCGGCGGCGTCGATGCGTTCCTGATCGGCTCGGAGCTGCGCTCGCTGACTCGGGTGCGCTCCGCGCCTGGCGTGTACCCGGCGGTGCAGCAGCTCGTCGCGCTCGCCGCCGACGTCAAGGCGATCGTCGGCGGCGGCACGCTGGTCACGTATGGAGCCGACTGGACCGAATACGGCGCCGACGTGGTGACGCCGGACGCGTCGGAGGTGCGGTTTCCGCTCGACCCGCTGTGGGCCTCGCCGGTGATCGGCGCGATCGGAATCGATTACTACGCACCGCTGGCCGATTGGCGGGACGATGCTGGCCATCTCGACTCGGCGCTCGCCGCCACCACTTACGATCGCGATTACCTTGCCGGCAATGTCGAGGCCGGGGAGGGCTACGACTGGTACTACCCGGACGCGGCGGCTCGCGCAGCGCAGGCACGGGTGCCGATCACCGACGGGCTCGGCAAGCCGTGGATGTATCGCGTCAAGGACATCCGCAGTTTCTGGTCGCAGCCGCATGTCGAACGGGTCGGCGGCACTGAGTTAGCGTCTCCGACCGGCTGGGTGCCGATGAGCAAGCCGGTGTGGCTGACCGAGGTCGGCTGCCCGGCGGTCGACAAGGGCGCCAATCAGCCGAGCGTGTTTCCCGATCCGAAATCGAGCGAGAACTACGCGCCGTATTTCTCCAGCGGCGAGCGCGACGATCTGATCCAGCGCCGCTATCTCGAATGCCTGATCACGGCGTTCAGCGCCGAGGCCCGCAATCCGGTGTCGCCGCTGTATGGCGGTGCGATGATCGATCTGTCGGCGATCCATCTGTGGACCTGGGACGCGCGGCCCTATCCGGTGTTTCCGGCCGCGGAGGATGTGTGGAGCGACGCGCCGAACTGGACCTGCGGGCACTGGCTGACCGGCCGGCTCGGCGGCGCGCCGCTCGATGCGCTGATTGCCGCGCTGCTCACTGACGCCGGTGTCAGCGGCGTCGACAGCAGCGACCTACGCGAAGGCTGCGACGGCTATGTGGTCGACCGGCCGATGGCGCCGCGGGCGATGATCGAGCCGTTGGCGCTGGCCTACAGCTTCGAGGCGGAGGCGGCCGGCGGCGTGCTGCGCTTCGTGCAGCGCGGCGGCGCGCCGGTGATCGACCTGAACGAAGACGATCTGGTGCTGCCCGATAAAGGCGCGCCGTGGCAGCTGACGCGGGCGCAGGAGACCGAGCTGCCGCGCGAAACCGCGATCGCCTACAGCGACGCGCTGGCCGATTATCGTCGTGCCGCGGCAGCCTCGCGCCGGCTGGTCGGCGGTGCGGCGCGGATGGTGAAGGCCGATCTGGCGGTCGTCACCAACGACGCCGCGGCGACCCGGCGCGCCGAGATCGTGCTGCAGGATCTGTGGGCCGGCCGCGAGCGCGCAAGCTTCGCGCTCGGCCTGCGGCATCTGCGGCTGGCGCCCGGCGATGTCGTGGCGCTGTCGCTCGCTGGCCGGCGGCGGTTGTTCGAGATCGACGAGGTGGTCGACACCAGCACGCGGCAGATCACGGCGCGCAGCATCGATCCCGACGTGTTCGCGCTGCCGCAGCGGATGCCGCGGCCGTCCGCGGTGGCGATCCCGGCCGCGCTCGGCCCGGCCGAGGTGATCGCGCTCGATCTGCCGGTGATCGATACTGCTGCGCCCGACGTGCTAACGCGGCTCGCGGTGTTCGCCAATCCGTGGCCGGTAGCCGAGACGATCTACGTTTCGGCGGATGGCGCCAGCTATCAACCGCTGGCGAGCGCGCCGGCGCGGACCATCATCGGCACCACGCTCGATCCGCTGCCGCGCGGGCCGCTGGCGCGGTGGGACCGCGCCACGACGTTTCGGGTGCGGATCGGCGGCGGCGCGCTGGCGTCGCTGTCGGAACTGCGGGTGCTGGCCGGCGGCAATGCCGCGGCGGTGCAGACGTCCGACGGCTGTTGGGAGATCCTGCAATTCGTCCATGCCGAACTGATCGACGGCAACATTTATCGCTTGTCGCATCTGTTGCGCGGGCAGGCCGGCAGCGACGCCGCCATGCGCGATCTCGTGCCGGCCGGGGCGCGGTTCGTGCTGCTCGATACCCATCTGGTGCCGATCGCGCGCGGGCTGTCGGCGCTCGGCCGTAGCCTGCGGCTGCGCGTCGTCGCAAGCGGGCGCAGCCATGACGATGCCAGCGCGGTCGACCTGACCGTGGCGCCGGGGCTGACCGCGCTACGGCCGCTGGCGCCGGTGCATCTGACCGCGCGCCGCACTGCCGATGGCATTCGCATAGGCTGGATCCGCCGCACCCGGATCGATGGCGACGGCTGGGGCGTCGAGGTGCCGCTCGGCGAGGAGCGCGAAGCCTATACGCTCGACATCCTCGGAAGCGGCGGCGCGGTGGTGCGGTCGATCCAAACCGCCGCACCGCAAGCGCTGTACGCCGCCGCCGATGAGCTTGCGGATTTCGGCGCGTCGCAAGCCTCGCTCACGCTCCGCGTCGCGCAGCTTTCCGCCGCGGTCGGACCGGGCTTCGCCGCCACCGCCACTTTCGCGTTGTGAGGACTTGATCATGACCACGGCCAATCTCGGCTTGCCTCTGATCGAGGCGAGCCAGGCGCAGAAGCACGTCACCCACAACGAGGCGCTGTTCAGCCTCGACGGCCTGGTGCAGCTCGCGGTGCTGTCTTCGGCGCTGAGCGTGCCGCCGTCGTCGCCAAGCGAGGGGCAGCGCTGGATCGTGGCGGCCAGCGCCAGCGGCGCCTGGGCCGGCAAAAGCGGGCAGGTCGCCGCGTACTACGATGGCGACTGGTTATTCCTCGCGCCGAAGCCGGGCTGGCTCGCCTACGATCTGTCGATGCAGACGCTGCTCGCCTGGAGCGGAACAGCCTGGGTCAACGCGCTGGCGGCGTTTCAGAACCTGCCGCTGCTCGGCGTCAACACCACGGCGGATTCCGGAGGTCGCCTCGCGGTGAAGTCCGACAGCGCGGTGTTGTCCCACGACGATGTCACCCCCGGCTCCGGCCATATGCGGGTGACCATCAACAAGAGCGCCGCCGCGAAAGACGCAGGTGTCGTGCTGCAGGACAATTGGGGCACACGCGCGTTGTTCGGGCTGTTCGGCAACGACGACTTCGTCGTCAAGCTGACGCCGGATGCGGCCAACTACTACGCTGGTTTGCGCGCCTGGTCGGCGCTGCACGGCCGGCTCGATTTCAAGGACGCGCGGCGTCGGCAGCCGATGCAATGGTCGCCGCGGCCGGGCAGTACCACGCTCGATATGGTCGGTCTCGGCGCCACGCTCACCGGCACCGCGACTGCGGTGAGTCCGTCGGCCGGCAATCTGTTCCTGTCGTCGCCGCGGCTCGATCTCGTCTCCAGCGCGACCAGCGGCGCGTCGGCCGGCGTGAGCGGATCGGCGCTGACGCTGTGGCGCGGCAATGCCACGAGCCTCGGCGGTTTCTATCTGCTGATGCGGTTCGGCATCGAGTGGTTTCAGACCAACTGCCGGCTGTTCGCCGGGCTGTATGGCTCGGCGAGTCCGATCGGCAACGTCGCTCCGAGCACGCTGCTCAACCTGATCGGCGTCGGCTTCGAGTCCGGCGATACCACGCTGTCGCTGCTTAGCAACGACGGCAGCGGTGTGGCGACCAAGACCAGCCTCGGCGCCGGCTTCCCGACCACCGGCGGGCAGGATCTGTACGAGTTGTTATTATCCGCCGAGCCGAACGGCAGCGAGATCCGCTACCGTGTCGAGCGGCTGAATTCGGGCGACGTCGCGACCGGCGTCGTCACCAGCGACCTGCCGGCCGCGACGCAATTCCTCACCCCGCATCTGTGGATGAACAACGGCAGCACCGCCGCGTCGGTCAACGTCGCGCTGTTCCAGATGTACGCCGAGCCGGCGGCACTGCTCGGCTCGCGCGGGGCGATTGGGTAATTATCAAGTAACTCGACCTCGTCATTGCGAGCGAAGCGAAGCAATCCAGGGTGCCGAGCACTGAAGCTGGATTGCTTCGTCGCTACGCTCCTCGCAATGACGTTCCTTGTAGAGGCAATCCCATGAAAATCGACGAATCCTTGCTGCGGCGGATGTGGCCGCAGGGCGATCGGCGCGTGGCGGGACTGATTGCCGGCACCGCCGCGGCCTCCGAGAGCGTATTCGCGCGGTTCGGTATCGATACGCCGAATCTCGCCGCGCATGTGATGGCGCAACTCAGCCACGAATGCGGGGCAGGGCAGGAGGTGGTGGAGAACATGAACTACACCGCGGCGCGGATGATGCAGGTGTGGCCGTCGCGGTTTCCGACGCGGGCGAGTGCGGAGCCGTATGCGCACAATCCGCGGGCGCTCGCCAACAAGGTCTACAACGGCCGGATGGGCAATCGCGCCGGCTCCGACGACGGCTGGACATTTCGCGGCCGCGGCGCGGCGCAGACCACCGGGCGTGAGGGCTATCAGCGGCTGGCTGCGATCACCGGTCTCGATCTGGTGAACGATCCCGATCTGCTGCTCGATCCGCGCTACTTCCTGCTCGGCGGCGTCGGCGATTTCGTCGCCTGCGGCTGTCTGCCGTTCGCGCGGGCCGACGATGTGGTCGGCGTCACCCGGCGACTCAACGGCGGCACCATCGGGCTCGCCGAGCGCAAGGCGTGGCTGACCAAATGGCGGGCGGAGTTGGCCGCACCGCCAGCGGTGATCGCATCGCCGCCGCTCGCGTCCGACCTGCCCGCGGACGCGCCGCCGCGACCGCAACCGACACCGCCTTCATCGTCTCGGTGGAGCCAACTCATCGCCGCGCTGGTTGCGGCCTTCAGGAGGGACTGATCATGGATTGGGCCGATCTCGCCAAACAGGTGATTGCGCTCGGCGCTCCGGTGCTCGGCAGCGCGCTCGGCGGGCCGCTCGGCGGCGCGGCCGGCAAGATCCTGTCCGAGGCGCTGGGAGCGCCGTCGCCGACGCCGGACGCGGTGCAGGCTTCGCTGCCGGTAGCCGTGCCGGACCAGATCGCCGAGGCCGAGAGACTCTGGTGCGAGGCGATCCGTGCCGAGGCGGAGACCCAGCGGATCGCCATTTCCGAGACCCAGGCCACGATCCGCGCCGAGCTGGCCGCGAGCGATCCGGTGCAGCGCTGGTGGCGGCCGGCCTACGCGTTCGAGCTGACCGCCGAATGCGCCGCGTTGTGGGCGGTGCTGGTGCACGAATTCTGGACCGGGGACGTCGCCACCATCAACGCGCTGATCGGCGCCACCGCGCTCCTGGTCGCCTATTGGGGTTTCCGATTCGGCGTGCTAGGCGTCTACGTCAGCGGCCGGACCCGTGAAAAGGTCTGCGCTGCCACCGGGCAGGACAGCCCGAGCGTGATCGACAGGCTGGCCAAAGCGGTCGTGAAGAAAAAGTAATCCGGCGCGTGCGCCATCGTTCACGGCGCATTCACCCCGCCGCCGCTCATCTTCATGCCTTCATGCCGTCACACTGTCAGCGTTCGCCTGCCAGTGGATCAAACGACCGGAGTTGAAGGTGCGTCTGCTCGTCGTCGAAGATGACCCCGATCTCAATCGCCAGCTCACCACCGCGCTGACCGACGCCGGCTACGTCGTCGATCGCGCCTTCGACGGCGAGGAGGGGCACTTCCTCGGCGACACCGAACCCTACGACGCGGTGGTGCTGGATATCGGCCTGCCGAAGATGGACGGCATTTCGGTGCTGGAGGCGTGGCGGCGCAACAGCCGTGCGATGCCGGTGCTGATCCTCACCGCGCGCGACCGCTGGAGCGACAAGGTGCAGGGCTTCGATGCCGGCGCCGACGACTACGTCGCCAAGCCGTTCCACCTCGAGGAGGTGCTGGCGCGGATCCGCGCGCTGCTGCGGCGGAGCGCCGGCCACGCGCAATCCGAACTGACCTGCGGCCCGGTGGTGCTCGACACCCGCACCGGCCGGGTCAGCGTCAGCGGCAATCCGGTGAAGCTGACCAGCCACGAATATCGGCTGCTGGCCTATCTGATGCACCACTCCGGCCGGGTGGTGTCGCGCACCGAGCTGGTCGAGCATCTGTACGATCAGGACTTCGACCGCGACAGCAACACCATCGAAGTGTTCGTCGGCCGCATCCGCAAGAAGCTCGGCGTCGACATCATCCAGACCGTGCGCGGGCTCGGCTATCTGCTGTCGCCGCCGGCGGCGGACGCGCATTAGCGCGCCGGCGTCGCGGTGACCGCCAAACCCTCCCGTCGCGGCAGCTCACTCGCCACCCGGCTGTTCCTGTCGGCGACCGCCTGGGTGGTGGTGATCCTGGCGATCACCGGCATCGTGCTGTCGTCGGTGTATCGCGGCGCCTCCGAACGCGCGTTCGACCGCCGACTCAATCTCTATCTGCGCACCATCATCGCCGAGGTCGCGACCCCGGACGCCACCCAGGAATCGTTCCAGTCGATCGGCGAGCCGCTGTTCGATCTGCCGCTGTCCGGCTGGTACTGGCAGGTGGTCCGCACCGACGGCGACAAGCCGGAGACCCGCGCGTCGCGGTCGCTGTGGGACCGCAAGCTGCCCAAGCTCGAGGATCAGGGCATCGAGCTCGGCCCGTCCGGCGTCCGGCACGGCTATGTCGCCGGACCGGAAGGCCAGACGCTGCGGATGGTCGAACGCCCGGTCGATCTCGGTGTGGACGGCAAATTCCTCGTCACCGTCGCCGGCGACGCCACCGAGATCTTCGAAGAGACCCGCACCTTCGACTACTATCTGGCCGGCACCTTCCTGGCGCTGTCGATCGGCCTGGTGCTGACCACGATCTTCCAGGTCCGGTTCGGCCTCGCGCCGCTGAAGCGGATCTCGGAGTCGATCGCCGATGTCCGCTCCGGCCGCGCCGAGCGGCTGGAAGGCCAGTTCCCGGTCGAAATCGCCACACTGGCGCGCGAGACCAACGCGCTGATCGAGGCCAATCGCGAGATCGTCGAGCGCGCCCGCACCCATGTCGGCAATCTGGCGCATGCGATCAAGACGCCGCTGTCGGTGCTGGTCAACGAGGCCGGCGCCCGGCCGGGCGATCCCTTGGCGGCGAAGGTGATGGAGCAGGCCGAGCTGATGCGCAGCCAAGTCACCCACCATCTGGAGCGCGCCCGGATCGCCGCGCGGCTCACCGTGGTCGGCACCATCACCGAGGTCGAGCCGGTGATCGAGGCGCTGCGCCGGACCATGGAGAAGATCCACCGCGACCGTGGCATCCAGGTCCGCGCCGAGATTGCCCACGGGCTCAAGTTCCGCGGCGAGCGCCAGGACCTCGAGGAGATGGTCGGCAATCTGGTAGACAATGCCTGCAAATGGGCGGCCGGGCGGGTGTTCATCGCGGTCACCAGCGAGAAGGCCGACGAGCCCGGCGGTCCGCCGAAGCTGCGGATCGTGGTCGACGACGACGGTATCGGGCTGTCTGCCGAGCAGCGCGCGATCGTCGCCCGGCGCGGCAAGCGGCTCGACGAGAGCAAGCCCGGCTCCGGCCTTGGCCTCGCCATTGTGGTTGATCTTGCAGCGCTTTACGGCGGCGAACTGAAGCTCGACAACGCCCCGATCGGCGGCCTGCGCGCCGAGCTGACCCTGCCTGCGGCATAACGAACCGGCGGCTGCCACAGCGCTGCCAAGATTTGCATCTTGTTTTCCTTAACGGTTATGGATGTAGGCTGTTGGCCTTCGGGGAGCCGTTGGGGATGACCATGACGTCTTGGGGGGTGAAGCCGCTGTTGCTGCTCGCCGGCGCGCTGGCGCTGGGCGGGTGCGATCGCACGTCCGGGCTGGTGGCCCGGGTGGATTCCTTCACCAGCACCGCGACCTCTGATTTCGGCCGCAACGACGGCAGCGCCGCGGTCGATGCCGCCGCGATGGGCGGCCTGATCGGGCCGAAAATCGGCGCGCTGCTCAATGCCGAGGACCGCCGGCTGGCCTATGCGGCCGAGCTGGAGGCGCTCGATCGCGGCGAATCGGGCGCCCCCGTAGCGTGGAAGAACGCCACCTCCGGGCGCTATGGCAATATCGTGCCGGGGCCGGCCTATCTGAAACAGGGCTCGACCTGCCGCGGATTCTCCCATGCGGTGACGGTCGGCCAGCAGATCGAAATTTCCCGCGGCACCGCCTGCCGGGCCCATGAGACCGCGCCCTGGACGGCGCAGGGCTGAGGCCGCGCCGGCCGCCCGCTGGAAGCGAAGTTTTCCAACGCGTTATCGGCCGGCTTGGCAGTTGTTGCAGAACCTGATCCGGCTTCGCCGGCGATCTCCTCAACCCCTTCTTAAGATCGCCGTGGCTATCTCTGGGAGTAGCGCCGCAGCGTGCGCGTCGCATCGATTCCGGTGCGCGACGACACGGGTGCGGCAGCCTGCAACCCCTTGGGCGCATGAGCCAGACATCGACCGAACGGCTGAGAGACTATCTCTCCCAGCTCCCGCCGCAGTCCCAAGCGCTGCTCATGCGGGAATTCGAGCGCGCGCTCGAACGCGGCGACGATGTCGCGGTGGCCAGCTTCGTGCTCGAAGAGTTGCGCAAGATCGTCCGCGGCTCCGACGACGATACCCAGCCGCGCACCGACGATCCGGCCCGGCTGATGTTCCGGATGCTGGAACCGTTCCTGATCGACGCCAAGGAAACGCCGCGGCCCGGGCAGATCCGGCGTTCGTCGCTGGCCTCGGTGTGGCAGTGGCTCGAGCGCGAGGGCATGCCCGATCAGATCCGGGAATTCGAGGCTGCGCTGATCAGCCTGCGCAACGCGCCCGCCTCGCAGATCGAGCAGCACGTCCGCAAGCTGCAGCAGTCCGCGGCCGTGGCGATCGAGAAGCTGACCAATCCTGAGCCGGGCGTCGATCGCCAGCGCGCGATGTCGCGGGTCGGACCGCCGTCGGCGGTCGAAGATCTGGTGCCGATCGGGGCCGTGCTGAAGAATCGCGAGGCCATCGACACCTTCAACGGCAAGCTCTCCAGCAATCTGCGGGTGTTCGGCGACAGCCAGGTCAATTCGATGATCGCGGCGCTGAATGTGCCGGCGCTGCAGACCCCGATTCTGCTGCCGTTCGCCTTGACGCTGATCCTCGGCCACCTCAACCAGCCGTGGCAGATCGTCCGGCTGGCGATCAAGGTCGCGGGTTCCGACGACGAGATCAAGGTGGCCGCCACGCCCTATGCGGTCGCCGTGACCATGGCGATCCAGGATCTGGCCCGGCTCACGGTCGACATGCGCGAGGACATCCGCCGCGGCCATTACGGCAACGTCGCCGAGAACCTCAAAGTGATTCACGACGGTGTCCGCGGTCTGCGCACCGAGCTCGACATCCGCAGCGATTCGACCTGGGGCAAGCAGCTGGCGACGATCCGCGTCGAGATTTCCAATGCGGTGAAGTCCGAGATCGAGAGCGTTCCGGGCCGAGTCCGCCGGCTGCTGCGCCAGCGTCCGGACAAGGACATCACCTCCGGCGCCAAGCTCGACCAGATCGAGGTCGAGGAGGCCGCGGCGCTGATCGATTTCGTCGCGGTGTGCCGGACCTATGCCAGCGAGCTGGCGATCAACGAAGTGACGCTGCGGACCTATTCCGAGCTGCAGCAATATGTCGAAAAATCCACCGAAGCGCTGGTGCAGTCGCTGCGCGGTTCCGATCCGCGGGTGAAGCCGTTCCGTCACCAGCAGGCCGAGGCCGCGGTGCGGTTCTGCGAGGTGCTGTTCGGCCACGACTACGCCTCGCTGATGCGGCGGGCGGTCGAAAACGCCATGGTGGTGGTGGAACGCAAGCCAGCGGCACGCGCCGGCTAGCCTGCCCTTTGATTCAAATCAAGTTTCATCCCCTGCGGCGCCTTATCCGGTGCCGCAAATGTCAATTGCGGCTATCGTCCGACCATGGTGTAACCCGCCCGGGTTTTCGACCCGCCGGGCCGGTGCCGCGGCCCTTTAGTCCTCACCCGGAATCTCGCTCGAATGGCGCTTTGGTTTGTGTTCGCGATGATGACGGCCGTGGCGGTGTTCGCCGTGCTGTGGCCGCTCGGACGTAACGTCCAGGCGCAGCGCGAGGGCAGCGAAGCCACGGTCTACAAGGATCAGCTCGCCGAGGTCGACCGCGATGCCGCGACCGGACTGATCGGGGCGTCCGAAGCCGCCGCCGCCAAGGTCGAGATCGGCCGGCGGTTGCTCGCCAGCGCCGAGGCCGAACGCAGCGCGCCGACCTGCTCCAAGCGCGGGCCGCGCCGCGCGGTGGCGTTGCTGGCACTGCTCGGGCTGCCGGTGCTCGCACTGGCGGTGTATCTGCCGCTCGGCTCGCCGATGCTGCCCGACGAGCCGCTGGCGGCCCGCGCCAAGGCGCCGGCGAACTCGCAGCCGCTCGACAATCTGGTGGCGCAGGTCGAGGCGCATCTGGAGAAGAACCCGACCGACGGCCGCGGCTGGACCGTGCTGGCGCCGGTGCTGGCCAAGTCGGGCCGGTTCGACGATGCGGCACGGGCCTATCGCAACTCGATCACTTACGCCGGCGAAACCGCCGATCGCCGCGCCGATCTCGGCGAAGTGCTGACCTCCGCGGCCGGCGGCGTCGTCACCGCCGACGCCAAGACCGAATTCGAGCGCGCCGCCGCGCTCAATCCCGACGAACCCAAGGCGCGTTACTACCTCGGCCTTGCCGCCGAGCAGGACGGCCGCCCGAAGGACGCCGCGACGATCTGGCGCGCGATGCTCGAGAAGGCGCCGGCCGACGCGCCTTGGCGGCCGATGCTGCAGGCCGAGCTCGCGCGGCTCGACGGCACCGCCAAGCAGCCGGCGTTGCCGGACGGCGCCGCCGCTGCCGCGCAGACCATGAGCGAGGCCGACCGCGCTGCGATGATCCAGGGCATGGTCGCCAAGCTCGCCGCCAAGCTGAAGCAGAACGGCGACGACGTCGACGGCTGGCTGCGGCTGGTGCGCGCCTATATGGTGCTCGGCGAAACCGACAAGGCCAAGAGCGCGCAGTCCGAAGCGCGCCAGGCGATGGCCGACAAGCCCGACCGGCTGAAGCAACTCAACGACGGCTTCAAGGGCCTCGGGCTCGACGGCTGACGATGGCGGCACGAACGATGCGGGTTTTCGACATCTTCGTCAGCCACAGAATTCGAGCGACGCCGCGACGCGTCGTTTCAAGGATCCGGTAGAGGACGCCGAGGCGAACAGACCATGACGCGGAAACAGCGGCGACTGGCGATGATCGGGGGCGCGGGCGTGGTGCTCGTCGTCGCGGTGGGATTGGTCCTCAACGCGATGCGCGACTCGATCGTGTTCTTCTCGACGCCGAAGATGGTGGCCGAGCAGCCCATCGCCGCCGGCAAACGGTTCCGGCTCGGCGGCGTGGTCGAGCCCGGCTCGCTGGAGCGCGGCGAGCAGCTCCGGGTGTCGTTCAAGGTCACCGACGGCAGCGCCACGCTGCCGGTCGCCTACAAGGGAATTCTGCCCGACCTGTTCCGCGAAGGGCAGGGCGTGATCGCCGAAGGCTCGCTCGACAAGGCCGGGGTGTTCGAGGCTGATACCGTGCTGGCCAAGCACGACGAGAAGTACATGCCGAAGGAAGTCGCCGACGCCCTGAAGAAGGACGGTCACTGGAAGGACGACTACGGCAACAAACCGGCAGCTCCGACGACGTCCGGCCAGACCTCGGCGAGCGCGGCGGAGGGCGGCAAATGATCGCCGAGGCCGGGCACTACGCACTCGTCCTGGCGCTGGCTCTGGCGCTGATCCAGTCCACGGTGCCGCTGCTCGGCGCCCGGCTCAACGACGGCGCGCTGATGAACGTGGCGCGCTCGACCGCGCTGGTGCAGCTGTTGTTCGCCGGCCTGTCGTTCACCGCGCTGGTGTGGCTGCACGTCACCTCCGACTTCTCGGTGGTGAACGTCTTCGAGAACTCCCACTCGATGAAGCCGCTGCTCTACAAGATCACCGGCGTGTGGGGGAACCACGAAGGCTCGATGCTGCTGTGGGTGGCGATCCTGGCGCTGTTCGGCGGCCTGGTCGCGGCGTTCGGCAACAACCTGCCGCTGAGCTTGCGCGCCCATGTGCTGGCGGTGCAGGGCTGGATCGCGACCGCGTTCTATCTGTTCATCCTGATCACCTCGAACCCGTTCGCGCGGCTCGCCAATGCGCCCGCCGAAGGCCGCGATCTCAACCCGGTGCTGCAGGACATCGGCCTCGCGGTGCATCCGCCGATGCTGTATCTCGGCTATGTCGGGTTCTCGATTTCATTTTCGTTCGCCGCCGCCGCGTTGATCGAAGGCCGGCTCGACGCCGCCTGGGCGCGCTGGGTGCGGCCGTGGACGCTGATCGCCTGGATCTTCCTCACCCTCGGCATAGCGATGGGGTCGTATTGGGCCTACTACGAACTCGGCTGGGGCGGCTGGTGGTTCTGGGACCCGGTCGAGAACGCCTCGCTGATGCCGTGGCTCGCCGGCACCGCGCTGCTGCACTCGGCGCTGGTGATGGAGAAGCGCAACGCGCTGAAGGTCTGGACCATCCTGCTGTCGATCCTGACCTTCTCGCTGTCACTGCTCGGCACCTTCCTGGTCCGCTCCGGCGTGCTCACCTCGGTCCATGCCTTCGCCACCGATCCGTCGCGCGGCGTGTTCATCCTGATGATCCTGTGCGTGTTCATCGGCGGCAGTCTGGCGCTGTTCGCCTGGCGCGCCTCGGCGCTGAAGCAGGGCGGCCTGTTCGCGCCGATCTCGCGCGAAGGCTCGCTGGTGCTGAACAATCTGTTCCTGACCACCGCCTGCGCCACCGTGTTCGTCGGCACGCTGTATCCATTGGCGCTGGAGGTGCTGACCGGCGACAAGATCTCGGTCGGCGCGCCGTTCTTCAATCTCACCTTCGGCCCGCTGATGGTGCCGCTGCTGGTCGCGGTGCCGTTCGGCCCGCTGTTGGCCTGGAAGCGCGGCGATCTGGTCGGGGCCGCGCAGCGGCTGATCGCCGCCGGCGTGGTGGCGCTGCTGGCGGTCGCGTTCGTGTATGCCTGGACCCGCGGCGGCGCGGTGCTGGCGCCGCTGGCGATCGGGCTGGCGATCTTCGTGATCGTCGGCGCGCTGGTCGACGTCGCCGAGCGCATCGCCCTGTTCCGCGGCCCGCTGTCGATCTCGCTGCGCCGCGCCTCCGGCCTGCCGCGCTCGTCCTGGGGCACGATGTTCGCCCATGCGGCGCTCGGCGTCACGCTGATCGGCATCGTCTGCGAGACCACCTGGAACAGCGAGTACATCGCCGCGATGAAGCCGGGCGACAGCACCAAGCTGGCCGGCTACGAGTTCAAGTTCGAAGGCGCCACGCAGCGCCAGGGGCCGAACTATCGCGAACTGCTGACGCAGTTCACCGTCACCGAGAACGGCCGGCTGATCGGCGCAATGGCGCCGTCCAAGCGCAGCTTCATCACCCGCGGTTCGTCGACCACCGAGGCGGCGCTGCTGAGCCGCGGCTTCAGCCAGCTCTACATCTCGCTCGGCGATCTCAACGACCAGGGCGCGGTGACGGTGCGGATCTATCACAAGCCGATGGTGCTGCTGATCTGGCTCGGCCCGATCATGATGGCGCTCGGCGGCCTGCTGTCGCTGTCCGATCGCCGCTTGCGCGTCGGCGCGCCGAAACCCGCCAAAGCACCGCGCGTGCTGCAGCCGGCGGAGTAGGGTGGAGAGACCGATGCGGAGACTGCTTGCCGCTCTGTTGATCGTTTGCGCAACCGTCGTTGCCGCCCCGCTGGCGCATGCGGTGCAGCCCGACGAGGTGATGGCCGATCCGGCGAAGGAAGCGCGGGCGCGCGAGCTGTCGCGCGAGCTGCGCTGCATGGTGTGCCAGAACCAGTCGATCGACGATTCCGACGCGACGCTGGCCAAGGATCTGCGCCTCTTGGTGCGCGAACGGATCGCGGCCGGCGACAGCAACAAGCAGGTGATCGATTATCTGGTGTCGCGCTACGGCGAGTTCGTGCTGCTGAAGCCGCGGTTCGAACTGCACACGCTGCTGCTATGGCTGCTGCCGCCGTTCGTCTTGTTCGGCGGCGGCCTCGGGCTGTGGCTGCACATCCGCCGCCGCGGCCGCGACGCCGCCCGCGCGACGGACGCCCCGAAGCCGCTCAGCGCCGACGAACAGGCGCGGCTCGATCGGCTGCTGGCCGAGGGCGCGGATCGGACGTGATCCGATCCGCCTCCGTTGCGCGCCGCTCGACCGTCAGAACGGGGTAATTTCGATCGGCACAAGCTTGCCGGCCTTGTGCAGCGCGATCCAGCGGTGCAGTTCGCCGACGTGGCCGCTTTCCTCGGCGACGAACTCTTTCGCCAGCATCTTGATCTCGGGATTGTCGGTGGTGTCGAGCACGTTCTTGTACCAGCCGAAGGCCACGGGTCTCCGCCTCCAGCGCGATCTGTAGCGTGTAGGGCGCAATGGCGAAGCGTATTGCGCCGTCTCTGCCCCGCGCGGCAGACTACGCTGTGCTAATCCGCCTACGGGCTGGCAAAGCGGGTGCACTCGAAGCTGGCATATTTGGCGAGCAGACGCGGGGCTGTGGTCAAGTTTGAGGGGCGGACCACAGCGCTATGGAGGCTCCCGGTCAGTACCGAGGAGCCCGCGTCCCAACTGCCCCGGTGTACGGATTGACGTTCCCGCGGGTGCTGTAATTGTCCATTTGAGTGTTGTTCGGATTCGTCGCTTGCGAGCCTTGGACGTAGGTCCCGTGGCTGTTCACATAAGGCGAAACCGTGTGGCTGCGGGTGTTCGAACCGTAGCCATATTGAGCCTGCGCAGCCGTTGAAATTAGCGCGACAGCGGCAAAGGCAATCAGAATAGACTTCATGGTGAAACTCTCTGGTTGTGGAATCGATTCCAATTCAATCAGCCTGTACGCCTTGTGTCGACGTGATTTTGGGAGCGCCAATGAGGGCTATCGTCGCCGTCGGCGGTCGGGATGAGTGTGAACATGATCAGTCGCAGCGGATTCACTGCGACGATTTTTCTACAATGTTTGCAATCCGTTGGCTGCTCATCGATCAAGATATCTGACTTCAACTAGGGCTTATCGAAAAGCGTCGTTTGCTGCTGCGCAGGGCTGGCAGGAACAAACCTAATTACTTGTAAGACCTTGTATTCAGGCTGCTTCTTATTGCCCTGCGCGTCGATGTCGGTAATGATCTGAAGCCTCACTTGGTAGGCGTCATCAACCAACGCCCCGCCACGATCAAGGGCATCTCTAGCTATCGAGGTCGCGGAGATATCAGCGTAGATCACTTCCTTCCCAAGACGGAATCTCCAATTGGGAGCGCTTTGATCATATACTGGTGAATACACGCTAAGCCACGCTGGCGTTTCCTCAATCTCGGGTTCAGTCTCTTTAGATTTCTCTATTCCGATATTGCATGATGCGACGATATCGCCGACTTCATCTGCGCTTATTTCATCAACGACTAGATCGTCTTCTCGAATCTGCACCGCCTCGAATCCATCATGCCCAAGCGGCAAGAAAGCATCTCTTGTTGCCCTAAGCGCTTTTGCATTCTCCGATAGTTTATATACGTGATTATGGACGTGCACGGCATTGCCGTCGCCCTCAATCTTGACTTCCACGACCCCAGTTTTGTCAGAATCTACCAAGGGCGTTGCAGACGTAACTTTTCTACCGCGCCGCCATTTCAGATATCGTAGATAGGTGAATGTTCCAGTTGCGGCGGGCCCTCCAATAATCCCGATCCACTCTAGGATGTTCTTTGCGCTCGAGGCTGTTTCTGTTCCAAGTAGCGTTTTCAGTTGCTCATATAGGCTAACGACAAGTTCAAAATTGATGTTGAAGCACTTGTGCTCAAAATCGGAGACAACTAATACCTTTGCGGTCGATTTCTTGCTGTTGAACTCGCTATTGGCTTCCCGCAAAAGCTTGCCGAACGCCAACAGTGCTGGTGCCAGCACCTGTACATCAATCGAATGGTCGCTTTCACGAGATTTCCCGGTGTAGGCGATTGAAAATTTGTGCCTACTCACGTTGGAATCCTCGCCTTCCGCCATGCTTTGCCCCTCATAAGATGAAGTATCTAGCGTCGCACAACCGTTGGATGTGTCAATTTACCAATTCGTCTTCCGTTTCATTCTTGGTGAATTTGCTAACTAAGGCCGGAAGGCCGCTGCTCGAAACAAAGAACCCGGCCCGCCGGAGCGGCCGGGTCTGCCTTGGGATGACGACATCGGTGGGAGCTACTCCGCCGCGATCTGCTTCGGCGCCGGACCGAGCTTGACTCCGTTCGGATAATACTTCCAGCCGTTGCGGACCTCAATCTTGTTGTCCCAGGGAAGCTTGTAGTTGCCTTCAGCGAGCGAGTAGGGCGCAATAGCGAAGCGTATTGCTCCGTCTGCCCCGCGCGGCGGATGATGCTACGCTGATCCGCCTGACGAAGTTGCGGTCACGTCGCAGCAGATTGGGCGCGAGGCCGTCGGCGGCCTCGCGCAGTTCGGTCGGCGGGTAGTCGGCGGGGCTCGGAGCCGCTGGGCTTCAGAACGGGGTAATTTCCATCGGCAGCGGCTTGCCGGCCTTGTGCAGCGCGATCCAGCGGTGCAGTTCGGCGACGTGGCCGCTTTCCTCGGCGACGAACTCTTTCGCCAGCATCTTGATCTCGGGATTGTCGGTGGTGTCGAGCACGTTCTTGTACCAGTCGAACGCCCCGGTCTCCGCCTCCAGCGCGATCTGTAGCGCCAGGTCGCGGCCGATGAACGGGTCGGTGCCCCAGATCGCCGCCGCTTCCGGGCTTTCGAGACCCGGCCATTGGAAGTCGCCGGGCTCCATCTGCGGGATGTCGCGGAAGCCGGCGCGTGCCTGCGCGTCCGCCTGATGCATCCGCGAGTAGTCCGCGAGCTGGCGGAACAGCTTCGAGACTTCCTTGTTGCCGCAACTATCCATCGCGTCGGCGAGCTGGCCGAACCGCAGCGCGGCTTCCTGCTCCAGCTTGATCGAATGCGCCAGAAACTCTTCGACTGTTTCCATCGTCGTCTCTCCTTGTTCGGCCGTCGCCGGAGTGGCGACGGCCGTCGCTGTCGTCAGGCGTTCTCCGCAGCCTTGGCGGCGTGCTTGAGCGACCATTCCTCCTGGGTGATCCAGGCCTCGAGAATACGGACGTGTTCGGCCTCTTCGCCGACGAACTCCTTGGCCGCCGCGGCGACGTCGCGGGATTTGGTGGTGGCTTCGACCGCGCGATAGAATTCGTAGCCGCGGCGCTCGCCCTGCAGCGCCGCCTTCAACGCTCCGAGACGGGTCAGCCCGACGTCCGACGCCCACACCGCGGCGCGTTCCGGCGTCGCATGATCGGGCCAGGCGTAGTCCGGCGGCACGTTCTTGCTGACGTCGATCGAACCGGCGCGCGTCTTCACTTCCGCCAGATGCAGCCGCGAGAACTCGGCGAGCTGCGCGAACAGCTTGGCCACCGGCGCATTGCCGGCCTCGGCCATCGCCTTGGCGAGGTTGTCGTAGTGCAATGCTGCGTCTTCCTCGACCTTGGCCGCGTAGCTGAAGAACTCCGGCAGGGTGTTGATTTCCATCCCGCCCTTGTAGTGCGCGGCGGCGGGGGTCACCGCCATGCGCTGCGGCTTGGTCTTGTCGCCCTCGAAGCGGACCATGATGTCTTCGTTACGGACGAAGCACTGGCAGGCGAGGCGATAGCGCGGCGGGATATCGTTGACTTCGGCGTTGGCGATCTCGTCCTTGGTGATCTTGCCGAGCTGACGGAGGACTTCCTTTTCCTTCTCGGTCAGCGCCACCGCCGACTTGGCCTTCGGATTGAAATGCTCGACCTGCACCAGGCAGGAGCCGCATTCGCCGTCCTGACAATCGAACGGGATCGGAATGTTGTGCGATTTTGCAACCGCCAGAATGGTCCCGCGATCGCCCGCCACCGCATAGACGGTGACATCCTTGGCCATGACCGGGGACGAGAAGGTAATATTCGCCACGTTGCACTCTCCTGTCGTCAAGTTGCTGATCGACGCCGTGCTGGCGCCCTCCGGCAGCGCCTTGGCAAGATCCAGGCCATCACTGATCATGAAGTAATTCAGTTAGTTGCGTGGAGATCGGGGCGAGCGGGTCCGACCAAAGGCGGATCGGATTCCCGACACGAATGTACGAACGGCGACAATTCCGGGGCGCGGAGCAGGACCGGAAGCGACCATCGGTCGCGGCAAACCGGGGCGGAATACCGCCAAAATTACAAAAGTTTAATTCCCTCGCCAGAGCGCCGTAAGGCTGCAGGGCCCATCTTCCGAAGCAATGGTGCTGATCGGTTTCGCACCTTCGGTTTCAACTGGTCTTCGGAGATTTTCTCAATGCATGATCGTCGCCCCGTTCCGTCCTCGCAGTCTTCGCACCGGCCGCTCGCCAGGTCGTTGCTGTCGGCGCGCAAATTCGCGCTGATGGCCTCGGTGGTCGCCGGTCTGGGGGCAGGGGCTTACGGACTGGGTCATGGCAACGGTTCGTTCGATCTGATTGCAACGCCGGCGCACGCCCAGCAGGTCGGCGCCAAAGTTCAGCCGTCGCAACAGCCGGTCGGCTTTGCCGACATCGTCGACAAGGTGAAGCCGTCGGTGATTTCGGTGAAGGTCAACATCGCCGACAAGATGGCGAAGAACGACGATCGCGAAGACTTCTCGTTTCCGCCCGGCTCGCCGATGGAACGGTTCTTCCGCCGGTTCGGCGGCGAGATGCCGCCCGGCCTGCGCGGCCATCGCGGCGGCGGCATGATCACCGGCCAGGGCTCGGGCTTCTTCATCTCGGCCGACGGCTACGCGGTGACCAACAACCACGTCGTGGAAGGCGCCGACAAGGTCGAAGTCACGACCGACGACGGCAAGACTCACAAGGCCAAGGTCATCGGCACCGATCCGCGTACCGATCTGGCGCTGATCAAGGTCGAGGGCGGGTCGAATTTCCCCTACGCCAAGCTCGCCGAGGGCAAGCCCCGGATCGGTGACTGGGTGCTCGCGGTCGGCAATCCGTTCGGCCTCGGCGGCACCGTCACCGCCGGCATCGTCTCGGCGATGGGCCGCGACATCGGCAACGGGCCTTACGACGATTTCATTCAGATCGACGCGCCGGTGAACAAGGGCAATTCCGGCGGCCCGGCGTTCAATACCAACGGCGAAGTCGTCGGCGTCAACACCGCGATCTACTCGCCCTCGGGCGGCAGCATCGGCATCGCGTTCTCGATCCCGGCCAACACCGTCCAGGCGGTGGTCGAGCAGCTCAAGGACAAGGGCTCGGTCAGCCGCGGCTGGATCGGCGTGCAGGTGCAGCCGGTGACGCCGGAGATCGCCGACAGCCTCGGCCTGAAGACGGCGGAAGGCGCGCTGGTCGCCGAGCCGCAGTCGAACGGCCCCGCAGCCAAGGCCGGAATCGAATCCGGCGACGTGATCACGGCCGTCGACGGCACCCCGGTGAAGGACGCAAGGGAATTGGCACGCACCATCGGCGCGTTCGCGCCGGGGCATTCGGTCAAGCTCACCGTATTCCACAAGGGCAAGGACCGCGAACTGACGCTGACGCTCGGTGAGTTGCCGAACAAGATCGAGGCCAGCAACTCCGATCGCGGCGACAGCGGCTCCAGCCAGGGGCTCGACCTGCCGAAGCTCGGCCTGACGCTGGCGCCCGCCGGTTCGGTCGCCGGTGCCGGCAAGGAAGGCGTCGTGGTGACCGACGTCGACCCGAAGAGCGCCGCCGCCGATCGCGGCTTCAAGGAGGGTGACGTGATCCTCGAAGTCGCCGGCAAGAACGTGTCGAACCCGGGTGATGTTCGCGACGCGCTCGCGTCGGCCAAGAAGGACAGCAAGAACAGCGTGCTGATGCGGGTTCGCAGCGGCGGATCGTCTCGCTTCGTTGCGGTTCCGATCGCCAAGGGCTGATCGGCGCAGCGATGACGACAGCAATGGAGAGTGTCGCCGGCAATCGTCGCCCCCAGCCGACGGCTCTGTCCCGGGGACGGGCCTTAACCCGCTCGTCCCCACCTTACACCTTCCGCTAGGAGTTCAGCCCCCCTCCGTCGGAAGGCTCAGGCGGGCGGTGGAGTCCCCCAGCTCCATCGCCCGTTCCTGTCCCGGGGGTGTTCGTGCCGCCTTGCAAGGAGGCTGAAGCCGCGTCATGTTGCAGCAGAGCCCGCAGAGTTTGAGCAAGTCCGACAGCAATATGCGTCTGTTGATCATCGAGGACGACCGCGAATCCGCCGACTATCTGGTCAAGGCATTTCGCGAGGTCGGCCACGTCGCCGATCTGGCCGGCGACGGCGAAGAGGGACTGGCGCTGGCGGAGAGTGGCGATTACGACGTCCTCGTGGTCGACCGGATGCTGCCGAAGCGCGACGGCCTGTCGGTGATCGGAAGCCTGCGTGACAAGGGCAACCGCACGCCGGTGCTGATCCTGTCGGCGCTCGGCCAGGTCGATGACCGGATCAAGGGGCTACGCGCCGGCGGCGACGATTATCTGCCGAAGCCTTACGCCTTCGCCGAACTGCTGGCGCGCGTCGAGGTGCTGTCGCGGCGTCATGGCGGACCGGCCGAGGAGACCAGCTACCGCGTCGGCGATCTGGAACTCGACCGGCTGTCGCATCGCGTCACGCGCGGCAGCGAGGAGCTGACGCTGCAGCCGCGCGAGTTCAGGCTGCTCGAATATCTGATGAAGCACGCCGGCCAGGTGGTGACCCGCACCATGCTGCTGGAGAACGTCTGGGATTATCACTTCGATCCGCAGACCAACGTCATCGACGTGCACATCTCGCGGCTGCGCTCGAAGATCGACAAAGGGTTCGACCGGCCGCTGCTGCACACCATTCGCGGTGCGGGCTACATGATCAGAGACGGGCTGCGCTGACCGCGGCCGGGCCGGTTCCATCTCGCCTCCAGGTATCTAGATGGGGCGGAGCCATCGTTTCTTAATTTTCATATGCGAGCGTCCCTCCAACACGACACACGAGGGATGTGAACGCCGCATGTTTACGGGACGCCAGAAGAAGCAGGAACTGATTCAGAAGGCCGAATGGCTCGACACGCTGTCGCTGCATTGCGGCATCGGGCTGTGGGACGCGATCCTCTACGAAGGCGATGCGATGCATCCCAAGGCGCGCTGGACCTGGTCGTCCGAGTTTCGCCGGCTGTGCGGCTACAGCTCCGAGGCCGAATTTCCCAACGTCGTTCAATCCTGGTCGGATCGGCTGCATCCCGACGATGTGGCCCCGACCTTCGCGGCCTTCACCCAGACCTGCCAGACCGGCGTCGGCTACGACGTCAAGTATCGCCTCAAGGTCAAGGACGGCAGCTATCGCTGGTTCCGCGCCACCGGCGGCGTCGTGCTCGACGAAAACCGCAAGCCGCGGCGCGCCTGCGGTTCGCTGGTCGACATCGACGATCTGATGAAGGCGGAAGTCCAGAAGCGCGACCAGATTCACGGGCTCGCCAGCGACTTCGAAAGCGCCATCGGCAAGATCGTCAGGACGGTGTCGTCGGCCTCCGCCGAGCTCGAAACTTCGGCGCGGCAGCTGGCGGTCACCGCCGACACCTCGCAGAACCTCGCTAGCCACGTCGCAGCGGCTTCCGAAGAAGCGACCAGCAACGTGCAATCGGTGGCCAGCGCGACCGATCAGTTGTCGTCCTCGATCCGTGAGATCAGCCAGCAGGTTCAGGAATCGGCCCGGATCGCCGGCGATGCCGTCGGCCAGGCGCGCAACACCACCGATCGCGTCAGCGAATTGTCGATGGCGGCGACGCGGATCGGCGATGTCGTCGAACTGATCAATTCCATCGCGGGGCAGACCAATCTTTTGGCGCTGAATGCCACCATCGAGGCCGCCCGCGCCGGTGAAGCCGGCCGCGGCTTCTCGGTCGTCGCCGCCGAAGTGAAGGCGCTCGCGGAGCAGACCGCGAAGGCCACCGGCGAGATCGGTCAGCAGATCAGCCGGATCCAATCGGCGACACAGGAATCGGTCGGCGCGATCCGCGAGATCAGCGGCACCATCGAAAAGCTGTCGGAGATCTCGGCGCACATCGCCTCCGCGGTCGAAGAGCAGGGCGCCGCGACGCAAGAGATCTCGCGCAACATTCAGCAGACCGCGCAGGGCACCGAGCGCGTCTCCGCCACCATTCTGGACGTCAAGCGCGGCGCGGTCGAAACCGGATCGTCGTCCTCGCAATTGCTGTCGTCCGCGCAGTCGCTGTCGCAGGAAAGCGGCCGGCTCGAGGACGAAGTGAGCCGCTTCCTGCGCACCGTGCGCGCTTCGTAAGCGCACGGCCGTATCGGCTCGCAGCACCAGATGCGGTGCTGCGCCAGCGATTACTCGCACCGGGGCGCCGCCTTGCAAAGGGCGGCGCCCCGGTCTTTGTTTGAGAGATGCGTACTGATCCGCAGTGTCGTTCCTTGAACGATTTGTCACTTTGGATTCAGGCCCGAAGTGTCTAATTTGCCGGGATGAAACCCCTTCAACAGCATCGCCGCCGCCGGGACGTGATCCGTGACCGCGTTCGGTAAACTGATCCGAACCACCGCGTTTCGGCTGACGCTGGTCTATCTGTTTCTGTTCGGTCTGTTCGCGGCCTCGCTGGTGGCGTATTTCGCCTGGACCACGCGCAAGCTGATCACCGATCAGATCACCACCACGGTCGACGCCGAAATCGCCGAGATCAACGACATCTACGGCCGCCGCGGTTTGCGCGGCGTGGTGTTCACGATCGAGAACCGCGCGCTGCGGCCCGGGGCCAATCTCTATCTCGTCACCACGCCGGCCGGGCAGGCGGTCGCGGGCAATGTCGGCGCGCTGGCACCGGGGGTGATGAGCAAGCTCGGTTGGAGCGAGACGTTCTATCGGCGGCTCGACGACCAGGAACGATCCAATCACCGCGCGCTGGTTCACGTGACCGAACTGTCCAGCGGCTTTCGCCTCCTGGTTGGCCGCGATCTGGAAGAGCGGCGGCGGCTCAACAAGGTGGTGCGCTCGGCGGCGCAATGGTCGGTGCTGATCGTCGTCGTGCTCGGCCTCGGCGGCGGCGTATACGCCGCGCGGCGCGTGCTGCGGCGGATCGATGCGATGACCGGCACGACGCAGCGGATCATGGCCGGCGATCTGTCGGGGCGGCTGCCGGTCGGCCGCAGCGGCGACGAACTCGATCGCCTGGCTGAAAATCTCAACGCGATGCTGGAGCGGATCGAAGCCCTGATGTCGGGGATGAAGGAAGTCTCCGACAACATCGCGCACGATCTGAAGACGCCGCTGACGCGGCTGCGCAACCGCGCCGAGGAGGCGCTGGCGGGCGCCTCGAGCGAGACCGACTATCGGGTCGCGCTGGAGCGCACGATCGAAGAATCCGACGGTCTGATCCGCACCTTCAACGCGCTGTTGATGATCGCCCGTGCCGAAGCCGGCTACGCCAGCGGCGACATGAGCGACTTCGATGCCGCCGAAATCGCGCGCGACATCCACGAATTGTACGAGCCGCTCGCCGAGGACAACGCGCTCAGCCTGCAGGTCGAAGCGGTGGCGGCGCCGGTGCGCGGCAATCGGGAGTTGATCAGCCAGGCGCTCGCCAATCTGGTCGAGAACGCGATCAAATACGGCAAGCCGCAATCGCCCGCCGACGGTGACGCGGACGCCGCCGCGGCCATCGTGCGGATCGAAGCGCGGCGCGACGGCGACCAGGTGCTGCTCAGCGTCACCGACCACGGCATCGGTATTCCGGAGGCGGACCGCAAGCACGCGATCGAGCGGTTCGTGCGGCTCGAGGCCAGCCGCACGTTGCCGGGCTCCGGGCTCGGCCTCAGCCTCGCCTCGGCGGTGGCGCGGCTGCACGGCGGCGAGCTGCGACTTGCCGACGCGGACCCCGGATTGCGTGCCACGCTTGCAATTCCGGCCCGCACGGGCGAAGGACAGGCCTCCGCAACGACTCTCGAACCGGCGCCGGCATGATTTCTTCCGCGATCGACGCGGACCTCGACCAGAACGCTTTGGCAGCGCGCTTCCGCGCCGGACCGTGCCTGTACGATCCCGTGCTGGCGGCCGAGCGGCTGTCCGGCTGGCTCGCCGATGTGGCGCCGGATCAGGCCAAGGCGATCGCCGCGGTCGGCACCGCGTTTCCGGCGGTGCAGACCGCGCTGCAGTCGATCGCCGAGGCCTCGCCCTATCTGTTCGATCTGATCCGCGCCGATCCGGCCCGGCTGCTGCGCGTGCTGCGCGGCGCGCCGGAGCAGGGGCTGGCAAAGCTGCTGGAGGGCGCCGAGACGTCGGTCGCCGCTGCGTCGTCCGAGGACGAGGTGATGGCGGCGCTGCGCCGGATGAAGGCCGAAGCCGCGCTCTTGATCGCGCTGTGCGACATCGGCGGCATCTGGCCGGTGATGCAGGTGACGCAGGCGCTCACCGATCTGGCCGGCCGCTCGGTGCAGATGACGCTGCGCTTCCTGCTGCGCCAGGAGGCCGGCCGCGGCCGGATCTTGCCGCCCAATCCCGACTGCCCGGAGCAGGGCTCCGGCCTGATCGTGCTCGCGATGGGCAAGATGGGCGCCGGCGAACTGAACTATTCCAGCGACATCGACCTGATCGTGTTCTACGAACTCGACGCGCCGACGCTGGCGCCGGACATCGAACCGCAGCCGTTCTTCGTGCGCGTCACTCAGGGGCTCAGCCGGATTCTGCAGCAGCGGCGCGGCGACGGCTACGTGTTCCGGGTCGACCTGCGACTGCGACCCGATCCGGCCTCGACGCCGGTGGCACTTTCGACGCTGTCGGCGCTCGATTACTACGAGCGCGAGGGCCGCACCTGGGAACGCGCCGCGATGATCAAGGCGCGGCCTTGCGCCGGCGATCTGGTCGCGGGCGAGGCGCTGCTGTCGGAGATCGCGCCGTTCGTCTGGCGCAAGCATCTGGACTTCGCCGCGCTCGCCGACGTCCACGACATGAAGCGGCAGATGCAGACCTATCGCGGCCAGACCGAGGTCGCGGTGGAAGGCCACAACGTCAAGGTCGGTCGCGGCGGCATCCGCGAGATCGAGTTCTTCGCTCAGACCCAGCAACTGATCGCCGGCGGCCGCCATCCGGAACTGCGGGTGCGGCCGACGCTCGAGGCGCTCGATATTCTGGCGGCGCGCAACTGGATCACCTATCAGGCGCGCGACGAGCTGACCGAGGCGTATCTGTTCCTGCGCAAGGTCGAACACCGGGTGCAGATGATCGCCGACGAGCAGACCCATGCGCTGCCCGACAGCATCGATGCGATCGAACGGTTCTCCCGCTTCCTCGGTTACGACAGCCGAGAAGCCTTTGCGCGCGATCTGCTCGGCTATCTCGAACGTGTGCAGGGCCATTACGGCAAGTTGTTCGAAGGCGATCCGACCGGCACCGCGAAGCTGCCGCCGGTCGATTACGGCGCCGGCCCGGAAGACATGCGCCTGCTCGATCACCTGCTATCGCTCGGCTACAAGAAGCCGGTGATGGTCGCGACCACGCTGCAGCAATGGATCACCGGCGGCTATCGGGTGCTCAAGGTCGAGACCACGCAGCGCGCGTTTCGCGAGTTCGTGCCGGCGCTGATCGAGGAGCTGGCGCGCGCCGAGCAGCCCGACGACGCGATCAACGCGTTCGACCGGTTGCTGCAGGCGCTGCATCGCGGCGGCCGGCTGATCTCGCTGCTCAGTCAGAACCGCGACCTGCTGACGCTGGTGGCGCTGGTGCTCGGCGCCGCGCCGCGGCTCGGCGACATGCTGGCGCAGCAGCCGCAGATCCTCGACGGGCTGATCGATCCGCGGTTCTTCGGCGCGATGCCGGATCAGGCCGAACTGTCGGCGCGGCTGGCGGTGACGCTGGCGGACGCCGATTCCTACGAAGAGTTTCTCGATCGGATGCGGCTGTTCGGGCAGGAGAGTCTATTCCTGATCGGGACGCGGATTCTGTCCGGCACGGTGCCGACCCAGCAGGCCGCGGTGGCGTTCGCCGATGTGGCCGAAGGCATCGTCGGCACGGTGCACGGCCTTGTCAGCGAGCAGTTCGCTTCGACCTACGGCCGGGTCAAGAATCAGCAGACCGCGATCCTGGCGATGGGCAAGCTCGGCAGCCGCGAGATGACGGCGTCGTCCGACCTCGACCTGATCCTGATCTACGATTTCGACGACGATGCGCCCGACAGCGACGGCGAGCGCTCGCTGCACGGCGCGCAGTACTTCGCGCGCTTCACCCAGCGGCTGATCTCGGCGTTCACCACCCGGACCAACTACGGCGTGCTTTACGACGTCGACATGCGGCTGCGGCCGTCGGGCCGCGCCGGTCCGGTGGCGTCGCGGCTCGATGCGTTCGCGGCCTATCAGGACCAGGAAGCCTGGACCTGGGAGCATCTGGCGCTGACGCGGGCGCGGGTGATCTCGGCGCCGCCGGAGTTTCGCAGCAAGATCGAGCAGGTGATCCGCGCCGTGCTGACGCGGCCGCGCGATGCGGAGATCATCGCCAACGACGTCGCCGAAATGCGCCGCGCGATCGCGCAGGAGAAGGGCGAGGACGACGTCTGGGACCTGAAATACGCCGCCGGCGGCATGGTCGATATCGACTTCATCGCGCAGTATCTGCAGCCCGTCCACGCAAACCCGGCCCCGGACA
>NZ_QUMK01000038.1 GCF_010907035.1 Rhodopseudomonas sp. BR0M22
GCGATCCCTTGTGAATGCCGCGCCCGCCCGGATTCCGGCGGCGCGTGGACTAACGTGATCGATCTGCGTCGCCGCAGATCCCGGCCCCGCTGCGGGCCGGCAGTCAGGACCGAACCATGTCATCTCGCCTCAAGACCGGGCTGTTGCTCGGCACCGCGACCCTCGCCGCGTGCAGCGCCGGCGCCCCAGGCGCACGCGCACAGACCGCGCTGCCCGAAGTCACCGTCACCGCGCCGAGCCCGATTCAGCGCCGCCACCACACCGAGGCCAAGCCGCGCCCGGCGCCCCGCGTCGCCGCCACGGCACGCCAGCGTGGTCCCGCTCCGGCCGAGACACCCCCGGTGGCGCAGGCCGCCCCGGCGCCGCTGCCCGGCACCCTGCCGATCGTCACCGACCAGTTCGCGACCGTCACGGTGGTGCCGAACGAGGAAATCCGCCGCAGCGGCGGCGGCACGCTCGGCGACCTGCTCGGCAACAAGCCCGGCATCAGCGCGTCGCAATACGCGCCCGGCGGCGCCAGCCGGCCGATCATCCGCGGCCTCGACGTCAACCGCGTCAGCATCGTCGAGAACGGCATCGGCAGCAACGGCGCCTCCGACCTCGGCGAGGACCACTTCGTGCCGGTCGATCCGTTGTCCACCAACCAGGTCGAAGTAATCCGCGGCCCGGCAACGCTGCGCTACGGCTCGACCGCGATCGGCGGCGTGGTCAGCGCCAGCAACAACCGGATTCCCGACGCGCTGCCGCCCTGCGCGCAGCCGTTCCAGAGCTACGGCCTGCCGGCCAAGGCGCCGACACTGATCGGCGGCGCCGGCTGCATGAACGGCGAAGTGCGCAGCGCCGTCAATTCGGTCGATCGCGGCGTCGAAGGCGCGGTGCTGCTCGATGCCGGCGGCAACAACGTCGCGGTCCACGCCGACGTCTATGGCCGCAATGCCGGCGACTACAACGTGCCGAGCTATCCCTATGCGGCGCCGGGCATGCCGTTCAACGGCCGTCAGCCCAACTCGGCCGCGACTGCGGCGGGCGCTTCGGTCGGCGGCTCGTATCTGTTCGACGGCGGCTTCATCGGCGCCTCGATCACCCAGAACAATTCGATCTATCGCATTCCCGGCGTCGAGGGTTCGCAGGTCGGCACCCGGATCGACGCCAAGCAGACCAAGTTCAGCGCCAAGGGCGAGTATCGCCCGGATGCGGCGGCGATCGACGCGATCCGGTTCTGGGTCGGCGCTACCGACTACAAGCACAACGAGGTCGGTCAGGCCACGGCCGGCGATCCGACCACTGACGGCGTCCGCCAGACCTTCACCAATCGCGAGCAGGAAGGCCGGCTCGAGGTCCAACTGGCACCGTTCAATGCCGGCTTTGCGGCAGTCACCACCGCGGTCGGCGTCCAGGCCGGACATCAGGAACTCACCGCACCGAGCCCTGACGACCCGGGCAGCCCGCTGAACGGTCTGTTCGATCCGAACAAGAACACCAAAGTGGCCGGCTACGTGTTCAACGAGCTGCAGTTCACCAACACTACCAAGGCGCAGGTCGCCGGCCGCATCGAGCACGTCGAACTGTCCGGCTCCACGCCGGCGTTCGTGCCCGAGATCTTCGACCTCAACGCCGACCCGAACGCGATCGGTCCGGCAACGCAGCGTAATCTGTCGTTCACCCCGAAGAGCCTGAGCCTCGGCCTGATCCAGGCGCTGCCGTGGGGCCTGTCCGCCAGCATCACCGGGCAGTACACCGAGCGCGCCCCGAAGCCGGCCGAGCTGTTCTCGCGCGGCGGCCACGACGCCACCGCAACCTTCGACATCGGCAATCCGAACCTGAAGATCGAAACCGCCAAATCGGTCGAGGTCGGGCTGCGCCGCGCCGAAGGACCGTTCCGGTTCGAGATCACCGCCTACTACACCCAGTTCAGCGGCTTCATCTATCGCCGCCTGACCGGCAATACCTGCGAGGAGGTGGAGTGCGGCGCTGGCGCCGGACTGGAATTGAACCAGGCGATCTACTCGCAGCGTGACGCCACCTTCAAGGGCGGCGAATTCCAGAGCCAGCTCGACGTCGCTCAGATCTATGGCGGCACCTTCGGTATCGAGAACCAGTTCGACATCGTGCGGGCGACCTTCGCGGACGGCACCAACGTGCCGCGGATTCCGCCGATGCGCGTCGGCGGCGGCCTGTACTGGCGCGACGCCAATTGGCTGATGAAGGTCAATCTGCTGCACGCCTTCGCGCAGAACGACGTCGCCCCGATCGCCGAGACCACGACGCCGGGCTACAATCTGCTGAAGGCCGAAGTCAGCTATCGCACCAAGCTCGACCCCAACGTCTGGGGCGCGCGCGAAATGCTGGTCGGCCTGATCGGCAACAACCTGCTCAACGAGGACATCCGGATCGCGACGTCTTACAGCAAGGACAACGTGCTGATGCCCGGCATCGGCGTCCGCGCGTTCGCGAACGTGAAGTTCTGAGCTAGCGACGTCATTCCGGGGCGCTCACGCAGTGAGCGAACCCGGAATCCAGAAGTTGTAGCAAAGAGAGATTCCGGGTTCGCGAGCTTCGCTCGCGCCCCGGAATGACGAACGAGAGACTGAGTGGCGTCGCCGGTTCGTCGGCGGCGCTATTTTGGATTGCTGACTATGCTCGGTGCCGCTGCTATGCGCGCCGGGCTCGGATGAACCATGAACTGGGTGCGGACGCATATTCGTCTCGGAACGCGGCTGGCGCTGATCGCGCTGGCGCTGCACTTTGTCGTGGCATTCGGGCACTTCCACCGGATCGTCACCCAGTCGGCGGTGCAGGCGCTCACCGCGCCCGATCCGGCCTCGCCCGACAGCGATCCTCAATCCGACGACCCCGACACCTGCACGATCTGCGCCGTGATGGCGATGGCCGATGCGATGCTCGGCGCTTCGCCACCGTCGTTGCCGCAGCGCCAGGCCGTCGCGTTCGCGCACAGCGTGCCGGATCTGGCCCTGATCCGCGCGGGCGGCATCCGCACCGCCTTCAACCCCCGCGCGCCTCCCGCCGGCTGACATCGCCGATCCGTAAACCAGAGTTCGCTCTTCGCCGGGCGATCTCGACCGATGTCAGCCAAGCCCGCCGGCCACCGGCGGCAAGCCAGCGCTCCCGACATCCACGGGCGACGATCAGCGTCGCCGGATGAGCGCGCGCATGGCTTCGAGGAGAGTCCCATGCCGTCTCACATCAAGCGAAGCCTGTTGGCTTCGAGCACAGCGTCGCTGCTGTTGCTCGCACTCGGATCGCCCGGCCTCGCGCAGAGCGCCGCGCCGGTCGCGCGGGGCACGACGTCACTTCCCGAGATCGACGTCATCCAGCCGCAGCGCGCGCCTCACCCGGCCCGGCGCCCGAAGACCCGGACCGCAGCGCGGGCACGCCGGGGCGCATCGACGAAACCACCGAAACAGAACGCCCAGACCGCCGCGCAAATGGCAGCCCAGGCTGTCGCAACCAAGCACGCCGGCTTCGACGCCGCGCGGCAGGCGATCTTCAAGCCGAACGGCGCCAGCGCCTTCGACGTCAACCACGAGGCGATTCTGGCGCTGCCGCAGGGCGCCAACGCCACGCTCGACAAGGTGCTGCTGCAGGCCCCCGGCGTGTCGCAGGATTCCGCCGCCAGCGGCGATCTGCACGTCCGCAACGAGCACGCCAATGTGCAGTACCGGATCAACGGCATCGCGCTGCCGGACGGCGTCAGCGGCTTCGGCCAAATGCTGGATACCTCGCTGGTCGGACGCTTGACGCTGCTGACCGGCGCGCTGCCGGCGCAATACGGACTGCGCACCGCCGGCGTCGTCGACATCACGACGCGCACCGACGCCTTCAACAACAGCGGCACCGTCAGCGTCTATGGCGGCAGCCGGCAGACCGTCACGCCGAGCGTCGAGTATGGCGGCACCGCCGGCAACACGCAGTATTTCGTCTCCGGCCGCTACTTCGGCTCCAGCCTCGGCCTCGAAAACCCGACCTCGTCGCCGAGCGCGATCCACGACGACACGCAGCAGGGCAAAGGCTTCGCTTATCTCTCCACCGTGATCGACGACACGACGCGGCTGACCTTCATCGGCGGCGCCTCGGCCAACAACTACCAGATCCCCAACAATCCAGGCCAGACGCCCGGCTTCACCGCATTCGGCGTGTCGAATTTCGACTCGGCGCTGCTCAATGAAAATCAGCGCGAGCGCAACGGCTTCGGTGTTCTGGCCCTGCAGAAATCGGTCAACGGGCTCGACCTGCAGCTCTCGGCGTTCTCGCGCTACAGCGCTTTGCACTTCACCCCCGACACGGTCGGCGATCTGGTGTTCAACGGCGTCGCCTCCGACGTCTATCGACGCAGCGTCGCCAGCGGCATCCAGGCCGACGGCTCCTACCGGCTCAGCGACGCCCACACGCTGCGCGGCGGCTTCCAGGTGACGGCCGAACAGAGCCGGGTGACGAACTCATCGGTCGTGCTGCCGCTCGACGCCGGCGGCAACCCGGTCGACGCCCCGTTCGGTATCGTCGATTCCAGCAGCAAGCTCGGCTGGCTGTTCAGCACCTATCTGCAGGACGAATGGCGCGTCACCAACACCGTGACGCTGAATTCCGGCCTGCGGTTCGACCAGATGGCCGAATACACGAGCGCCAACCAGCTCAGCCCGCGCATCAGCCTGACCTGGAAGCCGTTCGAGGGCACCACCTTCCACGCCGGCTATTCGCGCAACTTCACGCCGCCCGCGCAGGTGCTGGCGGCGCCGACCAATCTGGCGCTGGTCGGGAATACGACGCTGCAGCCCGCCGTCAACGCCAACAGTCCGGTGCTGCCGGAGCGGTCGAACGTGTTCGATGTCGGCATCACGCAGAAGCTGCTGCCCGGCCTCGAAGTCGGCATCGACACCTACTACAAGACCGCGCGCGACCTGCTCGACGACGGCCAGTTCGGCGCCGCCTATGTGCTGTCGGCGTTCAACTACGACCGCGCCGAGAATGCCGGCGTCGAGTTCAAGGGCTCCTACACCAACGGCAATTTCCGGATCTACGGCAATCTCGCGCTGGCCCGGCAGATCGCCACGACCGTGGTATCGAACCAGTATCTGTTCGATCCGGACGAGCTCGCCTACATCGCGAACCACTACATCTACACCGACCACGCTCAGTTGGTGACGGCGTCGGCCGGCGCATCGTATCGCTGGCACGACACCAATTTCAGCGCATCGATGATCTACGGCAGCGGCCTGCGCTCGGGCTTTGCCAATATCGGAACGCTGCCGGCCTATACCCAGGTCAATCTCGGCCTGTCGCACGACTTCTATCTGGCGAGTGCGACCAAGCCAACCACGGTGCGGTTCGACGTCGTCAACCTGTTCGACAGCGTCTACGAGATCCGCGACGGCTCGGGGATCGGCGTGTTCGCGCCGCAATACGGGCCGCGCCGCGGCTTCTATGTCGGTGTCGCGCAGAAGTTCTGAAGCTGCAGCCGAGACAGCAAGGCGCGTCAGCGCGCCTTGCTCCAATCCGGACGGATCGCGCCGCCGACGCCTTCGAAGGCACCCTCGGCCAGCTCAAGCACCAGCAGGCGGGCGGCATCGACCGGCCCCGGCATCGTCACCCGGCCCTTCGGAATCTTCTTGAAGCCGACCCGGCCATAATACGGCTCGTCGCCGACCAGCATGATCAGCTTGTGGCCTTGAGCCCGTGCATCCGAGATCGCACGGTCGAGCAGCAGCCGGCCGACGCCGCGCGAGCGGAACGGCGGCTCCACCGTCAGCGGGCCGAGCAACAAAGCCGGCGTCTCGCCGATCATGATCGGCAACTGCCGGACGGAGCCGACCAGCAAGGTGCCGATCCAGGCGGTGAACGACAATTCGGCGAGGTGGTCGACGTGCTCGCGCAGCCGGTAGGCGCTGAGCACGAAACGGCCGGGCCCGAAGGTGCGCTCGTGCAACCGCTCGATGGCGTGCGCGTGGTTCGGCGACTCGGGCAGGATGGTGAGATCGAGATCGGTCATGGCGGACGCGCAATAGCACCGCGTCCGCACCAGGTCCATCGCCGCCGACTAGACCCGATCGGCGGCGGCGGCCGCGGCCGCACTGTAAGAGGACCCTTGATCGCTCTCGGGCGGCGGCGCGACGTCGACCGCATCCGCCGACTTCGGCACCGCCACGCCCCTGTCGCGGGCGACATAGAGCGTCTGCGACGGGAAGGCGAAGCCGCTGCCGGCCTCGCCGACCAGCTCCATGATGCGCAGGAACAGCTCCTCCTGCACTTCAAGGAATTCGTCCGCGTTCTTAACGTGGACGTAGGAGAAAATCTCGACCCTGAGCGAAGTGGCGCCGAGTGCGATGAATCGAACCCGCGCCGGATCGTTGTCGACCTTCGGATGGTCGAGCAGCAATTGGCGGATCGAAGCCGTCAGCACGCGCATTTGAGCCGGCGTGGTCTCGTATCGCAGGTCGAGAATCGGGTGAAACCAGAATTTGTCGCGGCGGCTGTAGTTTTCGATCTGCACCGCAGCGAGCTGGCCGTTCGGCACCGTGACCAAGGTTCGGTCGAGCGTCCGGATGCGGGTCGAGCGCATGCCGATGTCTTCGATCGTGCCCATGGTCTCGCCGAATTTGCAGAAATCCCCGACCCGCATCGGCTGATCGGTGACCAGCGTCAGGCTGCCGACCAGATGCTCGATCGTCTTCTGCGCACCCAGAGCGATCGCGATACCGCCGATACCCAGAGCGGCGAGACCGGCGGTGACGTTGTAGCCCAGCGTATTCAGGCCCGCGATCAGCGCGAAGGCGATCAGCGCAAATTTGACGGCGCGACGGATGAAGTTGACCGCCGACAGCATCGACAGCCGGCCGCGCAGCGTCATGCGGTCGATCGCGAACGCCGCCAGCGCGTCGACGATCCGCCAAACGATCCACGACAGCGCCATCCAGCCGAGCACCTCGGTGACGCTGTTCATGTGCTGCCGGGCGACGATAGCAACGCCCGCCAGCACCATCGCGACGCGCAGCATCCAGGCCGCCAGGAACAGCCGGATCGGCATCGCGGAGGCTTCGAGCACCCGGCGAATGCGGGAGTCCCCCCGATCGCGCAAGCGGAACACCAGCCACCACAGCGCCCCGGTGATCAGCCAAACGACCGCGTAGGACAGCAGCGCGAGCACGACCACCGCGAGCCAATGCCCGACCGGCACACCGGCGAAGCGATATTCGTCGCGCAGCGCGTAGGGCAGCAACTTGTCGACCCAGCTCGACACCACGGTCCGCGACAGCTCCGGCAGTTCGGCGACGGTGCGCGGCGACACCAGCCAGATCTTGACCCCGTCCTTGTTTTCCACCCGATGCGCGAGCAGATCGACGGTGCCGTGATCGGTCCGGACCAGACCGAACTTCTCCTGGTCGAGCGCCAGACCATCGTCCTGGTCGCCGGCCGGATCGTCGCTCAGCCGCAGCCGGGAAAACACCACGCCGCCGCGATCGAGGATGCGTTGCAGCTGCTGCGCGACGCTCGGGCCCCAGGCGTTCTTCTCCTGCGACAGGTCGAGATACTGCGCGGCCTTGTCGTAATTCTGCTCGGCGGCCGCACCGATGAAGCCTGCAACCATGCCGGCCGGCGTCTCGCGGCCGAGCGGATCGGTCGGCGGCGCCGGCTGCGCGGGAGGCGTAGCGTTGCCATTGGCGGCGGGGATCTGAGCAAAGGCGGAACTCGCGACCAGCATCGTCGCGACGACGATCAGGGTTCGAAACAGCGCGCGGACAGTTGACGTCAAAATCGCTCCTCTTGAACGGACAGGCGCGGAATCGAAACGAATCGTCCCTGGGCTCCGCCGTCTCCGGCGGCGCTCATGATCCCGGCGCAAAAATGCTTCGGCCCCGCCGATAGCGACGAAATGGGCCATCTCTATGGTCTCGCGCACGTTGTGCTGCGGTTGCGCCACCAGCATCACGCGGGAACCGGATGGTCAAGTTCCGCAAGGCGCCAACCGCTTTGGCGAGATTTACCGCCAGGTGGCACTCGGCGGCCGCCCCTCCAGCACCTCGGCGATCCGCTGCCGGGTGCCGGGCGTGGTTTCGGCCGGCAACGCGTCGGCGGCGAAAAAGCCGGAAGCGACGATCTCGCGGTTCGGCTCCGGGGGCCGATCCTGATGGTACTGTCGAACCACATAGACCGCGACATGATCGCGCGGCGACACATGGCTGTTGAAGAAGACGCCGTGCAGCACCGGCGCCCCGGTCAGCGCGATCCAGCCCTCCTCCATCAGCTCGCGGGCCAGCGCATCGACGAAGCTCTCGCCGACTTCGACGCCGCCGCCCGGCAGATGCCAGCCGACCACATAAGAATGCTGGATCAGGAACACCCGGTTCTGAGCGTCGAGCACCACACCGCGCGCGCCCAGCGTCATGCCGCGGGCGAACCGCCAATACAGATGAAACATCCGGGTCAGGACCGGCTCGAGTGTCAGCCGCAGTTTCTGAACAGCAGTCACCGCCCAACGCCCCTCGCGCCAAGGCGCAGCCCGAGGGTTGCGCCGGTCCGGCCAACTTGCCAAAACCACAGCCGCTTTCACAGCCGGGAGTTCGCGACCGGCCGGCAGGTCCCTCGCGACCGGATCGTGCGATGACCGTGTTCACCCTGGCGCATCTCTCCGACCCGCATTTGCCGCTGCCGCCGAAGACCGGCCTGCGGCATCTCGCTTCCAAACGCGCGTTCGGCTACCTGAACTGGCGGCGCAACCGCCATTTGATCCATCGCCGCGACACCCTCGACGCGCTGATCGCCGATCTGCAGGCGCGGCAGCCCGACCACATCGCCGTCACCGGCGACCTGATGAACATCGCCCTGGCGAACGAATTCGCCCCGGCCCGGCAATGGCTGGAGAGTGTCGGGCCGGCCGACCGGGTCAGCCTGGTGCCGGGCAATCACGACGCCTATGTCCGCTCCACCGCGCACCGCTTCGCCGAGACCTTTCCGGACTACATCAGCGGCGACGACGGCCAGCCCGGCTTTCCCTATCTGCGCCGACGCGAGGGAATCGCGCTGATCGGCGTATCCAGCGCGGTGCCGACCGCGCCGCTGCGCGCCACCGGACGGCTCGGGCCCGCGCAACGCGCGGCGCTGGAAACGCTGCTGCAGAGCCTGTCCGGCGAGCGCGCGTTCAAGGTGCTGATGATCCACCACCCGCTGCAGTCGCGCTCGCGGCACAAGCGGCTGACCGACTCGGCCGAGCTGATCGCGCTGCTGCGGCGCCACCCGGTCGATCTGGTGCTGCACGGCCACGACCACGTCCACGCCACGATCCGGATCGAGACGCCGTCCGGCGCGATCCCGGTGGTCGGGGTGCCGTCGGCTTCGGCGATGAACGACAGCCACCGCCCGTCCGCGGCCTACAATTTGTTCGCGATCAGCCAAGGCAATGACGGCTGGCGCTGCGAACACCGCATCCGCGGTTTCCAAGACAGCGACGAGATCGTCGAGTTGCGGCCACCGGAGTGGCTGTAGCCACATCACTCCTGCTCTCCCCGTCATGGCGAGCGAAGCGACGAAGCAATGACGGAAGGAGGCGGGAGTTGGTATTGACCGGGAGATGCGGTGCCGATGCCGCCGCGCGGCGTCAGGACATCCGCAGCGCCGCGAACAGCGCCAGCGCAAACAGCGCCAGCGCGCCGGCGACAAAGCCGAGCACGAAGGTCCACAGCCTGCTGCGTCGCGGCGGTGCCGGGGGCGGCGGCGCGACCTGGGCCGGCGGCAGCGACAGCGCCCGCTCGCGCTCGACCAGCCGGCGGGCCACATAGCCGGTCACCGCATCGACGATCTTCCCGGCCTCGTGGGATTCGGCCAGCACGATCCGGCCATAGGCGGTGTCCTGGACGAAGCGGTAGATCCGCTTGTCGCGGCCCATCACCACATGGGCGACGACGTCGATCCACAGCCGCGGCGTGTCGCCCTGGCTGATGCCGCGGTCGAACAGCTCGACGCCGGGCGGGATCTCGGAAAACAGCGGATCGAGCGCCTCGCTCAGAATTTCGAGGCGGGCCAGTTCGGCATCGCGCAGATCGACCACCACGCCGGTGCGGTCGGCGGCCTCGATTCGGGCCTGCCGCAACGCATCCTTCAGCCGCATCGGCCTCGCCGCCGTGCTTACGGAATTCTGAGCGTCCGCCATTCTCGACTTCAGCCTCGCGCCTGCCTGAGCCCGCCGCCGATTAACCTATCAGTAACCCTTCGGCCGCGAAAGCCGGTTGCGGATCAACCAGTTGGCTCATCCACGGCGCTCTGCAGGGCGCTCCCGCAGCCGGCTTGAAGGGCCCCGAAACGACGATGGCGGCCCTGCCGGGTTGCCCCGACAGAACCGCCAAAGTCCTTGGACGTCTTCTATCTCGTCAGCTCGCCGGGCGGCGCGTGCGCCGCCACGGCTCAGGAGCGCATCAGGCCGGGGTGACGGCCCGGTTCGGCTCTTCCACGATCGAGAACCGCACGCCTGCGCGATGGCGATTCTCTTCGGAAAGGACCTTCCAGGCCTCTTCGGCCTCCTTGCGCGTCTTGAAGGGACCCTTCACCTGGGCCGACCCTTCGACGAGCTTGTGGAAGTTCATCGAGCCGAACTCGCCACCGATCACCCAGAAGTTGCTGCCCGCTGTCATGGTCCTTCTCCTGCTTCTTTCCGTTTAGCTGAACTGGTTCATCGTGTTGTGTTCGCCGCCGGCCTTCAGGGCCGCGTCGCCGGCGAAGTATTCCTTGTGGTCGTCGCCGATATCCGAGCCGGCCATGTTCTGGTGCTTCACGCAGGCGATGCCCTGACGGATTTCCTGGCGCTGCACGTTCTTAACATAACCCAGCATGCCCTGGTCGCCGAAATATTCGCGGGCCAGGTTGTCGGTCGACAGCGCAGCCGTGTGGTAGGTCGGCAGCGTGATCAGGTGGTGGAAGATGCCGGCGCGCTTGGCCGAATCCGCCTGGAAGGTGCGGATGCGGGCGTCGGCTTCGATCGCCAGCGGGGTTTCGTCGTATTCGGCCTTCATCAGCTCGGCGCGGTTGTACTTGCTGACGTCCTTGCCCTCTTCCTTCCAGGCGTCATAGACCTGCCAGCGGAAGTTGAGCGTCCAGTTGAACGACGGCGAGTTGTTGTAGGCCAGCTTGGCGTTCGGCACCACTTCGCGGATCCGGTCGACCATCGAGGCGATCTGCTCGATATGCGGCTTCTCGGTTTCGATCCACAGCAGGTCGGCACCGTTCTGCAGCGAGGTGATGCAGTCCAGCACGCAGCGGTCCGCGCCGGTGCCCGGACGGAACTGGTACAGGTTGCTCGGCAGACGCTTCGGGCGCAGCAGCTTGCCGTTGCGGCTGATGATCACGTCGCCGTTGCCGATCTTGCTGGCATCGACTTCTTCGCAATCCAGGAAGCTGTTGTACTGGTCGCCGATGTCACCCGGCTGGTGGCTGACCGCGATCTGCTGGGTCAGGCCGGCGCCGAGCGAGTCGGTGCGGGTGACGATGATGCCGTCTTCCACGCCCATCTCGAGGAACGCGTGACGGATCGCGCGGACCTTGGCGATGAACACGTCGTGCGGCACGGTGACCTTGCCGTCCTGGTGGCCGCACTGCTTCTCGTCCGAGACCTGGTTCTCGATCTGCAGCGCGCAGGCGCCCGCTTCGATCATCTTCTTGGCGAGCAGATAGGTCGCCTCAGCGTTACCGAAGCCGGCGTCGATGTCGGCGATGATCGGCACGACGTGGGTCTGGAAATTGTCGATCTGGTCGATGATCGCGGTTTCCTTGGCCTTGTCGCCGGCCTCGCGGGCCTTGTCGAGCTGGCGGAACAGGTCGTTCAGCTCGCGCGAATCCGCCTGGCGCAGGAAGGTGTAGATCTCTTCGATCAGCGCCGGCACCGAGGTCTTCTCGTGCATCGACTGGTCGGGCAGCGGGCCGAACTCCGAGCGCAGCGCCGCGATCATCCAGCCCGACAGGTAGATGTAACGACGGTCGGTGCGGCCACCGCCGTGCTTCTTGATCGAGATCAGCTTCTGCTGCGCGATGAAGCCGTGCCAGCAACCCAGCGACTGGGTGTACTTGGTCGGGTCGGCGTCATACGCCGCCATGTCGGCGCGCATCTGGGCCGCGGTGTAACGGGCGATGTCCAGACCGGTCTTGAAGCGGTTCTGCAGACGCATCCGAGCCACGGCCTCGGCGGTGACGCCATTCCAGGTCGGCTTGTCCTTGAGGAGAGCTTCGGCCGCTTCGATCTCGCTCTTGTAGGAGGTCGGAGCGTGGATGGCGCTGATGCCGCGTGGCTGGAAGTTCATGACATGATCCCTTCGGTACGAATAATTCGCAGCGCGACATTCGTGACAATCGCGCTACGAAGCGTGCCGGGAGATAAACGCGAGATCACAGAAGAGGTACAGTGGCCTTGCGAACGAATGGTGATGTCATGTAACATCAGTACCTGTAACAATTGTCACTTTGTAAATTTTGTAAAATTCGGATTGCTGGGGCGGAATCTGAAAGGACCCTGAAATGGCGGCCGATTCCGGCAAGAAACTGTTCGTTGGCCCCCGGTTCCGCCGAATCCGGCAGCAACTCGGGTTGTCACAGACCCAGATCGCCGAAGGTTTGGGCATTTCTCCGAGCTACGTCAACCTGATCGAGCGCAACCAGCGCCCGGTGACCGCCCAGATCCTGCTCCGGCTGGCCGAGACCTACGATCTCGACTTGCGCGACCTCGCGACCGCCGACGAGGACCGGTTCTTCGCCGAGCTCAACGAGATCTTCTCCGATCCGCTGTTCCGGCAGATCGACCTGCCGAAGCAGGAGCTGCGCGACCTCGCCGAGCTGTGCCCCGGCGTCACCCATTCGCTGCAGCGGCTGTACGCCGCCTATACCGAGGCGCGCCGCGGCGAGACCATGGTGGCGGCCCAGATGGCCGACCGCGAACAGATCCGCTACGAGGCCAACCCGATCGAGCGCATCCGCGACCTGATCGAAGCCAACCGCAACTACTTCCCCGAACTCGAGCAGGCCGCCGAAGCGGTGCGCGACGAGCTGAATATCGGCTCGCAGGAGATGTTCGGCGCACTGACCGACCGGCTGCGCGAGCGGCATTCGATCACCACCCGGATCATGCCGGTCGACGTGATGCGCGAGACGCTGCGCAGGTTCGACCGCCACCGCCGGCAATTGCTGATTTCCGAACTGATCGACGGCCCCGGCCGGGCCTTCCAGGTCGCGTTCCAAACCGGCCTGACCGAACACGGCGGGGTGATCGATGCGATCGTGCATCGCGCCGGCGGACTCGAGGACCAGGCGCGGCGGCTGTACCGCATCACGCTCGGCAATTACTTCGCTGCCGCCGTGATGATGCCCTACGCGGTATTCCACGCCGCCGCCGAACAGCTTTCCTACGACGTCAACGTGCTGGCGCAGCGCTTCAACGCCGGCTTCGAACAGGTCTGCCACCGGCTCACCACGCTGCAGCGGCCGAACGCGCGCGGCGTGCCGTTCTTCCTGCTGCGGGTCGACAACGCCGGCAACGTCTCCAAGCGGTTCTCGTCCGGCACCTTCCCGTTCTCGAAATTCGGCGGCACCTGCCCGCTGTGGAACGTGCACTCCACCTTCGATACGCCGGACCGCTTGCTCAAGCAGGTGATCGAACTGCCCGACGGCAGCCGCTACTTCTCGATCGCCCAAATGGTCCGCCGCCCGATCGCCCCACACCCGCAACCGCAGCCGCGCTTCGCGATCGGCCTGGGCTGCGAAATCCGCCACGCCGCCAAACTGATCTACGCCGCCGGCATGGACCTGGAGAAAGCCGAAGGCACCCCGATCGGCGTCAACTGCCGCCTGTGCGAACGCGAGCATTGTTCGCAGAGAGCGGAGCCGCCGATCACCCGGACGCTGATCCTCGACGAGAACACGAGAAGGGCCAGCAGCTTTGCATTCAGCAATGCGCGGGAGCTGTAAAACGAACCAGACCTACCCGGCTAGGCCAACGAGGCACCCCCACTGTCATCTAGGACTGAAACGGGAAACTGACTGCATCAACTCGTCCAACCAGGGGAAATTCTCGAACTGCAAACGACGAAATTCTCTTACCCGAAAATGTTCGGTTAGCTGCGGCTCCCGTTCCCGATAGAATATGTAGTCACGAGAATAGACCTGCGTCACTACGTTGATTAATTCGACCTCCATTTGAGATAGCCTAATGGTACATAAAGGCGGTTGAATAAAATAGCGGCTAGGAGCAAATGCGAGAACGGCCATATTAGGAGTGAGCGGCACAAGACATCTGTATTGCAACTCTACGGTGGACCCGCGAAGCGTATTTAGGTATCCCTCTCCAAAGATAAACTCGGTCCCGTCTGCCGCCATCAACAAGACAACCTTCCCTCCGAATTTTAGAGAATCGACCATCTGCCTATACTGCTGATGCATATTGAGGGCAGTAAGCGTATTGTCCGGCTTTCGCTCGTCACCTCCAAACCTACCCCAGATGTTTTCAGTCACGCCATGAATCAAGTGACGATGGCTTGGACATCTTATTAGAAGCGAAGCCAACCCTTCACCTAACCGCTCTCTTTCCACTCGATCGATCCCCACTGGCAGCAGCCTATCTTCGATCGGACAAGAAAGATTCGCGGCAACACATGGCAATAACGCGAGCCTTCGAACGATTTGGGGAAGGTGAGTATCTGCATCACCAAATAATGGCTCAATGGTTCCCGCCCAGGGTCCCTGAAGTTTTATATGATGCGCATTGGTAATTGCTCCAAACTGCGCCGAGGGCGCCCTAAGACTCTTTCCCTCCCACGATAACCGAGTGACTTTGCCATCCTTATCGTTCCAGAAGGCGGATAATTTCCTAGGCCACCAATGGTGGAGCTCGGATTTGAGCGGTTTGCCCTTCAGTCCTGTAATCCGGGAAGTTCCGATCATCTCGATTCTCGGTCAAATTCAATGGTTGAAATATTAGAGCCTTGCGAGACTTCAAATGAACTCCGATCTTTGAGTAAAGAGAAATTCACCGATCGAGAAAAGGCTTTCATGAAAACCTCAATTCACCAGACGGTCTTTATCGCTCCTCCACCGCCCCGCTCAGCGTGGCGCTCGGTTCATAGCTATCTGAGCTTCGATTAGTTCATCGCCACACTGAAGGCTTCGGCAAGGGTGTCGGAGCGAGCGAGCGCCGAAGCTTCACCGCACCTCGTATACGATCAAAGTATCGTCAATCGCGACCGGTGTAGCGGGTGAACACGCGGCGGGCCAGCAGCTTTGCACTTAGCAACGCACGGGAATTGTGAAGCTGGCCAGCGTAACGCAAACGTGTTACAGTGAAGTATGGCGGCGAAGACGCAGACCAAGACACCCCGTTCACCCGCGAAGCGGGACGCGAAGACAGCGGGCAAGACGGCTGCCCGTAAGCCGGTCAAGAGCGGCTACATCAACGCGCGTGTCGAGCCGAAGCTGAAGAAAAGCGCCGAGGCCGTGCTCGACAAGATCGGGCTGTCGACCACCGACGCGGTGACGATGTTTCTCAAACAGGTCGTCGCCCATAAGGGCATGCCGTTTCCGGTGAAGATTCCGAACAAGGAGACCATACGCGCCCTACGTGACGCCGAACGCGGGCGGGTCACGCGGTTCAGCGGCACGACCGAAGAGTTCTTCGCCCACCTGGACAAGACAACCCGCTGAACGGGGTGTCATGAAGGAGCTGGACCATACTGGCTCGTTCAAACGCGACTACAAGCGGATCAAGAAGCGTGGTTACGACCTGTCGAAGTTGGCGGCGGTGATCGAGCTTCTGCGACGGGACATACCTCTGCCCGCCTCCAATCGGCCTCACGCCCTCAAAGGAAGGTGGCGGGGCTTTCTGGAATGTCACGTCGAGCCGGATTGGCTGCTGATCTATCAGACCGACGCACACAGCGTGCTCCTGGCCCGAACCGGCACCCACTCCGACCTGTTCGACCAGTGACCGCCGCGTGACCTCTTCGGTGCGTCCTTGCCGGGCTTGACCCGGCACCCCATCCCGCCAAGACTCCTCCTCTGATTTGATGGATCGCCGGGTCGAAGCCCGGCGATGACGTTTGGGGAGACGGAAATGCGACGGCTCAAGGCGACGGCGAGACATTTGCGGACATCCGTTGGCGCGACGGCCGCGGTCGTAGCTCTCGCGGCGGCCGCCTCTCTCGGCGCCTCCCCCGCCCTCGCCCAGCGCGGCGCCTCGTGCCACGGCGGGCAGAGCTTTCCGCAGTTCCTCGCGGGCCTGAAACAGAAAGCCGTTGCGGCCGGCGTGTCACAGCAGGCGATCGCCGAGGCGTCGCCGTATCTCGTGTACGACCAGGGCATCGTCAATCGCGACCGCGGGCAGCGGGTGTTCGGACAGATCTTCACCGTGTTCGCCGGACGGATGGCCTCCGAAGGACGGCGCGTCAAAGGCCAGCAATTGATCAGGCAATACGCGAACGCGTTCGCGCGGGCCGAAAAGGAATACGGCGTGCCGCCGGCGGTGATCGCCGCATTCTGGGCGCTGGAGAGCGATTTCGGTGCGGTGCAGGGCAATCTGCCGACGCTGCGCTCGCTGGTGTCGCTGGCCTATGACTGCCGCCGCTCCGAAATGTTCCAGGACGAGACCATCGCGGCGCTGAAGATCATCGATCGCGGCGACCTGACGCCGGGCGAGATGATCGGCTCCTGGGCCGGCGAACTCGGCCAGACCCAATTCCTGCCGCGGCATTATTTCGACTACGCGGTCGACTACGACGGCGACGGCCACCGCGACCTGCTGCACAGCGCGCCCGACGTGATCGGCTCGACCGCCAACTACATCGCCACCGGGCTGAAGTGGCGGCGCGGCGAGCCGTGGTTGCAGGAGGTGCGCGTGCCGGAGAACCTGCCGTGGGATCAGGCGGATCTCACCGTGAAGCATCCGCGCTCGCAATGGGCGCAGTGGGGTGTGACCGCGGCGGACGGACGGCCGCTCTCGAACGACGCGCTGCCCGCGTCGCTGCTGCTGCCTATGGGGCGGCACGGCCCGGCGTTCCTGGCTTACGCGAACTTCGCCGCCTACACCGAGTGGAACAACTCGCTGATCTATTCGACCACCGCGGCCTATCTCGCCACCCGGATCGCCGGAGCCGGGCCGATGCAGAAGCCGCGCGCCGCGGTCGCGCAGCTGTCGTTCAACGAGATGAAGCAGTTGCAGCAGCTTCTGGTGCGCGCCGGTTTCGACGTCGGCAAGGTCGACGGCGTGCTCGGTCAGCAGACCCGGAGCGCCGTGAAGGCGATGCAGCTCAAATACGGCCTGCCGGCGGATTCCTGGCCGACCGCCGAACTGCTCGCCCGGATGGGCGGCAGCGCGGCGGCCCCGTCGACCGCCGCCGAGCCTTCCAGCGAGGCGACCAGCGAGCGGCGGCGTGTCAGACGCGCCCGGCCGGCCGCGCCGGCGCAATAGCGAACGTCCGTCCCGCGCGCTTCAACTTCAGCCGATGCGGCGCAACAACCCGCTGCTGGAATGATGGGCGTCACCCGAAAGTCTAACGGGCTCGGCAGGTATCCCGCGAGGAGACGTCTCGCTCACCGGCGGTTGATCAATGCCGGACTACTCATCGGCTGATTGAAGAATTTCGGTATTTGGATGCCACTCAACACAGCCAGATACCTCTCCGTGCTCGCCCGTCTTCGGCTCAACTGAGAAGCAGTTTCTGCGCTCGATCAACATCGTGTGCAGCGTGACAAAGTATCCTGTTGCCGCTGAATAGGCGCCTTCCCATAGTCCGCGCCTTTAAAGACATAGGACATCCTCCCTATTCGGGCGCTCCCCGCGCCTGCTTATGGCGAAGATCGTCCAACCAAACAGGAAGTTGGAATGATGTTGCTCTTGGTCCTCACCGCAATCGCCTTCGTCGCCACCGCCGTGGTGGCGCGCGTGCTGGCCGCCTCTGCGCCGGAAGGCAAATTGTACTGCCAGGCAGCCGGCGCTGCCTCGATGGTGGTCGGGCCGTTCATCACGCTGATCGCCGCCTTCGTTCTCGGCAAGGTCGGAATCGGCGGCGAAGTGCTCGACGCCACCGCGATGCTGCGGGTCGCTGCGCTGCCGGCGTTCGGGACGCTGTTCGTCGGCCCGGTGGTGTTCTGGTTCTTCCGCCGCCAGCGCCGCCCGGTCGTGGCCGCCTGAGCGCCACGCACCCGTAACCACCGGTTCGGCGGCGATCCGACGCCGCCGAACAAAGGCCCGCAAAGTTCGTCCTCCCGTAACGGCATTTGCGGGCAGAATTCTTCCGTATCATCACGGATTTCGGCGCCGCGTTTTTCAATTTCATGCGGACGCATCTATTTTTCGGTCCGGCCATTGTGTTTCCGGTTCCGCGCCCCAAGTTCCTGGCATCCGCAACTGTCCAGGACCGCCTCATGTCGAATTCCAAGCTGTTCGAGCCCTACACGCTCGGTGCGATCCCGCTCGCCAACCGCATCGTGATGGCGCCGCTGACCCGCAACCGGGCCGTGCCGGATGGACTGGTTCCCAGCCCGCTCGCCGCCGAATATTACGGCCAGCGCGCCAGCGCCGGGCTGCTGATCACCGAGGCCAGCCAGGTGTCGCAGCAGGGCCAGGGCTATCAGGACACGCCCGGCATCTATTCGGACGCGCAGGTCGCGGGCTGGAAGACGGTCACCAACGAGGTGCACAAGCGCGGCGGCAAGATCTTCATCCAGCTCTGGCACGTCGGCCGCATCTCGCATGTCGACCTGCAGCCGAACCACGGCGCGCCGGTCGCACCGTCCGCGATCCGTGCCAATACCAAGACCTTCGTGGGCGGCAAGTTCGCCGACGTCTCCGAGCCGCGGGCGCTGGAGCTGTCTGAAATTCCCGGCATCATCGAGGACTTCCGGAAAGCAGCGGCGAATGCCGTCAAGGCCGGCTTCGACGGCGTCGAGATCCATGGCGCCAACGGCTATCTGCTCGACCAGTTCGCCCGCGACAGCTCCAACAAGCGCACCGACGAGTACGGCGGCTCGATCCAGAACCGCGCCCGCCTGATGCTCGAAGTCGCCGCCGCGGTGGCCAAGGAGATCGGCCCCGAGCGCACCGGCATCCGGATTTCGCCGGTGACGCCGGCCAACGACGTCTCGGACTCCAACCCGCAGGCGCTGTTCGACTACATCGTCGACGAACTCGACAAGCTCAAGCTGGTCTACATCCACGTCATCGAGGGCGCCACCGGCGGCCCGCGCGACAACGCAACGTTCGACTACGCATCCTTGCGCAAGCGCTTCAGCGGCACCTACATCGCCAACAACGCCTATGACCGCGCGCTCGCCGACAAGCAGCTCGATGCGAACGCCGCCGACCTGATCGCCTTCGGCAAGCCGTTCATCTCCAACCCCGACCTGGTCGAGCGCCTCAAGCGCAACGCTCCGCTCAACGAGCCCGACAAGTCGACCTTCTACGGCGGCGGCGCCAAGGGCTACACCGACTATCCCACGCTGGAGTCGGCGCAGGCGGCGCAGTAAGCGCCCAGCCCCACGCACGGTCATTCCGGGGCACGCGCAATGCGCGTGAACCCGGAATCCCGAGATGTTCTGCACCTTCCGACGTTTCCACAATGTCGAGATTCCGGGTTCGCTCGCTCCGCGAGCGCCCCGGAATGACGTGGAAAGACAATGCAAAACAAAAAAGGCCGGGATTGCTCCCGGCCTTTCGATTTTGCAGAGACCTCATCCTGAAGAGCCCGGCGCGGCCGGGCGTCTCGAAGGATGATGCGGCGAACACCTTGCGTGTCGCCTCATGGTTCGAGACGGCGCTGCGCGCCTCCTCACCATGAGGCTTCGCGATTGCTTACTTGGCTTCCGCGCGCTTCGGCGGGGTCGCCGGCCAGGACTTGATCAGGGTGTCGTAGTCGATCGTTTCACCCTTCGGCTTCTCGTTCGCCAGCTTGCGCTGCGGCGCGATGTTGCCGTCCTTGGCCGATTTCTCGTACCAGTACTCGGCGGTCTCCTTCTTGTTCAGCTTCGGACCGCATTCGCCCTGCACCTTCGACTTCTCGAGGCGTTCGAGCACCGAGTCCTGCGCCGCGGCCAGCGAGTCCATCGCCTGCTGCGGAGTTTTCGCACCGGACGACGCGTCGCCGATGTTCTGCCACCACAGCTGCGCCAGCTTCGGATAGTCCGGGATGTTGTTGCCGGTCGGCGACCACTGCACGCGGGCCGGCGAGCGATAGAACTCGATCAGGCCGCCGAGCTTCGGCGCACGTTCGGTGAACGACTTGTCCCAGATGTCGCTCTCACGGATGAAGGTGAGACCGACATGGCTCTTCTTCAAGCTGACAGTCTTGGAGGTGATGAACTGCAGATACAGCCAGGCGGCCTTGCGGCGGTCTGCCGGGGTCGACTTCAGAAGCGTGGCCGAGCCCACGTCCTGATAGCCGAGCTTCATGCCTTCCTTCCAGTAGGCGCCATGCGGCGACGGCGCCATGCGCCACTTCGGCGTGCCGTCGGCATTCATCACCGGCAGGCCCGGCTTCACCATGTCGGCGGTGAAGGCGGTGTACCAGAAGATCTGCTGGGCGACGTTGCCCTGCGCCGGCACCGGGCCAGACTCCGAGAAGGTCATGCCCTGCGCCTGCGGCGGCGCATACTTCTTCATCCAGTCGAGATACTTGACGATCGAATACACCGCGGCCGGACCGTTGGTGTCACCGCCGCGCTCGATCGACGAGCCGACCGGACGGCAGCCTTCCATGCGGATGCCCCATTCGTCGACCGGCAGACCGTTCGGCAGGCCCTTGTCGCCGTTGCCGGCCATCGACAGCCAGGCGTCGGTGAAGCGCCAGCCGAGCGACGGGTCCTTCTTGCCGTAGTCCATGTGGCCATAGACTTTGACGCCGTTGATTTCCTTGATGTCGTTGGTGAAGAACTCGGCGATGTCCTCATAGGCCGACCAGTTCACCGGAACGCCGAGGTCGTAGCCGTACTTCGCCTTGAACTTGGCCTTGTAGTCCGGATTGGTGAACCAGTCGTAGCGGAACCAGTACAGGTTGGCGAACTGCTGATCCGGCAACTGGTACATCTTCTTGTCGGGCGCCGTGGTGAACGACGTGCCGATGAAGTCGCCGACATCGAGCATCGGATCGGTGACGTCCTTGCCCTCGCCGGTCATGTAGTCGGACAGCGCGACCGTCTGGTTGTAGCGGAAGTGGGTGCCGATCAGGTCCGAGTCGTTGATCCAGCCGTCATAGACGTTCTTGCCGGACTGCATCTGGGTCTGCAGCTTCTCGACGACGTCGCCTTCCTGGATCAAATCGTGCTTCAGCTTGATGCCGGTGATCTCGCTGAACGCCTTGGCGAGTGTCTTGGATTCGTATTCGTGCGTCGTCAGGGTTTCGGAGACGACGTTGATCTCCATGCCCTTGAACGGCTCGGCCGCCTTGGCGAACCACTGCAGCTCCTTGAGCTGATCCTCCTTGGACAGCGTCGAGGGCTGGAATTCCTCGTCGATCCACTTCTTCAGCACCGCGTCGTCGGCGGCGCGCGCCGGCGCCGCCAGCGTCACCGACGCCGCGACGAGCGCGGCGACGCTCGCCATCGCCATCAGGCGCCTTCTGCTCGGGTGGGGATTTCGTCCGATCATTGTTGGTTTCCTCCGTTGCACCACACTATTCAGGCCCGGGTTGATCCCGGATCTGGTCCTCGTTCGCCGGGGTCAGACGGTGCGGAAAATCGCAGCGGCAGAAACCAGCGACAGCCCCGTGGCGAGCCAGAGGCTCGACACTTCGACTCCCTCTCCGATCGGCAGCGTCGCGATCGGATCACTCCCGACCAGCGCGATCCAGACCAGATGGATCACCGCGGCCAGGATCAGCGAAATGAACAGCCGGTCGCCGCGCGTGGTCGGGATCCGCAGGATTCCGACGCGTTCGACCTCGGGATCGACCACTGCCAGCCAGGTCATGGTCGCGAGCGTGCCGGCGAGCGCGATGAAGAAGATCGCGGTCGGCCAGGTCCACGCCATCCAGGCGAAGGAGTCCATCATCGCCTCCTAGACCCGGCCGAGCGCGAAGCCGCGCGCGATGTAGTTGCGAACGAACCAGATCACCAGTGCGCCGGGGATGATGGTGAGGACGCCGGCGGCGGCGAGCAGCCCCCAGTCCATGCCGGCGGCCGACACGGTGCGGGTCATCACCGCCGAGATCGGCTTGGCGTTGACCGACGTCAGCGTCCGGGCCAGCAGCAGTTCGACCCAGGAGAACATGAAGCAGAAGAACGCCGCGACGCCGATGCCGCTGGCGATCAGCGGCATCAGGATCTTCACGAAGAACCGCGGGAACGAGTAGCCGTCGAGGAACGCGGTCTCGTCGATCTCCTTCGGCACGCCGGACACGAAGCCTTCGAGGATCCACACCGCCAGCGGCACGTTGAACAGACAATGCGCCAGCGCCACCGCCCACGGCGTATCGAACAGGTTCAGCGCCGAATACAGATTGAAGAACGGCAGCGCATAGACCGCGGCCGGCGCCATCCGGTTCGACAGCAGCCAGAAGAACAGGTGCTTGTCGCCCAGGAAGCGATAGCGCGAGAACGCATACGCAGCCGGCAGCGCGAACGAGATCGACAGCACAGTGTTGATGACGACGTATTGCAGCGAGTTGATGTAGCCCGAATACCAGCTCGGATCGGTGAAGATCGTGCGGTAGTTCTCCAGCGTCGGCTGGTGCGGCCACAGCGTCATGGTCGAGACGATTTCGCCGTTGGTCTTGAAGCTCATATTGACGAGCCAGTAGATCGGCAACATCAGGAACAGCAGATACAGCGCCATGACGATGCGGCGGCCGGGGATCGAATGCATCACACGCTCCCTTCGGCCGGCCGTCGCTCGGCGCCGGCATTGGTCATCACGGTATAGAACACCCAGCACACGATGATGATGATCAGGTTGTAGACGATCGACAGCGCCGCGGCCTTGCCGAGGTCGAACTGGCCGAGCGCGATCTTGACCAGCTCGATCGAGATGAAGGTGGTCGAGTTGCCCGGCCCGCCGCCGGTAACGACGAACGGCTCGGTGTAGATCATGAAGCTGTCCATGAACCGCAGCAGCACGGCGATCAGCAGCACCCGATGCATCTTCGGCAGCTGGATCGCCTTGAACACCGCCCAGCGCGAGGCGCCGTCGATCTGCGCCGCCTGATAATACGCATCCGGAATCGACTTCAGACCGGCGTAGCAGAGCAGCGCCACCAGACTGGTCCAGTGCCAGACGTCCATCACCACCACCGTGGCCCAGGCATCGAACTCGTTGGAGACGTAGTTGTAATTGAAGCCGAGATGATTGAGCGTGTAGCCCATCAGGCCGATGTCGGGGCGGCCGAAGATCTGCCAGATGGTGCCGACCACGTTCCACGGGATCAACAGCGGCAGCGCCATGATCACCAGGCAGAACGCCACCGACCAGCCATGGCGCGGCATCGCCAGCGCCACCACGATGCCGAGCGGCACCTCGATCGCCAGGATGATCGCCGAGAACGCCAGATTGCGCCACAGCGAGGCGAAGAACCGGCCGCCGAGATCGGACGACGGATCGAGCAGCTCCTTGAACCAGCCGACCCCGTTCCAGAAGAACTGGTTGTTGCCGAAAGTGTCCTGCACCGAGTAGTTCACCACCGTCATCAACGGAAGGATCGCCGAGAACGCCACGATGGCGAACACCGGCAGCACCAGGAACCAGGCTTTCTGGTTGACGACCTTGTCCATCAGGCGACCTGCTCCAGTGAGCTGCCTTCGACGATTTCGCTGTCGGCATAGACGTGGATGCGCGACGGCTCGAACCGCAAGGCGACCTCGTCGCCGCTCGGCGAGAAGCCGTCCGGCACGCGCGCGGCGAATTTGACGTCGCCAACCCGCACCGAGGCGAAGCGGATGCGGCCGAGATCGTCGATCCGTTCGATGCGGCCGGTCACCAGGCCAGGGGCGCTCGCAGCGACGTGGACGAACTCGGGACGGACGCCGATCTCGATCTTGCCGGCGGGCAGTTTGTCGTAGCTGCGCGCCAGCGGCACGCGATGACCGGCGACCAGCGCCTCGCGGCCCTTCACCTCGGCCGGCACGACGTTCATGCCGGGCGAGCCGATGAAATAGCCGACGAAGGTGTGGGCGGGGCGTTCGAACAGTTCTTCCGGCGTGCCGCTCTGCACCACGCGGCCGTCGTGCATCACCACCACGGTGTCGGCGAAGGTCAGCGCCTCGGTCTGGTCGTGGGTGACGTAGATCATCGTCAGATCCAGCGCACGGTGCAGCGCTTTGAGCTTGCTACGCAGCTCCCACTTCAGATGCGGATCGATCACCGTCAGCGGCTCGTCGAACAGGATCGCGGCGACGTCGTTGCGGACGAGCCCCCGGCCGAGCGAGATCTTCTGCTTGGCATCGGCGGTCAGCCGCGTCGCCTTGCGGTTGAGGTTCGGCGTCAGGTCCAGAAGATCGGCGATCTCGGCGACGCGCTTGGCGATGTCCGCCTTCGGCACGCCGCGGTTCTTCAGCGGAAACGCCAGATTCTCCCGCACCGTCATGGTGTCGTAGATCACCGGAAACTGGAACACCTGCGCGATGTTGCGGTCGCGGGTGGAGAGCTCGGTGACGTCCCGGCCGTCGAACAGGATCTTGCCGCGCGACGGCGTGACGATGCCCGAGATGATGTTGAGCAGCGTGGTCTTGCCGCAGCCGGACGGGCCGAGCAGCGCATAGGCGCCGCCCTGCCGCCAGGTCATCGACACCGGCTTCAGCGCATAGGCCTGCGGCGGCAGGTCGTCACCGACCAGATAGGAGTGAGCAAGATCGACGAGATCGATGCGCGCCATCGGGCTGTCCCCTCAGATCGGCTTCGGCGCGGCGACGAGGCGATCGGCCGCGTCGAACACGAACAGATTGGCGGGGTCGAGGATGGCGTCGAGCGTCTGGCCCGGCTCGTACTCGTGGATGCCGTGCAGCACCGCGACCCAGTAATCGTCGCCACGCTTCAGATGCACGAAACTCTCAGAACCGGTGATCTCGGTCACCGCCACGGTGGCCCGGAACGCGTGGCGATCCGGATCGACGCCCTTCACCGCGATCTGATGAGCGCGGAAGCCGACCCGGTAGGCACCATCGGACAGCCCGGTGAACACGCCGGTCGCCGGCGCAGTCACGCCGCCGGAGTAATGCACGGTGCCGGCCTTCTTCTCGGCGCCGACGATGTTCAGCGGCGGATCGGAGAACACCTGCGCCACCCGCATCGTGTCGGGCTGGCGGTAGACCTGCGGGGTCGGCCCGACCTGCAGCGCCTGACCTTCCCACATGCAGATCGTCCGACCGCCGAGCAGCAGCGCCTCGGACGGCTCGGTGGTCGCATAGACGAAGATCGCGCCGGACGCCTCGAAGATCCTGGGCAGTTCGGTGCGCAGCTCCTCGCGCAGCTTGTAGTCGAGGTTGGCGAGCGGTTCGTCGAGCAGCACCAGATCGGCGCCCTTGACCAGCGCCCGGGCGATCGCGGTGCGCTGCTGCTGCCCGCCGGAGAGCTGCAGCGGGGTACGCTGGAGATACGGCTCGAGCTTCAAGAGCTTGGCCGCCTCCTGCACGCGCTGCTCGATCTCGGCGCGCGGCTTGCGCTGCACCCGCAGCGGCGAGGCGATGTTCTCGTACACGGTCAGCGACGGGTAGTTGATGAACTGCTGATACACCATCGCCACCGAACGGGATCGGACGTCGGCACCGGTGACGTCCTTGCCGTCGACCAGCACGCGCCCGGAGGTCGGCTTGTCGAGGCCGGCGAGCAGCCGCATGATCGAGGTCTTGCCGGACAGCGTCGGCCCGAGCAGCACGCTCAGCGTGCCGCGCTCCAGCGTCAGCGACACGTCGCGGATCGCCGGCATCCCGTCGATCGTCCGCGTGACATTCTCCAGGCTGACGCTCATGCCGACGCTCCTGCCTGTGTCTGGGGCTTCTCGGCGGCGCGATGGACGGTCAACCACTCGTCGAGCGCGGCGACAGCGTCAGGCGTCAGTCGCAACCCGAGCTTGGATCTCCGCCAGACGATGTCCTCTGCGCTGCAGGCCCACTCACGGCTCATCAGATAGCGAACCTCGACCTCCGTCAACGTAGCTCCGAAGTCCCGGCCGAGATCGGCCGCCGACTTGGCCGTGCCAAGTATCTGGCGCGCCCGGGTGCCGTAGGCATGCACCAGGCGCGAGGCGTGGGCGGAGGACAGGAACGGGTAGTCCCGCAGCAGATCGCCGATCAATGCCGGCGCGCCGTCGATCGGAAAATCGCCGCCCGGCAGCGGTTGATGCGCGGTCCAGCCTTGATCGGCGGCGCCGCCCTTCAGATATGGCGACAGCTTTTCCAGCGCCTCTTCGGCGAGCCGGCGATAGGTGGTGATCTTGCCGCCGTAGATCGACAGCAGCGGCGCGCCGCCGGGCGTGTCGAGTTCGAACACGTAGTCGCGGGTCGCGGCCTTGGCCTCGCTGGCGCCGTCGTCGTACAGCGGCCTCACGCCCGAAAACGTCCACACCACATCGGCCGGCGTCACCGCCTTGGCGAAATAGCCACTGACGGCCTTGCACAGATAGTCGATCTCTTCCGGCGTCGCTTTCACCTGCGACGGATCGCCGTGATAGTCGCGATCGGTGGTGCCGATCAGGGTGAAGTCGCCCTGATACGGAATCGCGAACACGATGCGGCCGTCGGCGTTCTGGAAGATGTAGGCGCGGTCGTGGTCGTAGAGCTTGCGGGTGACGATGTGCGAGCCCTGCACCAGCCGCACCTTGTAGCGTGCATCGACTCCGGCGCCGGCGGCGAGCACGCCCTCGACCCACGGCCCCGCGGCATTGACCAATGCCCGAGCCTGGATCTTGCTGCGGGTGCAGCTTCCCTCGTGCTGCAGCGTCACTTCCCAGATGCCGCCCTCCTGGCGCACGTCCACTGCGCGGGTGCGGGTGCAGATCTCGGCTCCGCGCTCGGCGGCATCGCGCGCGGTGAGCACCACCAGCCGCGCATCGTCGACGAAGCAATCGGAATACTCGAAGCCCTTGCTGTAGCGGCCGGGGATCAGCGGCTTGCCGACTTCGTCATGCGCCAGATCGACCGAACGGGTCGGCGGCAGCAGCTTCCGGCCGCCGAGATAGTCGTACAGGAACAACCCGAGCCGCAGCCGCCAGGCGGGACGCAAGCCGTCGTGATGCGGCAGCACGAAGCGCAGCGGCCCGATGATGTGCGGCGCGATCTGCCACAGCCGCTCGCGCTCGATCAGCGCTTCGCGCACCAGGCGAAACTCGAAATATTCGAGATAGCGCAGCCCGCCATGGATCAGCTTGGTCGACCACGACGAGGTGCCGCTGGCGAGGTCGTTCATCTCGCACAGGAACACGGAATTGCCCCGGCCCGCCGCATCGCGCGCGATGCCGCAGCCGTTGATCCCGCCCCCAATGATCGCGAGGTCGTACACCATCCCCACCGACGCTCCTCACTGCACCGCAGCATTTTGCTGCAATGCACTTTCGCTTCTGTCGCTTTACGCTGGAAAGCGAATAAAGCACAAACCAAAACGAAAGCAACTGCGATCTGCAAAAGCATCGCGTTTCCAGGCGCGAAATCGCGCCCAGAGGCTGGGAGACAGGCACAACTGACGCTGTGGAGAGGCGGTTCAGGCCGCGGATTCGTCGAGGTCCGGTTTCGCCGGGCCGGCTTCGATTACCTCGATACCATTCGCATCGCAGATCGCCTGCAACGACGGCGGCAACGCCCGGTCGGTAACGAAGGTCTGGATCTGGCTGAGATCGGCGATCCGCACCGGCGCGTTGCGCTCCAGCTTGGTCGAATCCGCCACCAGCATCACGCTGCGCGCATTGGCGATGATTGCCTGCGAGGCTTGGACTTCGCGATAGTCGAAATCGAGCAGCGCGCCCTCTTCGTCGATCGCCGAAGCGCCGATGATCGCGTAATCGACCTTGAACTGGCCGATCAGGCTGGTGGCGGTGGAGCCGATCACCGCACCATCGGCCCGCCGCACGGTGCCGCCGGCGACGATCACCTCGATCCGCGGATGCCGGTACAGCAGCATCGCGACGTTGAGATTGTTGGTGATCACCAAAAGATCCTGGTGCGCCGACAGCGCGCTGGCGACCTCTTCGGTGGTGGTGCCGATGTTGATGAACAGCGAGCAGCCGTTGGGAATCCGCGCCGCCGCCGCGGCCCCGATCGCCTTTTTCTCTTCTGCGGCGACGAAGCGGCGCGCCTCATAGGCGAGATTGGCGACGCCCGAAGCGATGATCGCGCCGCCATGGATTCGCGTCAGCGAGCGCTGGTCGCACAGATCGTTGAGATCCTTGCGAATGGTTTGCGCCGACACTTCAAAGCGCCGCACCAGATCCTCGACCATCACCCGGCCCGAGGCCCGGGCGATATTGAGGATTTCAGACTGACGATGGGTCAGAGCCGTCACGCACGCACCTTGCAACGTTGATGCGCCATGGTGCGGCTGTTCGCCCGTCAGGTCAACGCGCGGCGCGAGACGGCTGCGCTCCGCAACACGCACGGCCTCATGGTGAGGAGGCGCGAAGCGCCGTCTCGAACCATGGCTGCTGGTACTGCGCGGCCCACCCTTCGAGACGCCCGGCTGCGCCGGGCTCCTCAGGGTGAGGACTCAGTGACCGCAGCAAGGCCGCATGACGGGCCAAAACGGAGGCGACGGCCGTTTGGACTCACAAGCCGCTATGCCGGCCGCACCATCTCGAACATCGCGTCGGGGCGGATTTCGAAATAGTCGCCGCGCCGGCCGGCGCGCACGATCGGCCGCGCCGCGGCGGTCTGATAGACGCCGTCCTCGATCAGGCGCTTGTCGATGTGCACCATCACCACCTCGCCGATCGTCAGCCAGGCGTCGACCTCGACGCCATCGGCGCCCTTGAGCCGGACGATTTCCGACAGCTTGCATTCGAACGACACCGGGCTCTCGGCGACCCGCGGCGGCTTCACCAGTTCGCTCTTCAGCTTGGTGAGATGGCCGAGCGCGAATTCGTCGACCTCGTGCGGCACGCTGGCCGAAGTCGCGTTCATCGCCTGCGCCAGATCCATCGTCACCAGATTCCAGACGAACTCGCCGGTGCGCTGGATGTTGGCGACGGTGTCCTTCCAGGTGGTGGAGGAGAAACCGATCAGCGGCGGGTGGTAGTTGAAGGCATTGAAGAAGCTGTAGGGCGCCAGGTTGACGCGGCCATCGGCATCGCAGGACGAAATCCAGCCGATCGGCCGCGGCGCAATGATCGCGTTGAACGGGTCGTGCTTGAGGCCGTGGCCCTTGGCCGGCTGGTAGGAATGCAGATCAGTCACGCGGGATGTCCTTGTTGTTATTGCGCGTCGGCGCGTCGGCCGGCGCCGAGCGCCGCCAGCACGAAATCGATCATGTCCTCGAGGGTCGGGCGATCCTTGGCAAAGCTCTGCGCGATCATCTGCGGGTGAAAGAACCGGACCATGGCGGCGCAGGTGCAGCTCGCCGCCTGCGGCACGTCGGCGACCTTGAACTCGCCGCTCGCCACGCCCTGGACGATCACCTCGCCAATGGTGCCGGTGATGAACTCCATATGGGCGATGCAGACGTCCCAATTCTCTTCCATCGCGATCGCCACCATCTCGTGCAGCTTGGCATCGCCGATGTAGCGCTCGCAGTTCATCCGGTGCACGGTGGTGAGCAGATCGCGCAGCCGCTGCAGGGCGGGACCGGGCGCGTGGACGATCGCGATCGCCGCCTGCTCGACCTCCGCCATCAGGTGCCGCGCCACGCCCTTGTGGATCGCCTTCTTCGAATCAAAGAAGCGATAGACGTTGGCGGGGCTCATCTGCAGCAGCTTGGCGATGTCGGCCACCGTGGTCTTCTGGTAGCCGATCTCACGGAACAGCCGTTCGGCCACCACCAGGATGCGGTGCCGCATGTCGGCTTCGGTATTTTCAGTCAGAAGAGTCATCACGTCCAGATATTCAATTATTCCGCCGCAGCGGCAAGCGGAAAGCTCCGCTGCCGATCAGCGCCATGCTGCGGTGCAAGGTCGACATCCCCAGCGCCACGCTCGTCCAAGCTGTTACGGAACCACAGCGCATATAGTCCCGGCAGATAGAACAGCGTCAGGAATGTGGCGACGAACAGGCCGCCCATGATGGTGATCGCCATCGGGCCCCAGAACGCCGAGCGCGACAGCGGGATCATCGCCAGGATCGCCGCCAGCGCGGTCAGCACCACCGGACGCGCCCGTCGCACCGTGGCCTCGACGATCGCCTCGCGCCGGGTCGAGCCATGCGCGACGTCGCTCTCGATCTGGTCGACCAAAATCACCGCATTGCGCATGATCATGCCGGCGAGCGCGATCAGCCCGAGCAGCGCCACGAAGCCGAACGGCGCCGAGGCGACGTTGAGGCCGAGCGAGGCTCCGACGATGCCGAGCGGCGCCGTGAGGAACACCAGCAGCAACCGTGAAAAGCTCTGCAACTGGATCATCAGCAGCGCCAGCATGACGATCACCATCACCGGAAACAGGATGAAGATCGACGCATTGCCCTTGGCCGATTCTTCGATCGCACCGCCGGTCTCGATCCGGTAGGCCGGCTGCAGATTGGCGCGGATACTCTCGAGCTGCGGCCAGATCGCATTGGTGACGTCCGGCGCCTGTACGCCGTCGACGACATCGCCGCGCACGGTGATCGCCATGTCGCGATTGCGCCGCCACAGGATCGGCTCCTCGTGCGAAGACTCGACCTTGGCGACCTGCGACAGCGGCACCGCCATGCCGTTGCGCGCCATGATGGTGAGTTCGCCGATCCGGGCGAGATCGAGCCGCTCGTTCGGCACCGCGCGTGCGACCACGCCGATCTTTTCGACGCCGTCACGCACGGTCGTCACTTGCGCACCGGAGATCAGCATCGCCAGCGCCTGCGAGACGTCCTGCGGCGTCAGGCCGAGCGCCCGGGCACGCGACTGATCGACGACGAGCTTGAGATACGGCGACTGCTCGTTCCAATCGAGGTGCGGATCGACCACGTTGGCGTTCTGCTTCACCACGTCCCGGACCTGATAGGCGATCTCGCGGACTTTCGCGGTATCCGGCCCAATCACCCGGAACTGCACCGGGAAGCCGACCGGCGGGCCGAAGTTGAAGCGGTCGACACGCACCCGCGCCGCCGCGAGCCGGCCGTTATGCGCGGCCTGCTCGATCCGCGTCTTGATCCGCTCGCGCGCCGCGACGTCCTTGGCGACGATCACGATCTCGGCGAAGGATTCGGTCGGAAGCTGCGGATTGAGTCCGAGCCAGAACCGCGGGGAGCCCTTGCCGACGTAAGCCGTGTAGGTCGCGATATCGCCGTCGTCCTTGAGCAGCGTCTCGGCTTCCTTCACCGACTTCATGGTGACGTCGAAGGCGGTGCCTTCGGGCAGACGCAGTTGCAGGAACAGTTCGGGCCGTTCCGACAGCGGGAAGAACTGCTGCTGCACGTGGCCGAAGCCGACCACCGCGGCGATGAAGATGCCGACCGTGGCCGTCACCACCGTGCCGCGCCAGCGCACGCACCACGTCACCGCGGCGCGCAGCGTCCGATAGATCCGGCTGTGATACACCTCGTCCGGATTATGGCCCTTCTTGCCGGCGAAGTCCGGCAGCAGCTTGACGCCGATATACGGCGTGAAGATCACCGCGACGAACCACGAGGCGATCAGCGCGATCGCCACGATCCAGAAAATGCCGCCGGCATATTCGCCGACGCCGGAATTCGCGAAGCCGATCGGCAGGAAGCCGGCCGCGGTGACCAGCGTGCCGGTCAGCATCGGAAACGCCGTCGACTCCCAGGCGAACGACGCCGCCTTGGCGCGATCCCAGCCCTGCTCCATCTTCACCACCATCATCTCCACCGCGATGATGGCGTCGTCGACCAGCAGGCCGAGCGCGATGATCAGCGCGCCGAGCGTGATCCGGTGCAGATCGAGCGACATCGCGTTCATGACGATGAAGACGATCGCGAGCACCAGCGGCACCGACAGCGCCACCACGATGCCGGTGCGCCAACCGAGCGCCAGGAACGAGACGAAAAGCACGATCACCAGCGCCTCGACGAACGAGCGCATGAATTCTCCGACCGCGTGTTTCACCACTTCGGGCTGATCGGCGATCTGCTCGATGTCGATGCCCTGCGGCACGTCGGCCATGAACGACGCGGTCGCCGCACCGACCTGCTCGCCGAGCTGCAGGATGTTGGCGCCCTTGGCGGTGACGACGCCGATCCCGATCGCCGGCTTGCCCTTCTGCCGCACCTGATAGTCGGTCGGATCGACATAGCCGTGGTGGATGTCGGCGACATCGCCGAGCCGGAACACCCGGCCGCCACTCTCGACCGGGGTCTCGGCGACCGCTTGCGCGCCGTCGAGCGCTCCGGTGACGCGCAGCGGCACGCGCTGCGACGAGGTCTCGACCGTGCCGGCCGGCACCACCGCGTTCTGCTTGGCAAGCGAGTCGAAGATCGCCTGCGGCGTCAGCCCGAGCGTCGCCAGCTTGGCGTGCGAGAACTCGACATAGATCTTCTCGTCCTGCGTGCCGTAGATGTTGACCTTGGTCACGCCCGCGACTTTGAGCAGCCGCTGGCGAAGGCCCTCGGCGGCCTTCTTGAGCTGCGCGTAGCTCGCGCCGTCGCCGGTCATCATGTAGAGGATCGAGTCGACGTCGCCGTACTCGTCGTTGATCGACGGACCGATCAGATTGCTCGGCAGTTGCGGTGCGACGTCCCACAGCTTCTTGCGCAGCAGATAGAATAGGTGCGGCACTTCGGACGGCGGCGTCGAGTCGCGGAACGTCACCTGCATGGCGGTGAACGACGCCTTCGAATAGGTCTGCACCTTCTCGAAATACGGCAGTTCCTGCAGCTTCTTCTCGATCGGGTCGGCGACCTGTTCCTGCATCTCCTTGGCGGTGGCGCCGGGCCAGATCGCCGATACCACCGCGACCTTGACGGTGAACGACGGATCCTCGCCGCGACCGAGCCGCTGATACGAATAGATGCCGGTGAAGCCGAGCGCGCAGATCAGAAACAGGATCAGCGCCGGATGTCGGACCGCCCAGGCCGACAGATTGAAACGCATCGCCGCACTCCCCAGCGCAGATCAGAACGTCAGAGCCGACACCACCCGCACTTTTTCGGCCGGATCGAGTTTCTGCACACCGAGCGTGACGACCTGCTCGCCTTCGGCGACACCGTCGGTGATCAGGACGTCTTCGCTTTCATAGGCCTTCACGGCGACCGGCTTCAGCCTCACCCCGCCGGCGGCGTCGACGACATACAGCGACGACTGGCCTCCCTGGTTGAACAGCGCCGACAGCGGCACGCGTGCGACGCGGATCTTGTCCGGATCGGTCAGGGTCAGCGTCGCGGTCATGCCGAGCGCGACGCGCTCATCGGCATCAGGAAGCGAGAACTTGGCCAGGAACGTGCGGGTCGCCGGATCGGCGAGCGGCGCCACCTCGCGCAGCTTGGCGGCGTAGTGCCGGCCGGGCTCGGACCACAGCGTGACATCGGCCAGCCCCTTGGTGGCGCGGGTGATCAGCGTCTCGGGGATCGCCACCACCGCTTCCTTCTCGCCGATCCTGGCAAGCCGGAACGCGGCCTGACCGGCCGCCACCACCTGCCCCGGTTCGACCAGGCTCGCCGCGACGACGCCGCGGCTGTCGGCTTCGAGGGTGGCGTAGGACAGCGCGTTGCGGGTCAGCTCGACCGAGCGCTCGGCGCGGGCGAAGCGGGCGCGGGCTTCATCCGCGGTGGCGCGCGCCTGATCCATCTGGGCTTCGGTCGCCCAGCCCTTGGCACGCAGCTCCCTGGCGCGGTTTTCAGACGCGGTCGCCTGCGCCAGCACGCCCTTGGCGGCGCTGTGTTCGGCGTCGGCCTGCTCGGCCTGCAGCTTCAGATCGGTCTGGTCGAGCACCGCCAGCTTCTGGCCGATCTCCACGGTGTCGCCGACCTCGACGAGCCGCTTGGCCACCTTTCCGGTGACCCGGAAGCCGACGTCGGTCTCGGTGCGCGGCTTGATCGTGCCGACGAAGCTGCGCTCCGGTGCCTGCGGAGCGTAATGCACCGCCGTGACCAGAACCGGGCGTTTCGACTGCTCCTGTTTGGCATCCTTGCCGTCGCAGCCGGCGAGGCCGATCATCGCGACGGCCAGCAGCGCGCCGGCTAACAGCCTGAAAACTCCGTCGAAATGTAAAATCGTCCGCATCGACAGCCTCCCTCTACGCCGGGCAGACTGTCGATTGATCTGTGACGATTGTCAATAATCGTCACAGATCAGGAGTTCGTGAGCTTTCCGGGCTGAGCGCCAGCACACAACATCTGCGGCACCGGTGCGCGACGCGTCTGTCCGCCGCCGACCACAGATGCCGTCGAATTCGAACACGACGATGGATCGAGCTTCAGCTCGCGAGCGTGAAGGCGCCTTCATAGTGACGGCGCAGCTCAAGGAGTTCGGCGGACATTTGCCCCGCGAGCAGATCCAGCGACTCGGTCGAAATCGACGGAGCATCCCGCTCGATCGTTTGGGCAATCTCGGCGATCGCATGGAACCCGAGCGTCCGCGCGCCGCCCTTCATCGAATGGGATTCGACCTCGATCGTCTCGCGATCGATCTGATCGACCCCGCGCCGGAACAGAGCGATCCGCCGCTCGGTCTCGGCGAAGAACAGCGACACCATCTCGGCGACCTGATCGCGGCCGATCTCCTCGGTGAGCTCGGCCAGCGTGTCGAGATCGTTCTGCCGGGCGGCGACGGGTGCCGGCACCGGCAGGGGTGCGCCGCGCAGCGCCCGCAGTACGGCGGCGACCAGCGCCGGCTTGCGCAGCGGCTTGCTCAGGAAGTCGGTCATCCCGGCCTCGCGGCACACTTTGACATCGTCCGGGAATGCATTGGCGGTGAGCGCGATGATCGGCAGCTTGGCGAGCGTGCCACCCTTGCCGCGGATCGCGCGTGTGGCGGCGAGCCCGTCCATATTGGGCATCCGCACGTCCATCAGCACGACGTCAAAATCGCCTTCGGAAGCTGCCCGGACCGCATCGCTGCCGTCGGACACGATGGTGATCTCCGCACCGAATTCCTCCAGCATCTTCATCACCACCATCTGGTTGGTGGTGTCGTCCTCGGCGATCAGCAAACGAAGCGGCCGGCCGAGCAGCACGATCCGGGTGCGCAAATCGTCGCTCCCGAGCCGGTCGAGCCGGTGATCGGCGACCCAGGCGTTGCTCCACGGCAGATCGAGGCTGAATCGGAAGGTCGAGCCTTCGCCTTCGCGCGAGGTCACCGCAATATCGCCGCCCATCTGCTCGACGATCCGCCGGCTGATCGCGAGCCCGAGGCCGGTACCGCCGAACCGCCGATTGATCGAGACGTCGGCCTGAGCGAAATCGGTGAACAGGCTGCCGACACGGTCGGGCGAAATGCCGATTCCGGTATCGGTCACCTGCCACTCGACGGTGGCGTGGCTGTCGTTGCGTTTGACGCACGTCAGCACGATCGCGATCGAGCCGCGCTCGGTGAACTTCACGGCGTTCGAAGCAAGGTTCAGCAGCACCTGGCGGATCCGCGCCGCGTCACCGACCAGCGACGGCGGTAACCGAGGATCGATGTCGATCTTCAGTTCGACGCCCTTGCCCCTGACCTCCGGCTCGATGATCGCGCGCACCGATTCGACCAGCGTCGCCGGCGAGAAATCGGCCTGCTCGAATTCCAGCCGGCCGGATTCGAGCTTGGACAGGTCGAGAATGTCGTTGAGGATGCGCAGCAGATCGTCGCCGGAGTCGCGGATCGTGGTGACTGCCTGATGCTGCTCGGGATCGAGCTTGGTTTCGAGCAGCGAGTTGGCGAGGCCGAGCACGCCGTTCATCGGGGTGCGGATTTCGTGGCTCATCGTCGCCAGGAAGCTGGACTTGGCGCGATTTTCCGCTTCGGCCTGCTCGGCGCGCCAGCGCTCGGTGACGTCGCGGCCGACGCCGCGGTAACCGGCGAACTCGCCGGCCGCATCGACCATCGGCTTGGCGGTGAGCGACCACAGTCGCGGCGAGCCGCCGATCACAACATGCACGACAAAATCGTGCATCGCCTCCCGCTGCGCCATCTTCGCCGCCACGCTCATCGCGCAGCGACCGTCTTCCGGACACAGCATCCCGATCACGTCCGACAGCAATGCGCCGCTCAGCAGCGCGGAGGGCAGTTTCGCGACTTCGACGAACCGTTCCGGCACATGCACCAGCCGGCCTTCGGCGTCGGTCTGCCACAACCAGTCGCTGGCGTTGGCCTGGAAATCCTTGAGCAGCAGCGAGATGATCTCGGTCTGCCGTTCGAGTTCAAACTTCGCGCGCAGGTTCTCGAAGAACATCTCGCCGTGCGAGATCAGGCTGCGCGACATGAACACCGCGTACAGCAGCAGAAACGCGGCGGTGATGCGATAGGCGGTGCCGTCGCTCATCGCCAGCGACAGCGCCGAGCCGACGGCCAGCGCCCATGTGTAGGCGAGGCCCGCGCGCGGCACCGTCGACAGTGTGAACGCGCCGCCCGAGATCATGCCGGCCGCCACGCAAGCCACGATCAACTGTTCGCCGGGCTCTGCGGCGACGAACACCATCACCGGCATCGCACCCCAGATCGTCCCGAGGATCAGCGCGTGCAGCGTCATCCGCCGGATCGCATTCTTGGACGCTTCGAATCGAGGCTCCCGCCTGTTGTCCAGCCAGGACTTCACGGCAGAAGCGGCCGCGAACAAGATCAGCCCCATCCATATCAGTAACTGCGGGCCGGCGCGGTCGTCCCAGAAGGTGAACAGGATCAGCGCCGCGTTGGCGACGTTGATGCTCATCGTCACCGGCGTCAGTCGGGTGACGCTGTCGATTTGCGCGGCTCGAATCCGCCGCATCTCGTGCTCGTCGACGTCGGTCTGCCGCGCCAGAGTGCCGCCGCCGCGCCCGCCGAGCCAGAAGTCGAGCAATGCCGCCCGGTCGGTTCGGGACGCCCAGGCCGTCGTCATTGATTGCCACAGGCCGGACATCTCGAAGCGCTCTCTCGGCCGTCATTCAGATCAGAATCACTGCTCCAAGCACGGCCTCGCGAGGAACAGTTTAGCCGTCCGAGAAGGTCGTGTCTTCCGTCCGAACGACAGCACCGGCGGCAACGATCGATTCGTCGGCCACCGGACAGGTGATAGGCCACCGACCATGCGGCGGGCATGCTTCACGACCGTTAACTCGATCGCCGAAGCTCCAGCTCAATAGCCGCATCGGTTAATAATCCGCGAAATCGACTTACTAACGGTAACAAAGTAGCCACAAAATAAGTCAAAACGCGCATCGGCCAAGATTCGCAACCGACATCCTCAGGGAACATCCGAGGGTCGTCTTCGTTGTCTTAGCGAAAATCACACAACGAAGGAGACACGTGATGGGTAGCACGATGGACAAGATCAAGGGTCAGGCCAACGAACTCGCCGGCAAGGCCAAGCAGGGTATCGGCGAAGCCACCGGCTCCGACAAGCTGCGCGGCGAAGGCGCGATGCAGGAGGCCAAGGGCCATGGTCAGCAGGCGCTCGGCAACGCCAAGGACGCGATCAAGAACGCGGCCGATAAGATCGCCGGCGCAGCGCACAAAAACCTCTGATCAAATCTGAACAGATCGCCTCACCGGAGATCTGCAGGAGCAACAAGACCGGCCCTCGGGCCGGTCTTCGCGCGTCTGACAAACATCTCTTGTCCGCGGCGAGCCGGCGTCGTCTCGACGACGGATGGCAACTGACGGTCAGTAGCCGAGCGCGCAACCGTCCTTGCGCGGGTCGGAGCCGCCGGTGAGCGTGCCTTTGTCCCAATCGATCCAGATACCCTGACCGCCGCCGTGCGGCGTGCCGATCGACGCCACCTTGTGACCAAGCGCCTTGAGGCCCTCGACGGTCTCGGCCGGTACGCCGTCCTCGAGCTGATAGATGTCCTCATAGTGCAGGCCACGCGGCAGATCGATCGCTTCCTGCATATCAAGTCCGTAGTCGAGCACGTTGGTCAGCACGTGGACCTGCCCCACCGGCTGATACTGACCGCCCATGACGCCCCACGACATTCGGGCTCGGCCGTTCTCGGTCGCGAGCGCCGGAATGATGGTGTGGAGCGGGCGCTTCTTCGGCGCGATGCAGTTCGGGTGGCCGGGCTGAATACGGAAGCCGGCGCCGCGGTTTTGCAGCAGTACGCCGGTCTTGTTGGACACGATCGCCGAGCCGAACGAATGCGCGATCGAGTTGATGAACGAGCAGACGTTCCGCTCCTCATCGACCACGGTGATGTACACGGTCGACGGATTCATCGGCGGCGACACCACGGGCAGATCGAGCAGCTTGTCGAGCGCGATCTGGCTGTAATGCTCCTCGGCGAATTCCTTCGCCAGAATACGCAGTACGTCGACATCGACATGCTGCGGGTCGCCGATGTGCTGCTCGCGGATCATGTAGGCGATGCGGGTCGCCTCGGCTTCCAGGTGGAAGCGCTCGACGCTGAGCGGGCCGAACTTACCGAGATCAAACCGGCTGAGAATGTTCAGCATCACCAGCATGGTGATGCCCGGGCCGTTCGGCGGGCACTGCCAGACATCGAGGCCTTTGTAGATCGTGCCGATCGGCGACGTCGTTTCGGTGCAGTGTTCGGCGAAGTCTTCCAGCGTGTGCAGACCGCCGAGCCCGCGCAGCGTCTCGACCATGTCTTCGGCGACCGGTCCCTTGTAGAAGCCATCCGGGCCCTTGTCGGCGATCAGCTTCAGCGTGTTGGCGAGCTCCGGCTGGGTGATCACGTCGCCGGTCTTGGCGGCTTCCCCGTGCGGCAGCAGATAGCGCTCGGTGTTGGCGCCCTTCTTCAGCTTGGCGAAGCCGTTGGCCCAGTCGAACGCGATCCGCGGCGCCACCACGTAGCCTTCCGCCGCGGCCTTGATCGCCGGCTGCAGCACCTTGTCGAGCCCGAACCGGCCGTGATCGCGCAGGATCGTCGCCCAGGCATCGATCGCACCCGGGACCGTCACCGAATGCGGGCTGGTCAGCGGGATCGCGTCGATGCCCTTTTCCAGAAACCACTCGGCTTTGGCGGCCGCCGGAGCCCGGCCCGAGCCGTTATAAGCCGTGATCTTGCCGGTGCCCTTCGGCTGGATCAGCGCGAAGCAGTCGCCGCCGATGCCGGTGGATTGCGGCTCGATCACCGCCAGCAGCGCCGAGGCAGCGATCGCGGCATCGGCCGCGGTACCGCCGGCCTTCAGGATCTCGATCGCGGCCAGCGCCGCCTGCGGGTGCGAGGTCGCGACCATGCCGTTGCGGGCGTGCACGGTGGACCGGCCGGCGAGATGGAAATTCCTCATAGGCACAAGCTCGTTGGGTTGGTTACGCCGCGCTCCGGCGCCAGCCTAGTTGGCATATTCCACGGCCGCCGAGCAATCCTCGCCGCGCCTAGGGCGGGCGACCGTGATTTGCCTGAAAGGGCTGGTTTCCTGCCGACGCACCCGCTGTTAAACCCGCCCGTGCAATGCCGCGCTTCCGCATCCGGGCCGGCGACAACCTGCGTCTTGCCGGCCGTGAGCGGGCAGACCGAGCCGAAATGGAGCGGGCGATGGCCGGCGAGAACGATCTGAACGACCGCGTCGAGGCGCTGGAAGTCCGCCTGGCGTATCAGGACGAGACGATCGAGGCGCTGAACCAGACCGTCACCGCGCAGTGGAAGCAGATCGACGCACTGACCCGGCAGCTCGCCGCACTGAGCGACCGGCTCGATCAGGCCGAGAGCAGCGTCGGAGCACCCGCCAACGAGCGCCCGCCGCATTATTGAGGAGGAGCGCTCGCCCGCTCGAGCGCAAGCCTTTCCACTTGTCATTCCGGGGCGCCGCATAGCGGCGAACCCGGAATCTCTGCGTCGCAACAACCTCGGGATTCCGGGTTCGCTCACTTCGTGAGCGCCCCGGAATGACGTCGGTGAGGCTGAGCGTTGCTTGGTCTACGACGCGGCCTTCACGCCGAGGCGCTGGTCGCGGAGTTCGCGCTTCAGCACCTTGCCGATTGCGCTGCGCGGCAGCGACTCGACCAGCACCACCTCGGCGAGGCGTTGGGTCTTGCCGACCTGACCGTTGGTCCAGCTCTTCAACTCCGCCGGATCGATGCTGTGGCCTGGCCGCGACGCCACGAACGCAACCGGGGTCTCGCCCCATTCTTCCGACGGCATGCCGACGACCGCGACTTCGAGCACGTCAGGATGCTTGGCAACCACGGCTTCGATATCGCTCGGATAGATATTGAAGCCGCCCGAAATGATCATGTCCTTCTTGCGGTCCATCAGGGTGATGAAGCCGTCGGCATCGAACCGGCCGACGTCGCCGCTGCGCACCCAGAGGTTGCCGTCCTTGTCGGTCCAGAAAACCTCGGCGGTCTTCTGCGGCTGATTGAGGTAGCCCTTCATGATGGTGTCGGAGCGGCCGACGATTTCGCCGACTTCACCATTGGGCAGGAAGTTGCCGTCCTCGTCGATCATCCGGATTTCATGACCGGGCCGCGGCTGGCCGACGGTGTGCAGCTTGTTCGGGAATTCGTGGGCGAGCAGCGTGCACGAACCGCCGCCCTCGGTCATGCCGTAGTACTCGGTCAGACCACCGGGCCAACGCTTGAGGATGTCGGCCTTCAATTCCGGCGCGAACGGCGCGGACGTGCAGAACTTCATCTGGAAGGACGACAGGTCGAACTGCCCGAACTCCGGCAGCGCCATGATTCGGCGATACTGCACCGGCACCAGCATCGCGTGGGTCACGCGGAGCTTCTGCGCCAAGTCCAGGAAACCGCGGGCGTCGAACTTCTTCATCAGCACCACGGTGCCGCCGCCGGCGAGGGTCGGATTGAAGCAGACCAGCGTGGTGTTGGAATAGAGCGGCGTCGACAACAGCGTGACCGCGTCGGGGCCGTAGCCCATCGGATCGAGCTGGCCGTATTGCAGCCAGCGCATCTGATGGCTGTGGACGATACCCTTCGGCGTGCCGGTGGTGCCGGACGAATAGATGATGTTGAACACCCACTCCGGATCGATCGTCACCGGCGCGGGCTTGGTACCTTCCGGCGCCAGCCAGCGCGTGAACGCTTCGCCGCTGGTGCCGTCGTCGAACGCCACGCGCTTCACCGCGGCGTCGATTTCGGCGTCCTTCATCGCATTGGCGGCGAAGTCGTCGGTGAACAGGATCTTGGCGGCGGAGTCCCGCACCATCGCGGAGAAATCCTTGGCGGTCGACGACGGCGCCAAGGGCGCCACCGCGATGCCGGCGCGCAGCGCGCCGAGGAAGGTCGCCGCATATTCGATCGAGGACAGCGCGCAAATCGAAATGGTGTCGGTCGGCTTCAGACCATCGCGCTGCAAAGTCGCGGCGATGCGATCGATCAGCGCATCGAATTCCGCGTAGCGCAATTGCCGTTCCCCGTCGATCACCGCGATCCGGTCCGGCCGCGCCTGCGCGGTGTCGCGGACCAGGGCGGGAAGAGTGATGAAGTCGGGCATTTCGGTCTCCACGTTTCTTGGTTATCGAGTTCGAACAGGGCTCCGCCATCGCGACGAGCGAAGCGACGACGCAATCGCGCGCCACGGCGTGCGAAACAAGTCAGCTCGCGTCAGCGGTCCAGCGCCTCGCCTTTCAACCACTTCGCGCCGCTCGCGTACAGCCGTTCGACGGCGTCGCCTTTCAGGCCCGGCATGTCGCGCTTGATCGGATAGCCGAGGCCGCTCTGCAAGTAAGCGAGATGACGATAGCCTTCGGGGAACTGCGCCAGCAGCGCGGCATCGAGCGACAGCTTCGCCGCAGGGTCGACCGGATCCATCCGGTCCTTCTCGTAGATCGGCTGACGCAGCACCAGGCCCCAGCGGCCGTCGCGCTTTTCGAGGAAATCGTAGAAGCGGCCGGTGCAGACCACATCGACCACGACGTCGTGCACGCTGGCGCGCTGCGAGATCGTCATCTTGGTCTGGGAGACGGCGCGGGCGCCGGCGAGATCGATCGACTGCCCGCCGAGGAAATGCAAAATCGACACGCCTTTGGCCCAGCCGGCCTTGCTCATCGCGATGAATTCGTCGGCGGTGCCTTGCGTCCAGGTCGCCATCATCCGGCCGTCGTCGAACCAGACGGTGCGAAAGCGCTGCCAGTCCCCGGCATCGCGCCACACCACCCAATTCTCGACCAACTCGCGGATCGCGAGCCGATCACGCCATCCCTCGTCAATCATGCCGTCTCCACCCTGCGTCTTGCGCGCGGTGCGCACTATAGTGGCGGCGCAGCCGGGCGTACCGGCAAAAGTGGATGGCGGCTTTGCGATGCGAAGATGCGCCGGTCTCTCGACAGCGGACACCCGAACAGCGCTGAAACTAGCTGACGCGTTCGGACCGATCCTGCAGAACGGCGCTGAGCCGGGCCGGATGCACCTCGATGGTGCGGTCGTAGCTGATCAGGCCGAGCTTGCGGAACTTGTTCATGAAGTAGCTCACCCGCGACCGGGTGGTGCCGATCATTTCCGCCAGCGTCTCCTGACTGATATGCGGCTCGATCGGCTGCGGCTCTCGGCCCTGATCGAACTCGGCGAGGCGGAGCAACAGGCGCGCCAGCCGTTTCTCGCTGCAATTGAACAACTGATCGAGCAGGTCCTCTTCGATGCGACGGTTGCGCAGCAGCAGATGACGCACGAACAGTTCGGCAAAGTCCGGTTGCGCACGGAGCGTCTCAATCAGTCGCACGCTCGGAATAGTCGCAACCACACAGTCCTGCATCGCAATAGTGGTGGCGCCACGCGTTTGCTCTCCGACCAGACAGCCGTCGCCGAAGAATTGCCCGGGCGCGACGATGCCGGTCGCAACCTCTTTGCCTTGCTCCGACAGAACTAAGACTTTGATGCGCCCCTGCAGCAGCAAATACACACTGTCGGCGTCGTCCCCCTGCGCGAAAACAGTCTTGTTCCTGGCGAACTTCGCAATCGAGCTGCCGCCGAGCTTGCGCAGCAGTTCGCGGGCATCGAAACCGAGATCCAGCGTCATCCTCGCCTCCACGGAATCGATCAGCATCGGCTCGCATGATCGACGTCGTCGCAGAATAGACCGCAGGACGCTGAATTCACTGGTAAATCTGAATTCCTCGGAATGCTACGAAGCGCACGCGACGCGCGTGCAGAGCAGCCGATGCACTTAACTATTTATCAGCCTTAAAGCGCCTCGGGATCAGGCCACCGGCGTTATTCGCTCGTCGTTCCACGACAGGCCGAACTCTTCCAACCCTTCGGCGAGGTAATCGCCGAGCAGCGGCTCGCCGAGAAGGTAACGAGCGGTGCGTCCGTTGCGGCCTTCGGCAGCCTCGCGGCGGAGATCATCCCATTCTTCGATGCTGCCATCGCCGCGACCGAGCCGCATCAAGGCGACGAGGTCGATCTGTTCTTCTTCGGTCATTGCGTTGATGAAACTGCTGATCTCCTGGACGACAGGATCGTCGCCGGTATCCTCGAGCACGTCGACCATATCGTCGTCAGCGCCGTTCGATCCGGAATCGGCGTCGGTGACGCCCTCCTTGGCGTCGAATTCGCGCGCCTTCTCGATCAGAAACGCGACCTTGTCGGTCGAAATCGCCAGCTCCGGCATCGTCTGTCCTCCGTCTTTGCGCCGACAACGGCGCTGTCCTCGAGCGACCTAACGCGTCGCAGCGCGACGCGATCCATTGCGCCGCGGCCGTAAAACCCGCATGTTCGGGCAAAATAAAAACCAGGGAGAAGACGTGGGATGGCGTGGTCAGTCGGCAAGGTCAAAATCACAAAAATCGTCGAGATGGAGATGACCGGCGGCACCCGGTTCATCCTGCCGCAAGCCACCCCTCAGCAAATCCAGACCATGCCGTGGCTGACGCCGCAATTCGCCAACGACGAGGGACGGCTGACGATGTCGGTGCATAGTTGGGTGGTGGAAACGCCGACCCGACGGATCGTGGTCGACACCTGCATCGGCAACGACAAGCAGGGCCGCGGCGTGCCGCATTGGAACGGGCTGGACAAGCCGTTCCTGCAGGATCTCGAACGCGCCGGTTATCCGGCCGACAGCATCGACACCGTGATCTGCACGCATCTGCATGTCGACCACGTCGGCTGGAATACCAGATTGGTCGACGGGCAATGGGTGCCGACCTTTCCCAACGCACGCTATCTGTTCGGCCGCCTCGAATATGATTACTGGAAGACGCATTCCACCGACGCGGCGCACGCCGCGGTGTTTGCCGACTCGGTGCAACCGGTGATCGATGCCGGCGTCGTCGATCTGATCGCCGGCGATGCGAAGATCGGCGAGGAGATCACGCTGATCCCGACGCCCGGCCACAGCCCCGGACACGTCGCGCTACACATCCGCTCCGAGGGTGAAGAAGCGGTGCTGTCCGGCGACGTCGCGCATCACCCCTGCCAGATGGCTCGGCTGGACTGGTCGTCGAGCTTCGACTCCGACCCGCAGCAATCGATCGAAACGCGCCGCCGCTTATTCTCGCGCTTCGCCGACACACCGACCTTGCTGTTCGGCGGGCATTTCGGCCCGGGCCGGATCGTGCGCGATGGCGACGCCTTCCGCCTCGTGGCGTTGCCATGACGGCTCACAGCAGCGCCGCGCATAGCCCGGCGGCGCCAGCATCTATTGAACTCGAATCATCACTGGTCCATCAGTTGGACTACCTGCACAACTGCGGAGGAAACGCGGGATGAAGCTCGTTCGTTATGGTGTCGTCGGCCACGAGAAGCCCGGCCTGTTCGATCAGTCCGGCCAGCTTCGCGATCTGTCCGGACAGATCGCCGACCTCGCGGGCGAGGCGTTTTCGCCCGCCGGCCTCGCCAAGCTGGCGGCGCTCGACGTCGCCGGGCTGCCCACAGTCCCCGGCCAGCCGCGGCTAGGGTCGCCGGTCGGCGGTGCACCGAAATTCATCGCGATCGGACTGAACTACGCCGACCACGCCGCCGAAGCCAACATGCCGATCCCGGCCGAGCCGATCGTGTTCATGAAGGCCAACAACTCGCTGTGCGGACCGAACGACGACGTCGAGAAGCCGCGCGGCTCGACCAAGCTGGACTGGGAGGTCGAGCTCGCGGTGATTATCGGCACCCGCGCCAAATATGTCACCGAGGCCGATGCGCTGAACTACGTCGCCGGCTACGCCGTCTGCAACGACGTCTCCGAACGTCACTTCCAGATCGAGCGGGCCGGTCAGTGGACCAAAGGCAAGTCGCACGACACGTTCGGCCCGCTCGGTCCGTGGGTCGTCACCAAGGACGAGATCGCCGACGTCCACAAGCTCGGGATGTGGCTCGACGTCAACGGCCAGCGTTGCCAGACCGGCTCGACCACGACCATGATCTTCAACGTGCCGAAGATCGTGTCGTATCTGTCGGAGCTGATGACGCTGATGCCCGGCGACATCATCACCACCGGCACGCCGCCCGGCGTCGGCATGGGCAAGAAGCCGCCGCAATTCCTCAATGTCGGTGACGTCGTCACCCTCGGCATCGAGGGGCTCGGCGAGCAGAAGCAAACCATCGTGGCGGCGTAAGCCTCTTATACACACCTCTCGTTCGTCGTTCCGGGATGCGCCCTTTTGGGCGCAGGCCCGAAATCCATACTCGCGGCGGTGGTTATGGATTCCGGGCTCGCTCACTTCGTTCGCGCCCCGGAATGACAGAAGATAGATCGAGCAGGCTCGCGACCAAGTCGTTCCTCTCAGGAGCATCCATGAAACTTTCCTTCTCCCAAGCCTCGCCGTTCGCCCGCAAGGTGCGGATCGCCGCGATCGAACTCGGACTGATCGACCGGATCGAATTCGTCTCGGCGACCGTGATCCCAGCGCAGGCCAACGAGCAATACATGCGCGAGGTCAACCCGCTGAAGAAGTTGCCGGCGCTGATCCTCGACAATGGCGAGGTGATCGTCGATTCCTACGTGATCGCCGAATATCTCGACGAGCTCGCGGGCGGCGGTAAGCTGATCCCGGCCTCGGGCGCAGAGCGCTGGCGGGTAAAGAGCGACCACTCGCTGCTGCAGGGCATGCTGGATTCGATGCTGCTGTGCCGCTACGAGAAGCTGGTTCGGCCGAAGGAGCTGTTCTGGCAGGGCTGGTACGACGATCACTGGGCGCGGGCCTGGGCCGGCATGGCGCGGTTCGATCGCGACACCGCGATGCTGAACGGACCGCTGACGATCGCCCAGATCGCGCTCACCTGCGTGCTCGGTTATGCCGATTTCCGCTTCGCCGATTGCGGCTGGCGTGCGGCCTATCCCAATCTCGATGCGTTCTTCCAGCGGATGTCGGAGCGCGTGTCGGTGAAGGTATCGGTGCCGCCGGCGGCCTGAGCCGCCGCCCGATCGAGATTAGTCGAACAGGCTCGGCGTGTAGTTGACCGCCGCGCCCTCGATCGCCAGCAGCTTCAGCTTGGTGGCGACGCCGCCATTGGCCGAAAAGCCGCCGGGCTTGTCCCCGGCGGCGAGGACGCGGTGGCACGGCACGATGATCGGGCACGGATTGCGCCCCAGAGCCTGCCCGACCTCGCGCGACAGCTCGACGCCGCCGAGCTGCTTGGCGATGTCGCCATAGGTCAGCGTCCTGCCGGCCGGAATGCTGCGCGCGATATCGTAGACCCGGCGCTGAAACGCCGACGTGCCGTCGAGGTCGAGCTGGATGTCGGCGAAATCGATCGCCGAACCTTCGAGCAGTGCGACGATGCCATCGATCGCGCGCTGCACTTCTGCCGGTGGCGACGCTTCCACGCTGTCAGGGTGACGCTGCGCAATCCGCGCGCGGGTCTGGGGTTCGGTCGGCTGCGGCAGTTGCACGGCGACGATGCCGCGCCGGCCCCAGACGATGCCGCAGCGGCCGATCGCCGTGTCGAACAGCGCGTGACTGTGCTGAGTGGTCGGCATCATGGCACCGAGATTACGACGGCCAGGCCGGTGCAGCCACCCGATTTCAAGCCGCCGGGACGTGCTGCTCCAGTCGCGTGGCGACGGTGGCCAACAGCTTCGTCGGCTCGGCCGGCAACACCAGCGCGCGGGATGGATCGAAATCGTAGGCAATATGGTAGGCGTCGTGCTGATCCTGGGTCAGGAACCAGAGCTCGGTGCGGGACGCCGCGGCGAACACGCCGCGCTCCAGCGCCAGCCTGATCCGCTGCCGAGGCGGCCACGCCCACAGCCGGTCGCGCAGGATCGCCGCATCGTCCGCGACGTAATGAAAGTCGGCGCCGGGCACCAGCTCGAACGACAGCAGTGCGTCGGGCAGGTGCTGGCGCCGATGCTCGCGGACGGCCCGGGCGAAATTGCGCGCTCGGCGATGATTGGTCAGGCCGCGGGCGCGCACCTTCACGGTGCTGATCTGGTCGAGCGGATCAGGCGACGGGATCGTGGTGACGATGGTGACGTCGTGGCCGCGACCGGCGAGATGGCGCGCGATGGCGATGCAATCGCGTTCTTTGCCGCTCTGCTTTTCGAGTTGGAAGACCGCCAGCAGGATTTTCATGACGCGGCGGTTGGTTCGCGACGGGTCGGGGTGATTTGACCGTCGGCTTATAGCGCGGCGGATCGGCGCGGCGCAACATTGCGGCCGGCCAGTCTCTCGTCCGATGGATGTGTCAGCCGGCGCGGGCGGCTAGCTGCATCCGCTTGTGACGGCGGCGCGATAGATACAGCAGCACCCCGGTAACGCCGAACAACGGCATGGTCAGTGCTGCGAGCATGAACAGCAGTTTGCCGGGCCAACCGAAAATGCTGCCGCGGTGAATGTCGAGCACGCGCGCCAATACCTTTTCGCCGATCGTCTTGTCGGCATAGAGGTCGGCAGACACGATCCGGCCGGTCCGGCCGTCGATCCGGAATTCGTCATGCGCGCCGTCTCGGGCGTCACTCAGCCAGGCCCGAACCCGCACAGTGCTGTCGCGGCCGGATGGCAGCGTCAAGCGCGCGGCTTCGAAACGGTTCCCGCGGTCAGCCACGAACGCGGCCCAGACGCGGTCGAGCGACACCGGCGCGGACGAGGCTTCGGTGACGGCAGGACGGCTCGGGCGCTGTGCCACGATCGGCGGCCGCGCCAGGAGCCAGGTCGCAGCCGCCTTGTACCAGTCGAACGACCACCACAGACCGGTCGTCGTCATGACGAGGTAGACCAGCAGCACCCAGGTTCCGATCACGGCGTGGAGCGAACGGTGCAGCCCGCGCCCGCGCAATTGCCAATGCGGCTTCAACCATACCTTGATGCTGCCGGGGCGGTGCGGCCAGCGCAGCACCAGGCCGGTCAGCAGCATGGTCAATAGTCCGAGCGCCGCGACAGCAGTTATCGGCCGGCCGTAGCCGTTGCCATCGCCGGGCAACAGCAGCCAGCGATGCAGCTTGCGGACGGTGGCAAAGAACGCGTCGGCCGCCGGATGACCGAGGCTGTCGCCAGTATAAGGATCGACATAGAGCGGCGCGGGCCGGGTGTGATCCGCCCTTCGGGCGAACCGAACCTCGACGACGGATGTCGCGACGCGGGGCATCGTGATCGACGCGACCGGATCGCCGGCGGCTTGCAGTTTCGCAATCAGGGCGTCGGGCGGCATCCGTGGCTCGGCACGCGGCGCGACTTCGAGGCGGCCAGCATCGAGCGCGCCTCGGATCTCGTCCTCGAAACTCATCACCGCGCCGGACAGGGCCACCACGACCAGCACCGCCGCGAGCACCAATCCTGCGACGGAATGGAGCTGCAGCAGGATAGCCCGGACTGCCGGCGGTTTCATCGGGCTAGAACTTGACGGTGGCGGCCAGTGAGAATCGCCTTGCGTCGCCGAGCGCGACGTTCAGGGTGTTCACCGCCGACGGGTAGTACACCGTGTCGAACAGGTTCTTGACGTTGAACTGGTAGATCACCGGCGTGCGGCCGTATTTGACCTCGTAGGTCGCGAACAGATCGGCCACCGTGTAGGACGGCAACACGAAGGAATTGGTGCTGTCGCCCGGCCGGTCGCCGACGTAGCGCGCACCGCCGCCGAGCCGAAGCCGTCCAGGCAGCGCTGTGCCGAAATCGTAGACCAGGAACAGCGACGCCGTGTTCATCGCGACGTTCTGCAGGCGCTTGCCGGTCAGCACCGGATCGTCGGTGACGACGGCATCGGTGTAGCCATAGCTCGCGATCGTGCTCCAATGCTCGTCGAGCCGGCCGGTGACATCGAACTCGGCGCCGCGCGAGCGGACCTTGCCGGCGGCGCGATATTCGTTGAGGCCGGTCGCGGCGTTGAACTGCGACACCAGTACGTTCTTCTTGTCGATGTCGTACACCGCCAGCGTGCCGGACAGCCGCTTGTTGAGGTCGAACTTCAGGCCGGCTTCGTATTGCGTGCCTTCTTCGGGGGCGATGTTCGAACCGATGACGAGACCGCCACTGTTCTGCAATGGCGCGATGGTCGAGGTCGGCTGCAGCGACTGGGTATAGCTGGCGTAGAGCGACACCTGGTCGTTCAGTTTCAGGATCGCGCCGGCCAGCGGCAGTAGCTTGCTGCCGTCTAGATCGGTGTTGGCGACGAATGACCGGCCGCGGCCGGCGAGCTGGTCGTATTCCATCCAGCGCAGGCCGCCGACCAGCGCGAACCAGTTGGTGAGATGCAGCGTATCCTGCAGGAACACCGAGCGGGTCTCGAGCTGATCGGTCTGGTTGCTGTCGGTGGGCGACACCGTGGTGCCGGGCTGCACCAGGCCGTAGGTCGGATTGTAGAAGTTGAAATTCGGCGTCGCCTGCCGGATCAGATCCTGACGATAGATCACGCGGCGCTGCGCATCGCCGCCGATCAGCAGCTCGTTACGGAAATCGCCGAGCCAGACATTACCCTGCAGATAGGACGTGCCGTAGCTGACATAGGCCATCGCGCCCTTGGTGCCGTCATTGCTGCGGCGCTCGACGCCGGTTCGGGCATCGACCGAAGTGATGCGCAGCTGGTTGGCGTCGTAGGTCTCGCTGTTGAAGCTGTAGGCGGCGGTGATTTTCCAATTGTCGTCGAGCCGGTGCTCGATCGAGCCCTGCACCAGATCCGACTTGCCCCAGGTCCGGTTGAACGCCTCGTCGAGCCGGCGCGTCGCCGGTATCGCCAGCGGCGCGCCGTTCACGAACGAGGTGCCGCGATCGAACGGATAGCTGAACTCGCGATGCTCGTAGCCGAACTGAAGCGTGGTGCGGTCGCCATACCAAGCGAGCGAGGGCGCAATCAGCATCTCGCGATTGGCGCCGAAATTGCGCCAGTAGTCTTCATCGAGGCCCGAGCCGACGAACCGATAGGCGACGCCGCCATCGCCGATCGGGCCTGTGACGTCGACGACCGCCTGGCTGCCGTTCTTGCCGCCACCGAAGCTCGAGCCGATCACGGTGAGCGCGCCGTGCTGATACAGGTCGGGCCGCTTGCTGATGGTGTTGACGATGCCGCCGGGCGTCTGGATGCCGTACAGCAGCGAGGCCGGGCCTTTCAGCACTTCGACGCTCTCGACGTCGGCGCCAAGCGCGCGTCCCTGCACCAGCGGCATGCCGTTGCGCATGATCGAACCATCGCGGTTGTCACCGAAACCGCGGCGGATCACGGCATCGAACGAGCCTGCCAGCGTATTGGTTTGGGTCACGCCGCTGACATTGGCGAGCGCGTCGTCGAGATTGCGCGGCAGCTGATCCTTCAGCACCTGCTCGGGCACGACATTGACGGATTGCGAGCTGTCGAGCGGCGACGCCCCGCTGCGCAGCGTCGTCGGGCTCGGCATCGCGCGGTAGCCGAGCTTGGCTTCATTCAGTTGGGCGGCGGCGGCCGCGGCAAGCTCGGACCGACTCGGCGGCGCGGCAACCGGCGTGCGACGCGCCTGCCTTCTGATCGGGGCGCGCGCGCTTCGCTGCGACGCAGGCGCTGGTCGCGACGCGGCCGTGCGGTTCGGCGCCTCGACGGTGACGCTCGGCAATTGCTGGGATTGCGCCTGCGCATCGGCAGTCTGCGGAGCCAGAATGCTGCCGCACACTGCCGCACCGACCGCAATGCGGCCAGCGACGCAGCCGCAGGTGGTCAGGAAACCCTGATGGGCACGGCGGCCGGCCTCGGATCGGTCTGGCATGTCACTCTTTTGCGCTGCAGCGGATGCGACCGCCTAGCAGAAGCAACAAACCAAGAGAATGCAGTGGGGTTTGGAATCAGTCTAACGCTCCAAACGAGGAGGCGGAGCGGAACAGCCTTCTGAGCGAAACTTCCTCGCGGCAACGCCGCCTCTCGACCGAGAAGCGGCGCTGCGCAAGACGGACGGGTGTGGCGAACGGTTATTCGTCGTCCTCGAGCGCCTGGGACAGCGCGTCGTAGTTCTTCAGAACCAGATCGATGTTGGTCTTGTTGGTCACCGCCGGCCCGGGATTCTTGGCGGCCTCATTGAGGTCGGCGAGCGCCTGCTTCTTGTCGTCGGCCGACATCTTGGTGTCCGCTTCGACCGCGGCGATCTGATCCTTCAAGGCCGCGGCCGGACCGACATAGGTCTTGGTCTTGGGATCTGTGCCGGCCAGCACCATGCCGATCGCTTCGACCACATCGCTGTATTCGTCGTAGGACGCGAAGCCGTGCTTCTTCGCGGCATCGTCGAGCTGCGCCAGAATCTTCGGATCAGGCTTGGTGTCCTGATCGTCCGGCAGCTTGGCGGCGATCGCATCGACGTCCTTGTGGGCGGCGAGCACCCCCTGAATCTGTTTCTCGGTGAGGGTGATTTCCTTCATTGCCGGCTCGGCAGCGGCCGGGGCCGACGGCGCGGCTTTGTTCGCCTGAGCGAACACGGCCGTGGTCGAGGCCGACGCGAGCGCGACGGCGAAGACACCAGCGCCGAGAGCGACGACGACGGGACGAAGGGCAAAAGGCATGAACTGTCTCCTCGAGTGGACCTGGTTCGCAGGCGGCCGTTGTTAACGGACCGCGAGCACCGCGGTTCACGCTCAATCTGACGCCAGATCGAGTCGGAACGGGGGCGAGCCTAGGCTGGTGGAGATGAACCGCTGCAAAATGCCGCGCGGAATGCACAGGAAACGCGGAGCGCCCCTTGAACGCAAAAAACGCCGCCTCTTTTGGAGGCGGCGTTTTGTGTGTTTGCTTGTCATCGTGATTTGAGGATTTCTTGTACTTTGCAGGCCTGGCAGCGACCTACTCTCCCGCGTCTTGAGACGAAGTAC
>NZ_QUMK01000039.1 GCF_010907035.1 Rhodopseudomonas sp. BR0M22
GGCTTGGGGGCCGGGCGGACGGGCTTGTCCTGCTGCTTCGACCAGGAAATGTAGTACGCGACCAGCGTCATCATCGCGATGCCAGCGGCGCTGACCAGGATCTGCGCCAGCAGTGAACCGGAGCTCATGGTCAGCTCGAAATGCGCCACGAACGACAGGAAGACGCCGACGCAGAACACCGCGAGCGACTGCTGTCCGCACTTGATCAGCGGTTCGAAGATGCGCGATTCCAGTCCCTTCCAGTCCTTTGGCACGAACCGGATCACCAGCACGACGATCACCGCGAAATGCAGGAAGCGGTAGGGTGCGAGGTTGGTCTTATCGTTGGGATTGAAGGCGTCATACAGCCAGCGCGGAAACAGGTCGCCGAATTCCTCGAAACGGCCCGCCATCGTCATGATCAGCGCGAACACCAGATAGGCGATGCAGAACCACAGCATGCCGCGCGAGTTGATCAGCGAACGCGACCGGACCGTGCCGCCGAGTGCGCACCATGCGCCGAACACGAACAACAGCTGCCAGCAGAACGGGTTGAAGTACCAGGTGCCTTCCGGAAACGCCTGCAGATTCCACTCGAAATAGCGGGCGGCGAAATACAGCACGAACGAGCCGATCATCACCGCGTCGGGGCGGCGCAACATCAGCCATAACACCGGCGGGAACAGCCCCATCAGCACGATGTACAGCGGCAGCACGTCGAGATTGACCGGCTTGAATTTCAGCAGTAGCCCTTGGCGGAACGTCTCGCCCGGATTGGCGACGAGACCTGCGATGTTGAACTCGTTGATGATCTCGGGATCGGAAAAGCGCTCCGCCACATAGCCGATCGCGACGATATAGATCACGAACAGCACGATGTGGGCGACGTAGAGCTGCCAGACCCGCTTGGTCAGCCGGGTGCCGCCGACGATGAAGCCGCGCTCCAGCATCATCTTCGCGTAGACGAACGAAGCGGTGTAGCCGGAAATGAACACGAACAGGTCGGCGGCGTCGCTGAACCCCCAGTTGCGGGTCGTGATCCAGTTCACCACGTTGTTCGGGATGTGATCCAGGTAGATCGCCCAGTTGGCAATGCCGCGGAATAGGTCGAGCCGCAGATCGCGCCCTTTGCTGGGCAGAATAGCCTGTATCTCCATGGGGCCGATCGTCCGTATTGTTGCGAGGTCGCCCGCCGGCCTGCGATTGTCACGATGCCGGGGACAGAATATAGGAAATCAGGAAACGAAATCGCTAGGCGACGGAATCTCAATTGGCCGGAACCAACCTCAAAACTCTACGTGATTCCGACCTCGTCCGTTACTCAGCGGAACGTTACACCAGGATCGTCGCTTCCACCAAACCGGCGCAGTGCCGTAGCTCGACAGGCTCGTCTCTTCCATGACCGCACGGATCTACAAGCCCTCCAAGAACGCGATGCAATCCGGGACTGCCAAGACCCGGGAATGGCAGCTCGATTACGAGCCGGAAACGCCGCGCACGATCGAGCCGCTGATGGGCTGGACCTCGTCCTCGGACATGCACCAGCAGGTCAGCCTGCACTTCCAAACCTGTGAGGACGCGGTCGCCTATTGCGAGCGCGAGGGCATTCCATACCAGATCATCGAGCCGAAGGAGCCGGCACGCCGCCGCGCGGCCTACGCCGACAATTTCGCCTTCCGTCGTCCCGAGCCCTGGACGCACTGACCCGGAATTGCAGCCGCGGCAGCTTGCAAGGCCGCGGCGTTCGACGCGGCCGCTCGGCGCAAGCCGCCGGCCGAGAGACCCGGCTATGCGCGTGTTGCGTCGCGCCCGGGCAGGTTAGGGTTGCGCCTGTCGGCCCGGCGATGACACCATGTCTTCAACGCTTCGATCCCGAAGCGAGTCAGAACCTGCCGGAAACGCCATGTCGCTGCATTCCAAGATCGATCCCGGTTCGGCCGATTTCGCGCGCAACGCTGAGGCGATGCGCGCGCTGGTCGCTGAATTGAACGACAAGCTGGTGGCGGTGGCCGCCGGTGGCGGCGAGGCGGCCCGCGCCAAGCACACTGCGCGCGGCAAGCTGCTGCCGCGTGACCGCGTCGATCTGCTGCTCGATCCTGGGACGGCGTTTCTCGAATTGTCGCCGCTCGCGGCCAATGGCCTCTATGGCGGCGATGTGCATTCGGCCTCGATCGTCACTGGCATCGGCCGAGTCGCGGGCCGTGAATGCATGATCGTCGCCAACGACGCGACCGTGAAGGGCGGCACCTATTATCCGCTGACGGTGAAGAAGCATCTGCGCGCGCAGGACATCGCCCGGCAGAACAATCTGCCGTGCATTTACATGGTCGACTCCGGCGGCGCCTTCCTGCCGCAGCAGGACGAGGTGTTTCCCGACGAGCGGCACTTCGGCCGGATCTTCTTCAACCAGGCCAATATGTCGGCGCAGGGCATTCCGCAGATCGCGGTGGTGATGGGTTCGTGCACCGCGGGCGGCGCCTATGTGCCGGCGATGTCGGACGAGAGCATCATCGTCCGTAATCAGGGCACCATCTTCCTCGGCGGCCCGCCGCTGGTGAAGGCGGCGACCGGCGAAGTGGTCTCGGCCGAAGAGCTCGGCGGAGCCGACGTGCACTCGCGGCAGTCCGGCGTCACCGACCATTACGCGCAGAACGACGCCCATGCGATCGGCATCGCGCGAAAAATCGTCGGCACGTTGAAGCCGCCGCAGCGGCCGGTGTTGAACATGCGCGAGCCGAGGGAGCCGCTGTATCCGGCCGAGCAGCTCTACGGCATCGTGCCGGCCGAAAGCCGCAAGCCGTTCGACGTGCGCGACATCATCGCCCGGATCGTCGACGGCTCGGAGTTCGACGAATTCAAAAAGCTCTACGGCCAGACGCTGGTGTGCGGCTTCGCGCATATCTGGGGCTTCCCGGTCGGCATCATCGCCAACAACGGCATCCTGTTCAGCGAGTCTTCGCTGAAAGGCGCGCATTTCATCGAGCTGTGCTGCCAGCGCGGCATTCCGCTGGTGTTCCTGCAGAACATCACCGGCTTCATGGTCGGCAAGAAATACGAGGCCGGCGGCATCGCCCGCGACGGCGCCAAGCTGGTGACCGCGGTCGCGACCGCCAACGTGCCGAAATTCACCGTGGTGATCGGCGGCTCCTACGGCGCCGGCAATTACGGCATGTGCGGGCGGGCTTATTCGCCGCGTTTTCTGTGGATGTGGCCGAACGCGCGGATCTCGGTGATGGGAGGCGAGCAGGCCGCGATGGTGCTGAGCCAGCTCCGCCGCGACAACATCGAGGCCAAGGGCGGTTCGTGGAGCACGGAAGATGAAGAAGAATTCCGCTCTCCGATCCGTGCGCAGTACGAGACGCAAGGCAGCCCATACTATGCGACGGCGCGGCTGTGGGACGACGGCGTGATCGACCCCGCCGACACACGGCTGGTGCTTGGGCTCGGCCTTTCGGCTTCGAGCAATGCGCCGATCGAGCCGACGAAGTTCGGCCTGTTCCGGATGTGATGATCAGGATTTGATGATGGCAAACACGGCCCTGTATCGTCGCTTCCGCACGCTTCTGATCGCCAACCGCGGCGAGATCGCCTGCCGCGTCATCCGCACCGCACGCGCAATGGGTTTGCGGACTGTCGCAGTATATTCCGAGGCCGATGCCGGCGCGCAGCACGTCGCCGAGGCCGACGAGGCTGTGCTGCTCGGCCCGGCGCGGGCCCGCGACAGCTATCTCAACATCGAACGCATCATCCAGGCCGCCAAGCAGAGCGGCGCCGAAGCGGTGCATCCCGGCTACGGTTTCCTGTCCGAGAGCGCCGAGTTCGCACAGGCCTGCGCGGATGCTAGCCTCGTATTCGTTGGGCCGACGCCGGAGATGATCACCGCGATGGGCTCGAAATCGGGCTCCAAGGCGCTGATGGAAAAGGCCGGCGTGCCGCTGGTGCCGGGCTATCACGGCGCCGCGCAGGACGAGGCGACGCTCGCCGCGGCTGCGGACAAGATCGGCTTCCCTGTGCTGGTGAAGGCTTCGGCCGGCGGCGGCGGACGCGGCATGCGGGTGGTGCGCAAGGCCGACGAGCTTGCCGCAGCGATCGTCAGCGCCAAGCGCGAGGCCAAGGCGGCGTTCGGCGACGATACGCTGCTGATCGAGCGCTATGTCGACAATCCGCGCCATATCGAGGTGCAGATCGTCGGCGACAGCCTCGGCAATCTGGTCTCGCTGTTCGAGCGCGAATGCACGCTGCAGCGCCGCCACCAGAAGGTGATCGAAGAAGCCCCGTCACCGACGCTGAGCGCTGCGCAGCGTGAGACTGTGTGCGAAGCAGCCCGCCGCGCGGCCGGCACGGTGAACTATGTCGGCGCCGGCACCATCGAGTTCGTCTCCGACGGCAAGGACGTGTTCTTCATCGAGATGAACACGCGCCTGCAGGTCGAGCATCCGGTGACCGAACTTATCTCGGGCGTCGATCTGGTTGAATGGCAGCTTCGCGTCGCGTTCGGCGAAGCGCTGCCGCTCGAGCAGGGTCAGCTCCGGCTCAATGGCCACGCGATCGAGGCGCGGGTCTATGCCGAGAACCCGGCGAAGAACTTCATGCCGTCGGTCGGCAAGATCACGACCTGGCGCACGCCGGCCGAGGTCGATGGCCTGCGCATCGATGCCGGCTATCGCGGCGGCGACAGCGTGTCGCCGTATTACGACGCGATGCTCGCCAAGGTGATCGCCTGGGCGCCGACCCGTGAGGCGGCGATCGACCGGCTCGACCGCGGGCTGAACGAGACCGACATCCGCGGCGTCGTCACCAACATTCCGTTCCTGTCGGCGCTGATCATGCATCCCGAGGTACGCGCCAACGCGATCGATACCGGCTTCATCGAACGCCATCTCGCAGCGCTCACCGCGGCGCCGAACGCGCTCGGCGATCTCGAACTCGCCGCCGCGGTTGCGGCGATCCTGCGCAGCGAGGATGACGTAGCGAAGGCCGAAGGACCGTCGCCGTGGCGGACGGCAGGCTGGATGCCGGTCGGCCGGCGCCAGCGTACCTTCCTGTTCCGGCGCGGGCAGGGGCACGACCACACCGACCACAACGTGCAGCTCAGCTATGGTGGCGGGGCATCGACGCTGGCGATCGACGGCCGCGAACTGGCGTTTGCGTGGGCCGCAAATGGCGACAGCATCGACGTGTCGCTCGGCGAAGCACGCTCGCGCGTACATGCCGTGGTCGAGGGCGCCGAGTTTTATGTCCGCACCCGCAACGGCCGGTTCGAGCTGCACCTTGTCGATCCGTTCGGCGGTGAGAGCGAGGAGCAGACCGGCGAAGACAAGATTGTCGCGCCGCTGCCCGGCACCGTGGTGGCGCTGCTGGCGGAGGTCGGCGCCAAGCTCGACAAGGGAGCGCCGATCCTCACGCTCGAAGTGATGAAGATGGAGCAGACCCTGCGCGCGCCGTTCGCCGGTACGCTGACGGCGATCAAGTGCAAGGTCGGCGACATTGTCGCTGAAGGTGCCGAGCTGGCCGAGCTCGAGGCCGACGCAGAGTAGCAACTACCACCGTCATGGCCGGGCTCGTCCTGGCCATCCACGCCTTCGGACGTTGATCTGCTGAAAGGCGCGGATGCCCGGCACAAGGCCGAGCATGACGACGTAATACATGGAGGGCGCATGACCGACACCATCCGTATCGTCGAAGTCGGCCCGCGTGATGGCCTGCAGAACGAGAAGACTCCGGTTTCGGTGGCGGACCGGATCGCGTTCGTCGAGGCGCTGGTCGGCGCGGGTCTGTCCACCGTCGAGGTCGGCGCGTTCGTGTCGCCGAAGGCGATCCCGCAGATGGTCGGCTCCGACGAGGTGCTGCGGGCGTCGCTGAAGCTGCCCGGCGAATTCCACGTGCTGGTGCCGAACGAGAAGGGCTATGACGCCGCGCACGCCGCCGGCGCCAAGGTCGTCGCGGTGTTCGCCTCGGCGTCGGAAGGGTTTTCCCGCGCCAACATCAACTGCTCGGTCGCTGAGTCGATCGAGCGGTTCAGGCCGGTGATTGCGCGAGCGCAAGCGGACGGCGTCAAGGTGCGCGGCTACATCTCCTGCGTGCTCGGTTGTCCGTTCGACGGCAACGTGCCGGTGCAGGCGGTGGTCGATGCAGCGACCACGCTGTGGGACCTCGGGTGCTACGAGATCTCGCTCGGCGACACCATCGGGGTCGGCACCCCGAAAAAAGTCCGAGAGCTGCTACGCGCCTGTGCCGAGGCGATCCCGATGCAGAACCTCGCGATGCACTTCCACGACACTTATGGTCAGGCGCTCGCCAATCTCTATGCCGGGCTGGAAGAGGGCGCCCGCGTGATCGACAGCGCCGCCGGCGGCCTCGGCGGCTGCCCCTATGCGCCGGGCGCCACCGGCAACGTTGCGACCGAAGATGTGCTCTACATGCTGGAAGGCATGGGCGTGCCGATGGGCGTCGACATGGACAGGCTGATTGCCGCGACCAACAGCGTCGCCGCACTGCTCGGCCGCCCGCCGGTCAGCCGCGTCGTCAATGCGCTGAACGCGAAGAACAAGCGGGTGCGCACAGCGTCCTAAGTCGCGCGGACCCAGGCCAGTCTAGAACAATTCTCAGGCAAGGCGGGTCGCCTCGATCCGGTCGAAGACGGTCGCGTTAATTCATTCTTAACGATGCGCGCCTGAAGATACCCGTATCATTTGATACTCGAATTTGGCGAATCGACCCCGTTTCATCTACCGGGTCAGCGGCGCGGCCAGGGAGGCCCATCATGACGACGATCGCTCCCACGCTTCCGGACCTTTCGGCGATCAAGACCGTGATCGGCGTGCAGAACGCTACCAGCGACAGCGTGATCTCCGGGCTCAGCAGCGGGAGCTTTGCGGCTCCGGGCGCAGCGGCGTCGAGCCGCGCCGGTTCTGCGACGATCGTGGATCTGTCAGATAACGCCAAGGCAGTGCTGGCGAGGAACGCGGCCGATCAAGTCGCGGCCAAGAAGCTCGCGGCCCAGGTCGAAGCGTCGAGGTCAAACAACAAGGGCTCGGTCTCGTCGGACAAAGCGTCATCCAAGAACAAATCGATCTTCGATCAAATCCACGATCTCGGAAACGGGCTGAAAGGTTCGACAGACCAAACCAGCGCGGGGGCCAGCGTCCTGTCTGGTACGCCGATCTGGCAACAGGAGGGCAGCGCGGACAATATCGCCATCCTGGAGGCCGGCGCAAAGCTCTACAACAATGCGCAGGCGATGCAGGATCTGGCCAAGAACGGCGGCCAATTCGCGAGCTCGACCGAAGGCCAGGTGGTGTCCGACGACGTCATGTTCGTCTTTGCAACGCACTCGGCCATCGCCAGTCACATCACCGCGCTTCAGGACAAGGGCATGACCGAGCAGGCGCAGTCGCTCAGCGATGCGCTGCAGAACGGCACGCTCAAATTCCAGAAGGCGTCCGACGTGCCTGACCTCAACATGCAGTCGTGGGCGGTCCATTTTGCCGACGCCGGTGGCGGCGGGACGATGGGGTCGACCAGTGTGAAGCCGACGGGTGATACCAAGGCGGCGATCGATGGCGGCAAAGCGCTGGCTTTGAGCATGGGTAATCGCGGCGACTTCTACGTCACGTGGTAGTGACCGGCAGGGTGGGTTAGCGCCGTGGGCGCGTAACCCACCATCTGGTTTCTGGTGCGGCGAGGGGAGGTGGGTTGCGGCGCGAGTGCGCCTAATCCATCCAGAGAATTATCTGAGGCTCTCCGGCCCCATCACCAGATCCGGCAGCCAGGTCGAGATGCCGGGCACCAGGCACAGCAGCAGCACCGCGAACATCATCAGCAGCACGAACGGCAGCGTGCCCCAGATCACCTCGGACAGCGGGATGTCGGGGGCGACGTTGCGGATGACGAAGATGTTGAGGCCGACCGGCGGATGGATCAGGCCCATCTCCATCACGATGGTCATCACCACGCCGAACCAGATGATGTCGAAGCCGGCGGCGCGCAGCGGCGGCAGGATGATCGGCGCGGTCATCAGGATGATCGACACCGGCGGCAGGAAGAAGCCGAGCACCACGACCAGCGCCAGGATCGCCACCAACAGCCCCCAGCGCGGCAGCTGCATCGCCACGACCGCCTCGGCTGCCGACTGCGAGATGTGCAGATAGCTCATCACGTAGGAGTACAGCAGCGACATGCCGATGATCATCATCAGCATAGTGGATTCGCGCACCGTCGAGATCATGATCGGCGACAGGTCGGAAGGCTTCCATACCCCGTAGATCAGCGCGATCAACGCCAACGCCAATAGGCCGCCGAGGCCGGCGGTTTCCGACGGCGTCGCGTAACCGCCGTACAGCGCGATCATCACGCCGGTGAGCAGGATCACGAACGGAAGCACCCGCGGCAGCGCTCCGAAGCGCTGCGCCATGGTGTAGTGCTCGCGAGTCAAAATCGCGGACTCCTTGCCGGTCTGCTCGTACAGCGCCTTGGCGGCGGCGTATTCGCTGCGAAACCGCCACACCGCGTACAGCCCGAACAGCGTCACCAGCAGCAGGCCCGGTCCGATGCCGGCGAGGAACAGCCGGCCGAGGGACTTCTCGGCCGCCACCGCGAACAGGATCATCGTCACCGACGGCGGCAGCAGAATGCCGAGCGTACCGCCAGCGGCGATGATGCCGGCCGCGAAGCCGCCGGAATAACCGCGCTTGCGCATCTCCGGAATGCCGGCGGAGCCGATCGCCGAGCAGGTCGCGGGTGAGGAGCCGGCCATCGCGGCGAACAGCGCGCAGGCGAACACGTTGGCGACGCCGAGGCCGCCGGGCACGCGATGCAGCCAGGCGTGCAGCGCCGAATACAGGTCCTGGCCGGCGCGCGACTTGCCGATCGCCGCGCCCTTCAGGATGAACAGCGGGATCGACAGCAGCGTGATCGAGGCCATCTCCTCGTAGACGTTCTGCGTCACCGTATCGAGCGAGGCGTGCGGCATGTAGATCGCCATGAACACCAGCGCGACGGCGCCGAGCGCAAATGCGATCGGCATGCCGGAGAACATCGCGACCAGCGTGGCGAGGCCGTAGCTGATACCAATACCGAGGACTGTCACGCGCGCTTCGTCCTGCCGAAGGAGTTCACGATCTGCACCGCGATCTGGAGGCACAGCAGCGTCATGCCGGCGGCCATCAGCGCGTAGGGGATGGCGAGCGGCGGAGACCAGATCGAATTCGAAACCTGGCCGTCGACATAGGCCTCGTGCGTCAGCGTCCAGGATTTCCAGGCGAAGAAGCCGCAGAAGGCGAGGCTGGCGATGTCGACCAGCAGCAGCCGGACTCGGTTCACCGCGGGCGGCAGCAGGCCGGTGAACGCTTCGATGCCGATATGGCCGCGCTGGCTCTGCACGAAGGCGGCGGTGAGGAAGGTGGCGCCGACCAGCAGGAACACCGCGGCCTCATCCTGCCAGTAGGTCGCGCTGTGGAACAGGCTGCGCACTGCCACGCTGTAGCTGAGGATGCCGCAGGCGACCACCAGTGCGATCGCCGCCAGCACCAGGATCGCGCGGTTGATCAGCGCCAGCACATGGCCGAGCGGGCCGCCGGTCTCGCGCTGCGCGGCGCTGGTCGGATCCGGCTGGCCCGGCACGGGTCCGTGCATCATGCCGCGTCGGTCGCGAGCTTGAGCAGGTTGGCGCAGGTCGCGGTCTTCTTGCCGTAGTCCTTCCACGCGGTATCGCGCGCGATTGCGGCCCACTTCTCGACCGTGGCGGCGTCGAGCTTGTCGACCTTGGCGCCGGCCTTCTCGTACACCTTTGCGACTTCGATATCGTCGGCCTGGGCGCCTTGCTTGCCGAACGCTTCGAGCTCGGCGCCGACCGATAGGATGATGTCCTGATGGTTCTTCGGCAGCTTGTCGAAGATCGCCTTCGACATCATCAGCGGCTCGAGCATGAACCAGTAGGACGCGTCGGCGCCCGAGGTCAGATGCTTGGCGACTTCTTCGAGGCGGAACGAGATCAGGCTGGTGGACGAGGTGATGCCGGCATCGCAGGCGCCGGTCTGCATTGCGGCGTAAATCTCGTTGGAGGGCACCGACAGCACCGCGGCGCCGGCCTGCTGCAACACCATGTCCATCTCGCGCGAGCCGCCGCGAACCTTGAGGCCCTTGGCGTCATCGGGCGACAGCAGCGCCTTGGAGCGGCTGGCGACGCCGCCGGCCTGCCATACCCATGTGACCAGCACGATGCCCTTGTCGGCGAGGAAATCGGTCAGCGCCTTGCCGACCGGCTTGTTCTTCCACGACAGGCCCTGGTCGTAGGTCGAAACCAGCCCGGGCATCAGGCCGATATTGGTCTCCGGCACTTCGCCGCCGGCATAAGGCATCGGATATAGCGACAGGTCGAGCGCGCCTTTGCGCATCGCCGAGAACTGCGCGTTGGTCTTGATCAGCGATGAGCCGGGATAGACTTCGCCGACCAGTTCGCCGCCGGAGCGCTTGCCGATTTCCTCGGCGAACTTGCGGCACAGCCGGTCGCGGAAGTCGCCTTTGTCGATGGTGCCGCCGGGAAACTGATGCGAGATCTTCAGCGTCGTTGCCGCTCGAGCTGTGCCTGTTCCGAATTTGAGGACGGCCGGTGCAGCCAGGGCGGAGACGAGGAGGTGGCGGCGTGACAGCATCGTTTCTCTCCCGATCATTATCTGTTGCTTGAATCGCTAGGGCATCGGTCGCGCGATGGTCAAGGCATGATGCGGCAAACTGGCCCGATTGCTCCGATTTGTTAGTTGCAGTGCGGTAGACGACTTGCTGCGATGCACGCGAGTCCGGAGAGGCGATGACGGTTCCGCTGCACGATGCGCGAGAATAATTTCGGTCCGATGTAACACGCGGCCGTTCGCCAACGTCGAGGAAGAGGGCGGCATTCGCCGGCCCGATCGATTTCGACAAGGATCACATCACATGACCCGCATCCGCCTCGCTTCCGCCGTCGCTCTGGCCGTGTTCTCCGCCGGTCTCGCTGCGGCTCCCGCTGCCTACGCCATGGACAAGATGGAGAAGAAAGACGGCATGTCCAAAGACTCGATGTCCAAGGACTCCATGTCCAAGGACGGCATGAAGAAGGACACCATGGCGAAGGACGGCATGCACAAGGACGGCATGTCGAAGGACCACATGTCGAAGGATCAAATGAAGAAGTAATTCCCGCGCGACGCAGTCGGAGCAAGAGAACGACCGCCGATCAGTCGGCGGCGAGCAGCCGCAGCGTGGCGCGGAAGCCGGCGCTGCGGCTGCCGATCAGCGACGTACCGGACACTTCCGGACGATCGCGCGCGAGGCGGCCGGTGAAGCCGGTCGTCACGTCGTGCCTGGCGGACAGCGGCCGTCCTGGCGTCTCGCTTTAGGGCGTGGTGCCGTGACGCGGGCTTTATCGCGGTCGGCGTTCTCACAATGGGCCGTGCGACCTGTACAATGGTGTGTAGAATGCAGCTTTGCTGTGTTTTACGCGGTCTCCATGTGCGCGCGGCCGTAGAGTTCCGCCAGAGAATCATGTTGCCCTGCACCGGGTGGTGCGCCTACGGGCCGAGGGGGGCGGTATGAGAAAATTCTCAGTGTGGCTGAGCATTGGTTCAGTGGTGGGCGTTTCGTGCGGTCCGGCCGCTGCGGCCGATTTGCCGTTCAACAACGTCCGGTCGCCCACAGCGGTCGCAACCGACTGGACCGGCTTTTACATCGGCAGCCACGTTGGCGGCGCCGCTTCGGATAGTGCCTGGAACAGCATCGCGGGCGGGGGCTCTGCGCTGGCGGGAGCGGCCTTCTATGGCCACGGCGTCAGCGGCAATGCGATCACGGGCGTCCAGGCCGGCTACAATGCGCAGTTCGGCCGCACCGTCGTCGGCATCGAGGGCGACGCCAGCTTCGGTTCCATCAACGGCCTGGCGCGGTGCCTGCGTGGCGCTTTTGCCTGTACCACCCGGATCGACGAGCTGTGGACGCTCGCGGCGCGCTTCGGCTATGCCGCCGGCGATCTGCTGCTCTACGGCAAGGCGGGCGCCGCCTGGGCCGATGTGCATCGCCGCATGGCCAGCGGCAACTTCGTCAATGTCCTCGAAGCGTCCGAGATCCGCACCGGCTGGCTGGTCGGCGTCGGTGCCGAATACGCCTTCCTGCCGGGCTTGTCGGGTAAGATCGAGTACAACTACGCAGATTTCGGCAATCGCTCGCTGACGATGGCCGATCAGTTCGGCGGAGTATCGGACGTCTCGATCGGCCAGACCGCGCATCTGGTCAAGGTCGGTCTCAACTATCGCCTCGGCGCAGCGTCGGTCAGTGCCGCGCCGCTTCCCGGCGTGCCGTTGCCGCAGTGGAGCTGGACCGGGATCTATCTCGGCGTCCACGCCGGCGGCGCCTTCGGCCGCAACGACTGGGACTCGGCAACAGGTGCCTTGCTCGCCGCATCGTCGTCGGGCGGCTTCCCCGGCGGCGGCGATAGTTCGGGTCTGTTTGGCGGCGGGCAGATCGGGGCGAACTATCAGATCGGCCGGTGGGTCGCCGGCGTCGAAGCGTCCGCATCCGCGGCCGATATCGGCGGCTACGCCAAATGCGCAACCGATATCGGGTCACAAGGCAGTTTCACCTGCCACAACTCGGTCTCTTCACTCGGCATGATCACGGGTCGGCTCGGCCAGACCTGGGGTAACCTGTTGATCTACGGCAAGGCCGGCGCGGCGTGGGCGAGCGGCAGCAGCGATGCTCAGCGCGCGAGGATCGCCAACCGTTTCACCGAAAGCGGGACGCGGTGGGGCTGGGTCACCGGCACCGGCCTCGAATACGCGCTCAGCTCGAACCTGTCGGCGTTCGTCGAGTACGATCACGTCGACCTCGGCACCGCCGACACATCCTACGTCGATCAGTTCGGCAACGCATCCAATGTCGGATTCAAGCAGAAGTTCGATCTGGTCAAGGCGGGCTTGAACTACCGGCTCGGCTCCGGCGCGCCGACGCTCGGCAGCGACGCGCCGCTGTTCGTCAAAGCCGCAGCGCTGCCGCTCGGCTGGCAGGTCGAAGCCGGCACCCGCTATTGGGGCAGCTCGGGGCGGATGCAGAAGGATCTGAACAGCAACGTTCTGCCGAGCCGGCTGAATTCGCGGCTGATCTATGGCGATCAGACCGGTCATTCGCTCGAAGCGTTCGTGCGTGTCGATCATGCGTCGGGTCTGTTCGCCAAGGCGAACCTCGGCCTCGGTCATCTCGTCGACGGGCAGCTCAACGACGAAGACTTCCCCAGCCAGGTGACCTATTCCAACACGATTTCGGAAATGCGCGACGGCCGCCTGTCGTTCGGCAGCGCCGACATCGGCTACAATTTCATCAACGATGGCGGGCGCAAGCTCGGCGGCTTCGTCGGCTATCGTTCGTTCTACCAGACCGGCAACGGCTTCGGCTGCCTTCAGATCGCGACCGACTTCGCCACCTGTGGGGTTCCGTTTCCCACCAACTATCTCGGTCTCAGCGAGACCGAATCCTGGCGCGGGGTCGCGCTCGGCATCAACGTCCGGGCGCCGTTGACCGAACGACTGCGGCTCGAGGTCGACGCGGCCTATCTGCCTTACGTCAACCGCGCCGGCTTCGACAATCACTGGTTCCGCGCCGACATCAATCCGCAGTCCGAGGTCGGCCACGGTTGGGGCACGCAGTTCGAGGCGATCCTGTCCTACGCCGTCACCGACCGCTTCAGCGTCGGCGTCGGCGGCCGCTATTGGTACTTCGCGACGGACAGTGCCAGCACGGTCTTCCCGGGGGCGACTGTCGCCGCGCCGATGCAGTTCTATTCGGAGCGTTACGGCGGCTTCTTGCAGACCTCGTACAAGTTCGGCGATATCGATGGCGCCGGCACTGCGGAGCGCGGCATCACCAAGGCGCCCCCGATCGCGGTCGCCAATTGGACCGGCGTTTATGTCGGCGCCAGCGTCGGCTCGGGCTGGGGCCGCACCACCTATGCGGATCCATTCCCGACTCCGACGACGGGCGACCGCGTCGACCTCGGCGGCGCGCTGCTCGGCGGCCAGATCGGCGTGAACTATCAGGTCGGCGACCTCGTTGCCGGCGTCGAAGCCTCGGCGAACTGGGCCAACATCCGCGGCACCGACACCTGCTTCGGCGCTTTCCCCAATCCGGTCTTCGCCGGTTTCAACTGCGGCAGCAGGATCGACGCGATCGGCGCCTTCACGGCGCGCGGCGGCTATGCGATCGATCGCACGCTGCTTTACGTCAAAGGCGGTGCGGCCTGGGATCGCCAGCAGGATCAGTTCAATCTCGTCGGCGTCGGAGGCCCGGTGATATCGAACACCAGCACCAATTGGGGCTGGACCGTCGGCGGCGGCCTCGAATATGCGCTGGCGCCGTCGTGGTCGATGGCGCTGGAGTACAAGTACTTCGACTTCGGCGCATCCTCGGCGTTCGGCGCCTCGCCGCCGCTGCCGTTGTCCGGCATCGATTTCGCGCCGGCGAGCAACAAGCTGCAGACCGTATCGCTCGGCGTGAACTACAAATTCGGAGCGTGGCCGTTCGCCAGAGATTGAGGGCGATGATCGCGGCCCGGTGCGGAGCCGGGCCGCGAGCGCTTTCGGAAGCGGGGCAGGCGACCGCGCGTTGCGGTGCGCCGGATCTGTCGTTGCTGCCTCGGTTGTGAGATCGGCGCCGAGCGGCTACAACCGTGGCTCACCGCGACCGACGTCGATCTTCCCGAAGGACAATCCGATGCGTTTCGCTTTTCCCGCCGGCGCTGTGCTGGCTTTGGCCGTTGCTGTGCTGTCTCCCGCCGCGGCCCTGATGTCGAGCACCCCCGCCATGTCCGAATCCGCCAAGACCGTCACCACGCCGTCCGGCCTGCAGATCATCGACACCCAGGTCGGCACCGGCGCGTCGCCGGCGCGCGGCCAGATCTGCGTGATGCACTACACCGGCTGGCTGTACGAGAACGGCGCCAAGACCCGCAAGTTCGACTCCTCGGTCGACCGCAACGAGCCGTTCGAATTCCCGATCGGGATGGGCCGGGTGATCAAGGGCTGGGACGAGGGCGTCTCGACCATGAAGGTCGGCGGCAAGCGCACGCTGATCATTCCGCCGGAGCTCGGCTACGGCGCGCGTGGAGCAGGCGGCGTGATCCCGCCGAACGCGACCCTGATCTTCGATGTGGAACTGCTCGGCCTCAAGTGAAGCCGTCGATGCGATGGCCCGGTGCGAGCCGGGCCATCGACGCCGCACTCAGGGACGGCCGCAATACATCAGCACGCTGTTGGCGCCCATGCCGCAGGTCGCGGTCAGCTTGCCGCCTGCGAGCTTGAGGTTGTCGGCGAAACGGGCCTTGGTGCCGCTGACGCAAAACGCCGACAACGGCGTCTCGTCGTCGCCGCAGGACACCGGGCAGCCATCGGACGAGCACGACGTCGAGGTCACCGTCTTGATCGGACTCACCGGCACGGCCGGGACGCTCGCCGCGGTCTGTTCAGGCGCCTCCGCGGTGGGGACGGACTCGGAATTGAATTGGCGCGCGCCGAATATCACTGCGGCAACTGCGATGCAGGCGATGATCAATGTCGAGAACTTCATCTTCAACTCCATTCTTCGAATTGGCGGCAGCCGAGGCCGCGCCGAGCATAGACCTGCATTGCGCAATTGGAAGCATTCAACGCCAACGCTGTTAACTCGGCACTGATACCGCGCAAATGGTAACATGCGACCGCGATTAGTTGCGGCGTGGTATACGTTGCATGCGCGCGGCGAAGCGATCCCGCTTTTGCCCACCTTCGATCTATAAAGCGATCCACCATGACGACGATTGAGCCCGATCCCGCCGACCTCGAACCGATCCACCCGTATTCGCTGGCGCGGATCTCGCATGTGGCGCTGCGGGCGGGGGCGGTGTTGGCGCAGAGCGGGGCGTCGGTGCGCGTTGTGCATGAGGGCGCGCGGATGGTGGCGGAGGGGCTGGGCGTGGAGGTGCTGGGGATGCGCTCCGGCTACGCCTCGTTCGAGATCACGCTGGCGCGCGGCCACCACAGCATCACCCGCATGATGCAGATCGGCCCGCACGGCGTGAACCACCGGCTCGACTTCGCGGTGCGCGAGCTGCTGAAGCGCGCCTCGCAAGGCGACATGACGCCGGATGCGATCGAGGCCGAGCTGAAGCGGCTGCAGAAGGATACGCCGCGGCATCCACCGTGGCTGGTGGCGATCGCCACCGGCGCCGCCTGCGCGGCGTTCGGCCGGCTGCTCGGCTCCGACTGGCTGTCGTTCGGGCCGGTGCTGGCCGCGGCCAGCATCGGGCAGAGCGTGCGACATCTGCTGCTCGGCCGCCGCTTCAACGTGTTCGTGGTCGCGGCGATCGTCGGCTGCATCTCGGCGGCGCTCGGCGGCCTCGGTGCGCGGCTGATCGGCAGCTCCACCACCGAGCTCGCCATGATGGCGTCGATCCTGCTGCTGGTGCCGGGCGTGCCGTCCACCAACGCCCAGACCGACGTGATGGACGGCTATCCGACCATGGGCAGCGCCCGCGCCGTCACCGTGATCATGATCATGGTGTTCGCCGTCACCGGGCTGTGGCTGGCCGAATTCGTGCTGAGGATTCACACATGACCGCGACCTGGATCGCGATGCTGCCGCATCTGGCGCATCAGGCCGCGTTCGGCGCGCTGGCGGCGGCCGGCTTCGGCGTGCTGTTCAATTTCGGCTGGCGCACGCTCGCCTGGTGCGCGGTTGCCGGCGCCCTGGCGCTGGCGGTCCGTACCGTGGTGCAGCAGACCGGCGGCAGCCTGGAGGCCGCGACCTTCGCGGCGGCCTTCGTCACCTCGTTCACCGCGATCCTGGCGCTGCGCTGGCTCGGCCCGGCCTGCAACGCGGTGGCGCTGGCCGGCTGCATTCCGATGGTGCCGGGCGCGTTCTTCGGTCAGGCGATGCTCGGCTACATGGCGGTCGCCGCCGACACCACCGGCTCCTCGACCGCGCAGATCGTCGCGGCCTCGCAGGCGTTCGTGCGCGTGCTGTCGATCGTCGGCGCGATCGGGGCGGGGCTGGCGATCCCCGCGTATCTGTTGAAGAGCCGGCAGTTCTGATCAGCGCCCGGTGCCGGGCCAGGCCACCGAGCGCGCCACGCCGCTCGCCAGCCGTCCGGCATTGCGGCCCTCGACGATGCTGCCGTCATGGCTGCTGGCCTGGATCAGCGACACCCGGCCGCCGGGATCGATGCGGAATTTGCGGCGGTCGCGATAGCCGGTGCCGTCGAGCAGCCCGTAATCGGTCGTCAGCCAGACCGTCGATGTGGTGGCCGCACCGTCGGTCCACACCGGATCGGTGATCTCGTCGACCTTGAAGGCCCAGAACTTATAGCTGTGCGCCTGGCCGAACGAGCGGACGCGGACGATCTCCGCTTTCAGATGCAGAATGGCTCGGGCTTGGGACTGGTCCACGCGATCTCGAATGCTTGCCGGAATGCAGATCGGTATCCGATTCTGCCACAGGGCCGCTGCCGCGTCATGCGAGCGGGGCCGCCGGTAAAAGGCGGACTGCAGCTCGGCCGCGATTACCCGGGTGGGGACATCCTGCTGATAGGTTTGTCCCTGCGTCTCAGGTGCGGCTTTGGCGGCCCGCAGCGGCTTGAATTCCCCTTGGAACACGGTGCTCTGGGAGCATCGGTATCAGGGGGATTGCAATGCGGTCATGGGGAGGCGCGGCGCTGGCCGCGTTGCTGCTGTCGGGGTGTGCGTCGGTGACGCGCGGCACCACGGAGAACATTTCGATCGCGAGCACACCGTCGGGCGCCAAGGCCGATGTGTCCGGCACCGAGGCGCCGTTTTCCTGCGTCACGCCGTGCGTGGTCGAGGTCAACCGCAACGCCGACATCACCGTCAGCCTGAGCAAAGAGGGCTATGAACCGCAGATCATCCCGCTGACCCGCGAAGTCTCCGGCAGCGGCGGCGCCGGCTTTGCCGGCAACCTGCTGCTCGGCGGCGTCGTCGGCATGGGCGTCGACGCCGCCACCGGCGCCGCGATGGATCACAAGCCCAACCCGGTCGTGGTGACGCTGCAGCCGGTCACGCCACCACCGCCGCCGGTCGTCCGGCATCATCGCAAGCCGCGGGTGCCGGTGAGCTGATACGGAATTGCGTTGTAACTGAGCCTATGAAAATGGGATATCGCAATGCCGAAGCCAGCTTGCCAGGATTCTCTTCTCGCAAAGCCTGTCTAGAATTGTCATGTGGACGACTCAGTGTTCGATTGTAACTAAGATAGATTGATGTGGCGTCGCTCTGCGCGACTCAATGACGTGGTAGCGAATGACGAAAAACTATAACTACATTTCTTTTGGAAACTGGGAGCGGGTTGATGGTGAAGGTAACGTCATCTCTATGAGCCGAGGCCGCATGTTCGAGTACACGCGGCCTGACATTGAGAAGCGGCTCGATAGTCTCAATACTGCGGCGGTCTCCTTCTTGGAGAAAATCCCGACGTTTTTGTGTAGCGAGATTAAGACGGGTGAGAATTCCGTCTCCATGCTTATCAAGTATGGGCGGATTTCTGACGTCACAGTTGATAGGCAGGAAGTTTCCGCCACTTTTAATACGCTGATTGATTTCGGCGAAGTGGAATTCAAGAATTATCAAGTTGCCGCGTCGGCCCTAGGAGTGGACCGGTTCCAAGTGTATCGTACTCATTGGGCCGTCCGTGAGGGAGATGCAACGGAAGTGCTGGCCCGATTGGGCGAACTTAAGCCTGATCTTGCCGATATTATCGGAATGCAGGGAGGCGGTGCCGATGGTGGCTCAGGCGTGCAGCCTCCTCCTCGGGCAAAGAGAAGCCTCGGGACTGCGGAGAGCGTGGAGTCCTTCCTTGGGTTGCTCTATCAATCATCCGCAAGAGACGAGACCGAAACTTTCTTTCGAGGTCACGCCGACGCTCGCTATGAGCTTACGCCATCTCTTCTGCGCAAATGGGAGAATGGGGATTGGCAGTTCTTGCCAAGAGAAGATCGACTCTGCAAAGAACTATTGATTGCACACCACGACGAATTTCAGAGTGATCAATACTGTTTCGATCGGCTTGTGCGAATGCAACATTATGGCTTGCCGACGCGATTGCTCGATATTTCGGGGAATCCGCTTGTTGCGCTATTCTTCGCTTGTTCCTGCAATTCTGATCAAGCGGATATTGCTGGCGAGGTTATCGTTTTTCGCGTCTCCGAAGGGCGCGTCAAATACTACGATTCCGATACTGTTAGCTGTCTTTCAAACCTCTCAAACCTCTCATACGATCAGAAAAACCGTCTCGATCTCGGTCTAGATCTTTGTGCCTTCAACCAGACGGATGTGGCCAAAAAGCTCCTTCACCATATCAAGTCGGAGAAAGGCTTCTTCGAAGGGCGTATTGTTCCTGACGATCTTGGCGGGATTATTTGCGTAAAGGCGAAACGCACGAATTCCCGCATCAAATCACAGTCTGGTGCATTCTTACTCTTCGGACACGGCGCCACCTTGCCGGATGTTGGACAAGACGGAATCGATATCACCCGTGTGACGATCCGGAACAAGAAGCATATTCTGGATCAGCTTGAGAGTATCAATATTAGTGCGACCACTGTCTATCCCAGCATAGACCAAACTGCAGTTCATCTGCGGGAGCAGCACCGGATTCAATCTTCTGGTCATTAGGACATAGCGTTACGACTTATTGAGGGCAATTGCGGTGAATTCCGTTGGACCCTTCCCTCTGGCCAATGGCGATCCCAGCAGGATTCGAACCTGCAACCCGCGGAGTAGAAATCCGCTACTCTATCCAGTTGAGCTATGGGACCGTTGGGGGCTTTATAGCACCACCCCCGGATACAAAAAATCCGCCTCCGCCACAACCGCCCCGAACCATTTGCCACCATCCGGCGTCCAACGCATGCGGCGCGTTGTTTTCGGCGCGCGCGCGGGCGAGGATGTGAGTCTCGAGCCGGGCTGGCCGGCGAGGGCGGAAGATGGATGGCGAAACCGGCGGCCCCTGCGTCCGCCCGCAGCCATCACGGCGTCATCTTCGTCACGGCATGACAAGATCTAACGCGACGCTCGTTCGCGGCAAGGGAGTTCAAGCATGATCGGTCTGGTTCGCGCCCTCACGCTTTGCGCCGGATTGGCGCTCGGGCTCGCATCGGCGCACGCTGCCGACAAGGCGTTCCAGCGGGACGAGCTGGCGGACGCCGCGATCAAGCTCGAAGCCCAGATCAAGAGCGAGGCTGCGGCCACCAACAAGCCCACTGCGGTGCTGCGCGGCGACGCCGACGCCGCGTTCAAGCGCGGCGATTACCGCAGCGGCCTGCAGATTCTGGGGCAGATCGCGGCGCTCGATCCGTCCGACGGCGACAACTGGCAGCGGCTGGCCCGCACCGTGCTGCAGATCAAGGCCGCCACCAGTTCCGAACAGACCTTCCTGCGCGAGCGCGCCACCACCGCCGCCTATATCGCCTACCAGCGCGCCAAGAGCCCGGGCGAGGAGGCCGCCGCGCTGGCGCTGCTCGGCCGCGCGATGGCCGACCGCAGCCTGTGGCGGCCGGCGCTCGATGCCTTGCGGATTTCGCTGGAGCTGCGCGAGGTCGCCGACATTCGCGGCCAATACGAGAAGCTGCGCGCCGATCACGGCTTTCGGCTGCTCGATTACACCGTCGATTCGGATTCGGCCTCGCCGCGGGTGTGCTTCCAGTTCTCCGAGGAACTGGCCAAGCGCACCGATTTTGCGCCCTATGTGACGCTGGCCGGCACCGACAAGCCGGCGATCAGCGCCGAGGACCGCCAGCTCTGCGTCGAGGGGCTGAAGCACGGCGAGCGCTACAACATCAATCTGCGCGCCGGCCTGCCGTCGACCGTGAAGGAGGCGCTGGCGAAGTCGGCCGAGTTCAACGTCTATGTCCGAGACCGCAAGCCGCTGGTCCGCTTCACCGGCCGGGCCTACGTGCTGCCGCGCACCGGCCAGCGCGGCATTCCGCTGGTCAGCGTCAACACCCCGACCGTGGCGGTGCAGGTGTTCCGGATCGGCGACCGCAACCTGATCAACACCGTGGTCGACAGCGACTTCCAGCGCACGCTGAACCGCTACCAGCTCGGCGACCTCGGCAACGAGCGCGGCGCCAAGGTGTGGTCGGGCGAGCTCGACACCGCGGCCGCGGCGCTGAATGCCGACGTCACCACCGCGTTCCCGGTCGACCAGGTGCTCGGCGATCTGCAGCCCGGCGTCTATGTGATGACCGCGGCGCCGAAAGGCCCGATCCCCAATTCCGACGATGACGGCCAGATCGCCACCCAGTGGTTCATCGTCTCCGACCTCGGCCTGACCGCGTTCTCCGGCAACGACGGCATCCACGTCTTCGTCAATTCGCTGGCCTCGACCGATCCGCTCGCCAATACCGAGGTGCGGCTGATCGCGCGCAACAACGAAGTGCTGGCGACCCGCAAGACCGACGCCTCCGGCCACATCCTGTTCGAAGCCGGGCTGGCGCGCGGCGAGGGCGGGCTGTCGCCGGCGCTGCTGACGGCAAGCCGCGACAAGGCCGATTACGCCTTCCTCAGCCTCAAGACCAACGCCTTCGACCTGTCCGACCGCGGCGTCGCCGGTCGCGCGGTGCCGGCCGGGGCGGACGCCTTCGTCTATGCCGAGCGCGGCGTGTACCGCTCCGGCGAGACGGTGCATCTCACCGCGCTGCTGCGCGACGGCCAAGGCATGGCGCTGACCGCCAGCCCGATGACGCTGGTGGTGGAGCGTCCCGATGGAGTCGAATACCGCCGCGCCGTGCTGTCCGACCAGGGCGCCGGCGGCCGCAGTCTCGATGTCGCGCTGAATTCGGCGGTGCCGACCGGCACCTGGCGGGTCCGCGCGTTCACCGATCCGAAGGGGGGAAGCGTCGGCGAAACCACCTTCATGGTCGAAGACTATGTTCCCGATCGGATCGAATTCGACATTTCCACCAAGGACAAGGCGATCAAAGCTGATGCTCCTGTGGAACTTAAGGTCGACGGCCGCTTCCTGTACGGCGCGCCGGCCTCGGCGCTGCAGCTCGAAGGCGACCTGCTGGTGGCGCCGGCCGACGCACGGCCGGGCTATGCCGGCTATCAGTTCGGCGTCGCCGACGAGGAGACCACCAGCAACGAGCGCACCCCGCTCGAAAACCTGCCCGAGACCGACGCCAATGGCGCCGCCACGTTCGAGGTGAGCCTGCCGAAGCCGCCGTCCTCGACCCGGCCGCAGGAGGCGCAGATCTTCGTCCGGATGGCGGAAGCCGGCGGCCGCGCGGTCGAGCGCAAGCTGGTGCTGCCGGTCGCGCCGGCGGCGGCGATGATCGGCGTCAAGCCGCTGTTCGCCGACCGCAACGTGCCCGAGGGCGATGTCGCCAAGTTCGATGTCGCGTTCGTCGCGCCGGACGGCACCTCGCTGCCGCGCAGCGGCCTGCGTTACGAGCTGCTCAAGATCGAGTCGCATTATCAGTGGTACCGGCAGAACTCGTCCTGGGATTACGAGCCGGTGAAGTCGACCAAGCGGGTCGCGGACGGCGATCTGTCGATCAAGGCCGGCGAGCCGGCGCGGCTGCAGTTCAACCCGGAGCCCGGCCGCTACCGGCTCGACGTCAAGACCGCCGATGTGGCCGGTCCGCTGACCTCGGTGCAGTTCGACGTCGGCTGGTATTCGGATGGTTCGGCCGATACGCCGGATCTGCTGGAGACCTCGATCGACAAGCCGGAATACGCCTCCGGCGACACCATGACGGTGACGGTGAACGCGCGGACCGCGGGTCTGTTGACCGTCAACGTGCTCGGCGACCGGCTGTTGACCACGCAGTCGCTGCAGGTCAAGCCGGGCAGCTCGCAGGTCAAGGTTGCGGTCGGCAAGGATTGGGGCTCGGGCGCCTATGTCGTCACGACGCTGCGGCGGCCGCTCGACACCGCCGCGCAGCGGATGCCGGGCCGCGCGATCGGCCTGAAATGGTTCGGCATCGACAAGGCGGCGCGCACGCTGTCGGTCGAGCTGTCGCCGCCGGCCCTGGTGCGGCCGTCGACGACGCTGAAGCTGCCCGTCAAGCTCGGCGGGCTGTCGCCCGGCGAGGACGCCAAGATCGTGGTCGCCGCGGTCGACGTCGGCATCCTCAATCTCACCGGCTACAAGCCGCCGGCGCCCGATGTGTACTATCTCGGTCAGCGCCGGCTCAGCGCCGAGATCCGCGACCTCTATGGCCAGTTGATCGACGGCATGCAGGGGGCGCGCGGCCAGATCCGTTCCGGCGGCGACGCCTCGGCGGCGGAGCTGCAGGGCAGCCCGCCGACGCAGAAGCCGCTCGCGCTGTATTCCGGCATCGTCACCGTGGCGGCCGACGGCACCGCGACGATCGACTTCGACATTCCCGAATTCGCCGGCACTGCGCGGGTGATGGCGGTGGCGTGGACCGCCACCAAGGTCGGCCGTGCGAGCACCGACGTCACGGTGCGCGATCCGGTGGTGCTGACCACGACGCTGCCGCGCTTCCTGCGCAACGGCGACCGCGGCACCATGGCGTTCGATCTCGACAACGTCGAAGGCGCTGCCGGCGACTACACCATCAAGGTCAGCGCCAGCGGTCCGGTGAAGCTGAGCGGCGAAGCGGCGACGACGCTGAAGCTCGCCGCCAAGCAACGCGGCTCGGCCAAGCTGATGCTGGACGCCGGCGGTGCCGGCACGGCTGCGCTCGACGTCGCGATCCAGGGGCCGAACGGGCTGTCGCTGGCGCGCCACTATGCGCTCGACATCCGTCCCGCCAACCAGACCCTGGCGCGGCGCTCGATCCGGACGCTCGCCAAGGGCGACAGCCTGACGCTGACCTCCGACATGTTCTCGGACCTGGTGCCGGGCACCGGCGGGCTGTCGCTGTCGGTCAGCCTATCGACCGCGCTCGACGCTGCGACCATTCTCAAGGCGCTCGACCGCTATCCGTTCGGTTGCACCGAGCAGATCACCAGCCGGGCGATGCCGCTGCTCTACGTCAACGATCTGGCCGCCGGCGCGCATCTGGCGATGGACGGTAGCGCCGACGAGCGCATCAAAGGCGCGATCGACCGGCTGCTGTCGCGGCAGGGCTCGAACGGCTCGTTCGGGCTGTGGTCGACTGGCGGCGACGATGCCTGGCTCGACGCCTATGTCACCGACTTCCTGACCCGGGCGCGCGAGAAGCGTTTCGTGGTCCCGGACGTCGCGTTCCGCAGCGCGCTCGATCGCATCCGCAACTCGGTGGTCAATGCCGACGAGCCGGACAAGAACGGCGGCCGCGATCTCGCCTACGGGCTGTACGTGCTCGCCCGCAACGGCGCGGCGCCGATCGGCGACCTGCGCTATCTCGCCGACACCAAGCTCGACAAGCTGGCGACCCCGATCGCCAAGGCGCAGCTTGCGGCGGCGTTGGCGCTGGTCGGCGACCGCACCCGCGCCGAGCGGGTCTATGCGGCGGCGGCCGACAGCCTCAACCCCAAGCCGTCGATCGTGTTCGGCCGGGTCGATTACGGCTCCGAGCTGCGCGATGCCGCGGCTCTGGTGTCGCTCGCCAGCGAAGGCAACGCGCCGCGGCCGACGCTGACGACGGCGGTGCAGCGGGTCGAAGCCGCGCGCGGACTGTCGCCCTACACCTCGACCCAGGAAAACGCCTGGCTGGTGCTGGCGGCGCGCGCGCTCGCCAAGGAGACGATGGCGCTCGACCTCAACGGAGATGCGGTGAAGACGGCGCTGTATCGCAGCTACAAGGCGGACGAGGTGAAGGCCCAGCCCCTCAAGATCGCCAACACCGGCGACTCCCCGGTGCAGGCGGTGGTGACGGTGAGCGGTTCGCCGATCACGCCGGAGCCGGCCGCCAGCAACGGCTTCAAGATCGAGCGCAATTATTTCACGCTCGGCGGCGAGCCGGCCGACATCACCAAGGCGAAGCAGAACGACCGCTTCGCGGTGGTGCTGACGATCACCGAGCCGAAGCCGGAATACGGCCACGTCATGATCGCCGACTACCTGCCGGCGGGCCTGGAGATCGACAATCCGCATCTGGTGTCGTCGGGCGACTCCGGCACGCTGAGCTGGATCGCCGATGGCGCCGAGCCGGTGAATACCGAGTTCCGCGATGACCGCTTCACCGCCGCGATCGACCGCAAGGCCGACGACAAGTCGGTGTTCACGGTCGCCTACGTGGTGCGCGCGGTGTCGCCCGGCAAATACGTGCTGCCGCAAGCCGTGGTCGAGGACATGTACAATCCCTCGCGCTACGGTCGCACCGGCACCGGCACGATCGAGGTGCGGGCTGCGAAATGAACGAGCGGCCGACCAACACGCCCGCAGCGTCGCGAGAGGTCCTGACGCCTGCCAAGGCGTCATTGCGAGCGGAGCGAAGCAATCCAGCGCCACGCGCGCGGCGTGGATTGCTTCGTCGCTTCGCTCCTCGCAATGACGGGAGGAGAGGTTGGGGGAGGATCAAGACGACCGCCCTCGTGTCGGCCCTCCTGATCGCCATCGCAATCGGCGGCCTTTTCGCTTACGCCGTCTCGCTCGGCCCGTTGCCGCTCGACGAGGCGCGGCAGACGTCGGTGACGGTGGTGGACCGCCACGGCAAGCTGCTGCGGGCGTTCGCGATGGCGGACGGGCGCTGGCGGTTGCCGGTCGATGCCGCGACCGAAGTCGATCCGCGCTACCTCAAGCTGCTGCTCGCTTATGAGGACAAGCGGTTCTATCAGCATCACGGCGTCGATCCGCTGGCGGTGGGACGCGCCGCGCTGCAGCTCGTCAGCCACGGTCGGATCGTCTCCGGCGGTTCGACCATCACCATGCAGCTCGCGCGGCTGATGGAGCCGCGGCGCCAGCGCTCGGTCGGCGCCAAGCTGCGGCAGATGGTGCGCGCGGTCGAACTCGAACAGACGCTGTCGAAGCCGCAGATCCTCGACCTTTATCTGGCGCTGGCGCCGTATGGCGGCAATCTCGAAGGCATTCGCGCCGCATCGATCGCGTATTTCGGCAAGGAGCCGAAGCGGCTGACGCTGGCGGAGTCGGCGCTGCTGGTCGCCTTGCCGCAGTCGCCGGAGACGCGCCGGCTCGATCGTTTCCCGGACGCCGCCCAGGCCGCGCGCGACCGGGTGCTGGCGCGGATGGTCGAAGACGGCGTCGTCAGCGATGAAGACGCGGCGCAGGCGAGGGCGGTGCCGGTCGCGCGTCAGCGCAAGCCGATGCCGGTGCTGGCGCCGCATTCGGCCGATCAGGCGGTGATCGCCGACAAGAACGCCAAGCTGATCCGCCTGACGCTGGACGCCGGTCTGCAGCGCGCGCTCGAGACGCTTGCGCGCGACCGCGCCGCCGCGCTCGGCCCCGACATCTCGATCGGCATCGTCGCGGTCGACAATGCCAATGGCGACGTGCTCGCCCATGTCGGCTCGGCCGACTATTTCGATGACCGCCGGGCCGGGCAGGTCGACATGGCCCGCGCGGTGCGCTCGCCGGGCTCGACCCTGAAGCCGTTCATCTACGGGCTCGCCTTTGAGGACGGCTTCGTCCATCCGGAAAGCCTGATCGACGACCGCCCGGTGCGGTACGGCGCCTACGCACCCGAGAACTTCGACATGACGTTCCAGGGCACCGTGCCGGTGCGCAAGGCGCTGCAGCTCTCGCTCAACGTTCCGGCGATCGAACTGCTCGACCGGGTCGGCGCCGCGCGGCTGGCCTCGCGGCTGAAGCAGGCCGGCACCGAGCTGGTGCTGCCCAAGGACGAAGCGCCGGGTCTGGCGATGGGGCTGGGCGGTGTCGGCATCAAGCTGATCGACCTGGTGCAGCTCTACAGCGGGCTGCCGCGTCTCGGCAGCGTTCTGCCGTTGCGCGAAATTGCAAGTTCCAGCAATGACAAGCGCGAGACTCTGCGCCTGATGGATCAAGTTGCTGCCTGGCAGGTCGGCAGCGTTCTGCTCGGCACCCCGCCGCCCGAGAATGCGGTGCGCAACCAGATCGCGTTCAAGACCGGCACCTCCTACGGCTACCGCGACGCCTGGTCGGTCGGGTTCGATGGCCGGATGACGATCGGGGTTTGGGTCGGCCGGCCCGATGGCGCCCCGGTGCCTGGGATGATCGGCCGCGTCGCGGCAGCTCCAGTGTTGTTCGATGCCTTTGCCCGCAGCGGCCATCTCCGCGCACCATTACCGAAAGCGCCGCGGGGAACGCTGGTCGCCAGCAACGCCAAGCTGCCGCTGCCGCTCAGGCGCTTCCGGTCCTCGGGTGACCTGGTGCAGCCGGGCGACGACAAGGCGCTGCGGATCCAGTTCCCGCTGAACGGATCGCGGATCGATGCGATCAGCGAAGCCTCGGTCGGCGCGCTGCCGGTCAAGGTGGCCGGCGGGGTGCTGCCGATGACCGTGATGGTCAACGGATTGTCGGTCGGCGAGATCGACGGGCGACGGCAACGGCTGATCGCGCCTCCCGGTCCGGGCTTCGTCCGGCTCACCGTGATGGATGCCGTTGGCGCCGCGGACACAGTTGTTGTCAGAATTCAATAGAGCCGGGCTAAGCAGTTGTCGCTGTATCGGTTTCAGCGTATGCGGAGCCGATGATCGAGACCTCTGCCAGACCCCGTTTCGGCGCGCCGCGCGAACCCAAAACCACCGTCGATCCCGGCCGCGGGCTGGTCGCGGTGCTGGACTTCGTGACGGTCAGTCATCTGCGTGCCACCGCATTTCTGGTGTTGGTCGGGCTGCTGTTTTTCCTGCCGGGCTTCTTCAACATCCCGCCGATCGACCGCGACGAAGCGCGATTCGCTCAGGCGACCAAGCAGATGGTCGAGACCGGCGATTTCATCGACATCCGCTATCAGGACGAGGTGCGCTACAAGAAGCCGGTCGGCATCTATTGGCTGCAGGCCACCGTCGTCGAGACCGCCGGCAAGCTCGGCTTGCCGCGTGCGCAGGTCCGGATCTGGTTGTACCGGGTGCCGTCGCTGGCCGGCGCGATCGGCGCGGTGCTGATGACCTATTGGGCGGCGCTCGCTTTCGTCGGGCGACGCGGGGCGGTGATGGCCGCCTTGATGCTGTGCAGTTGTATCCTGCTCGGGGTCGAGGCCCGGCTTGCCAAAACCGACGCATTCCTGCTGCTCACCGTCACCGCCGCGATGGGCGCGATGGCGCGGGCCTATCTCGGCTGGCAGCGCGGGGACATCGGTCCGGAGCGGTCGTGGATCGTGCCGGCGGTATTCTGGACCGCGCTGGCTGCGGGCATTCTGCTCAAGGGGCCGCTAATTCTGATGTTCATCGCGCTGACGGTGATCCCGCTGGCGATCCTGGATCGCTCGGCGGCCTGGCTGTGGCGGCTGCGGCCGCTGCTCGGTGTGCCGTGGATGCTGCTGTGGGTGCTGCCGTGGTTCATCGCGATCTACCTGCGCGCCGGTGACACCTTCTTTGCGGATTCGGTCGGCGGCGACATGCTGAGCAAGATCGCCAGCCCGCAGGAATCCCACGGCGCGCCGCCCGGTCTGTATTTCCTGCTGTTCTGGGCAACGTTCTGGCCCGGCGCGCCGCTGGCCGCGATGGCGGCCCCTGCGGTGTGGCGGGCCCGGCGGGAGCCCGGCGCTCAGTACCTTTTAGCCTGGCTGATCCCGTCATGGATCGTGTTCGAGCTGGTGATCACCAAGCTGCCGCATTACGTGCTGCCGCTGTATCCGGCGATTGCGATCATGACGGCGGGAGCGATCGAGCGCCGGGTATTGTCGCGCTCCTGGCTGGCGCGCGGGTCGGCGTGGTGGTTCGCGATCCCAGCCCTGATCCTGCCGCTGGCGGTGATCGGGTCGGTGTATTTGACGCATCACCCGATGTTCCTGGCATGGCCGTTCGCAGCTGGATCTCTGATCTTCGGTCTGTTCGCCTGGCGGCTGTTCGACGAGAACCGTGCCGAAGCTTCGCTGCTGAATGGCGCGTTGGCATCGCTGTTTCTCGCCGTCGCGGTTTTTGGTGTGGTGGTTCCGATGCTGCGCCCGGTGTTCCCGAGCGTCGAAGTCGCGCGTGAGCTGCGCAAGGTGGTGTGCGTCGGACCGAAAGCAGCGGCCGCGGGCTATCACGAGCCCAGCCTTGTGTTCATGACCGGTACCGATACGCTGCTCACCGACGGCTCCGGCGCTGCGGACTTCCTGCTCGGTGGCTCCTGCCGGTTCGCGATCGTCGAGTCGCGCAGCGAGCGGGCGTTCGCCAGCCGGGCCGAGGCGATCGGCCTGCGCTACAACGTTGCGGCGCGGATCGACGGCTACAACTTCTCGCAAGGCAAGCCGGTCTCGATTGCGATTTTCCGTTCCGAAGGCACGCAATAGGATGTCGGTGTCCGACAAGCCCGGCAGACCGGAGCGCATCTATCCCATCGAACTGGTCCTGGTGATCGGCCGGGCGCTGGCGCAATTGGTGCGGGCGCCGTCGCATTCGCGGCGCGCCGAAGCCGCGCGGCGCTGGGCGCGGCATGCGCTGTGGCTGACGGCCGTGCTGTCGCTGGCGATCGTGGTCCTGATGGTCGGGGTCGATGCGTTCGAGATCGGCCTGATGCCGCCGCGGGGCACGCCGTCGCTGTGGCCGGTGAAGATCATTACCGATTTCGGCAAGTCCGCTTACGTGCTGTGGGCGCTCGCAGGCTTGCTGCTGCTGATCGTGCTGATCGTGCCGCTGCTGCGCGGCACGTCGCGTGCGGTGCTGATTGGTTTCGGCACCCGCGTGCAATTCCTGTTTCTGGCGGTGCTGGTGCCGGTCGCGATTGGCGAAGTGCTGAAGGGCATCATCGGCCGTGGCCGCCCGTTTGTCGGCGGCGCCGCCGATCCGTACAATTTCTCGCTGTTCGCCTGGAACGAGGCCTATGCCAGCTTCCCGTCGGGGCACTCGATGACCGCGGCCGCGCTGGGCTTTGCAGTCTCGGCGCTGTGGCCGCGGCTGACGGCTGTGATGGCGACCTACGTGTTCGTCATCCTGGTCAGCCGGCTGGTGTTGCTCGCCCACCACCCAAGCGACGTCGTCGCCGGTGCTTTGCTTGGGCTCGTCGGCGCGATGGCGGTACGATACTGGTTCGCCGCCCGCCGGCTGGCGTTCACCATCCGGCAGGATGGCACCATCGACCCGCTGCCAGGGCCGTCCTGGGATCGCGTCAAAAGGGTTGCCCGCGGCGGCTCCGCCCCATAAGAAGCGGGCGCGCAGACAGCGCCCCGGCCGCGAGTTCCCGTCGGCCCCGGATTGTTCCGAAGCATGCCTGAAACCTTGTCTCAGTCCGGACCGCCGCCTGCGGTGTCCATCGTGGTACCGGTGCGCAACGAGGCTGACAACGTCGCCCCGCTGATCGCCGAGATCGCCGCTGCGCTGGACGGACGCTGGATCTACGAGATCGTCTATGTCGACGACGGCTCGACCGATGCCACCCCGCAGCGGCTCGCCGCGCTGCGCGCCGAGCGGCCCAATCTGCGCCAGATCCGCCATGCTGCGTCGTGCGGCCAGTCGGCCGCGGTGCGGACCGGCGTGCGCGCATCGCGCGGCGCGCTGGTCGCGACGCTCGACGGCGACGGCCAGAACAACCCGGCCTTCATTCCCGAGCTGATCTTCGCGCTGGAGCAGGGCGGGGCCCGGGTCGGCCTTGCCGCCGGCCAGCGGGTGGGGCGCAAGGACACCGGCTTCAAGCGGCTGCAGTCGCGCGTCGCCAACAAGGTGCGCAACGCCATCCTGCGCGACGGCACCCGCGACTCCGGCTGCGGCCTCAAGGCGTTCCGCCGCGACGTGTTCCTGTCGCTGCCGTATTTCGATGGCCTGCATCGGTTCCTGCCGGCGCTGGTGCGCCGCGAGGGTTTCGGCATCGTCTATGTCGACGTCGCCGACCGGCCACGATTGTCGGGCAAATCGAATTACGGCTTCTTCGACCGGCTGTGGGTCGGGCTGATGGATCTCGCCGGGGTGTGGTGGCTGATCCGCCGCAAGAAAGCGACGCCGGTCGCAACCGAGGTAAACTGATGCTGATTCAATACGGTCAGGAACTCGGCGACTATCTGTACGACGTGTTCGTCGCCAAGTTCGATTTCTGGCTCGCCTTCGGCCTGATCGCGCAGCTGCTGTTCACCGCGCGCTTTCTGGTGCAGTGGATCTCGAGCGAGCGCGCCGGCAAGAGCGTGGTGCCGATGGCGTTCTGGTTCTTCTCGATGGGCGGCGGCCTGATGACGCTGATCTACGGCATCGCCAAACGCGAGCCGGTGATCATCCTCGGCCAGGCGATGGCGACGATCATCTACGTGCGCAACATCATGCTGATCATCAAGTCGCACGCCCGCGGCTCGGAGAGCGTGCCGAACTGATCGGCCGTAGCGAACCGTCTCGACGCTGGTCAGCGGCGATCAGAAGACCATCCCCGTCATCGCGAGCGTAGCGCAGCAATCCAGCGGCCTTGCGCGCGGCTTTGTGGATTGCTTCGCGCGGAGCCTGTGCCCGGACGGCGCGAAGCGCCGATCCGGGTGCTCCTCGCAATGACGGAGAAGATTATGTCCGTGCTGCGTTGAACGCCGCGAAGCCGCGGTCGAGATCGGCCTTCAAGTCGTCGGTCGATTCCAGCCCGATATGCAGCCGCAGCGCCGGGCCGCCCGGGTTCCACTGCGTCGCGGTCCGGTACGACGCACAGTCGAACGGGATCACCAGGCTTTCGAAGCCGCCCCAGGAATAGCCCATTCCGAACAAGGTGACGGTGTCGAGCAGGGCATCGACGGCGGCCTGCGGCGCCGGCTGCAGCACGATCGAGAACAGGCCGGAGGCGCCGGTAAAGTCGCGCTTCCAGATCGCATGACCCGGATCTGTTTCGAGGCCGGGATGCAGCACGCGCTGCACTTCGGGCCGCGCGGCGAGCCAGCGCGCCATGTCCAGGCCGGCCTGATAGTGGCGGGCCAGCCGCACCTCCAGGGTGCGCAGGCCGCGCAGCGCCAGGAACACGTCGTCCGGTCCGGCGCAGACGCCGAGCAGCCGGATCGCCTCCGACACCTTCGGCCACGCGGCGGCATTGGCCGAGATGGTGCCGAACATGATGTCGGAGTGACCGCCGATATATTTGGTTGCGGCCTGGATCGAAATGTCGACGCCTTGTTCCAGCGAGCGATGATACAGCGGCGTCGCCCAGGTGTTGTCGTCGATCACCAGCGCACCGTGCTGCTTGGCGACCGCGGCGATTGCCGGGATGTCCGGCATCTCGAACGACTGCGAGCCGGGTGCTTCGACCACCACCGCCACGGTGTTGGGCCGGAAATGTTGGGCGATGCCGGCGCCGATCAGCGGATCGAAATAACTGGTCTCGACGCCCAGACGCTTCAGCATCTGATCGCAGAACAGTCGCGTCGGCCGATAGGCATTGTCGCACACCAGCACATGATCGCCGGCTTTGACGACTGCGAGCAGGGCGGTGGAGATCGCCGAGACACCGGAGGGGGTGATGCCGACACCGGAACACCGCTCGCCTTCGAGCGCCATCAGCGCCTGCTGCAGCGCCTTGGTAGTGGGGGTCCCGTGCCGTCCATAGGAGTACTCACCGCGATGGGCGTGCAGGTCGGCCGCCGTCGGGTACAGCACCGTCGAACCATGCACCACCGGGGGATTGACGAAGCCCTTCTGTGCCGTTGTGTCGCGGCCCGCAGTGACGAGACGGGTCTGCGTGCTGAGCGGCGCGGGTGTCCCGCTGGAGTCGAAAGAGTCCATGAGTGCTCGCTGGTGGTTGGGCCGATGATGACAAGCGCTCGCAGCGTGTGCTTCGGCTACTTCGACGAATGGGGGTAATAGCAGCTTCTGGAAGACGGCCGTCAACCCCTTGACCCGGCGCGCAACTCGTTCTGTGATGCATATCGGTCTGTCTGGAAGGCCGTGCTGAGAGGCTCGCGAATTGCAGGGCGAGAGTTTTTGCAGCACGGTGCCGGACAACGGCTGCCGCGCGCGGGCCTTCGGGCGATCGAACGGCGGATCCAATCGGAACGCATCGCCCACGGAGCCGATTGAAGCGGCCAGGACATCCCTTGAAAGGTCATTGCATGAAACGTGTATCGCTCGTTGCCGCCCTCGCAGCCGCCGCCGTGTTCTCGGTATCGCCGGCAGGTGCGCAGACCCTGAAGACGGTCAAGGATCGTGGCATGTTGTCCTGCGGCGTCAGCCAGGGGCTGCCCGGTTTCTCGGCACCCGATGACAAGGGTAATTGGACTGGCCTCGATGTCGATGTCTGCCGCGCGATCGCTGCCGCCGTGTTCGACGACGCCAGCAAGGTGAAGTTCGTGCCGTTGTCGGCCAAGGATCGCTTCACCGCGCTTCAATCGGGCGAAATCGATGTGCTGTCGCGCAATACCACCTGGACGCTGTCGCGCGACACGTCGCTCGGCGTCAACTTCGCCGGCATCAGTTATTTCGATGGTCAGGGCTTCATGGCCAAGAAGGCCCTCAAGGTGAATTCCGCGCTGGAATTGAACGGCGCCTCGATCTGCGTCCAGACCGGCACCACCAACGAGCAGAACGTTGCCGACTATTTCAAGGGCAACAATATGAAGTACGAGGTGATCGCCTTCGCCAACGCCGACGAGGCGGTCAAGGCCTACGAGTCCGGCCGCTGCGACGTGTTCACCTCCGACGTCTCGCAGCTTTATGCCCAACGCTTGAAGCTGGCGACGCCGGCGGATCACATCGTGCTTCCGGAAGTGATCTCCAAGGAGCCGCTGGGGCCGCTGGTTCGCCACGGCGACGATCAGTGGTTCGATATCGTCAAGTGGACCTTGTTCGCGATGATCAATGCCGAGGAGCTCGGCGTCACCCAGAAGAACGTGGACGAGATGGCCAAGTCGGACAAGCCGGAGCTGAAGCGCGTGTTCGGCACCGATGGCAATCTCGGCGAACAGCTCGGCCTGACCAAGGATTGGGTGTCCCGCATCGTCAAAGCGACCGGCAACTACGGCGAGTCGTTCGAGCGTAACGTGGGAACCGGCTCGAAGCTCGAGATTGCGCGAGGGCTCAATAAGCTGTGGAACAAGGGCGGTATCATGTACGCCCCGCCGATCCGCTGATCGCGTAAAGACCCGCGCCGATGGCGATCGACGCCCGCCCACCGCCGATGCAGCTCGTCGCGAAACTGCGGCGCGTGCTGGGCGGTCGCTCCGGCTGGAAGGGGCTGATCGCGCAGGTGCTGTTCGTCGCGGCGTTGTTTTGGATCGGCTACGAGATCTTCGACAATGCCCGCGACAACCTCGCCAATCAGCGGATCGCCTCCGGATTCGGCTTCATGTCGCATACGGCCGGATTTGGCGTCAGCCAGACGCTGATCCCGTATCAGGAGTCAGACAGCTACACCCGGGTGTTTCTGGTCGGCCTTGTCAACACGCTGTTGGTGTCGGTCGTCGGCATTTTCTTCGCCACCGTGATCGGCTTTGCGGTTGCGTTGGCACGGTTGTCTCCGAATTGGCTGATTTCGCGGATCGGCGGCGGCTACGTCGAGATCGTTCGCAACCTGCCGCTGCTGTTCCAGATCCTGTTCTGGTATCTGGCCGTGCTCGGAGCGTTGCCGTCGCCGCGACAGAGCGTTTCGGTGATGGACAGCTTCTTCCTATCCAATCGCGGGATCGTCGTGCCGCGGCTGGTGGGCGAAGCTGGGCTCGACGGCTTCCTCGTCGCTCTGTTGATTGCGGTTGCCGTAGCCATCGGGTTACCGCTGTTTGCCCGACGTCGACTCTTCGCGACCGGCAAGCCGATGCGGGTGTGGCCATGGGTGGTGGGCCTGCTGATCGGACTGCCGCTGATCGCGTTCTTGATCTTCGGCAAGCCGTTCTCGCTGGAAGTTCCGGTTCTGCGAGGGTTCAACTTCGCCGGCGGAGCGCGTCTGGCGCCTGAATTTGCCGCGCTGACGCTGGCGCTGTCGACCTACACGGCGGCCTTCATCGCCGAAGTCGTCCGCGCCGGGATTCTGTCGGTGCACAAGGGGCAGATGGAGGCCGGCGCATCGCTCGGCCTGTCGCGCGGCCAGACGCTGCGGCTGATCGTGATCCCGCAGGCGCTGCGGGTGATCCTGCCGCCGCTCACCAACCAATATCTCAATCTGACCAAGAACTCGTCGCTGGCGGTGGCGATCGGCTATCCCGACCTGTTCTCGGTGTTCGCCGGCACCACGTTGAGCCAGACCGGGCAGGCCATCGAGGTCATTGCGATCACGATGGGCGTGTACCTGCTGATTTCGCTGGTCACCAGCGCCTTGATGAGCCTTTACGCGTGGCGGATCAACCGGAGCATGGGCGCATGAGCGAGCTCGGGTCCGTGACTCCTGTGTTCGTGCGCGGCGAGATGGTGCCGCAGCGGCCGCCGCCGGTGCATCGGCCGGGCGTTGTTGGGCTGATACGGCAAAGGCTGTTCAACTCGCCGACCAACATCCTGCTGACGATCGTCGGGACGCTGCTGCTATATTTCACCGTGGTGCCGACGGTGAAGTTCCTGTTGGTCGACGCCGTATGGACCGGCTCGAACCGCACCGACTGCCTAGCCGACAAGGCAGGCCATCCGGTCGGTGCCTGCTGGCCGTTCGTGCAGGCCAAGTTCTCGCAGTTCATTTATGGCTTCTATCCGACGCCGGAGCGCTGGCGGGTCGATCTGGTCTTCGCGCTCGGCGCGCTGCTGCTGTTGCCGCTCCTGATCCCGCGCGCGCCGGCCAAGACGCTGAATGCCGGTTTGTTCTTCGCCGCGTTTCCGGTGCTGGCATTTTTTCTGCTCTATGGCGGAGGTCTGGCCGGCTTCGGGGTGACCTGGAGCGCCGATTTGGCAAGCGGCTTGGCTGACAGCGTCGGGAGCGCGGGACGCAAGCTCGCCGCCGGCGGAGCGATCGGCGGGGGGATTGGGCAGGTCCTGCTCGGCATCGGCGTCGTCCTGGGTTGGCTGAGCTGGCCTCTGGTGGCGCTGCGCGATTGGATTCAGTCCTCGTCTCAGCCTTTGTGGCTTGATCTTGCATGCACGGCTGTAGCCGTCACGGTGCTGGTGTTCTTGCTGGCCGGTGTGCGCAATGGCGGGCGGGCGCTGGCGACGACTGTCGGAATCTTCGCCGGCATCGCTGTGGCGATCGCTGCGTTGCGGCTCGATCGGGGCGGCCTGCCGATCGTCGATACCCGGATGTGGGGCGGCCTGCTGGTGACGCTGGTTGTGTCGGTGACCGGTATTGTCGCCTCGATGCCGATCGGCATTGCGCTCGCGCTCGGCCGACGCTCGACCATCCCGCTCATCAGGATCTTCTCGGTCGCCTTCATCGAGTTCTGGCGCGGCGTGCCGCTGATCACGGTGATGTTCTTCGCGACCTACATGCTGCCGCTGTTCTTGCCGGGCCATTTCACCATCGACAATCTGATGCGGGTGCTGATCGGCATTGCGCTGTTCGCCGGCGCCTACAATGCCGAGGTGATCCGCGGCGGCCTGAACGCGATCCCGCGCGGGCAAGCGGAGGCGGCGAGCGCGCTCGGGCTGTCCTATTGGAAAACGACCGGGCTGATCGTGCTGCCGCAGGCACTGCGCCACGTCATTCCGGGTCTGGTCAACAGCTTCATCGCGCTGTTCAAGGACACTTCGCTGGTCTCGATCGTCGCGTTGTTCGATCTGCTCGGCCAGCTCCGCGCCGCTTTTGCCGATCCGACCTGGTCGACCCCGACGACGCTGTTCACCGGCTTCGCCTTCACCGGGCTGGTTTACTTCGTGTTCTGCTTCGGCATGTCGCGCTATTCGATGTCGGTCGAACGCCGGCTCAACGCTCACCGGCGGACCTGACGGAAGGATCGATTGATGGCTGATACTCCGATCGTCAGGATCGCGGGCCTGAACAAATGGTACGGCGAATTCCATGTGCTGCGCGACATCAACCTCGATGTCGCGCGAGGGGAGCGGATCGTGATCTGCGGGCCGTCGGGCTCGGGCAAATCCACCCTGATCCGCTGTATCAACGCGCTCGAGGAGTTTCAGGAAGGCGATATCGTGGTCGACGGCATCGATCTCGGGCCGAGCCTGAAGCATGTCGATGCCATCCGCCGCGAAGTCGGGATGGTGTTCCAGAGCTTCAACCTGTTTCCGCATCTCACCGTGCTGGAGAACTGCACGCTGGCGCCGATCTGGGTGCGCAACATCCCGAAGAAAGACGCCGAAGCCACCGCGATGAAATTCCTGGAGCGGGTGCGAATTCCGGACAAGGCCGACAAGTATCCCGGCCAGATCTCCGGCGGGCAGCAGCAGCGTGTGGCGATTGCGCGGGCGCTGTCGATGAATCCGAAAGTGATGCTGTTCGACGAGCCGACCTCCGCGCTCGATCCGGAGATGGTCAAGGAGGTGCTGGACACCATGGTCGACCTCGCCGAAGAGGGCATGACCATGCTGGTGGTGACCCACGAAATGGGTTTCGCCCGCGAAGTCGCCGATCGCGTCGTGTTCATGGATGCCGGTCAGATCATCGAGGCGAACGAGCCTGAAGAATTCTTCGCCAATCCGCAGCACGCGCGGACCAAGTTGTTCCTCAGCCAGATCCTGAGATGATGCCGCGGCTGGAGCAGGGCAGGTCGGGCTCGCGGCCTTACCAGATCGCGCTCGACCGCGACGAGTAGCGTTTCAGGCGCTTGCTGTCGTTCACCGAGAACTGACCGAATACTTCCCTGACACGGTCGGCGGGCGTGACGTCCTCGGCGAAAATGTGTTCGACCGATGCGCCGGCGGCGGCAACGCGCGGCGCATACAGCGCGCTGTCGTACAGCATGTCGTTGAAGCGCTGCGTGCCGGCGCCGGTCCCGAACATCGCGTCGATCGCCACCAGCAGCAGCAACAACGTCGCGCCGACGGACGTGAAATATCTGAACACGGGCATGACCTGACGCGCTCCTTAGTTGTCAGCAAGGAAAACGCGTCAAGCATGAAGGCAGAGTTGATGACGCCGTCGCTGTTCCGGGCGCGGTTGCCGTCGGGTTAATCGGATGGCAAGGATTGAGCGAATGCCGCCGCGGCCAGGCCGGCGAGGGATGCGCGATCACCCGAACTGGGTTGCGACGTTGCCCTTGAAGACCGACGGACCGACGTGATCCAGCGCGCTCTGGATATCGGCCCAGATTTCGCCGCCGATGTCCGTCCAGCGCTTGCAGAAGGAGAAGTCCTCGCTGAGATAGGTGCCCGTCGCCGGATCGATCATGCACTCGAACAGCGCGAAGCGATTAGGGCTGCCGACCAGCGTGTCGTGCGAGTGTTCGCGAAAGAACTGCAGGCCGGCGTAGTCCGGGTGACGGCACATTGTCTCCAGTACGTGGCGCCGGATCATCAAGAAGCCGGTGCCGGCATAGCGGACGCGGGTAAAGCCGTTGACTACGGAGACCCGATCGGGATCATCGAGTTCCAGCACGTAGTCCAGCGATGCGGCGGCGACGTTGTCGCGGCCGGCCTGGATCGCGCGGCGAGCCTTGTCCCAGTTGACCCGCTTGATCGGATAGACGCCGGCGACGATGTCGGCGCCCGACTCGATCAGCCGGAACACCTGTTCGGGCTGGAAGCCGATATCGGCATCGATAAACAACAAATGGGTCGCATTCGGATCGTCCAGGAATAGCGTCACCAGATTGGCGCGGGCGCGGGTAATCAGCGCGTCGCCGTCGCGCAGGTGAATCTTCAATTCGAGATTGGACATGCCGCGGACGGCGCGCTGCAGAGCAAAGATCGATGCGGCATAGATAGTCGAAAGCTGCCCGCCGAAGCACGGCGTGGCCACGACGAGTTGCACCCGATCCGACATCGCTCGCTCCGCGGGGTAAGCAATGACGGATAGCTATGCCGGTATGGTTAACGAAGGGCTAGCTGGAACTTCGTTGGTACGTCAGCGGGCTGACCGAAGGACGGAGCCCAGCCATGTGGCTGGCGAGCGGCCGGTAGCCCGCTGCGGTGATGGATGTGATCCGCCTGCAGGTGCTCCCGCAAGTCGGGACCCCACCACATCGGGATGATCGCGATCTTGCGGTCATGCAGCCCCCCTCGAACTGTGCCGGCCAAGCGTCCGAACTGGAGACGCCTTGGCCGGCGACGTTCCGGCCCCGATCGCAGACGATCTGCGCCGAGGCCGGCGCGATCATACCCAGGATCCTCATGCTGACGATCGCAAGAAGCAGCCTGATCCGGACGATAAAGGCGCGACTCTCTACGGTCGCAATCGGCGTCCGCTCACACCGCTTCGAATGGTACGGCGATCGTGCTCTTCGTTTCCATCCAGTCCGGCACCGGCAAATTCTTGGCTCGCATGAAATCCGGGTTGAACAGCTTGGACTGATAGCGGCTGCCGTAGTCGCACAGGATGGTCACGATGGTGTGGCCGGGGCCGAGGTCCTTGGCCAGACGGATCGCGCCGGCGACGTTGATGCCGCTCGACCCACCGAGGCACAGGCCTTCGTGTTCGAGAAGGTCGTAGATCAGCGGCACTGCCTCGTCGTCGGGAATCCGGTAGGCGTCGTCGATCTGCGCGCCTTCGAGATTGGCGGTGACCCGGCCCTGGCCGATGCCTTCGGTGATCGACGAGCCTTCCGACTTCAGCGCGCCGTTCTTGTAGTAATTGTACAGCGCCGAGCCCATCGGATCGGCGAGCACCGCGCGGATCTTCGGATTGAACTGCTTGAGGCCGATCGAGACGCCGGCCAGCGTGCCGCCCGAGCCCACCGCGGCGACGAAGCCGTCGACCTTGCCATCGGTCTGCCGCCAGATTTCCGGTGCGGTGGTCTCGATGTGAGCCTGACGGTTGGCGACATTGTCGAACTGGTTGGCCCAGATCGCGCCGTTCGGTTCGGTCTCGGCGAACTGCGCGGCGAGGCGGCCGGACAGTTTCACGTAATTGTTGGGGTTGGCGTAAGGAACCGCCGGCACCTCGATCAGCTCGGCACCGCACAGCCGCAGCATGTCCTTCTTTTCCTGGCTCTGCGTGTTCGGGATCACGATCACCGTGCGGAAGCCGAGCGCGTTGGCGACCAGCGCAAGACCGATGCCGGTGTTGCCGGCGGTGCCTTCGACCACGACGCCGCCTGGGCGCAGCGCGCCGCGTTTCACCGCATCCTGGATGATGAACAGCGCGGCCCGATCCTTCACCGACTGGCCCGGGTTCATGAATTCGGCCTTGCCGAGAATATTGCAGCCGGTCTGTTCCGACGCGCGCTTCAATTTGATCAGGGGCGTGTTGCCGATGGCGTCGACGACGTCGTTCTTGATGTTCATGCTGTCCGGCTGGTGACGTTGCGGGCCCTCAAATTAGGAGACCGAACGGCGCCAGACAAGGCACGACTGCCGCCGCACTGAGCAGTTGCGATGGCAGTCGACCCGCGGATCAGCCGGCTTTCGCGAAAATCACCTGGCGGACATCGATGTTGCCCGACAGAAAACCGGCCTCGCAATACGACAGGTAGTATTCCCACAGCCGGCGGAAGCGCTCGTCAAATCCCTGCGCGGTCAGGTTCGGCCATGCCGCGCGGAAATTGTCTCTCCAGGTGGCGAGCGTCTTGGCATAATCTTCTCCAAACACCCGTTCACGCACGACAGGCACACCGAACGTTTCGCCGAGCGACTTCAGCACGCTCGGGGAGGGCAGCATCCCGCCAGGGAACACATAGCGCTGGATGAAGTCGACCTCGCGGCGATAGGCCTGGAAGAAGCGGTCCTGGATGGTGATGGCCTGGATTCCGACCAGGCCACCCGACATCAGCCGATCGCGCAACTGTGAGAAATAGTTCGGCCAGAACTCTTCGCCGACGGCTTCGATCATCTCGATCGAGGCGATCCGGTCGTAGCGACCGCGTTCGTCGCGGTAATCCTGCAGCCTGATCTCGACCTTGTCGGCGAGGCCGGCTTCGAACATCCGCTGCTGTGCGAAATCGCGCTGCTCCCGGCTGATCGTCAGCCCGACGATGCGGACGTCGAAGGTCTTCGCAGCGTATTCTGCAAAACCGCCCCAGCCACAACCGATCTCCAGTACCGACTGCCCCGGCCTCAGGTCGATCGCTTCGGCGAGCCGCTGATATTTGTTGATCTGCGCCGCGGTCAGATCGTGGGTGTGATCCTCGAACAGCGCCGACGAGTACGTCATGCTCGGATCGAGCCAGGCCGAATAGAATTCATTGCCGATATCGTAATGGGCGTAGATGTTCTTTTTGGCCTGCCGCTTGGTGTTGCGGTTGAACCAGTGCCGGACCATCTGCACGAACCGCATCAGCGGATTGTCGGCGAGCATCGCCTGGATCAGCTCGTGATTGACGCAGAACAGATACAGGAACTGGGTGAGATCGGGCGTGTCCCAATCGCGGTTCAAATAGGCTTCGGCGATGCCGATGTCGCCGCCATTGATCAGCCGTGAGGCGAAGCCGTAGCTATGCAGACGCATCTCGGCCGCGGGACCGGGTTCGGCGCCGCCGAGGCGGAAGCGACGGCCGTCGGGCAGGGTGACGTCGAGCGTTCCGCGCTGGAGGCGAGCGCCGAAGGCCAGCGCCATCCTCACCACCCGCGGCAGATCGGCCACGCGGGCGTCGACGTTGTCGGGGGTCAGCGCTACTAACTCGGACATTTCCGTTCCATCGTTCGCGCCCGGCTCAACGATGCAACGCCGGGCTCACCTTTCATGGAGTATAAGCATCGTGATTGCTGGCTGCAAAGCCAGGCGGGGGTGACGGTGACGCAGGACGTGGAACGAGCTTGGCGCCCTTGATCCACAATCGCAGCGCTTCCCAATGAATTGCCGCGATCACTTTGAACGTCATCATCGGTAGCGACAGGAATGCTCGCAGCAGCGACGCCGTCGACAATGCGCGGCGCGTGCCCGCAAAGGTGGCTGAAAGCACAGGACCTTCAGCGTCGGTTTCGAGAATCCGCAGACGCACGATGTCTCCGGGAGGCACGATACGGAAGTGATAACGCATCGCCATCTCGATGAAGGGCGAAACGTAGAACAGCTTGTCCTGCTCCTGCCGCAGGCCGGCAGGACCGAGCTGACCGGTGCGCACCGGCAACACGTAAGGGTGGATGTCGCCGAAGGTGTTGCGGACTTCGTAGATCACCACCGCCAGCGCGCCAGAGGAATCGTAGCCAAAATAGACCGACAACGGATTGAAGGTGTAACCCAGGACCCGCGGGTAGGTGAGCAGCAGCACCCGGCCGCCGCTGAGATCGACGCCTTGCGCGGCGGCGCTGGCCTGAGCGTAAGCGCGCAGCGACGATCCGTCCCGCGGGCCGTGATCGGTCTCGCGGAAGCTGTACAGCGCACGACGGTTGATGCCGAACAGCGGCGACATCCGATCCGCCTCGTCGAGCCGATCGAGGTCGATCAGCAGCGACATCACCCGGTACTGGAAGCGATGCCCGAGCGGCTTCAGCCGCGCATGCATCACATCGCCGACATACAGCGACGCGGCCGCGGGTGGGGGAGCGCCGGGTTTGGAGGGGGCGGGCGCGGCGAGGGGAGACATGGCTATTCGGCTGCTTCGCGGAATTCCGGCGGCGGTCCGCGCCACGGCACCGGCGCTCCGAGATGTTCGGCGACCGCGAGGCCAGACCGAAGACCGTCTTCGTGGAAGCCGTAGCCGGTCCAGGCACCGCAGAACCAGGTGTTGCGATGGCCCTGAATCTCGCCGACGCGGCGCTGCGCGGCGAACGCCTTGGCAGTATATTGCGGATGGTCGCAGGCATAGCGTCCGAAGGTCAGCTCCGGGGCCGGCTCGAACGGCGGATTGAGGCTGACGAACAGCGGCTTATTGGCGTCGATGCCCTGCAGCCGGTTCATCCAGTAGGTGACCGCGACGTCGTTGACCGGCGATCCCTCGCGCTGCCAGCGCAGGAAGTTCCATGATGCCCAGGCCCGCTTGCGCTTCGGCATCAATCGCGGATCGCGGTGCAGGTACACCATGTTCGGTGCATAGCCGATGCTGCCGAGAACTTCGCGCTCGATGTCATTGGCGTCGACCAGCATCGCAAGCGCCTGATCGCTGTGCGCGCCGATCACGACGTGGTCGTAGATGCCGACGCCACCGAGGCTGTCGCGGACGACCACGCCTTTCGCCGAGCGCTCGATCGCGGTGACCGCGGCGCCAAGCCGGATGTCGTCCTTAAAGGCGCTGGTCAGCTTCTCGACATAGCGCGCGCTGCCGCCTTTCACCGTGCGCCAGATCGGGCGCTCGTAGTGCAGCAGCCGATGGTTGTTGAAGAACGCGACGAAATTCTCGGCCGGGAAGTCGAGGATCTCGGACGCCGGTGCCGACCAGATCGCCGCGCCCATCGGCGCCAGATAGTCGGTCAGCAGCCGCGGCGCGAATTTGCGTTGCTTGAAATAGTCGCCGAGCGAGAGGCCATCGAGCGCGCCCGTCTTGAAGTCTTCGACGCTCTTTTCGTTGAAGACCAGGATGTGCCGAAGCATCCGCAGGTACGACGGCGACAGCAGGTTGCGACGTTGTGCGAACAGCCCGTCCGCGGTTTCGAGCCAGTTCGAGCCGCCGCCCTTCCATTCGAATCGTCCGGCATCGGCGCTGACCGAAAAGCTCATGCAGCTTTCGACGGTCTCGACGCCGAGATGCGCGAACATCGCGGTGAGGTCGGGATAGTTGAGCTGGTTGTAGACGATGAAACCGATGTCGACGGGAATTGCGGTGCCGTCGTAATCGACCGTGACCGTGTGGCTGTGGCCTCCCGCGCGCAGCTCGCGCTCGTAAACCGTGACAGGGTAACGCTGCGACAGCGCCCATGCGGCGGCATTCCCCGCAATTCCCGTTCCAACGACAGCGACGCGCATTCCAAGCCCCCTCTAGCCCACCGGCGACCGAGCTACGGCATCCAAGGGCGAGAGTTTCAGCACGTCCGGCAGCGAAAAAAATCGAAGGGCGGGCAGGGAATCGTTCTCGGACGGCCGTATCACCAGATGAAATCTTCGTAAGATTTGCCGCATTCGGCGAAGCCGTCAAGCCGAGGGAATACCGATGGAATCGGGACTAGCGTCGTGAGGAGGCGACCTGGACGCCCGCGCGCTGGAAACAACTTGTCACCGAGTGCAGCGTTGACGGGCCTGTGCGCCAGCGTTTCCGCCAGTTACAATGGCACTCGGCTTTCAAACCATCGTTTTCCAGGATCGAGTTGCAAGTGACTGGCAGAGAACATCGTGCGCCGAAATCTTTCATGGCGCGGCTTGCGCGGCTTTACGCCGCGCCGGGGGATGGATCGCGCCCAGCATGAGCACCACACTTCGCTACCTTGGTCGCGGAGCCCGCCTGGTGGTGGCCTCGGCGTTGGTCGCTGCGTCTGGCGGCTGCATCCTCACCCAGGACCTGCCGGATCCGGCGCTCGATCTGCCGAATCGCTACAAGGCTGCGTCACGAGCCACGGTCGAGAAGCCGCCGGCGCTGGATTGGTGGCGCGGCTTCCGGTCGGCCGAGCTGACGCAACTGATGGAAGAGGCGCAGACCGTCAATCTCGACGTCGCCGCCGCCGTCGCGCGGATTCGGCAGGCGGACGCGCAGGCGCGGATCACCGGCGCGGCGCTGCTGCCCAGCCTGAGCGGGACCGGCAACGGCAGCCAGGTCAAAACCTCGGGCTCGAACATCTCGAACACCACGATCGCAGGCCGCCGCTACAGCACCTATTCGTCGTCGCTCAGCGCCTCCTACGAAATCGACTTCTGGGGCAAGAACCACGACGCCGCGCTCGCGGCCGAGGAGACCGCCACCGCCAACCGGTTCGACCGTGACACGGTGATGCTGACCACGATGGCCAGCGTTGCTAACGCGTATTTCCAAGTGCTCGCGGCTCAAGACCGGATTCGCACGGCCGAAAACAACATCAAGAGCGCCAGCCGGATTCTCGACGCGATCAAACAGCGCCTCAAAGCCGGCACCGGCACCGACCTCGATGTCGCGCAGCAGGAGAGCGTGTTGGCGAACCAGCGGGCCGCGCTGCCGCCGCTGCGGCTGACCCTGGCGCAGAACGTCAACGCGCTGGCGACGCTGGTGGCGCGTCCGCCCGAGAGCGTGAAGATCGCCGGCGGTTCGCTGGCAAGGCTGTCGTCGCCGCGGGTGACGCCCGGACTGCCGTCCGATCTTCTGACGCAGCGACCGGACATCCGCCGGCAGGAAGCGCAACTCGCTTCGGCTACCGCCAATGTCGGCAGCGCGCGGGCGCAGTTCTTCCCGACGATCCAGCTTACCGCCCAGGGCGGCTATCAGAGCGCAGCGCTGGCCTCGCTGTTCACGCCGCAGGCGACCTTTTCCAATATCGCCGCCGGACTTACGCAGCCGATCTTCGACGGCGGCAAAATTCAGGGCAATTTCGACCTGACCAGGGCGCAGCAGGAAGAACTGCTGCAGACCTATCGCAAGACCGTGGTGTCGGCGTTCGCCGATGTCGACAACGCGCTGGAGTCGATCAAGCAGAACACCGAGCGGCTGCGGCTGCAGCGCGAGGTGGTGGCATCGTCGCGGCGTGCGTTCGATCTCGCCGAGCAACAGCTTCGCGCCGGCACCAGTGACATCGTGACGGTGCTGAACACGCAGCTCACGCTGTTCCAGGCCGAGGACGCGCTGATCCAGACGCAGCTTGCGCGGTTCCAGGCGATCGTCAGTCTGTTTCAGGCACTCGGGGGCGGCTGGGAGCCAAAGATGGAAAGAACGGCCGATGCTCTTTAAGCCGGATGCGAACGACACGTCCGGAACCGGGGCCGGACCCAAAGGGTGGGGCGCACGGCTGCGCCGCCGTGGCGTCTCGCTGTTGCTGATGGTCGTGATTCTCGGCGGTCTCGGCTTCGTCGCCTGGCGGGCGATTCATACCAAGCAGGCTGAGCGCAAGATGCCGATCGATCTCGCGGTGCCTGTGCTGGCCGCAACGCCGAAGGTCGAAGATGTGCCGGTGTATCTCGACGGCGTCGGCACCGTCAAAGCACTCGCGACTGTCACGGTGCGTGCCCAGGTCGACGGCAAGCTGATTTCGGTGAACTTCACCGAAGGTCAGGACGTCAAGGCCGGCGATGTGTTGGCGGAGATCGATCCGGCGATCTATCAGGCGCAATACGATCAGGCGGTCGCAAAGAAAGCGCAGGACGAGGCGCAGCTCGCCAACGCAAAGATCGATCTGGCCCGCTATCAGCAACTCGCTGCTTCCAATGCCGGCTCCAAGCAGCAGGCCGACACCCAGAAGGCGACCGTGGCACAGCTCGAGGCGCAGGTGCGCTCCGATCAGGCGGCGATCGACAATGCCGCGGCGACGCTGAGCTACACCAAGGTTGTGGCGCCGATCTCCGGCCGTGCCGGCCTGCGTCAGGTCGACAAAGGCAACATCGTGCACGCCTCGGACACCACGGGCATCGTGGTACTGACGCAGCTCAAGCCGATCGGGGTGCAGTTCAGCCTGCCGCAGCAGCAGATCGTGCGGGTCAACGCCGCGGCCGCCGAGGCGCCGCTGCCGGTCGACGTGTTCGGCAACGACGGTGTCACCGTGATCGACACCGGCATGCTGAAGGGGATCGACAACCAGGTCGACCAGACCACCGGCACGGTGAAGCTGAAAGCCGAATTTCCCAACGCCAAGCTGCAGCTCTGGCCGGGCCAGTTCGTCAACGTCCGGCTCAAGGTCGACACCTTGAAGCAGGCGATCGTGGTGCCGGTCTCGGCGGTGCAGCGTGGGCCGGCCGGCACGTTCAGCTACGTGATCGGCGAAGACAACATCGTTCACGCCCGTCCGGTGAAGGTGACGCAGCAGAACGAAACCGAGGCCGTGGTCGCGGATGGACTGACGCCGGCCGAGCGGGTCGTCACCACTGGCTTTGCCAACTTGGCGGAAGGCGCCAAGGTGACGATCGGCGACGCCAGCCAGGTTCCGACCGCCGATCTCGCCCCGCAGAAGCGCCGCCGCGGTTCGCACGGCGCTCAGAGCCAGGGGGGCGGAGAAGCCGGCGAGGGGCGCGGCAAGCGTCACCGCGGGGAGGCCGGGCAGCAGGCGCCGGCGTCCGGCGAGGCGTCGTCTGGCGCCCCGAAGACGCCCTGACGGGGTTCGCTGTCCGCGCAGCGGCGGCGGACACCAGACTGCGAGACGTCTGTACGCAACGCTGAGGTGAGTTTCATGGGCGTATCCGAGCCGTTCATCCGCCGTCCGATTGCGACCTCGCTGCTCGGCGTGGCGCTGATGATCGGCGGCCTGCTCGGCTATCTCGCGCTGCCGGTATCGGCGCTGCCGCAGGTCGACTTTCCAACCGTGCAGGTGACGACGCAACTGCCGGGCGCCAGCCCGGACGTGGTCGCGTCGCTGATCACCGCACCTTTGGAGCGGCAACTCGGCCAGATTCCGTCGCTGACCGCGATGACCTCGACCTCGTCGTTCGGCGTCAGCCAGGTATCGCTGCAGTTCGACCTCAACCGCGACATCGACGGCGCCACCCAGGATGTGCAGGCGGCGATCAACGCGGCGGCCGGCATCCTGCCAAAGAACCTTCCGTATCCGCCGGTGTACGCCAAAGTGAACCCGGCCGACGCTCCGGTGATGACGCTGGCGCTGACTTCGACGACGGTGTCGCTCCGCAACATGAGCGATCTTGCGGACACGTTGATGGCGCAGCGGCTGGCGCAGATCTCAGGCGTCGGCCGGGTCTCGGTGCTCGGCGGTCTCAAGCCCGCCGTGCGGGTGCAGGCCGATCTCGCCCGGCTCGCCGCCTACGGCATCTCGATGGAGGATCTGCGCACCGCGATCGCCAACGCCAACGTGTCGGGACCGAAAGGCTCGCTCGACGGCGCGCAGCAGGCCTACACCATCGCCGCCAACGACCAGATCGCCGCGGCCGACGCCTACCGGCCGATCATCGTCGCCTATCGCAATGGATCTCCGGTGACGATCGGCGACGTGGCGCAGATCGTCGACGGACTGGAGAACGAACGCACCGGCGCCTGGTACCAAGGCTCGCCGGCGGTGATCCTGGACATCCAGCGCCAGCCCGGCGCCAACGTCATCGATGTCGTCAAGGGTATCCGGGCCGAAATCCCGCGGATTCAGCGGATGGTGCCGGCCGGCGTCAAGCTCACCGTCGTCAGCGACCGCACCGAGACGATCCGTGCCTCGGTCCACGATGTCCAGTTCACGCTGCTCTTGAGCGTCGTGTTGGTCACTCTGGTGGTGCTGCTGTTCCTGCGTTCGATGCGCGCCACCATCATCGCCGGCGTGGCGTTGCCGCTGTCGCTGATCACCAGCTTCGGCGTGATGTACTTCATGGGCTTCAGCCTCGACAATCTGTCGCTGATGGCACTGACGATCGGCACCGGCTTCGTGGTCGACGACGCCATCGTGATGATCGAGAACATCGTCCGCCACATGGAGGACGGCGAAAGCCCGATGCAGGCGGCGCTGAAAGGGGCCAGCGAGATCGGCTTCACCGTGATCTCGCTGACGATGTCGCTGATCGCGGTTTTCATCCCGCTGCTGTTCATGTCGGGGCTGGTGGGGCGGATGTTCCGCGAGTTCGCGCTGACGCTGACGATCGCGGTCGTCACCTCGGCAATCGTGTCGCTGACGCTGACGCCGATGATGTGCTCGCGGCTGCTCAAGCACGCCCGCGACGAGCGGCAGGTGCCCGGGCTCGCCACCATCACGGCCTGGATCGACCGCGGCGCCGAAGCCTATCACCGCAGCCTGTTGTGGGTGCTGAAGCATCAACCCGCCACACTGCTGGTGACGTTCCTGACCATCGCGGCGACGCTGGTGCTGTATGTGGTCGCGCCGAAGGGATTTCTACCGTTGCAGGACACCGCGTCGATTACCGCGGTGACGGAAGCGGGGCCAGCGGTGTCGTTCGCCGAGATGAAGGCGCGGCAGATCGAGACCGCCAAAGCGATCGAAGCCGACCCCGACGTGGTCGGCGTGGTGTCGGTGATCGGCGCCGGGTCCGTCAATCCCACGCCGAATGTCGGCCGCTTGGTGCTGACGCTGAAGCCGCGCGGCGACCGCAAATCGGACGTCGGCGAGGTGATCGAACGGCTGAAGCAGCGCGTCGCCGGCATTCCCGGCATGACGGTGTACTTCCAGGCCGTCCAGGACGTGCAGATTTCGACCCAGGCCAGCCGCTCGCAGTATCAATACACGCTGACGGCGACCGACGCGGCGCTGCTGTCGCAATGGGCCAATCGGCTGCTCGGCGAGCTGCGCCGCGATCCGCTGTTCCGCGACGTGTCGACCGAAGCGCAGGAAGGCGGATTGCGAGCCGCGCTCAACATCAATCGTGAACGCGCCGGGCAGCTCGGCGTCAGCATCCAGACGGTCAACGACACGCTCAACGACGCCTTCGCACAGCGTCAGATCTCGACCATCTACGGCCAAGCCAACCAGTATCGCGTGGTGCTCGAGGCGATGCCGATCTATCAGCAGGATCCATCGATCCTGTCGAAGCTGTACGTACCCGGAGCTTCGGACGCCCAGGTGCCGATCTCGGCGGTCGCCGAGTTGAAGCGGACCATCGCGCCGCTGGCGATCTCGCACCAGGCGCAGTTCCCTTCGGTCGCGATGAGCTTCAATCTTGCACCGGATGCCTCGCTCGGCGAGGCGCTGAACGAGATCAAGGCGATCGAGACGCGCATCGGGATGCCGGGCAGTATTGTCGGCGTGTTCTACGGCGACGCCGCCGAGTTCTCCAAGGCGCTCGACGGCCAGCCATGGCTGATCCTGGCTGCGATCGTCGCGATCTACATCGTGCTCGGCGTGCTGTACGAGAGCTACATCCACCCGATCACCATCCTGTCGACGCTGCCGTCGGCCGGCGTCGGCGCCATCCTGGCGCTGATGCTGTTCGGTCAGGACCTGTCGGTGATCGGGCTGATCGGCATCATCCTGTTGATGGGCATCGTCAAGAAGAACGCCATCATGATGATCGACTTCGCGCTCGAAGCCGAGCGCGGACGTGGGCTGTCGTCCTATGAGGCGATCGTGGAGGCCTGCCGGCTGCGGTTTCGACCGATCATGATGACGACGCTGGCGGCGCTGTTCGGCGCGCTGCCGCTCGCGGTGGAAAGCGGCACCGGGTCGGAGCTGCGGTTTCCGCTCGGCATCTCGATCATCGGCGGTCTGCTGCTCAGCCAGCTGCTGACGCTGTACACCACGCCGGTGATCTATCTGGCGCTCGACCGCATCAACCGAAAGCTGGAGCGGGCACTGCCGCCGGTGCCTCCAGCCACGCCGTCACCGCCGCTGGCCGGGCCGGCGGGGGAGGCGCGCTGATGGCGTCGATGTCCGCCCCGTTCATTCGGCGGCCGGTCGGCACGACGCTGCTGGCGATCGGATTGTTTCTGGTCGGCATGGTGGCCTATGCGGTGCTGCCGGTGGCGGCGCTGCCGAACGTCGATTTCCCGATGATCATGGTGCAGGCCTCGCGGCCCGGCGCAGCCCCGTCGGTGATGGCCTCGACGGTTGCGGCGCCGCTTGAGCGGCGGCTGGGCGAGATCGCCGGCCTCGACCAGATCACCTCGACCAGCTCGCTGGGAACGACCCGGATTCAGTTGCAGTTTTCGATCGGCCGCAACGTCGACAGTGCCGCGCGCGACGTGCAGGCGGCGATCAACGCCGCCGTCAGTGACCTGCCGACCGATCTGCCTACGCTCCCCACGTTTCGCAAGTTCAACTCCGCGGCCGCGCCGGTCTACATCCTGGCGCTGACCTCGAAGACGATGCCGGCCAGCGCCATCTACGACGTGGCCGATACGGTGCTGGCGCAGCGGATTTCGCAGGTGCCGGGTGTGGGCGACGTCACGGTGTCGGGCGCCGACCAGCCGGCGGTGCGGATCGCGCTCAATCCTGTCGCGCTCTCCAATGCCGGCATCTCGACCGACGATGTTCGTGCCGCGATCGTCGCCGCCAATCCGGTCGGCCCGGTCGGCTCGTTCGACGGGCCGCGGCTGACCGAGACGCTGTCCACCAATCCACAGATGCGCACGGCGGAGCAGTTCCGCAGCATCGTCATCAAGAGCGATGCCAACGGTACGGTGCGGCTATCGGATGTCGCCACCGTCAGCGACGCGACCCGCAATGCCCGCACCATCGCCTGGTTCAACAAGCAGCCGGCGGTGATCATGCAGATCACTAAGCAGGGCGACGCCAACGTCATCGAGACGATCGACCGGGTGAAGGCGTTGCTGCCGGAGCTGAAGCGGTGGATTCCGGCCGGGGTCGACATCTCGGTGCTGGCCGACCGCACCGGCACGATCCGTGCCAGCGTCGACGACATGCAATGGACGCTGCTGGCAACGGCGATCCTGGTGATGGTGGTCGTTCTGCTGTTCTTGCGCAGGCTGACGCCGACCATCGCCGCCGGCATATCGGTGCCGCTGGCGCTGGCCGGCACCTGCGCGGGAATGTGGATCAGCGGGTTTTCGATCAACAATCTGTCGCTGATGGCGCTCGCGATCGCGGTCGGCTTCGTTGTCGACGACGCCATCGTGATGATCGAAAACATGTACCGCAATCTCGAGCGCGGCATGGCGCCGCTGCCTGCGGCGCTGGAGGGAGCCCGGCAGATCGGCTTCACGGTGCTGTCGATCAGCCTGTCGCTGGTTGCGGCGTTCGCGCCGCTGATCTTCATGGACGGGCTGATCGGCCGGCTGCTGCGTGAATTTTCGCTGACGCTGACCTTCGCCATTGCGGTGTCGACCGTGGTGTCGCTGACGGTGACGCCGATGATCTGCGCGCACTACATCCGCGCCGAGCAATCGCCGAAGCAGACCTGGTTCGATCGGGTGGTCGAGGGGACGCTGAGCCGTATCGTTGGATTTTATGCCTGGACGCTGCGTGCTGTGCTGGCGGTGCCGTGGCTGGCCATGGTGGTGTTCGTCGCCACCATCGCGCTCACGGTGACGCTGTATATCAAGGTGCCGAAGGGATACTTCCCGATCGACGATTCCGGCTTCGTCATCGGCTCCACCCGCGCCTCCGCCGACATCTCGTTTCAGTCGATGCGCAAGCTGCAGGAGCAGCTCGCCGACATCGTGATCGCCGATCCGGCCGTGGCC
>NZ_QUMK01000003.1 GCF_010907035.1 Rhodopseudomonas sp. BR0M22
GCTCGGCAACGCAAACCAGGCGCCGGATATTCTCCACGTCAACACGCTCGCCGCGCTCGACAATGCGACGCGGCTCGGCTTCCTGGCCTCCGCCGACGCCGAGGTACTGCGGCCCGCGGCGCGGCTGTATCAGGACCTGACGCAGATCCTGCGGCTGTGCGTCAGCGAGAAGTTCAAGCCTGAAACCGCCGGCGACGACCTGTTGCGGGTGATGGTGCGGGCCGGCGATGCGCCGGACTTCTCGTCACTGCAGGCGCGGGTGAAGGAAACCCAGTCCGACGTGCGCGCGATCTTCAACCGCCTGATCGGCGGCGAGGGCGCGTAGCGAGCGGCGCAGCGATCCGCGGCGCGATCGCTGCGTGCTCGTGCAGCCAGCTTGCGATTACTTCGCCGCTTCGGCGCCGGCCGCCGGCACCTGCTCGCAATCCATCGAATACACCAGCTTGCCGCTCGCGGTGTGACCGATCGGCTGGCAGCCGGTGACGCCATCGTCGGCCAGCGCTGCAGCGGCACCGCGCGCCTCCGTCGGCGCTTCGTCCTGCTTGGTCATGACGACGTAGCCGATGCCGACCGCTGCGCCGACGATCGCCAGTCGAAACATCCAGACCGAGGTCTGATGGAAGGCGGCACTGAAGTCCACGGCCGGGCTCCTTGCGTCAATCGTTGCCCGCTCTTACACGGCGGCTTCGAAGCCGGACAAGCCGGCTTTTCGGCTAGCTCAGCCGGCCTGCCGCAGCGGATCCTGCGCCACGGCCGTCCACCATTGCTGCACCACGGCCGGGCTGGTGAGCTGAATTGTTGAGGAAGCATCGAGCTGCGCCTTGCGATAGGCGCTGGCGGTGACGCCGAACCGGGCGCGGAACGTGCGGCTGAAATGCGCCTCGCTCTTGAAGCCGAGATCGGACGCGAGGCGTGACAGCCGCCGCGTCTCCAAGGGATCGGCGAGAGCCGCCTGCACGGCGAGCAGGCGCCGTTCCTGGACATAGCGCATCACCCCGCCGCGATCGGCCAGCAACCGGTACAGCGACGCGCGCGACACCTCGAGCTGCTGCGCCAGCCAGTCGGGCGACAGCTCTGGCCGTGCCAAGTTGTCGCGGATCAGCGCTTCGGTGAGTGCCAGAATGGTCTCGTCGGCGCCGCGTTGCGGTGCGAGGTCCGCCTCGGCGGTCGGCGCCAGCAGCCGGCGCAGGAAGTCGGCAGTCTCCGCAACGGTGGCTGCGACATCGGCCTCGGTCAGTTGCGCGCTGCGCTCCTGCAGCGAGCGGATATAGGCGGCCAGCAGGTCGTTGCGCAGCGGGTCGAGCCTCGGCTTGAGGCTGTGCAGCGGCACGCCGGCCAGCAGTCGGCGCGGCACGATCAGGCACATCGTGTTCGACGCGAACGCACGGGTCGAGATCGGGCAGGCGAGATCGATCAACGCCACCTTGCCGGGGCCGATCACGGTCTGCTGCCGCGTCACCTCGCCGTTGAAGCCGCCTGAAACATAGAGGTGCAGCAGCAGGTGGTCCGGCGTCAGCGCGATGCGCTGGGGGTCGCGGACGAAATCCTGGGCGTTGAACGCGACTTTGGCGACCACAAGGTCGCCGATGATGATGCCGGACGCCGAACCGGTCGGCGTCTTCCGGCTCGGCGCACAGGGACGCGGCTCGAACAGCGGCGAGATCACCGCGCTCCAGGTCGCGAATGCGTTGGCCTCATCGAGGCCGGAGGTCACGTAATAGAGACGGGGAAGGGACGCCATCGGGTCGATTGATCTTCAAGCCGGCTCGATCATTTGTCGGTTTCTCGTGCCGCCTCGCGGCCAGTTGGTTCCAGCCTAGCGGCTTTTTCCGAGGATGACGATTCGTCTTCGCGCTGCCCGCAGCCGGATGCGACATTCTCGTATTGCGCGCGCTGCGTGTATCGCTGTTGGCGGCGGTTCGGTGGCCCGACGAGGGCGCCGCGTGCGGTTTTGAGACGCAAGGTCAAAGGAAAGCGTCGCCGTCAACCTGAATCCAAACGTTCTGCTCTGTCGCGATGCGTTCGCACCGAATTAGAACGGGACGAACACCGCGGCGGAGTGCTCATCGATCAGTTCGCCGACCGGAGATAACAGACGGCTGCGCCGGCGGGAGTGGCGCATGCCGAACTAGCAAGGGGAAGTCCGTGAGCACCGTGGGGCGTTTTCGTCATCTCTCGTCGCTGCTGTTGTGTACGACGTTTCTTGTCAGTGCTCCGGTGTCGGCGGCTTTGTATGCGGCCGAGTCGGCAGCCAAGCCGCGATCGATCGCAAAGTCGGCGTTGTCGCCCGAGATCAAGGCGCAGTTCGCCGAAGCGATGCGGCAGGGCGAGCGTGCGCTGATCGCACAGGCTTACGACAGCACGTATCGCGATCCTGGGCTGCGCGACGCGGTGGTGCGCCACGTCTCCGCGCTGGCGCCGACGGCGCTGCGCGATGTCACGACCGCCGCCGATCTCGGCGTGCTCACCTCCGGGCAGCGGATGATGCTTGCGCCGAACGCCGCGCAGGTCCTTGCGACTCGCACCGCCTCCGCTTCGGGGCTGAGCGCGTCGTCGTACCAGAACGTCGCGATGGCGGCGAACAACTCGCCGAACCTGCCGAGCCCGCTGCCGTCCACGGCGCAGCAGACCTGGAACCTCGATCTGATCGGCGCGCAGGGAGCTTACAATCGCGGCTTCACCGGCGCCGGCGTCACCGTCACGGTTGCCGATACCGGGTTCGATACCACCAATGCCGGCCTGATCAACAAGCTGCGGACCAATCTCGGCAGGAACTACGTCTACAGGGACGGCACGACGTACGATCCCACCGAGCTGACGCCACTGACGCCGACCGACATTCACGGCTCGCACGTCGCCGGCATCATCGCGGCAGAGAAGTTCACCAATGTGGACGCCCACGGCGTCGCTTACGACGCCAGCGTGATTCCGCTGCGGATTCTGACCGCGACCGGCTATTCGGTGTTCGGCAGCGGCGATTCTTCCGCGAGCGCGCTGAACTACTTCGCCGGCCTGTCGGGGACGATGGTCTACAACGCCAGCTATGGCCCCAACTTCAACGGTCTGACCAATCTGACGCAATGGACCATCGGCAATATCGATGACGAAGCGGAAGCTGCGCTCAACGCGCTGAAGGCCGGCAAGATCGTCGTCGCCGCCAACGGCAACGATCGCGGTTCCAACCCGCTCGCGGCGCGCAATCCGTCCGGTCTGGCGCTGCTGCCGTTCCTCAATCCGGCTCACGCCGGGCTCGGCGTCTACGACGATCAGGGCCAGAAGATCGACGCCACCGCGCTTCAGCATCAGGATGGCCAACTCATCGCCGTGATGTCGGTCGGCATCACCAAGGCGCCTGCCTGGTACTCGAACCTCTGCGGCGTCACCGCAAGCTGGTGCGTCGCCGCGCCCGGTGGTGACGATCGTACCGGGGCCGAGGTGTACTCGACGGTCCCCGATAACACCTACGCGTTCGAATCCGGCACCTCGATGGCCGCGCCGACGGTGTCGGGAGCGATTGCCGTGCTGATCCAGGCCAATCCGAGCTACAACGCGCAGGACCTGTCGCGCCTGCTGTTCTCGACCACGGAAGATCTCGGCGCGCCCGGCGTCGATGCCGTGTTCGGTTACGGTCTGATCCGGCTCGATCGCGCCACCGACGGGCCGACCACGCTCGCCGCCAACACGGCGGTGTCGGTCGCCGCCGATCAAACCACCTACTGGAGCCGGCTGCTCACCACCGACGGCGACTTCTCCAAAGTCGGCACCGGTATTCTGAGCGTCTCCGGCCGCACCAACGCCGGCGGCAATGTGTTCGCTCAGCTCGGCACGCTCGCCGTCGACGGCACGCTGACGATGTCTGCGGGCCATCGCCTCGAAGTGGCGCAGCCTGCGACCCTGGCCGGCTTTGGTACCATCGCCGGCGACACGGTGATCGCGGGCACGCTGTCGCCGGGCAAGATGGCCAATATCGGCGATCTGGTGAGTAACAATGTGGTGCCGGCCGGCACCGTGCTGAACGGCAACTCGGTCGGCTCGCTGACCTTCAACGGCAACGTCACGCTGACCGCAACGGCCAATACCAGGATCGATATCGACGGCTCGCTGATCGTGCCCGGCGGCCCCGGCACCTACGACAAGATCTACGTCACCGGCGCCGGCAATGTGTTCTACGCGGCCGGCTCGCTGACCCCGGTGCTGCGCGGCAGCGTCGGCACCGTGAGCAACTACACGCCGGCGATCGGCACCGAATTCGCCTTCGTGCAGGCGACCAACGGCGCCAGCACCGCGGGCAGTTTCTCCAATCTGGTGCAGCCGACCTCGGGGCTGCCGGCCAACGGCCGGTTCGACCTGATCTACAGCCCGACCTCGATCACGCTGGTGGTGACCCCGGCGAGCTTCAGCCAGCTCGCCGATGCCGACAAGCTCGCTCCGACGCAACAGTCGATCGCCCGCATTCTCGACAAGGAACGCGCAGCCTCCGGCGAGATGCCGACCGCCAACGAGAAGGCGCTGTACGACGCGCTGTACAAGCTCGACACCCAGGCGCAGTTCGACAAGGCGCTCGATCAGCTCGCCGGGCCCGGCCAGCCGGCAATGGCGAGCGCGCCGCTGCAGGCGTTCACCGGCTTCCTCGGTGCGATCGGCGACCGCCAGGACGCGCTGACGTCCGGCAGCGAAATCGGCCAGAATGGCACCGCGCAGTCGTTCGCCTTGTCCTATGCGGGGCGCAACACGATGAGCGCCGGCACCAGTTCGGCAATGAATGCGTTCGCCAGCATCTCGCCGGCCGAGCGGGTGCAGGACGGCTGGTCGGTGTGGGGCCAGGGCTTTGGCCGCAACAGCCGGGTCGGTGACAGCGATGGTCTGTCGGGCTCGAAGGCGGTCAGCGCCGGTTTCGCGGTCGGTGCCGATCGCCGGTTCTCGAACAGCTTCAGCGCCGGCGGCGCGTTCGGCTATACGCGCACCACCGCGACCAGCACCGACATGCAGGGCACCGTCGATACTTACGCCGGCGCTGCCTATGCGAGCTGGACGCCGGGCGCCGCCGTGCTCGATGTCCGGATCGCGGCCGGTCCGAGCCAGATGGCGACCAGCCGCCAGATCCTGCTGTCGCCGACCAGCCTGCAGGGCAGCGCCAATGGCGTCGGCGTCGGCACCACGTTCGAGGCCGGCTATCGGTTCGCGATGGGGCACGACGTGACGCTGAAGCCGTTCGTCGGCCTGGCCTGGCAGGGCTTCCGCCGCGATGCCTACAGCGAAAGCCAGCTGCCGATCGGCCTCGTCTACGCGGCACGGACCTACGACAAGCTGACCTCCACGGTCGGCGCGGCGGTGAGCGGGCGGCTGCGGACCATCGACGGCACCACACTGGCGCCGGAGCTGAAGGTCGGCTGGGGCTACGATCTGCGCGACACCACGCTGGTCAGCGAAGCTGCGCTGCTCGACGAAGCGTTCCTGGTCGATGCGGCGCAGCCGGGTCGCAACGCGGCGCTGGTCGGCGCCAAATTGTCCGGCTGGCGCACCGAGACGTTCCGGTTGTTCGCCGCCTATAGCGGCGAATTCCGCAGCAACGCCACCAGCCACCAGGTCTCCGCCGGCGCCCGCGTCAACTGGTAAGCCAACTACGTAGAGTGCATGCAAAGCCCCGGTTCTGAGCGATCAGAACCGGGGTGTTTTTTGCGCGCGTTGGCTGAGGGAGCGGGCTGCCGGCATTGACCAGAACAGCTCGGGATTCCGGGTTCGCGAGCTTGCGCTCGCGCCCCGGAATGACGTTGTGAATGGTAGGTCTCACTCACCACGAGTCATTCCGGGGCGCGCGTAGCGCGAACCCGGAATCTCCTTCCTCAGTGCGGAGTCATGCCAGCGCAGCACAGAGGCAGAGTGTGAATGAGACCGATCGGTGAAGAGAACAGGCCTGACGAGATCAGGCGGCGAGCTGGCGCTGGCGGCAGGCGCGGGGCAGGCTGACCATCACCACGGTGCCTTCGCCGAGCGTCGAGCGCAGGCGCATCGCGCCGCCGTGCAGATTGACCAGCGATTTGGCGATCGCGAGGCCGAGGCCGGAGCCGTGGTAGGTCTTGGTGAGCTGGCTCTCGACTTGCTCGAACGGCTGGCCGAGGCGGCGCAGGGACTGCGGCGGAATGCCGATGCCGGTGTCGGCGATCATCAGCACGATCTGGTCGCCGGCGATCCGGCTGCGCACCGTGACGCGACCGGCGTCGGGGGTGAACTTCACCGCGTTGGACAACAGATTGATCAGGATCTGCTTGATGGCGCGGCGGTCGGCGACGATCGGGATCTGATCGCCGACCTCGGCGCGCAGATCGAGGTGCTTGTGCTCGGCGCGGCCGGCGACGACCTTCAGCGACTCGCCGATCGTCTTGGAGAGGTCGAGCGGCTCCATCTCCAGCCGCATCCGTCCGGCTTCGATCTTCGACATGTCGAGGATGTCGTTGATCACCTCCAGCAGGTAATGGCCGCTGGTCATGATGTCGTGGCAGTATTCCTGGTACTTCTCCGAGCCGAGCGTGCCGAACATGCCGCTGCCCATGATCTCCGAGAAGCCGATGATGGCGTTGAGCGGCGTGCGCAGCTCGTGGCTCATATTGGCCAGGAATTTCGACTTGGTCTGATTGGCTTCCTCGGCGCGGGTTTTCTCCAGCGAGTATTTGTGCGCGAGGTCGACCAGTTCCTTGGTCTTCTTCTCGAGCTGCGCCTGGCTCAGTTTCAGATCGGCGACCGTGGCGCGCAGCCGCAGATCGTTGTCGACCAGCTTCTGTTCGTGAGCCTTGATCCTGGTGATGTCGGTGCCGACCGCGACATAGCCGCCGTCCTTGGTGCGGCGTTCGCTGATGTGCAGCCAGTTGCCGTCGTCGAGCTGCGCTTCGAAGGTGCGGGCGCCCGGTGCGACGCCGCCATTGTCGCACAGCCGGGTGCGGAGCTGCGGCATCCGGCCGACTTCGAGGATGGTCTCGTAGGAGGTGCCGGGTTCGACCGCCGAATCCGGCAGCTTGTGCAGCCGCTGGAAGTGCGAATTGCACAGCACCAGGCGGTTCTCGGAATCCCACAGCACGAAGGCTTCGGGGATGGTCTCGATCGCGTCGCGCAGACGCAGATCGGCTTCGACCGAGCGCTCGGCGAGACTCTTCTGCTCGGTGATGTCGACGGCGATGCCGATCAGATGCTTGTCGGTTGAGTCGGCTTCCTGGGTCAGCTCGCAGCGCATCCGAAGCCAGATCCAGTGACCTTGCGCGTGCCGCATCCGGAAGCTGTGGTCGATGTGATCGACGCGGCCGTCCATCAGTTCGTCGGCGATCGCGAACAGGTCGATGTCGTCGCCCTCGACCAGGGCGTTGACTTCGCCGAAGGTCAACAGGTCGTTGCGGCTCTCGAGCCCGAGCAGGGTGAACATCGATTGCGACCAGAAGATTCGGCCGCGGCCGAGATCCCAATCCCACAGGCCGCAACGGCCGCGGTTGAGGGCGGTGTCGATCCGGCTGCGTACCGCGTCGTTGATCAGGTCGCCTTCGCGGGCGCGAGTCGACTGCCAATGGAATGCGAAGCCGAGGATCAGCACCACGAAACCCGTGGTCGCCGACAGCGTCACTTGCAGTGCGGTGTCCGACCGGAACACCGAGCCGGTGTCCTCCTGAATGATCATGACTTGGCCCGGCAGCGACTTCACCACATGCGTGGTCGCCAGCGCAGAGGTGCCGCCCGGCAGCAGGATCTCGGCGATCCCATTCTGCTGGCCGGATTTGGTCAGCGATGCTGCGCCCAGGATTTCGAGAAAGCGGTTGTCGATTCCGGTCGGACTGCCGACCGGCAGCCGCGCGAGAATCCGCTGATCGGCACTGGTGACGATGACGTGGCGTCCGGCGGCGATGCCCCACGACGGAATCAGGCCGGGCAGCAGATCCTGCAGGCGTTCGATCGAGGCGGGACGATCCAGCCTCACGACGCCGATGTGTTCGAGCCGCTCGGCCAGCAGATCGGCGAGCGCACTGAGATCGCGGTTCAGCGCACCGCGCTTCTGTTTGCCCTGCTCGATGATCTGAACGGCGGCGCCGAAGAAGATGGTGACGAGGAAAGCGATGATCAGCAGAGGGACTGCTCGCCGCAAGATCGGCTCTGCATTCAGCAGGCGATGATACGCGGGTTTAGCGATCGATTGCGCCAATCCTTTGATCGAATCAGATTGACCGCACGCGTCCGCCGCCTGCACGCGCGCCATACGTGGCCCCCACCAAGTATCCGTCTGCCCCGTTCGAGCAGCGAGCGCCGTTCGAATCACAGTTAGGATTTGAATCGACTTTTAGCGGGCTGTCGAGAGTCAACGATTCCGGGGGTCTGAAAAATCCTTATCCAAAGGTGAATCGCGCCGACATTTTTTCGTGAGTCGAGTCCGAAACGAGAACGGCTGCGGCGTGCGCAGCGCTCAATCGGCGTTCGGCGGCTCGGCGTGACTGATCACGCGCTTCACGCTCGGGAATTCGGCACGCAGGCGACGCTCGATCTCGTCGACATGATCGTGCACGGCGATCACGCTCATCGACGGATCGGCGTAGCAGTGGAAGTTGACGATCTCGCCGGCCTCGGTGTCGCGGACGCGGACGCTGTGGACGTCGTGGATCGCGCCGTTGCGGGTGAGATTGTTCAGTGCCGTGCGGATCTCCGCGACGCGCGACGGCGCCGCGTCGTAACCTTGCGGCAGTTCGGGCTCCAGCGGCTCGATATGGGTGTCGACTTCGACGTCGGTGCCGAAATCCTCGCGGATGTGATCCTCGAGCCGGTGCGCGATGTCGTGGGCGTCGATCAGCGGCATCTCGCCGTCGACCTCGAGATCGATGCTGACGATCAGCTTGTGGCCGAGATCGTGCACCGTGACGTGATGCACGGCGAGGCCGGAATTGCGCGCGATCACCATGATGCGCTCGCGCACGCTTTCATTGTCGCGGGCCACCGGAATTGCCGTGAAGGTGAGGTCGGCATCGCCGAACTCGGCGGTGAGCGATTCCTGGGCCTTGCGATTGATCTCGTCGATGCGGTCGATCGGATAGGTGCGGGGCACTTCGACCAGGGCGTCGATGAAATGCGTCGGGCCGACCATGCGGGTGCGCAGCCGCTCGATGCCGACCACGCCCGGCACAGCCGTGATGACGTCGCGCGCCTTCTCCGACACGCCGTCCGGCGCGCGGTCGAGCAGAGTCTGGATCGTCGAGCGGCCGAGCCGCAGGCCGAGGATCGAGACGATCGCCGCGACGCCGATCGCCGCGGCGGCGTCGCCCCAGGCGAAGCCGAAAGCCGACAAGCTCAGGCCGGCGATCACCGCGAACGAGCTGAGCACGTCGGAGCCGAAATGCAACGCGTCGGCGGCCAGCGCCTGGCTTTTGGTGGCGACCGCGGTCCGATGCAGCGCCCAGGCACGCCACAGATTGACGACGATGTCGACGCCGAGAATTGCGAAGGCCAGATAGGAGAAGGTCGGCGGAGTCGAGCCTTCGCTCAGCCGGCTGTAGGCTTCGACCAGGATGCCGCCGGCCAGAACATAGAGCAGGGCGATCACGCCGAGCGCCGACAGACTCTCGATCTTGCCGTGGCCGTAGTGATGCGCGTCGTCGGCCGGCCGGTCCGAGATCCGCACCACGAACCAGGTGATGATGGTGGCGACCAGATCGATCGAGCTGTGCAGCGCTTCGGAGATCAGCGCCAGCGAGCCGATGGCGATGCCGATGGCGAATTTCGCCGCCGCCATGCTCGCACTCGCGACGACGGAGATCGCGGCCACTCGCGATTTGGTGCTGGCGATATCGTTCATAGCGCGGGATTTAGCAGTCTCGTGCGACGCCGGAAAGGCACCGGATCCGTGACGCTGGTGGGTAACGGGTCCGTTCGCACAAGCTGCGAATTAGTTTCAATTAAGATGGCCGTGGCCGGTGCGAAACCGGCTCAGATCGTCACCACGATCTTGCCGAAATGGCGATTGGCTTCCATGTGCGCGAACGCGGCGCCGATCTCGGCGAACGGGAACACCTTGTCGATCGGTAGCTTCAGGCTGCGCGATTCGATCGCCGGCCAGATGTCGCCCCGGACTTGGCGGAAGATCTCGCGGATCTCCTCGATGCTGCGGCTGCGGAAGGTGACGCCGACATAGTCGATCCGGCGCGCGGCATGCAGATCGAAGTTGAACTCGGCATGGGTGCCGCCGAGCCGGCCGACATTGACGATGCGGCCGAGCACGCGGGTGGCGGCGAGGTTCTGATTGGCGACCTTGCCGGAGACCTGGTCGATCACGAGGTCGACGCCGGCACCGCCGGTCGCGGCGAGCACCTGATCGACCCAGCCGTCGCCGGAGGAATCGATCGCCAGATCGGCGCCGAACTGGTGCAGCTTGTCGCGCCGGCCCTTGTCGGTCGACGAGCCGATCACCGTGCGGGCGCCCTTCAGCTTGGCGATTTGCATCGCCATCAGCCCGACGCCGGAGCTGGCGCCTTGCACCAGCACCGATTGGCCGGAGCGCAGCTTGCCGATCGCCATGACCGCGTTGTGCATCGTGGTGAGGGCGACCGGCAGGGTGGCGGCGTCCTCGAAGCTCATCTTGTCCGGGATCGGCAGCAGCCGGCCGTGGTCGGCGAGGGTGTACTCGCCGAACGCGCCGGTGCCGGAGCCCATCACCCGGTCGCCGACCTTGCAGCCATAGGCCTCGTCGCCGACCGCTTCGATTTCGCCGGCGAACTCCATGCCGAGTACGGCGCCGACGCCCCCGGCGGCGCCGTGGGCGTGGCCCTTGGTCATGCCGAGGTCGGCGCGGTTGAGCCCGCAGGCGCGGACCCGGATCAGGACTTGCGGACCTTTCGGCGCCGCCGGCTTGTCGACTTCGGTGATGGCGGCGCCGGCGGCGCCGTAGACATAGGCTTTCATCACAAGCTCGTCCTGTTCTCGCGGCGCCGGCCCGGCGCGCGCGTCTTACTCCGCGGCCTCGCGTGCGCCGCCCGAGGTCATGGCTTCGAGCCGGCCGCGGATGATCGCTTCCGCCTCGCGCACGATCCGCGACACCAGCTCGGCGCAGCTTGGAATATCATGGATCAGGCCCTGCACCATGCCCGCCGACCATACGCCTTCGTCGGTGTCGCCGTTGACATAGACCATCTTGCCGCGCGAGCCGGCGACCAGCTCCTTGACCTGCTCGAAGGTGGCGCCCTGCTTCTCCAGCTCGATCACCTGCTGGCTGATCGCATTCTTGGCGACACGTGAGGTGTTGCGCAGGGTGCGGAAGATCAGGTCGGTGGAGCGCTCGTCGTTGGCGACGATCTTCTCCTTCACCGCCTGATGGATCGGGCTCTCCTTGGTGCACATGAAGCGGGTGCCCATGTTGATGCCGTCGGCGCCGAGCGCCAGCGCCGCGACCAGGCCGCGCGCATCGGCGAAGCCACCGGAGGCGATCATCGGGATCTTGATCTTGTCGGCGGCGGCCGGGATCAGCACCAGGCCGGGGGTGTCGTCCTCACCCGGGTGGCCGGCGCATTCGAAGCCATCGATCGAGATGCCGTCGACACCCATCCGCTCCGCCGACAGCGCGTGGCGGACGCTGGTGCATTTGTGCAGCACCTTGACGCCGTGCTTCTTGAACTCCTCGACGTGCTCCTGCGGCTTGTTGCCGGCGGTCTCGACGATTTTGACGCCGCTCTCGATGATGACGCGGCGATACTCGGCATAAGGCGGCGGCTTGATCGCCGGCAGGATGGTGAGATTGACGCCGAACGGCTTGTCGGTCATCTCGCGGCAGCGCGCGATTTCCTTGGCGAGATCTTCCGGCGTCGGCTGCGTCAGCGCGGTGATCATGCCGAGCGCGCCGGCATTGGCGACGGCGGCAACCAGCTCGGCCCGGCCGACCCATTGCATGCCGCCTTGCACGATCGGATGTTCGACGCCGAAGGCTTCGGTGAAACGGGTCTTGATCATTTGGGTCCCCCTTGGACATTCCGGCGCCTGACGCGCCTGTTGCTGTTGCTGTTGCTGGCGGCCGGGAGATTGCCGAAGCGCCAGCGAAATGTCCAATGCGTGGGGAGGGGAGCGTCATCTCACCGAGTCATTCCGGGGCGCTCGCGCCAGCGAGCGAACCCGGAATCTCGGCGTCGTGAAAACAACTTCGGGATTCCGGGTTCGCGTTTTCGCGCGCCCCGGAATGACGTGTGTGTGGCGAGAGAGCGTCAGGCTTTCGCCGTCTGGCGGAATTCGTTGTGCAGTTCGCCGATGCCTTCGATCGCGATGGTGACGGCGTTGACCGGCTCCTTCATCACGCCGACGCCGACCGAGGTGCCGCAGCAGATCAGGTCGCCGGGCTCCAGCGTCATGTCGTGCGACAACAGGCTGACGAGCTTGTGCGGAGCAAAGATCATGTCGGCGACCGGATAGTTCTGCCGCTCAGCGCCGTTGAGGATGGTGCGGATCGATAGCGCCTGCGGATCGAGCCCGGTGGCTATCGCCGGGCCGAACGGACCGAAGCCATCGAAGCTCTTGGCGCGCGCCCATTGCGGGAAGCTCGGATCGCGATTGAGGATGTCGGCGGCGGTGATGTCGTTGACGCAGGTGTAGCCGAAGATGTGCGACGCGGCATCGGCTTCGGAAATGTTGCTGGCGCGCTTGCCGATCACGATGCCGAGTTCGCCCTCGTACACCACCTTGCCGTCGTAGGAGGCGGGACGGTTCACCACGGCACCGTGCGCCGCGACGCTGGTGGTGGCTTTGAGGAAGTACAACGGCTCCGCCGGAATCGACTGGTTCAGTTTCGCAGCGAGCGCGCGAAAATTGTTCCACAGCCCGATGATCTTGCCGGGTGCGCATGGGCTGAGCAGCTCGACATCGCCGAGCTGCAGCGTCTGCCCGGTCGGTTTGTTGGCGCCGAACATGTCGCCGTCAAGCACGGTGATATCGGAATGCGCGATCGTGCCGAACCCGACCGCGCCCTTGGCGCGAAAGCGAACCCATTTGGTCACGGCGATGGTCTCCTTTGTCGTTCCGATAACTGAAGCTCTTTCAGCGTCATTGCGAGGAGCGTAGCGACGAAGCAATCCAGCTCCGTGCCCGGCGCTTCTGGATTGCTTCGCTGCGCTCGCAATGACGGGGAGAGGCTTCGTTGCTAACAACCTCGGGATTCCGGGTTCGCTCGCTGGCGCGAGCGCCCCGGAATGACGGGGTGTGGGACGGTGAACCGTCAGTACAGCCCCGCCACCTTGGCGCGCTGGATCACGAGGCCGAGCACGGCGTCGATCGCGGGCGTCGGGATGCCGGTCATCTTGCCCATCTCCTGCACCACGGTGACGAGCGGATCGATCTCCATCGGGCGGCCGCGTTCCAGGTCCTGCAGCATCGAGGTCTTGTGGGCGCCGACCTTGCGGGCGCCTTCGATGCGGCGTTCGACGTCGACGCGGAACTTGACGCCGAAGGTCTCGGCGATCTGTTGCGCCTCCAGCATCATCGCCTTCGACAGCGCGCGGGTGGCCGGATCGGACGCGATTACGTCGAGCGTCGCATGGGTGAGCGCGCTGATCGGATTGAAGCAGACATTGCCCCACAGCTTCAGCCAGATCTCGTCGCGGATGCGATCGAGGATCGGCGCTTTCAGCCCGGCAGCTTCGAACACCTTCGACAGGTTCTCGACGTCCGACGTGGTTTCGCCCGACGGCTCGCCGATCGGGAATTTGTCGCCATAGACGTGGCGGATCACGCCGGGCGCTTCGATCTCGGTCGCCGGATAGACGATGCAGCCGATGCCGCGCTCAGGGCCGAGTTCGTTCCACTGCCGCCCGCCGGGATCGATGCTCTCCAGCGTGCGCCCTTCGAATTCGGCGCCGCCATGCTTGTGGAAGTACCAATACGGCACGCCGTTGACGGCGGTGACGATGCGGGTGTGCGAGCCGAGCAGCGGCTTCATCGCGTCGATCGCGCTGGTGATCGAATGCGCCTTCAGACAGATGATGATGACGTCCTGCACGCCGAGATCGGCCGGCTTGTCGGTGGCGTTGGGCTGGATCACCCGCTCTTCGCCCTCGATCAGCAGCTTGAGCCCGTTTTCCTTCATCGCCTGCAGATGCGCGCCGCGCGCCACCAGGCTGACGTCGGCGGCGCCGGATCGGGCGAGCTGAACGCCGAGATAACCGCCGATTGCGCCGGCGCCATAGATACAGATCTTCATGCGATTTCCCATCAGACAGACGACAAGACAGGCGTGGCCGTTCGGCCACGCCGCGGTGATACCAGATTGGCCTGTGGCGCGGACGTCGCCGCCGCGCCGATCAAACCATTTCGCTTTTGGCGACGACGCTGCGCCGCCACGGCTTGAGCACCAGTAGTGCCAAGAGCGACGCCAGGATGTTGGCGGCCGCCGCGATCAGGAACACCAGATCCCAACTGCCGCTGGATTGCTGTAGCGAATTGGCGAACGGCACCAGCAGCGCCGCCGTGCCCTTGGCGGTGTAGAGCAGCCCCGCATTGGTGGCGGCGAACTTCGCCCCGAACGTGTCGGTGCAGGTCGACGGGAACAGCGAGTAGATCTCGCCCCAGGCGAAGAACACCAAGCCCGACAGCAGCACGAACCACACCGGATCGTGCCCGAAGATGTGCAACGTGTAGATGCCGATGCCTTCGAGCCCGAACGCGATGAACATCGTGTTCTCGCGGCCGATCTTGTCCGACACCCAGCCGAAGAACGGCCGCGTCAGGCCGTTGAGGATGCGATCGAACGTGGCCGCGAACGTCACCGCAGTCATCGTCATCGCCATCAACGTGACGGGCGTGTCGGCGATCTTCCAGTCGGCAGCGATCGGCTTCAGATTGGCTGTGACCATCAACCCGCCGGCACCGACGATCACGAACATGAAGTACATCAGCCAGAACACCGGCTGTCGCAGGACTTCGGTCGGCCGGTAGTCGCGCCGTGTCTGGAACACGTTGGCGTTGCGGGTGGGAGAGGGCACCTGTCCCGGCTTCGGCGCGAGCAGCAGCAGCGACAGGAACACGATCACGATGCCCTGGCCGAGACCGAAATACATGAAGGTGGTCTGAAAGCCGGAGTCGCGGATCATTGCCTGGATCGGCGCCACGGTGAGCGCCGAGCCGGCCCCGAAACCCGCCGCCGTCAGTCCGGCCGCCAGGCCGCGTTTGTCGGGAAACCATTTCAGCGCGTTGCCGACGCAGGTGCCGTACACCGCGCCGGCGCCGATCCCGGCGACGATCATGCCGAGATAGAAGCCCGACAGCGTCGTCGCATGCGCGTTGATCGCCCAGCCGATCGCACACAGGATGCCGCCGATCAGCACCACCAGACGCGGCCCGTATTTGTCGACGAACCAGCCTTCGATCGGCACCAGCCAGGTCTCGAACAATACGAAGAGAGTGAATGCCCATTGGATCGAGGCGCGGTCCCAGCCGAAGGTTTTCTGAATGTCGGGGACGAAGAACGTCCAGCCGTATTGATAGTTGGCGATCATCACCATCGCGCCGACGCCGATGGCGAGTTGCGTCCAGCGATAGCTTTCACTCACGCGCCGCGTTTGAGCGGCGGGCACTCCATGCACAGTGTCCGTCATGTTTCCTCCGTGAGCCGGCGCCTCTGTCGGGAGCCGTACCGTCGCCATTGTGATCGTGCTAATCACAAGGCGCAAGGAGGGAAATAACAACCTGACTTGTTATGACATGCGGACGAGTTAGTCCGACCGCGCCCGTGGTGTTCGGGCGCGGCGAATGCGATGCAGCAATTACTCCGCCGCTTGCTTGCGCGGCGGAGCGGTCGCGCCGGAATCGTGGATCTCGGCGACGTGCGCGTCGCTGTAGCCGAGGACGTCACGCAGGATTTCGTCGGTGTGCTCGCCGAGCAGCGGCGAGCGCTTCACCTCGGTGGGGGAGTCCGACAGCTTGATCGGATTGCCGACCGACAGGTACTTGCCGCGGGCCGGGTGATCGACCTCGACGATGGTGCCGGTGGCGCGCAGCGACTGATCCTCGGCGATCTCCTTCATCGACAGGATCGGGCCGCAGGGGATGTCGTCGGCGTTGAGGATTTCCATGGCCTCGAACTTGGTCTTGGTCATGGTCCACTGCTCGATCCGGGCGAAGATCTCATTCAGCCGCGACAGCCGCGCCGGCGGCGTGGCGTAGTCCGGATGGGTCTTCCAGCCGGTCTCGCCGATCACGTCGCAGATCTTCTCCCACACCGGCGCCTGGGTGATGACGTAGATGTAGGCGTTGGGATCCTGCTCCCAGCCCTTGCACTTCAGGATCCGGCCGGGCTGGCCGCCGCCGGAATCGTTGCCGGCGCGCGGCACCGCTTCGCCGAATTCGATGCCTTCGCCGAATTGGCTGTATTCCTTCAGCGGGCCGTGGGCGAGGCGCTGCTGATCGCGCAGCTTGACGCGGCAGAGATTGAGCACGCCGTCCTGCATCGCGGCGGTGACGCGCTGGCCGCGGCCGGTGTGGTGGCGCTGATACAGCGCGGTGACGATGCCGAGCGCAAGATGCAGGCCGGTGCCGCTGTCGCCGATCTGCGCGCCGGTGACCAGCGGCAGGCCATCGCGGAAGCCGGTGGTCGAAGCGGCGCCGCCGGTGCACTGCGCGACGTTTTCGTACACCTTGCAGTCTTCATACGGGCCGGGACCGAAGCCCTTGATCGAGGCGACGATCATCCGCGGGTTGATCTCCTGGATCTTCTCCCAGGTGAAGCCCATGCGGTCGAGCACGCCCGGGCCGAAATTCTCCACCAGCACGTCGCAGGTGCGGATCAGCGCGGTCAGCACCTCCTTGCCCTTCGGGTTCTTGGTGTCGAGCGTGATCGACCGCTTGTTGTGGTTCAGCATGGTGAAATACAGGCTGTCCACTTTCGGGATGTCCTGCAGCTGACCGCGGGTGATGTCGCCGCTGCCAGGACGCTCGACCTTGATCACGTCGGCGCCGAACCACGCCAAGAGCTGCGTGCAGGTCGGGCCGGATTGGACATGGGTGAAGTCGAGAACGCGAACGCCGTCGAGCGCCTTGGTCATCTGGTTACTCCGTGGTGTTCAATGTCTTGTCGAGGTTAGTTCTCAGTTCGTCATTGCAATGAGCGAAGCTGCGAAGCAATCCAGCGGCCCGTGCTTGCGTCCTGGATTGCTTCGCCTTCGGCTCGCTATGACGTGGATAGGCGGTCGTCAGGCGAACAGCTCCTGGCCGTGAGTCTCGACGTAAGCTGCCAGCCGCAGCGTGTGATCGCGCGCCAGCTTCTCGGCGAGTTCGGTGTCGCGGGTTTCGAGCGCCTCGATCATCGCCAGATGCTCGGGCAGGGAGGCGGCGATGCGCTCCTTGCGGCCGATGGTGAGCTGGCGATAGCCGCGCACGTGGATCAAGATGTCGTTGGTCATGTCCACCAGCACCGGCGACTCGCTCAGCGAGATCAGCGTCTGGTGGAACACGATGTTGGCGCGCGAATACTCGTCGATGTGATCCTGCGGCAGCCGGTCGGCGCCGAACTCTTTGAACACGTCGCGCAGCGCCGCGATGTCGCGCTTGCGCGCCACGATGGTGATCAGCCGCGCCGCCATGCTCTCCAGCGCCGCCCAGGCGCGGATCATGTCGACGATCTCGGCTTTGGTCCGGCGCACCACGATGATGCCGCGGCGCGGCACCGCCTTCACCAGGCCTTCCTGTTCGAGCATCGCGATCGCTTCACGGATCGGCGTGCGGCTGACGCCGAGCTTGTCCGACAGCGCGCGCTCGTCGAGCATCACCGGCTCGGGCGTGGTGTAGATGTCCATTTTCAGGATCGCCTGCTTCAGCGCCTCATAGGCCTTGGTCTTGAAGCTGGTCTCCGGCGCGAGTCGCATGATGCCGAGCTCGGGCTCGGTGGGCGTCTCGTTCGGAGTGGGGCGGGCACGCGCGATCATGGAGTTCCTCTGGCGGCCCCGGGGCCACCGTTGCCTTGCTCTGGCATACCAGATGCCAAGCGGTCAAGGCGTTCTCAAGGCAGTTTGTGCGTTCGCGGAGTGTTCGCGGGACGTTCTGGCATGCCAAGCGCTGGGACTGCCGGGGGGCTGGCGACCACAGCGGCCGGGCGGTTTGGCGCGGTGAGGCGTGATTAGGCCCGGACGCACCGCCTTGGTCGGACGCCGCTTCACCGCGGAGTGATCGCTGCACCGCGCAACGCTGTTTGCTTGCGCGGGTTAGGAAGCAGACCTATCCTCACTCCATTGCGGCATCAGACCAGCAAATCGGGAGGACCTCATGGCCTGGAAGAAACCGGAAATCGTCGAGATCGCGGTCGGCATGGAAATCAACATGTACGCCTGCGCGGCGCGCAAGTAATCGAATCGCAGCTTCGTTGTGACGACGGCACACGGCGCGGCCGGCAGTCTCTGTCGGTCGCGACGGTGAGCGTTCGTGAGTCGTCGTTGAAGACTTGAGTGGAAGGCGGTCGATGCTGCGGGTGATCGTTCTCGGCGCCGCAGCCGGCGGCGGGGTGCCGCAGTGGAATTGCGGCTGTCCGGTCTGCCGCGCGGCCTTTGCCGATCCCGAACTTCGCCGTACCCAGGCGTCCGTGGCACTCAGTGCAGACGGCGCCCACTGGTTCCTGATCAACGCCGCCCCGGATTTACGCCAGCAGATCATCGCCACGCCGCACCTGCATCCGCGCGCCGACGCGCTGCGCCACAGCCCGATCGCCGGTGTGATCCTGACCAATGGCGAAGTCGATGCGGTCGCTGGCCTGTTGTCGATGCGCGAGGGCTCGCCGTTCACGATCTATGCACACGCCAAGGTGCTGGCGATCCTGAAGGCCAACAGCATCTTCAACGTGCTGAACGAAAAACTGGTGGCGCGACATCCGATTGCGGTCGATCAGCCGTTCGCCCTTCGGCTGCCGGACGGCGCGCCGTCCGGCCTCGAGGTGACCGCCTTTACGGTGCCTGGGAAGGGCGCGTGGTATCTTGAAGGCCAGACCCATCCCGGCGGTGCAGACGGCGAGGGCGATACGCTCGGCCTGACCATCACCGAGACAGCGGCAGGCCAGACGGTGCACGTGCTGACCGCGTGTGCGCGCGTTACCGACGATCTCAAGGCACGGCTCGCCGGCGCGCCGCTGGTTCTGTTCGACGGCACGGTGTGGCGCGACGACGAACTGATCGCGGCCGGCCTCGGCACCAAGACCGGACAGGCGATGGGACACATCGCGATGGCGGGCCACGATGGCGCGATCGCGGCGCTGGCCGATCTCGGCATCGGGCAAAAGCTGTTCGTCCATATCAACAATTCCAACCCGGCGCTGCTGACTCGCTCGGCCGAGCGCGGGCAGATCGAAGCGGCCGGCTGGCAGATCCCGGCGGACGGCACGGAGGTGACGCTGTGAATGCGATGACCGCGTTTTCGCTGAACGGCGCCGCGCCGCTCGCGAATGCCGATGAGCTGGAAGCGGCGCTGCGCCAGATCGGCGCCGCGCGCTATCACAATCTACATCCGTTTCATCGCCTGCTGCACGGCGGCAAGCTCAACAAAGGCCAGGTGCAGGCCTGGGCGCTGAATCGCTACTATTATCAGAGCTCGATCCCGATCAAGGACGCGGTGGTGATCTCGCGATTTCGCGACCGCGCCACCCGCGTCGAGTGGCGGCATCGCATCGAGGATCACGACGGCGATCTTGGTAGCGAAGGCGGCATCGAGCGCTGGCTGAAACTGACCGAAGGGCTCGGCCTCGACAGCGCTTATGTCGAGTCCACCCAAGGCATTCTGCCGGCGACACGGTTTGCGGTGGACGCCTATGTGCATTTTGTTCGCGACCGCACACCGCTGGAAGCGATCGCATCGTCGCTCACCGAATTGTTCGCGCCCAATCTGCACGAGGAGCGCATCTCCGGGATGCTGGCGCATTACGACTTCGTCAACCCAGAGATCATGAGCTACTTCAAGCGCCGCCTGGAGCAGGCGCCGCGCGATGCCGACTTTGCGCTGACTTACGTCAAGCAGCACGCCACCACCCCGGCCGAGCGCGAGGCGGTGTGCAACGCGCTGATCTTCAAGACCAACGTGCTGTGGGCGCAGCTTGACGCGCTGCATCACGCCTATGTCGATGGCCACATCCCGCCCGGCGCGTTCGTGCCGCAAGGGTCTTGAGCCGATGGCGCCGCGCCGCATCAGCGTCAGCGAGGCGAGCCGCCCGGTGCTGCCGCGGCACGCCCGTCTGAAGTTCGACGATACAAGGCAGCGCTGGGTAATCCTGGCGCCGGAGCGGGTGCTGGCGCCGGACGAGATCGCGGTCGAAATCCTGCAGCTCTGCGACGGCGCGCGCGATGTGGCGGCGATCATCGATGCGCTGGCGGCGAAGTACGCCGCGGGCCGCGCCGAGATCGGCCGCGACGTGATCGCGATGCTGCAGGATCTCGCCGACAAGGGCTTTCTCACCGAGGCGCGGGAGACCGCGCCGTGACCGAGACTGCTACCAGCGTTGCGACGACCGATGGCATCGCCGTGCTGGAGAAGCCCGGCAGCGTCGCCGAGACCTTCGGCATTCCGCTCGCCGTGCTGCTGGAGCTGACGCATCGCTGCCCGCTGCAATGCCCGTATTGCTCCAATCCGCTGGAGCTGGAGCGGGGCGGGGCGGAGCTGTCGACCGACGAGTGGAAGCGGGTGCTCAGCGAACTTGCGAGCATCGGCGTGCTGCAGGTGCATTTCTCCGGCGGCGAGCCGACCGCGCGCAAGGATCTGGTCGAGCTGGTGCGTCACGCCACCGAGGTCGGGCTCTACACCAATTTGATCACCTCCGCGGTGCTGCTGAGCCGCGAGCGGCTGGCGGCGCTGGCCGATGCCGGGCTCGCGCATGTGCAGATCAGTTTTCAGGGCAGCGAGGCAGAGATCGCCGACCGCGTCGCCGGCTTTGCCGGCGGGCACGCCAAGAAACTCGAGGTGGCGCGCTGGACCCGCGAGCTCGATCTGCCACTCACCGTCAATGCGGTGATGCACCGGCAGAACCTGCACCTGCTGCCCGACATCATCGAGATGGCGGTGCAGCTCGACGCCGACCGGCTCGAAGTCGCAAATGTGCAGTATTACGGCTGGGCGCTGAAAAACCGCGCCGCACTGATGCCGACATTACAGCAGATCGAGGATTGCACCGCGACGGTCGAGGCGGCACGCGAGCGGCTGAAAGGCGTGCTGGCGATCGACTATGTGATTCCGGACTACTACGCGGCGCGGCCGAAGAAATGCATGGGTGGCTGGGGCCGGCAATTCTTCAATATCTCACCGAGCGGCAAGGTGCTGCCGTGCCATGCGGCCGAAACCATCACTGGGCTCGACTTTCCGTCCGTTAGGGGTGGCGCGTCGATCGCCGAGATCTGGCGGAACGCCGAGGCGTTCAATCGCTATCGCGGCACCGGATGGATGCAGCGGCCCTGCGCCAGCTGCGCCTTCAAGGAGATTGATTTCGGCGGCTGCCGCTGTCAGGCCTTCGCGCTGGCCGGCGATGCCGCCGCGACCGACCCAGCCTGCGCGCTATCGCCGCTGCACGAGCGCATCTTCAAGACTGCAGAAGCGGAGGCCGCGTCCGGCAGCGATCGCTTCCTGTATCGCAATTTTGCCGGTGGCACGGTCGAGGGCGAGTAGCGCAGCCTCTTTTTCGTCATTCCGGGGCGCTCACGCAGTGAGCGAGCCCGGAATCTTCACCACAAGTACAATCCATCCTTTGTCATTCCGGGGCGCGCGCAGTGCGAGCCCGGAATCCATAACCACCGGCTTTTGTTTTTTGGCAGAGCTTCGCCGCCGCCGTGCGTCACCGCGAGTCCAGGGACTATGGATTCCGGACTTGCACGCAAGAGCGCGCAATCCGGAATGACGGAAGATAGGTCGTGCAGCGCGGTCAGCCGCCGCGGCGCTCGATCACCACGGTGGCGGTGCGGCCGACCACGAGGCGGACGTCGGGCGGCACCTGATCGAGCGCGATGCGCACCGGGATGCGTTGCGCCAGCCGCACCCAGTTGAAGGTCGGGTTGACGTTCGGCAGCAGCTTGGCGCCGGCACTGCGGTCACGATCCTCGATGCCGCCGGCGATGCTCTGAACGTGACCATAAAGCGGGCTGCGCTCGCCCATCAGCCGGACTTCGGCATGGTCGCCGACCTTGATCGACGGCAGTTTCGTTTCCTCGAAGTAACCATCGACGTGCAGGGTCGCCTGATCGATCAGCGCCGCAACGCCGCTGCCGGCGTTGACATAGGCGCCCGGCCGAAGATCGAAATTGGTGATCAGCCCGCCGACCTGAGCGCGGACCTCGGAGCGGTCGAGGTTGAGCTTGGCGAGGTCGCGATCGGCGATTGCCTGATGCAGCGCAGCTTGGGCCTCGGCCTGGGTGGCGGTGACCTGCTCGCGCTTCTGCTCGGTGACGGCGTCGCTGCTGAGATTGCGATAGCGCGCCAGATCCTTGTTGGCGGCGTCGAGTGCGGCGACGCGGCCTTCGACCGCGGCTTCGGCCTGACGCAGCGCCAGAGTGAAGCGCTCGCGATCGATCCGGAACAGGATGTCGCCTTTCTTCACCACCTGGTTGTCGACGACCAGCACCTCGGAGACCAGGCCGGAGACGTCCGGCGCCACCGCGACGACGTCGGCGCGAACCCGGCCGTCGCGGGTCCACGGCTCGATCTCGTAGTGCACCCACAGCCGCCAGCCGATCAGTGCGGCGACCAGCACGCCGAGCGTGGTGACGCTGAGGCGGACGAGCAGAAGCGGAGTTTTTCCCATGGCTGGCCCTTTCATTGCGGCCACCCCGAAACCAGACCGAGAGCGACGAACACGATGACGACGAAGATGGTGAGATTGAACAAGGTGTGATGCCAGACGAGGTGATAGAAGTTGAGCCACACCAGCAGGCGCGACACCAGGCTGGTGAGAATGAAGGCCGCGGCGGCGCAGATCAGGATGGTCGGCACGAACACGCCGAGGATGTTGAGTTCAGCAGTCATCAGGCGGCCTCCTGAAGGGTGAGGCGCGGCGGCTTCGCGGTCGGAAACAGGCAGCGGCGCAGGCCGACGAGGCCGAGCACCGCGCGCCGCGCCGTGCCGCTCGGCTCGTCGCGCACCGCGGCGAGGGCGCGGTCGAGGGTTCGGAGCAGTCCGGACGGCGGCGCTATCGAAGCCGACGCGTAGTGCCGCTCCAGCCGGATCAGCAGCAGCTCGAGCCGGCGACGGGCGCCGCGCGACAGCTCAAGCCGCGCCCGATGCAGGTCGAGAATGTTGAAGCCGGCGCGCAGCTCGCGCAGCGCTTCCGGCATGGTGTGGCCGGCGGCGGCGGCGCGGGGCGCCAGCAGCATCATGCGGTCGATCATCAGGCCCGCGACGCTGGCGCGCTGGTTCTCGCTGCTGATATCGGCGGCCTGCGCCAGCGTGGCGCGGTTCGCGTTGATCAGGCGCAGCGCGCTCCATTCGGCGCCGACCGGCCGCAGCACCGCGGTGACCAGCGCGGCGAGGCCGGTGCCGGTGACCACCGCCACAGTCGAGTTCAGGAAGCTCGCGGTATCGAAGGTGTACATCTCCTGCAGCGCGATCAGACTGCCGGTGTTGACGGCGAGGCCGAGGCCGATCGGATAGGTCGCGGGCGCGCCCATCAGCACGCCGTACAGAATGAAGGCGGGCGCCAGCACCAGCGCCAGACTCTCGAAATTGTGCACCGCCGGCAGGATCAGCAGCAGATAGGCGGCCGCAGCAAAAGCGGCCACGATGGTCCACTTGGTCAGACCGACGATCGACGGATACGGATCGTCGCGCGCGGCGAACAGGCTGGTGCCGACCGTCGCCATCATCGCGGCGGTGCCGCCGGCCGGCCAGGCGCACACGATCCAGAAGGTGCAGCAGGTGATCACGGTGAACAGCGTGACGAACGCGGCGAGCAGCGCCATGCCGTGGTCCTGATGCTTCACCACCGCGACATGCTGTTCGATCGGATAGTGCAAGGGCGCATCGAGCGTGGTGGCATTTCCGGTGGTCGCCGTCGCCAGCGCGATACAGTCGGATTGGATGTTAAGCAGATCCCGAAGCCGCATCAGCAGTCCGAGTTCGAGCAGGTCGCGCCACGCGGCGCGATGCGGGTGCCGATCGATCTCGGCCTGAACGTCGGTGAGCAGCGCATCGCGGACCGCGGCGTCACCGGGCTCGTCGCCTTCCATCCAGACGCGGGTGCGCTCCACCAGTGCCGCGACCGGGGCCGAAGGGCCGCCCAGCGGCTGCAACTCGTCGAGGCGATCGGCGACCGACGACATCACCGGCAACAACAGCAGCATGCGCGGCTGCAACTGCTTGATCCAACGTGTCGCGCTCTGGTCGAGATTTGTGTCGTAGCTGAGGAAGGTGACGAGGTTTTCGATGTCGGCGGAGTCGGCGGCGACCTGCAGACGATGGGTTTCTGCCGCCGGGCTCTTGTTCAGGCTGACGGCGTCGCGGACGCTGGCATGGGCGTGCTTGAACCACGCCTTGACGCGCTGCGCCGCGAGCGGGCCGACCGAGCGTGGAAACACCACGCTGGAGACCACGGCGGCGCAGGTGATGCCGAGCACGATCTCCTCGGTCCGCGCCAGCGCGATGTCGAAGATCTGGTTCGGCGTATCGACAGTCGGAAATCCGATCAGCGCGGTGGTGTAGCCCGCCAGCATCGCCACGTAGCTGCGCGGCGAGCGGTCGAGCACCGACACGTAGATGCACAGCGCCGACCATAGCGCGATCGCGAGCACCAGCAGCGGCGGCGCGCCGGCAAGATTAGGAACGATCGCCACGGCGACGCAGGCGCCTATCAACGTGCCGAGGACGCGGAACACAGCCTTCGACCGCGTCGTGCCGGAGAGCGGATGCGAGGTGATGTAGACCGTCGCCACCGCCCAATACGGCCGCGGCAGATCGAGCCACAGCCCGATCGCCATCGCCAGCATCGCAGCGGCGAACGTCTTGAACGCAAACAGCCATTGCTGCTCGTCGGGCAGCGACATCGGCGGAAATCCTAGATTCCGAAAGGAGGGGTGCGCGGCGCCTTCTCGGGTGAAAAGGGCTGGTATCTGGCGCGACCTTTACATAAATGACCATGGGGTCATTTTATGTCAAGATGACGACCCGCGAGAATTATGCCGAGCTTCATCGTTCAGGACGCGACCATGCCTAAGTCCAAACAGACGTCCGCAAAAACGCTGACCAGCAATGCGGCGGCTCGTTCCAAACGGGTCGCGCGCGGGCCGAGCCCGGACAAGACCGCGCAAACCAAAGCGAGCATCGTGCGGGCGGCACTCGCGGAGTTTCTCGACAAGGGTTTTGCCGATGCCACCATCGCCAGCGTGGCGCAGCGCGCCGGCGTCGCCAAGGGCACGCCGTATCGTTACTTCGCCACCAAGGAAGCGCTGTTCGCCGGCGTGGTGCAGCAGGAGCTGGTCGGCGCGCTCGGCGAGATCCTGGAGGAGAGGCGCGGGCGCGACGAGAGCGTGCAGGCGTTCCTGCGCCGGACGCTGCTGATCACGCTCGGCGAGATCGAGCGCAAGGGGCGGGCGGCGATCGCGCGGCTGGTGATCGTCGAGGGCGTGCGGTTTCCGGCGCTGGTCGAGATCTATCGCCGCGAGATGTTCGATCCGGTGCTCGACCAGATCAAACGGTTGGCGCCGGTGGCGCGCCGGCGCGGCGAACTGCCCGATGATCGGTTGATACGCCACCCGCATTTGCTGATCGCGCCGGTGTGGATGGGCATTCTCAACAACCAGCTGATCGATCGCGACCACCCGGTCGACATCGCGGGGCTGTTCGAGGCACAGCTCGAACTGATGTTTTCCGGCGAGGCAGGGCGGTGAGGGACGAAGAGGACTTTGGCCGCTTTCGTCCCAGGAGAGCCAGACGTCGTGAGTTCGGGCTGGCCGCAAGACAATGGCTCCGTCATTGCGAGGAGCGAAGCGACGAAGCAATCCAGCTCAGTGCATCGAGCCACTGGATTGCTTCGCGGAGCCTGTCATCGGGCCGGCCAGAGGCCGGACCCGTTGGCTCGCAATGACGTGGAAGCTGTTCGCCCTTTCGCTAGATATCCGGGGCCGCTTCGATCAGGTGATGAAAGGCTCTAGAACACCACCACCGACCTGATCGACTTGCCTTCGTGCATCAGATCAAAACCCTTGTTGATCTCTTCGAGCTTCAGCACGTGGGTGATCATCGGGTCGATTTCGATCTTGCCGTTCATGTACCAGTCGACGATCTTCGGCACGTCGGTGCGGCCGCGGGCGCCGCCGAAGGCGCTGCCCTTCCAGACGCGGCCGGTGACGAGCTGGAACGGGCGGGTCGAGATTTCCTTGCCGGCTTCGGCGACGCCGATTACCACCGAGACGCCCCAGCCGCGATGGCACGCTTCCAGTGCTTGGCGCATCACATTGGTGTTGCCGGTGCAGTCGAACGTGTAGTCGGCGCCGCCGTCGGTGAGCCCGACGAGATGCTGGACGATGTCGCCGTCGATTTTCTTCGGGTTGACGAAATGTGTCATGCCGAAGCGGCGGCCCCATTCTTCCTTGTCGTCATTGATGTCGACGCCCACGATCTTGTCGGCACCGACCATCCTGGCGCCCTGGATCACGTTGAGGCCGATGCCGCCGAGGCCGAACACCACGACGTTGGAGCCGGGCGTGACCTTGGCGGTGTTGACCACCGCGCCGACGCCGGTGGTGACGCCGCAGCCGATGTAGCAGCTCTTGTCGAACGGCGCGTCCTCGCGAATCTTGGCGAGTGCGATCTCCGGCAGAACGGTGAAGTTCGAGAACGTCGAGCAGCCCATGTAGTGATAGATGGTCTGGCCCTTGTAGCTGAACCGCGAGGTGCCGTCCGGCATCAGGCCCTTGCCCTGGGTGGCGCGGATCGCGGTGCAGAGATTGGTCTTCTGGCTCAGGCAGCTTTTGCACTGCCGGCATTCCGGCGTGTACAGCGGGATGACGTGATCGCCCGGCTTCACCGAGGTGACGCCGGCGCCGACTTCGCGCACGATGCCCGCGCCTTCGTGGCCGAGGATCGACGGGAAGATGCCTTCGCTATCGAAGCCGTCGAGCGTGTAGGCGTCGGTGTGGCAGATGCCGGTGGCCTTGATCTCGACCAGCACCTCGCCGGCCTTCGGCCCTTCGAGATCCAGCTCGACGATTTCGAGCGGCTTCTTGGCCTCGAACGCAACGGCGGCCCGTGTCTTCATGGCGATCCTCCTGGCATCGGCGAAACTGCGATTGCCTCTCGTATCGCAAATCGGCGCGCCGACTTGAACCGTTTTCTAGGCGGTAGGGCGACGGGGCTCACGCCGAGGCGGCGCGCGGTTCGTCTTCGATCGGCAGATCGTCCGGCGCGTTGGGATCGCCGGGGGCGGTGGCCCAGGCGAGTTCGACCAGCGTCACGGTGCGGCGGCCGGCACCGTCGAACTGGCAGACGATCAGGCCTTGTTCTTCGATGTAGGTCAGGAGGCGCCGGGCGCGGCGCAGCGAGTGGGTGCCGTAGGCCCGCGCGATCGCGGCGTCGCCGGGGCAGGGCCAGCCTTCCTTGGCGGCGCGGGCGATGATCATGAACACGCCCTGCATATCGTCGGGCAGGGTCGAGGCGCGCAGCGTCACGTCCTGCCACGCATCGTCGGCGGCCATTTCGGTGGTGAGGCCGGCGCGGGCGTGGGTCAGCATCCGGCGAAATTCGGTCATGTCCGGGATCGCGGTGGCGAGGCCTTCGATCCGGCAGCGCACCACGAACTCCTGATACAGCACGCCGATGGCGCGGAAGCCGGCATCCGGCTCGGCCAGGATCGCGCGCAGGATGCGGTCGAGCCGATCGCGGCGCTCGGCGATCTGCTCGTCGCTGAGCGGCGGCGCCTCGGGCTCTGGCGTGGTGTCGATCGCGACCGACTTCGCCGCCATCAACTGGCTGAGCAGATCCGGCGCTGGGGCGCGGCGCTGCGGCCGCGTTGCCGTGGTCTCCGGCGGCGGCGCTGCGAGGATCACGGCGCGCGCATCTTCCAAGCCCGCTTCCGGCAGCGGCATCAGGCGCGGCGTCGAGTTGCGTGGATGGGTTTCGGTCGGCCCGATCCGCAAGCCGAGCGGCCGGCGCGACAGTGCGGGCCCAAGCGCCATGAACTGGCCGCGCTCGAGATCGCGAAACGCTTCGGCCTGCCGCCGCTCCATGCCGAGCAGATCGGCGGCGCGGGCCATGTCGATGTCGAGGAAGGTGCGGCCCATCAGGAAGTTCGAGGCTTCGGCCGCGACGTTCTTGGCGAGCTTGGCGAGGCGCTGGGTGGCGATGACGCCGGCCAGGCCGCGCTTGCGGCCGCGGCACATCAGATTGGTCATCGCGCCGAGCGACAGTTTGCGCGCTTCGTCGGACACTTCGCCGGCGACGGCGGGCGCGAACAGTTGCGCTTCGTCGACCACCACCAACATCGGATACCAATGGTCGCGCGCGGTGTTGAACATGCCGTCGAGATACGCCGCCGCGCGGCGCATCTGGTTCTCGGCGTCCAGGCCTTCGAGATTGAGCACCGCCGAGACGCGGTGGATGCGGGCGCGCTCGCCGGCAACCTGCAGGCCGCGCTCGGTGTGGTCTTCGGCGTTGATGACGAGATGGCCGAATCGCTCCGCCAGCGTGACGAAGTCGCCTTCGGGATCGATGATCGCCTGCTGCACCCAGGGCGCGCTCTGCTCAAGGAGGCGGCGCAGCAGATGCGACTTGCCCGAGCCGGAATTGCCCTGCACCAACAGCCGCGTCGCCAGCAGTTCCTCGAGATCGAGAGCCGCGGTTGCGCCTGAATTGGTTTGCCCCATTTCGATCGCAACGGTCATGGCTCGGCCCGAGGTCTCCTTTCGCGAGCAGGGGGCTTAACAACCTGGGCGCGCCGCGTCGAGCACCCGCGGCGGTTCCGCAGGTGTTATGCACGCACATCAGCGTTGCGGACGCACCGTGCGAATCAGCGCCAGCCGAGCGCCGGCGCGATGTGGGTGAGGATGGCCTCGATCACATGGGCGTTGTAATCGACGCTGAGCTGATTGGGGATCGTCAGCAACAGCGTATCGGCTTCGGCGAGCGCTTCGTCGGCTTTGAGCTGTTCGATCAGCGCGTCGGGCTCGGCCGCGTAAGACCGGCCGAAGATCGCGCGGGTCTGTTCGTCGAGATAGCCGATCTGATCCTGCTGGTGGCCTTCGCGGCCGAAATAGGCGCGGTCGCGGTCGTCGACCAGCGGGAAGATGCTGCGGCTGACCGAAACGCGCGGCGTGCGGGTGTGGCCGGCTTGTTTCCACGCGTCGCGATAGGCGCGGATCTGCGCCGCCTGCTGAACGTGAAACGGCTCGCCGGTCTCGTCGTTCTTCAGCGTCGAACTCTGCAGATTCATGCCGAGCTTGGCGGCCCACACCGCGGTGGCGTTGGAGCCGGCGCCCCACCAGATCCGGTCACGCAGGCCTTCCGAATACGGCTCGAGCCGCAGCAGTCCGGGCGGGTTTGGAAACATCGGCCGCGGATTGGGCTGCGCGAAGCCCTGGCCGCGCAAGAGGTCGAGCAGCACTTCGGCGTGGCGGCGGCCCATGTCGGCGTCGCTTTCGCCCTCGGCCGGCTGATAGCCGAAATAGCGCCAGCCATCGATCACCTGCTCGGGCGAGCCGCGGCTGATGCCGAGCTGCAGCCGGCCGCCGGCGATCAGATCGGCGGCGCCGGCGTCCTCGGCCATGTACAGCGGATTCTCGTAGCGCATGTCGATCACGGCTGTGCCGATCTCGATGCGTTTGGTTCTGGCGCCGATGGCGGCGAGCAACGGGAAGGGCGAGGCGAGTTGCCGGGCGAAATGGTGCACGCGAACGTAGGCGCCATCGGCGCCGAGCTGTTCGGCGGCCTGCGCCAGATCGATGGTCTCCAGCAGCGCATCGGCGGCCGAACGCGTGCGTGACTGCGGCGACCAATGGCCGAACGAGAGAAAACCGATCTTCTTCATGGAGACAGCCCTGACGATGTGAAGGCTGTAGATAGTGCGCCTGCCGCCTCAGAAAAGCCTCCGAGCAAGCATGGCTTGGATGGATCATCACACGCGTGTCGCGCGTGATGCGTCAATCTTTCGCCAGGCCGCGCAGCAGCAGATCGACGCTGGCTTCGGTGAAGGCGACGAAATCGAACTCCTTGCGGGAGCCAAACAGCAGCGACCACAGGCTGAGCAGCAACGCGGGACTCATCACGATCTCGGTGAAGCCTGCGGCGGGCGCATTGCGGAATTCGCCGGCGGCGACGCCCTGGTCGATAACTGCCCTGAACTGATCGATGATCGGCGCGACGAATTCCTCGTAGTGACGGTCGACCAGATCGGGAAAGCGGCCGCCTTCGGCGATCAGGAAGCGCAGGATTTCGCGCGACTCGCGGTTCTCCGCAATGTGGCCATAGGTGAAGGCGATCAAGCCGCGCAGCCGTTCGGTGGCCGAGCCGGGGAGGGTGAGCGCGTAGTCCTTCAGGCCCGGCAGAAACGAGTGCGATTTGTGCCGGACCATCTCTTCGAACACCCGCTCCTTGGTGTCGAAGTAAAAATAGATCGTGCCCTTGGTCACGCCTGCGCGCGCGGCGACGTCTTCCAGCCGAGTGGCCGAATAGCCGTGCAGCACAAACTCCTCGAACGCGGCGTCGAGGATTTCCGAGGGGCGCTCGGCTTTGCGTCGGGCGCGTTTGGTCACGGCAGGCGGCATGGGGCGAACTCCTGCTGGTACTTTTACTATTGACTTTCTAGTCAGTCAATAATATTGCACTGCAATGCTCTTGATCGAATGGGCGAATTCCTGATGCTTTGGCTCAGACCCGTGGTGCTGCTGATGGTTGCCGCCTCCCTGGCGGGGTGCGGCGAGGAGGCCAGGCGGGAACGCCCGGTGACGCTGGTGAAGACCGAGGTGGTCCATACCCAGCCCCGCAGCACCGTGATCCGGCTGACCGGTGACGTTCAGGCGCGTGTCTCCACCGAATTGTCGTTCCGGGTCAGTGGCCGGGTGGTCGAGCGGCTGGTCGACGTCGGTGCTCACGTCAACGCCGGCGATCTGCTCGCGCGGCTCGATCCGACCGAACAGCGCGCCGATCTGGTCGGCGCCCAGGCGGCGCTGACGGCCGCCGAAGCCCAGCTCCGTCTCGCCACCGCGACCTACGAACGCCAGAAGACGTTGATGGCGTCCGGCTTCACCACCCGCGTCGCCTATGATCAGGCGCAGGAGGGGCTGCGCGCGGCCGAAGGTTCGGTCGACACCGCCAAGGCGCAACTCGGCATCGCCAAGGATGCGCTCGGCTATACCGAACTGCGCGCCAGCGCCGCCGGCATCATCACCGCACGCAACGTCGAGGTCGGGCAGGTCGCGCAGTCCGCGCAGTCGGCCTACACGCTGGCCGAAGACGGCGCCCGCGACGCGGTGTTCGACGTCTATGAGGCGATCTTCCTGATCCCGGTCGGCAGCGACACCATCAAGCTGTCGCTGGTGTCGAATCCTGCGGTCACGGCGCTCGCCAAGCCGCGCGAGATTTCGCCGACCGTCGATCCGAAGACCGGTTCGGTTCGCGTCAAACTGTCGATCGAAAACCCGCCGCCCGAGATGACACTCGGGAGTGTCGTGGTCGGCGAAGGCTACAGCCGGGCAGTCGACAAGATCGTGCTGCCGTGGAGCGCGCTGACCGCCGACCAGAGCGGCTCAGCGGTGTGGGTGGTCGATCCGAAGACGCATCAGGTTGTCCTGAAAAGCGTGGCCGTCGAACGCTACGAGACCAACTCGATCGTGATCGGACGAGGCTTGTCGGTCGGCGACCGCGTCGTGGTCGATGGCGGCAAGATGCTGCGGCCCGGGCAGGTCGTCGCCGAAGCGGGAGGCGCCGCATGAGCGCGCCACGGATCGTTGCGGTGATCGCGGCAGCGCTGCTCGTCGCTGGCTGCGAAGACAAGTCGGAGACCAAGCCGGTGATCCGGCCGGTGCTGTCGACGGTGATCGCGCCGCTGCAGGCGACCAATCTGGCCGTCGTCGGCACCGTCGAGCCGCAGTTCAAGACCGACTACGGCTTTCGCATGCTCGGCCGGCTGATCGCCCGTCCGGTCAATATCGGCGACGTCGTCGAGAAGGGCCAGACGCTGGCGGCGGTCGATCCGTTCGCGGCCGAACTCGCGGTGCGCTCGGCGCAGGCCGATCTGGCGACCGCGCAGGCGCAGCTCGTCAACGCCAGCGGCACCGCCAACCGGCAACGCGCGCTGATCGAGACCGGCGCCACCACCAAGGCGACGCTCGACAGCGCCGAGCAGGGCGACGCCGCCGCGCAGGCTGCGGTGGTCCGCGCCCAGTCGGCGCTGACCAAGGCGCGCGAGCAACTGAGCTACACCAAGATCGAGGCGCAGTATGCCGGCGTCGTCACCGCGGTCGGCGCGCAGGTCGGTCAGGTGGTCAATCCCGGCCAGATGGTCGCGACCGTCGCTCGGCCCGACATTCGTGAGGCGGTGATCGACGTCGCCGAAGATCTGGTCGGCATGCTGAAGATCGGCACGCCGCTCACCGTGGCGCTGCAGCTCGATCCGCGCGTTCGGGTCGACGGCAAGGTGCGCGAGATCGCGCCGCAGGCCGATCAGGTCACCCGCGCGCGGCGTGTTCGCATCACGCTGGACAATCCGCCCGAGACGTTCCGGCTCGGCACCACGATCACCACGCTGATCCCCGGCAAGCCGAGCCGCGGCTTCCGCCTGCCGGCGACCGCGATCCTGCGCGAGGGCGATCAGGCCAGCGTGTGGATGATCGACACCGCCAAGGGATCGGTCGCTAAGCGCAGCGTGCAGGTCGCGCCGAGCGACAACGGCACAGTTCTGGTCACCGATGGACTCGAGGCCGGCATGCGGATCGTCACCGCCGGCGTCCATCATCTGCAGGAAGGCCAAATGGTCCGGTTCGAACGGGAAGTCACGCCGTGAAGTCGTTCAATCTCTCAGACTGGGCGCTGCAGCACCGTTCGCTGGTCTGGTACTTCATGATCGCCTTCATGGCGGCCGGTCTGTTTTCGTATCTCGACCTCGGCCGCGAGGAAGACCCTGCGTTCACCATCAAGACCATGGTGATCCAGGCGAAGTGGCCCGGCGCCTCGGCCGAGGAGACCACCCGGCAGGTCACCGACCGGATCGAAAAGAAGCTCGAGGAACTGGAGTCGCTGGACTACACCAAGAGCATCACCACGGCCGGCGAGACCACGGTGTTCGTCAATCTGCGCGACACCACCAAGGCGCGCGACGTGCAGCCCACCTGGGTGCGCGTGCGCAACATGATCAACGACATCAAGGGCGACTTCCCGCAGGGCGTGGTCGGCCCCGCCTTCAACGATCGCTTCGGCGACGTGTTCGGCAACATCTACGCGTTCACCAGCGACGGCCTGACCCAGCGCCAGCTCCGCGACAAGGTCGAGGAAGTGCGCGCCAAGGTGCTGCAGGTGCCGAATGTCGGCCGCGTCGACATCGTCGGCGCGCAGGACGAAGTGATCTATCTCGAATTCTCCCCGCGCAAGGTGGCGGCGCTCGGCCTCGATCAGCGCACCATCGTCAGCTCGCTGCAGGCGCAGAACGCGATCACGCCATCGGGCGTGCTGCAGGCCGGGCCGGAGCGGATCGCCGTCCGGGTCAGCGGCCAGTTCACCTCGGAAGAAAGCCTCAAGGCGATCAATCTGCGGGTCAACGACCGGTTTTTTCCGCTGACGGACGTCGCCACCGTCCGCCGCGGCTATGTCGATCCGCCGACCTCGCTGTTCCGCTTCAACGGCGAGCCGGCGATCGCGCTGACCATCGGCATGAAAGCCGGCGCCAACCTGCTGCAGTTCGGTGAGGCGCTGAAGGAGGAGATGAAGCGGATCTCCGCCGATCTGCCGGTCGGCGCCGAAGTGCATCTGGTGTCGGACCAGCCGCAGATCGTCGACGAGGCGGTGTCCGGCTTCACCCGGGCGCTGTTCGAGGCGGTGGCGATCGTGCTGGTGATCAGCTTCATCAGCCTCGGCATGCGCGCCGGCCTGGTGGTCGCGATCTCGATCCCGCTGGTGCTGGCGATCACCTTCATGGTGATGTCCTATTCGGGGATCTCGCTGCAGCGGATTTCGCTCGGCGCGCTGATCATCGCGCTCGGCCTCTTGGTCGACGACGCGATGATCGCGGTCGAGATGATGGTGGCGCGGCTGGAGGTCGGCGACTCGCTCTCCAAAGCGGCGACCCACGTCTACACCTCGACGGCGTTTCCGATGCTGACCGGCACGCTGGTCACGGTGGCGGGATTCATTCCGATCGGTCTCAACAACAGCGCGGCGGGCGAATTCACCTTCACGCTGTTCGTGGTGATCGCGGTGTCGCTGCTGACGTCCTGGATCGTCGCGGTGCTGTTCACGCCGCTGCTCGGCGTCACCATCCTGCCGGACAAGATGAAGCAGCATCACGAGACCAAGGGGCGGTTCGGCACGATGTTCAGCCGGACGCTCGGCTTCTGTATGCAGCATCGCTGGCTGACGATCGGCCTGACGCTGGGGGCTTTCGCGCTGTCGCTGGTTGGCATGGGCTTCGTGCAGCAGCAGTTCTTCCCGAATTCCGACCGCAAGGAACTGATCGTCGACTGGAACCTGCCGCAGAACAGTTCGATCGCGGAGACCAATGCGCAGATGGCCAAGTTCGAGCGCGAGGCGCTGGCGGGGCGGCCGGGGATCGATCATTGGTCGACCTATGTGGGCCAGGGCGCGCCGCGCTTCGTGCTGTCGTTCGATGTCGAGCCCTCCACCGCGACCTTCGGTCAGATGGTGATCGTGACCAAGAGTCTGGAAGACCGCGACCGGCTGCGGCCGGAGCTGCAGGCTTACTTGCGCAAAACCTTCCCGGGCACCGACGCTCTGGTGAAACTGCTCGACATCGGGCCGCCCGTGGGACGGCCGGTTCAATACCGCGTCAGCGGACCGGACATCGCCAAGGTGCGCGGCTTCGCGCAGCAGCTCGCCGGCGAGGTCGCGGCCAATCCGCATCTCGGCGAAGTGGTGTTCGACTGGATGGAGCCGGCGCGGGTGATCAAAGTCGACGTGCTGCAGGACAAGGCACGGCAGCTCGGCGTCACCTCCGAAGACATCGCTTCGACCCTCAACGGCATCCTCGACGGTGCGACCATCACCCAGGTGCGTGACGACATTTACCTGATCAACGTGGTGGGCCGCGCCAACGACGCCGAGCGTGGCTCGATCGAGACGCTGCGCAATCTGCAATTGTCCGGGGGGAGCGGCCAGACCGTGCCGCTCGCCGCGGTGGCGACATTCCGCTACGAGCTGGAGCAACCGACGATCTGGCGCCGGTCTCGGCTGCCGACCGTGACGGTGAAAGCCAGCGTCGTCGACGAGGTCCAGCCGGCGACGGTGGTGGAGCAGCTGAAGCACTCGGTCGGCGAGTTCACCGCCAAGCTGCCGGTCGGCTATTCGGTCACCGTCGGCGGCGCGGTCGAAGAGAGCGGCAAGTCGCAGGCGCCGATCGTCGCGGTGGTGCCGATCATGCTGTTCGTGATGGCCACCGTGCTGATGATCCAGCTGCAGAGCTTCCAGCGGTTGTTCCTGGTGTTCGCGGTGGCGCCGCTGGCGCTGATCGGCGTGGTTGCGGCGCTGCTGCCGAGCCGTGCGCCGCTCGGCTTCGTCGCCATCCTCGGCGTGCTGGCGCTGATCGGCATCCTGATCCGGAACTCGGTGATCCTGATCGTGCAGATCGAGCAGCTCCGCAGCGAGGGACGGCCACCTTGGGATGCGGTGGTGGAAGCGACCGAGCACCGGATGCGGCCGATCATGCTGACGGCGGCGGCGGCCAGCCTGGCGCTGATCCCTATCGCACGCGAAGTGTTCTGGGGACCGATGGCTTACGCGATGATGGGCGGCATCATCGTCGGCACGGTGCTCACCCTGTTGTTCCTGCCAGCGCTGTACATCGCGTGGTTCCGCATCAAGGCGCCGACACAAGAGGCTTAGGATGGCCAGTTCAAGTCAAACACCACCCGATCTTCCGCTGTGCCGCGGCGACCGCGTTCGGATGAGTCCGCTCGGCCGCGAGCGGCATCCACTCTACGGTAACCGAGAGGGGGTAATCGTCGGGCAGGGCTCGCCGAGCAGTTGGCGGGTGAAGTTCGATGATCGCAAGACCGTTCAGGCGATCCATCAGGACTATCTCGAACGTGCCGGGGGGCCGGGACAACGTTTCGACACTGTCGATGTGCAGAGCGGTTCGCTGGCCGGCGCGCTGTCGGCTCCTTGAGTTCAGTTCTCGATCTGGCGGGTGCCCTGATGCCGCGTGTGCTGCGTTTCTTCATCGTGCTGTGGGTGTTGGCGTCGAGCGGTTGGCTCGCCGGGTGCGCCACCGTGCCCCGCGTGCAGTACACTGCCGCCGAAGCCGCCCAGGCCAGGGTGCTCGATCGCGACGACCTGCGCCAGTACGCCGATGATCCGCCGGCTGCATTCCGCGAAGAGCGATTGGGCAGCGGACCGCGGAACTATCTGGCGCTGTCGGGTGGCGGTGCCGATGGGGCTTACGGAGCCGGCGTCTTGGCTGGCTGGAGCGCGGCCGGCAACCGGCCGTCGTTCTCGATCGTCTCCGGAGTCAGCACCGGCGCGCTGATTGCGCCGTTCGCGTTTCTCGGCCCGAGCTACGACGAAACGCTGCGCCAGCTCTACACCAGCGGGATCGCCGCGAGCCTGCTGGAAGATCCCAACCCGCTCAACGCGATCTTCGGTTCCGGCCTGTTCGGCAATCAGCGGCTGCGCGAACTGGTGGCGCGCTACATCGATGCGCAGTTCGTCTCGGACGTGGCCGACCAATACGCCAAGGGGCGGCTGCTGTTCGTCGTCACCACCAATCTCGACTCGCAGCGCTCAGTGATCTGGAACATGGGCCGGATCGCCTCACTGCGGACGCCGGCCAGCCTCGAGCTGTTCCGCAACGTGGTGGCGGCCTCGGCCAGTATCCCGGCGGTGTTCCCGCCGATGCTGGTCACCGCCGAAGCGGCGAACGGCGCCACGTTTCAGGAGATGCACGTCGACGGCGGCGTGATGTCGCCGGTGCTGACACTGCCGGAAGCCTATCTGCTGCGCAGCGCCTCCGGGGCCAAAGCGCTGAACCTGCAGCTCTACATTCTGATGAACAACAAGATCGAGCCGGAATTCCAGGTGGTTCGCGACCGGACGCTCGACATCGCCGCACGCGCGTCGTCGACCATGATCAAGGCGCAGACCCGGTCGATCCTCTACAGCACCTACGCGGTGGCCCGGCGCAACAAATATGGCTTCCATCTGAGCTATATCGAAAGCGACCGGCCGCCGTCGCCGGCCGGTTTCGACACCCCCTATATGCGGGCGTTGTACCAATACGGTTACGACCGTGCCCGCAGCGGCCGTGCCTGGTCGAGTGCGCCGCCATCCGACGATGCTCCGCCGGCTCCGATGGCGAAGCAGACCGAGGCGCAACGCGTCGCGGGCGCCCGCTGACGGCGCGCTGTCGGACGTGGGGCTTTGCGTTGGGTGGGGGAGACGACGATGCCGGCAAACCGGTTTGCAACCGCGGTCACCGCGGCTGTCCTGTTGCTGTGCCCGGCCACGGCTGCATGGTCCGACCGCGGCGGTGAGACAGCCGATCCGCCACCGGCGGTGAGCTCAGGCGACGAGCCGACCGGTTCACTGACGATCGCCCCAGGCAGCGGCGCGGATTTGATCCGGTCGGTGGAGAAGAGGCTGCCCGGCGCGCGGGTCTACGACCTCAATCTGAGCGACGACGGCGCCGCTCCGTACTTCGAGGTCAAAGCGGTCCGCGGCGGCGAGGTGTTGACCACGATCATCGATGCCGCCACCCGCAAGATTTTGCGCACGCAGGCCGAGATGCGGACCTCCGATCTGGCGCCCGAGACCCAGCGCGAACTCGCAGGCTTCGGGAAAGCCCGGATGAGACTTTCGGAAGCGGTGGCGGTCGCCGAGAAGCTCGGCCGCGGTCGCGCGGTCAGCGCGGGGCTGCATCTGAACGACGACAAGCTGGTATTCGTCGTGGTGGTGGTGGCGGATGGCGCGCTCAAGGAAATCACCGTGGCGCCCGACCGGTAGCGCCGAGCTGCCAGCCGCTGGTCAGCTCCTGTCGAGATCTTCCACCACTTTCGTCAGGGTCTGTCTGACCTCGGCACGGTCCGCCGTGCCGGTGTCGATGAACAGTTGCATCCCCGGCAATTCCTTGCGGATCACTTCGGTCGAAGCGGCCGCCTTCAAGCCGCGCACCGCATAGGATCGCAAGGGCTCGTCGAAGCCTTTCACGGTGAGAGCCGGGCGTTCCTCGGCGTCGATCAGGTCGTTGACCAACGACCAGGTCGCGTGCGAGATCAGGATCGAACCGGGCTCGCAGCTCTGTTCGAGCCGCGAGGTCAGATTCACGGCGCCGCCGACGATGGTGTAGTCCATCCGATCCGGGCTGCCGAAGTTCCCGACGGTGCAGAAGCCGGTGTTGATGCCGATGCGGACCTGGAATGGACGCTCGGCGCCGGTGTCGATCCACTCCATTTCGAGCTGTCTCAGCTTCGCCTGCATTTCGATCGCCATCATCACGCAAGCGACCGCGTCCTCCTTGACGCCGCGGCTCTCCGGATCGCCGAAGAAGGCGAGCACGGCGTCGCCGACGTATTTGTCGATGGTGGCTCCGTGCTTGAGCGCGATCTGCGCCATTTCGGCGAGATAGCGGTTGAGCATCGCGGTGAGATCTTCCGACTCCAGCTTGTCGGTGGTGGCGGTGAAGTTGGCGATGTCGGACAGGAAGATCGTCAGCTTCTTGCGCTTGGAAGCGATCTCGGCGACCTGATGGCCGCTGAAGATCGAGGAGTAGACCTGCGGCGACAGATACTTCGACAGCGCCGCCGACAACCCTTCGAGACTGCGGTTGCGGGTCTCCAGTTCCTCGGTGCGCTGCTTCACCATCGAGTCGAGATATTCTTCGCGCGCGGCGACCTGTCCGGCCATGCCGGTAAACACCCGTGCGAGCTGGCCGAGCTCGTCGCTGCGCTCCGCTACAGGAGCGAGCTGCGCCGGATCGAACTTCTGCGTTTCCAGTGCGGCAGCGGCGCGGGTGATCTGGCGCAGCGGCGCCGACTGATAACGGGCGACGCCGATCGACAGCAGAATGCCGAGTGCGGCGATCGCGGACGCGGTCGCTGCGGCGATCTCGACCTGGTTCTGCACCGTGGCCCACACCCGGTTCATCGGCAGGCGAACCAGGGCGGCACCGACGATCTCCTTCTGATCGTTGCGCACCGGCGCGATGACGCTCAGATTCTCGCGGCTCTCGACATGGCGGACCTGACCGTCGGCGATCACCAAGCGGACCGGGCCGAGTTCGGCCTCGTTGGGACCGTCGCGTCGGTTGGTCGCTCCGTAAACGCCGGGACCGACCAGCGCGTCGAGTTTCCGGTCGAACACCCACACCGCGTCGATATCGCGGTCTGCCAGCAGGTTCTGGACCGTGCGCGGCAAGCCGATCTTCATCGTCAGCTGCTGCAGGAATTTTGCGTCGCGCCCGACCTGGATGATGCGCGGCTTGTCGACGCCGCCGACGCCGACATATTTGAAATGCTGATTGTCGATGTCGCGCTTGCGGGCGTCCTGTTCGACCACCTTCTTCTTGCCGGTGAGCAGATCATAGAAGGCATAGGCCTGCGGCTGGAGCTGCGGCGAATTGCTGAAGGTGAAATCGACGTCCGGCAGGCTGTGCAGATAAGCGTGGCCTTTCTGGTCGGTGATCCAGATCTCGTCGAGCGTGGTCTGGTCGGTAATCGACTGGAGTCGGCGATTGATTTCGTCCGGTGTCATCCCGGCGCGTTCGGCTGCTTCCACGAAATGCCCGAGCAGGGTGCCTTCCGCCGCCATTTCTCCGGCGATGATGCCTTCGACCTCGGTGGGGATCGATGCGGCGAGGCTGGCGCTGCGCGCCAGCAGCCGCGCGACCTTTTCTCCCGACGCCTCGGCTTCCGTGATGATCGCGCGCCGTGTGGTCCAGGTCAGCAGGGCCGCGGTCACGAGCGTGGCGCCGACCGTCAGCACCGTGACCAGCAGGACCAATCGTGTGGTGAATTTCATGGAAGAACCTGTGCTTGCCGCCCAAAGGACGGTGTCGCGATGCGGAGAGACGCGGAGCGCTTGGCGGTAGCCGCGAGGCGGCTGGCTCATGCTGCGACGAGGGAACTATCGTCAGGGACTGATCGCGCTGTCAACAGACCGCGCTCGGCACCTCGCGAGCATTGCGGTCCGTCAAACAAATGAGGTGTCTGAGTGATTAGCGGCTTGGTCGAAAGGCGAGGGAGGCGGAACGCCGGCCGGAGGCAAGCGCCCGCCTGACCGCCGCGAACATCACCGATCCGGGGCGGAGTTGCCGACAGGAGCGCTTTGCGATGGGTCTTACGGAGCGGTGATGGCTCGCGATGTCGAGGACGCCGACGCGGTGTAGTATCGGACGAACATATCGATACTGGCGCGGACCAGAGCTCGACTCTGCTCTGTGGACTTTGGCGAAAGAGCGAGGGCGCTCCTCAACTCCATGTCTCCGCTGACCAGAAAGATGAATTGTTCGGCTGCAGCTTCCAGGTTCGGGATCTGCAGTTTGCCGGCCTCGCAGAGCCTTTGCAGGTAAGCAGAGGTGTCGCGGATTGCGGCTCCCGGGCCTTCTTCGAAGAAGATCTGCGCAAGGCGCGGAAAACGCACTGCGACAGGTACGATGATCCTGTAGAGGGCAGGCGCGTCGTTCTCGGTGAAAATCGACCGCAGGTTGTTCGCCAACTTCTCCAATTCGTCTGCCCAAGCCTCCGCGTCTGGGTCCGGCCGATACAAACTGGCGCCGATCGCCTGGCATTCGAACCGGATCAACGCTGCGAACAGATCCTCTTTGTTCTCGAAATGCGCGTAGAGCGTTGCCTTCGACACCGCGGCCTGGCGTGCGATCGCGTCCATCGACGAGGCGTCAAAGCCGGAGTCCAGAAACACAACTCGCGCCGCGTCCAATATCTGCTGGGCCTTGGGACGCATCTGCCGGGCCGTACTTGCTCGGTCCGAAGCGGCAATGCTCATTGCGTTCCCTCTACGAAATTGAACTGAACGGTTTGGTTCATATTGACTCCCTGATCAGGTCCGTCCTACGGTATATTGAACTGTACGGTTTAGTTTGAAAAAGCCACACCCGCCATGATTCTAAAGAAGCAATACGCTACAGCGTTATGGGGGTGGGTGCTCAGGGTAACCGGTACGGCCTCGCTGTTTGCGCTGGCCGGATGCATGGTCGGGCCTGACTTCGTTCCGCTGGAGCCGCCCGCCGTCGGCGGCTACGTGCGCGAAGGCAAGCTGCCGCCGACCGCGATGGCGGACACGCATGCCGGAGAAGCGCAAATCTTCCGCCCTGGACGGGACCTTCCCGGCGATTGGTGGTCGGTGTTTCACAATCGGCAGATCAACGAGTTCGTCGCCGAAGCGATCCAGAACCATCCGGATATTGCTGCCGCCCAGGCCGCCCTGCGGGCGGCACGCGAGAACGTGTTGGCGGAGCAGGGGGCGTTGTTGCCGAAAGTCTCAGCCGGCAGCAGCGTCACCCGCGAACGGGTGTCTTCCGCCACAACCGGTCAGAATGGCCCCGGCAGCCTGTTCAACCTGTACAACGCCAATGTCAGCGTGAGTTACGCGCTGGATATCTGGGGCGGCACGCGCCGCCAGATCGAGTCGTTGCAGGCGCAGGCCGACTATCAGCGGTTCCAGCTCGAAGCGAGCTATCTCAGCCTCACTGCGAATGTCGTCACCGCGGCGATCAACGACGCGTCGCTTCGCGCGCAGATCGAAGCAACCAACGACATCATCAAGTCCGAGAACGAGCAGCTCGTCCTGATCCAGCGACAATTCGATCTCGGCGCCGTGGCTCGTTCCGACGTGTTGTCGCAACAATCGACGCTGGCACAGACACAGGCCACTTTGCCGCCGCTGGAGAAGCAGCTCGCGCAGCAACGCAGCCAGCTGATGGCCTATCTCGGGCGTCTGCCCAGCCAGGATCGCGGCGAACACGTCAGCCTTGCGAGCCTCACGCTGCCGCGCAACCTTCCGGTCAGTGTGCCGTCGTCGCTGGTCCGCCAGCGTCCCGACATTGCCGCGGCGGAGGCTAGTCTGCACAAGGCCACCGCCACCGTCGGCGTCAATATCGCCAACATGCTGCCCCAAGTGAATCTCAGCGGCAGCTACGGTGGCTCCAGTCTGACGCCGGACAAGCTGTTCTCGCCGAGTTCGATAGCCTGGAGTGCTGCGGCCAGCGCCGCCCAGACCGTGTTCGATGGTGGCACCTTGTTTCACGACAAGGAGGCGGCGATCGCGCTGCGCGAGCAGGCTTATGCGAATTACAAGAGCACGGTGATCACCGCATTCCAGAACGTGGCGGACTCGCTGCGTGCGATCCAGGCGGACGCCAAGACCCTGAAGGCGCAGCTCGCCTACGAGCGCGCCGCACAGGACAATCTGAAGATCTCCCGTTCGCAGTATCTTTCCGGCGCTGTGACGTATCCCTCCGTGCTGACGGCGCAGCAGAACTATCAGCAAGCGGTCATCGCCCGCGTGAAAGCTCAGGCGGCGCGCTACAGCGACACGGCGGCCTTGTATCAGGCACTCGGCGGCGGCTGGTGGAACCGTATGGACCAGACCGCGCAGGCATTCCCCCGCACTGAAGCCGGCTTGCTACAGGGCAACTGATCGGAACGACCGTGAGCTCGGGCATCGCGCTCGGCGGCTCGCCGTTCGCCCGCGGACAGGAGATACATCGATGAAGAAACGCATGATCATCATGCTGGCAGCCGTCGGCCTGATCTTCGGCGCTCTGTACGGCTTCCAGACCTTCAAGGCGAGCATGATCAAACAGGCGCTCGCTTCGCTGCGCGATCCGCCGCAAACGGTCGCCACGGCGCAGGCCACGGTCATGCCTTGGCAGACCACCATCAAGGCGGTGGGCAGCGTGCGCGCGGAAAAAGGAGCGGATCTGGCGCTGGAGAGCGCCGGCACCGTGACGGAGTTGAACTTCAAGTCCGGCGACGACGTTCGGGCAGGCCAGGTATTGCTGCGGCTGCGCGCCGATGAGGACATCTCCAACCTCGAGGCGCTGAAGGCGACTGCGGATCTCAATGGCATCGTCCTCAAGCGCGACCAGGAGCAGATCAAGATCCACGCCGTCAGTCAGGCGACTCTGGACAGCGACGTCGCCAACCTGAAGAAGGCCATCGCGCAAGTCGAGCAGCAGCAGGCGGTGGTCAACAAGAAGATCCTGACCGCCCCCTTCTCAGGGCGGCTCGGAATTCGCTCGGTCGATCTCGGACAGTACCTCGGCGCCGGGACCACGGTCGTCACGCTGCAGTCGCTCGATCCGGTGTTCATCGACTTCTATCTGCCGCAGCAGGCGATCGCCAACATCAAGTCCGGGCAGGGCGTCAAGGCGCGGGTGGATACTTACCCAAAAGATGCTTTCGACGGGAAGATCACGGCCATCAATCCGAAGGTCGACAGCACCTCACGTAACGTGCAGGTCCGTGCCGAATTCGCCAATGCCGACCACCGGCTGGTGCCCGGCATGTTTGCGACGGTCGAGATCCTGATCGGCGATCCAGCCGAACTGGTGACGCTGCCGCAGACCGCGATCACCGAAAATCCGTATGGCGACATCGTCTTTCTGGTCGAGAAGAAGGATGGCTCGAGCACCGGGCTGGCCGTCAAGCAGGTGTTCGTCAAGACCGGGGAGACGCGCGGCGACCAGATCGCCGTGACCTCCGGCGTGCAGCCCGGCGATCAGGTCGTGATTGCCGGACAGATGAAACTGCACAACGGCTCTCAGGTGAAAGTGAACAACGCCGTCGTTCCGACCGACGACGCCAATCCCACGATCGTCGATCGCTGAGCGGGGCTCCCATGTCGTCCTTCACCGACATCTTCATCCGCCGGCCGGTTCTATCGATCGTCGTCAGCCTGTTGATTCTCGTGCTCGGGCTGCGCGCGATGAGTGGGATGCCGATCCTGCAATATCCGCGGACGCAGAATGCGATCGTCACGGTGACGACGAGTTACCCGGGAGCCGATCCGGACGTCGTCGCCGGTTTCATCACGCAGCCTCTGGAGAACGCGGTCGCGCAGGCGAACGGCATCGACTACATGACGTCGACCAGCACGACCGGGACCAGCACGATCACCGTCAATCTGCGGCTCAACTACGACACCGGCAAGGCTCTGACCGAGATCAATACCAAGGTCAACTCGGTGCTCAATCAGCTGCCGTCGGGAACGCAGCAGCCGGTGCTGAGCGTCAAGGTCGGGCAGACCATCGATTCGATGTACATCGGATTCCGCAGCGACGTGATCGCCAGCAATCAGATCACGGATTATCTGCTGCGCGTGGTGCAGCCGAAACTGCAGGCGGTGGAGGGCGTGCAAACGGCCGAACTGCTCGGCGCCAAGACCTTCGCGATGCGCGCCTGGCTCGATCCGGTCCGGCTCGCTGCCTATGGCGTCACGGCGAGCGAAGTCGCCACCGCGCTGACCAACAACGACTACATCGCAAGCCTCGGCAACACCAAGGGCCAGATGGTGCAGGTCAATCTGACGGCCTCGACCAGCCTGCACAGCGTCGACGAGTTCAAGAAGCTGATCGTCAAGCAAGTCAATGGCGCGATCGTTCGTCTGCAGGACGTCGCCAACGTCACGCTCGGCGCGGACGATTACGAATCCGCGACGATGTTCAACGGACGCCAGTCCGTCTATATCGGAATTCAGATCGCGCCGACCGCCAATCTGCTCGACGTCATCAAGGGCGTGCGCGCCGCGCTGCCTGGGATCGAGCAGCAATTGCCCAATGGGCTGACGATGGGAGTGATCTACGACAGCTCCGAATTCGTCAACAGCTCGATCGATGAGGTGATCCACACGCTGGTGGAGGCGTTGGCGATCGTCACGCTGGTGGTGTTCGCGTTCCTCGGCTCGTGGCGCTCGGTGCTGATTCCGGTGATCGCGATTCCGCTGTCGCTGATCGGCACCTTCCTGATGATGCTGGTGTTCGGGTTCAGCATCAACCTGTTGACGCTGCTGGCGCTGGTGCTCGCCATCGGCCTCGTGGTCGACGACGCCATCATCGTTGTCGAGAGCGTCAATCACCATATGGAAGAGGGAATGACGGCGCGTCAGGCGGCGTTCGCTGCGGCCCGCCAACTCGCCAACCCGATCATCGCGATGACGGTCGTGCTGATCGCCGTCTATGTTCCGATCGGATTCCAGGGAGGCCTCACCGGGGCGCTGTTCACCGAATTCGCCTTCACGCTGGTGGGTGCGGTGACGATCTCGGCGATTGTCGCGCTGACGCTGACGCCGATGATGTCGGCGCACATGCTCAGGCCGGTGGACCATGCCGGCGGAGACCTCGAGTCGCGGATGGTGCTCGCGGTTGACAAGGTGATGGGGCGAGTGACCGCCGCGTATTCCAGATCCCTCGCCGGCGCGTTGAACTATCTGCCGGTCGTTGCGGTGTTTGCCGGTCTGGTGCTGTGTAGCGTGTATTGGCTTTACACCTCGTCGCAGAGCGAGCTGGCGCCCGAAGAAGATCAAGGCATCATCCTGGCGCAGAGCGTATCCGCGCCGGATGCGACGCTGCAGCAGAAGCTGCTGTACACCAAACAGGCTTACGAGACGTTCAAGAAGCATCCGGAAACGGAAGCTGTGTTCCAGGTCGAGGCGCAGAGCACCAGCATCGCCGGATGGGTGCTGAAGCCCTGGGATCAGCGCAAGGCGACCACGAAAACGCTGCAGCCTATGATCCAGCAGGAGCTGAACGAGGTCGCCGGTCAGAAGATCGTCGCTTTCCAACAATCGCCGCTGCCGGGGTCGAACGGTCTGCCGATGCAGGTGGTGATCGGCACATCCGAAGGGTTCGACAAGCTCAACGGCGTCGCCGACAAATTCATGCAGGACGCGTTGAACACGGGCCTGTTCATCTTTCTCAACAACGACCTGAAAATCGATCAGCCGCGGGCGTCGGTCGTCATCGATCGCGAGAAGACGTCGCTGCTCGGGCTCAAGATGAGCGACGTCGGTGCGGCGTTGTCGAGCCTCCTCGGAGGCGGCTATGTGAACTATTTCAGCCTCGACGGACGGTCCTACAAGGTGATTCCGCAGGTCAAGCAGGAGGCGAGGCTGAACACCGATCAGGTGCTCGACTATTATATCCGCGCCTCCGACAACACGATGGTGCCGCTGTCGACCGTTGCGAGCATCCAGAAGAAGACCGTTCCGGAATCGCTCAACCACTTCCAGCAGGTCAATGCTGCCACGATCTCCGGCGTCGTCGCACCGGGAGTGACGACCGGCGATGCGATCACGGCCCTCAAGGATCTCGCCAAGCAGACCTTGCCCGCGGGCTATACGATCGACTTCGGCGGCGCGTCGCGGCAATACGTTCAGGAAAGCGGCGGCTTCGTCACGACCTTCGCGTTTGCGCTGATCGTCATTTTTCTGTCTCTGGCGGCGCTGTTCAACAGCTTCCGCGATCCGGTCGTGATCCTGCTGTCGGTTCCGATGTCGCTCGCTGGCGCGCTGATCTTCATCAGCCTTGGGCTCGGCGGAGCCAGTATCAACATCTATACCCAGGTCGGCCTGACCACGCTGATGGGCCTGATCAGTAAGCACGGCATCCTGATGTTGGAAGTGGCGAACGAGGAGCAGGTTGCCGGCAAATCCAAGCGCGATGCCATCATCGCAGCGGCGACGCTGCGTCTTCGGCCGATCCTGATGACGACGGCTGCGAGGGTGCTCGGTGTTGTCCCGCTGATCATCGCCTCCGGGGCGGGGGCGGCTGCCCGCTACAATCTGGGTCTGGTGATTGGCACCGGGCTCGCGATCGGAACCTTGTTCACGCTCTACGTGGTGCCGGCCGCTTATGTGCTGATGGCCAAAACTCATGCGGCCGAGGCGGATCAGGGCGCTGCCGAACCTGCGCCGCATCAGGCGTGAACGAAAGGCGGGCGCTGCCCCAGGACGGTCCCAAGGATACAAAAATCAGCCGAGATCGCGTAAGACGACGGAGGACGATGTATCGAAACCCGAGCTGCGCTGAAAATCCGTGAACGATCAGGCATTTAGATTCTCCGTCGCGCCGATGATGGAATGGACCGACAGTCATTGTCGCGTGTTCCATCGGCTGCTGACCAAGCGTGCGTTGCTCTACACCGAGATGGTCACCACCGGAGCGGTGATCCACGGCGACCGGCAGCGGCTGCTCGGTTTCGATGCGAGCGAACATCCGGTGGCGCTGCAGCTCGGCGGCTCCAATCCGGCCGATCTCGCCACCGCGGCGAAGATCGGCGAGGATTTCGGCTACGACGAGATCAACATCAATGTTGGCTGCCCGTCCGATCGGGTGAAGGAGGGCCGGTTCGGCGCCTGCCTGATGGCTGAGCCTGATCTGGTCGCCGAAGGCGTCGCCGCGATGAAGCGCGCGGTCGCCGTGCCGGTGACGGTGAAGTGCCGGATCGGCATCGACGATCAGGACCCGGAAGTCGCGCTCGATGCGCTGGCGCGGGCGGTGGTCGCCGCCGGTGCCGATGCGCTGATCGTGCACGCCCGCAAGGCCTGGCTGAACGGGCTGTCGCCGAAGGAGAACCGCGATATCCCGCCGCTCGATTACGATCGGGTGTATCGGCTGAAGCAGGCGATGCCGCGGGTGCCGATCATCATCAACGGCGGCATCGGCAGCATCGCAGAAGCCAAACGGCATCTCGATCACGTCGACGGCGTGATGCTCGGCCGCGCCGCCTATCAGGAGCCGTGGCGGCTGCTGGACGTCGATCCCGAATTGTTCGGCGAGCCTGCGCAATATCCCTCGATGAAGGAGGCGCTCGAAGCGCTGATCCCTTATATCGAGCGGCATCTCGCGCAGGGCCTGCGTCTGCACGCCATCACTCGCCACGTCATCGGCGCGTATCAGGGCGTGCCCGGCGCGCGCGCGTTCCGGCGCTATTTGTCCGAATTCGGTGTCAAGCCGGATGCCGACGCGAGCGTGTTGCTGAAGGCAATGGTGGCGGTGACGGAGCGGGCGACCGAAGCGGCTTGAGCCGCGGCCCGCGAGGTGCGCACTACGCGATAGCGCTCAGACCTTTGGCTTTGACGAGGTTGAGCAGTTTCAGCGATGGGCCGTCGGGCCGCTTCTCGCCGCGTTCCCACTTGCTCACCGCGTCTTTGCGGACATTGAGATAGCGCGCGAACACCGGCTGCGAGACCTGCTCGCGTTCCCGCAACGCCTTGATCTCGTCGGGCGCCATCGGATCGACCCGCGTCAGGCACAGTTCGTCGAACTCACGCATCGTCGCTTTGTCGATGATTTTCGCGCGGGCGAGGCCAGCGGCGGTCTTGTGGACCGTTGCGAGGATGGCGCTCTCACGTTTGCTGGTCGGCTTCGTCATGGTCGTCCCGTTACTTCTGATATCTCACCCGCCGCAATCGCGGTCTCGAGGGCTTCGACATCGAGTGCGAGCAAGACGGTGGCCAGCTTCTTCAGTGCGTCCAGTTCTTTGGCCGAGATGTTGGCCTTCTGGTTCTTGGCGAAGCCATGAACGAAGAAACTGTGCGCTCCCATCCTGCAAACAATGATGGTGCGGAAGCCGCCGGACTTGCCGCCACCCTTGCGGCCGATCCGCTGTTTGAACACACCGCCGCCGAGGCTCGCATCCCATCGCCCTTCGGCGACGTCCGCAGCTGCGACGAGCAAGTCGGCACTGTCCAACTTCGCCTTCCGTGCGAACTTGGCGAACTCCTTGGTTTGGTAGACGCCCATGCTGCCACGCGGCTGAATGAATGTAGTCCTCAGAGCTATATTTCTCAAGGCGTTTGTCGTGCCGGCAAACCCTCGCTGCATCTTCGCGGGCACTGGCATTCCGCGCATTGATGCTGGCCGTGCCCGAGCGTTGCCGTGGTTCAAACCATGGCTGCGCCCAAGATTTCGACAGTTTTGGAACGATGATGGCTACGGATACCCGCGCAGGCGGAGCTGATCGGCGCGGACTTCCCAGCTTTCGAGGCGATCGAGGAAGCTCATCCCGAGCAGGTTGGTCTTCATCTGGCCGCGCGGCACCACCAGGGCCGGGACCGAGCGCTCGACCAGTTTGCCGATCGCCAGGCTGTCGAGCGACAGCCGCGCGGCGCGGGTGTGGCCGCCGGCGGTCTCCAGCTCGACGTTGAAGGTCAGCAGCTCCAGCGGCAGGCCGGCGGCTTTGGCGGTCTCATAGGTCAGCACCACCGATGTGGCGCCGGTGTCGATCACCATCGGGGCGTTGATGCCGTTGACCTTCGCGACCACGGTGAACTCGCCGCCGGTTCCCCGAGGAATGTCGACCATTCGGGCCTGGGCCGCGTCGGCCGCCGCGGTGGCGGCTGCAATACGCTTTTTCAGCATCGTCGACATGACGTCGCCTGCCGCCGAGATCCGCTTCGGATCCCCATAGGCCACCACGGCGCCGGCAGTGCCGAGCAACACCAGAAGCACCAGCAGCATGCGGGTCATGGCGCACCTGAAGCCGGCGCGGCTACGACGTCGCGTCGGTCCTGGATGGACGCTTTTGCCGGGGCTTCGGCACGTCCATGCCGGCGTCGGCCATGCGCTGGGGCAGGCCGGCCATGATGGCGAGCCGTTCGGAGCTGGCCATTCGCGGCCAGCGCGCGATCTCCGGCATGGTGCGGCCGCAGCCGTAACAGAGGTCGGTCTGCGGATTGATCATGCAGACCGCGATGCAGGGCGTTTCGATGCTCATGTCGGATGGTGGCTGACATTGGTCGCCTCCCGCAAGTCCCGATCTCACAAACCGGTGCCGGCGTTCATGATCGGCTGCCGGCGCAACCGTGCCGTGGGGGTGGTCTCGATGGCGTCGGGCTGCAGCGGCGGCGCCTCGTCGGCCACCGGGGCGAGGGCCGACATCACCCGTTCGGGCGGGAAGGTGACGATCACTTCGGTGCCGATCCGCAGTTTCGACTTCAGCGTGAAGGTGCCGCCGTGCATGTCGATCAGGCTCTTGGCGATCGGCAGCCCGAGGCCGGCGCCTTGCTCGGCGGACTTGATCGAATTCGAGCCCTGGCCGAACGAGGCGAGCACGATCGGAATTTCCTCCTCCGGAATCCCCGAGCCGGTGTCCTTGACGCTGAGATACTGACCGCCCGATGCGGTCCAGCCGGCCTTGAGCCAGATCTCGCCGCCCTGCGGGGTGAACTTGATCGCGTTCGACAAGAGATTGAGCACCACCTGGCGCACGGCGCGTTCGTCGCCCCAGATCCGCGGCATGCCCTGTTCGAACACTTCGTGGATGGTGATGCCGCGGCTGGTGGCCCGCAGCTTCAATAGGTGATGGCAATCGCTGACCACATGGACCAGCGAGATCGCCTCTTCGTTCAGCTCGTAGCGGCCGGCTTCGATCCGCGACAGATCGAGGATCTCGTTGATCAGGTTGAGCAGGTGGACGCCGGAATTGTGGATGTCGGCGGAATAGTCCTTGTAGGCCGGCACCGCATGCGCGCCGAAAATCTCGCTCTTCATCACTTCCGAGAAGCCCAGAATGGCGTTGAGCGGCGTGCGCAGCTCGTGGCTCATCTGCGCCAGAAAGCGCGACTTGGCGACGTTGGCGGCCTCGGCGCGATGCCGTGCCTCGTCGGAGATCGCCTTCGACTGCTCGAGTTCGGCGATCAGCACGTCCTTTTCGGCGCGGGCCTGCAGCGTCGCCAGCGTGGTCGAATGCAGACGGTGCGCAAGCAGCGCGAAGTAGATCTCGGAGGCGACCGTCAGCGCGGCGAGCACATATTTTTCGAACGAGCCGCTGAGCGCGAAGTTCACCGCGATCGTTGCGGTCACCGGCAGGGTGGCGGCCAGGGCCGCGACCGGAAGGCTCGCCGCCAGCATCGACGACACCGCCACCACCAGCAGCATCAGGAACATCAACAGCGTGCTCGACACCACGCTGAGTCCGGTCGGGTGAACCAGGATCGAGGTCCAGGCCAGGCCGTAGAGCAGATCGAGCAACACGAACCGTCGCCGCCAAATGCGCGTACGCGGCACCGAGGCGGCTTCCTTGAGGAAGTGGTTGCAGTTGCGGATCACGACGGCGTGGATGCTGAGCATCCCCACGGTCCAGGCGCCGGCCGCCAGCGGATCCATCCACACGCCGAACAGAATGCCGGTGACCACCACCAGCAGCATCACCACGTAGGAGGCGGACAGGCGGGTCTCGGCGTATTGGCGGACGAGTTCGTGGTCGAAGGCGGGGCGGGTGCCGCTGGTCGAGGTCAGACGATCGCGCGCCTCGCGGACCCGCTGAGCCGCCGCCCGCCGGTTGCGCGCCGGCGCGGCCACCGGTGGTTCAGCCGGAAGCTGGAAAACTTCAGGCTTTTCGGCGGACTCACTCATCAACCAACACAATCGCTGCGCGCGAACGCGCGCGGTTTCCCCAGACTATATCTGGCCACAAATCCTTAAGAGCAGCCTTAAAGGGAAGATTATTCCGGTTAACAGGTGGCTAACAATCGCGGTGAACGGCCCGTGAAAACCGCGATTGCGCCGCTCCCTGCGATCAGCGTTGCAGCCGCGCCAGCAGGCTGGAGGTGTCCCAGCGCTTGCCGCCCATCTTCTCGACCTCGGCGTAGAAATTGTCGACCAGCGCGGTCACCGGCAGGCTGGCGCCATTGCGGCGCGCTTCGGCGAGGCAGATCGACAGATCCTTGCGCATCCATTCGACCGCGAAGCCGAAATCGTATTTGCCGTCGTTCATGGTCTTGTGGCGGTTCTCCATCTGCCACGACTGCGCCGCGCCCTTGGAGATGGTGTCGATCACCGCGTTGACATCGAGCCCGGCTTTCTTGGCGAAGTGGATGCCCTCCGACAGTCCTTCGACCAGGCCTGCGATGCAGATCTGGTTGACCATCTTGGTGAGCTGGCCGCTGCCGGTGGGGCCCAGCAGCTTGCACATCCGCGCATAGGCGGCGATCACCGGCTCGGCCTTGGCGAAGTCTTCCGGACGGCCGCCGCACATCACCGTCAGCACGCCGTTCTCGGCGCCGGCCTGGCCGCCCGACACCGGTGCGTCGATGAAGTGGAAGCCGGCCTTGTGCGCAGCCGCGTCGAGCTCGCGCGCGACCTCGGCCGATGCGGTGGTGTGGTCGACAAAGATCGCGCCCTTGCTCATCGCACCGAACGCGCCGCCGGCACCGGTCGTCACCGCGCGCAGGTCGTCATCGTTGCCGACGCAGGCCATCACGAAATCCTGACCCGCAGCGGCCTCGGCCGGCGTCGGCGCGGTGCGGCCGCCGAACTTGTCGGCCCAGGCCTGCGCCTTGGCCGCCGTGCGATTGTACACCGTCACCTCATGGCCTCCTTTCGTCACGAGATGTCCAGCCATCGGAAACCCCATGACGCCGAGACCGAGGAAAGCGACTTTGGCCATGTCTGGACCCTTCAATTTGCGACGCGCACCGGGCGGCGCCTGATCGAGTTGAGGTGAGGGCGGCCCGATTGCAGGCGCGCGAGGAGGAGCCGCCAGCATAGGGCGCGAACCTTGCGGAGCAAGGCCTCGCGACCGTCGCGTCGCGAGGCGTGCCTTGCACTGCAGCATGGTTCGGACGATACATCTCACCAGCGCCGTTGGCGGTCGATCCGATCGCCTCGGACGACGAAGCATTTCCTGGCTTGAACCGATCGTTTGCATGTGGTCGGTGGACGCGACGCCGGCAGGAGACTCCCATTGAGCGTGACCCAGCAACAGATCCTCGACAGCTTGGCGAAAGTGATGTCACCGCGCGGCGTACCGCTGACAAAAGCCGGCGTGCTGTCGGAGATCGCCGTGACCGGCGGCAAGGTGTACTTCTCGATCAATGTCGATGCCGCTGAGGCTCGCGCCTGGGAGAGTGTTCGCAGCGAGGCCGAAGCCGCGGTGCGCGGCACGCCGGGCGTGGCGAGCGCGCTGGTCGCGCTCACTGCGGAGCGCAAGCCCGGCAGCGCGCCGGCAGCGCAGCGCCCCGGCGTGGCGCCGGTGTCGGCTCATCGACCCGCCGGCGCACCGGGAGCCGGCCTCCCGAAGCAGGCGGAGATTCCCGGTGTCGGCGCGATCATCGCGGTCGCTTCGGGCAAGGGCGGCGTCGGCAAGTCGACCACCGCGCTCAATCTCGCGCTCGGCCTGCGCGATCTCGGCCTCAAGGTCGGACTGCTCGATGCCGATATCTACGGCCCCTCGGTGCCGCGGCTGACCGGCATCAACGAGAAGCCGCAGCTCGACGACAGCCGCCGGATGATTCCGATTGCACGCTTCGGCCTGTCGATCATGTCGATCGGCTTTCTGGTCGACGAAGAAGCGCCGATGATCTGGCGTGGGCCGATGGTGATGTCGGCGATCACCCAGATGCTGCGCGACGTCGACTGGGGCAAGCTCGACGTGCTGGTGGTCGACATGCCGCCCGGCACCGGCGATGCGCAGTTGACGCTCGCTCAGACCGTGCCGCTGAAGGGGGCGGTCATCGTGTCGACGCCGCAGGATCTGGCGCTGATCGACGCCCGCCGTGGCCTCGCGATGTTCACCAAGGTCAACGTGCCGCTGCTCGGCATCATCGAGAACATGAGCTACTTCCTGTGTCCGGAATGCGGCACCCGGTCCGACGTGTTCGGCCACGGTGGAGCCCGCCACGAAGCCGAACGACTCGGTGTGCCGTTCCTCGGCGAGATTCCGTTGCACATGGAAATTCGCGCCACCTCGGACGCGGGCCGGCCGGTGGTCGAGAGCGAACCGAATGGTCCGCACGCGACGATCTACCGCGCGATTGCCGCCAAGGTACGCGATAGGCTGCAGTCGCTCGCGACCATTTGATGCACTGCGAAGCGACATGCTGACGCGGCCCTCGGCGCTGGCCGCAATCCTGCCCAGGCAGTGCGGCAGCGCAGAAATTTCGATCTTCGACTTTGGTTGAATCTCAGTTATCTGCTTGGTCGCGACGTTTTCCGCGGGTGACTATCCGTGTTAGAGACGCTTCGCCACCAACGGCTCCGCGGTTCGCCAATTTCGAGGCGGACGCGCATGGAATCCGGAAAAAACGCCGGCAACAAGGAGATGCCTTATGAAACGTCGTGACTTTCTGAAAGTGTCGGCTACCGGCGCTGCTGCAACCGCAGCGGTGGCTTCGCCGGCGATCGCGCAATCGTCGCCCGAGGTGAAGTGGCGGCTGACGTCGAGCTTCCCGAAGTCGCTCGATACGATCTACGGCGGTGCGGAATATCTCGCCAAGCAAGTCGCCGAGATGACCGACAACAAATTCCAGATTCAGGTGTTCGCGGCGGGCGAAGTCGTCCCCGGCCTGCAGGCGCTGGACGCCACCTCCAACGGCACCGTCGAAATGTGCCATACCGTGTCGTACTACTATGTCGGCAAGGATCCGACCTTCGCGGTGTTCGCCTCGGTGCCGTTCGGGCTCAACGCCCGTCAGCAGAATTCCTGGCTGTATCAGGGCGGCGGCAACGAACTCGCCAATGAATTCTACAAGAAGTACGGCCTGGTCGGCTTCCCCTGCGGCAACACCGGCACCCAGATGGGCGGCTGGTTCCGCAAGGAAATCAAGACTGTCGCGGATCTGAACGGCCTGAAGATGCGGATCGGCGGCATTGCCGGTCAGGTGCTGCAGAAGGTCGGCGTGGTTCCGCAGCAGATCGCCGGCGGTGACATCTATCCGGCGCTGGAGAAGGGCACCATCGACGCCGCCGAGTGGGTCGGCCCGTATGACGATGAGAAGCTCGGCTTCCAGAAGGTCGCGAAGTACTACTACTATCCGGGCTTCTGGGAAGGTGGCCCGACCGTCCACGCCTTCACCAATCTCGAGAAGTTCAACGCGCTGCCCAAGAGCTACCAGTCGATCCTCGCCAATGCGGCGGAAGCGACCAACACCTGGATGGCGGCGCGCTACGACATGCAGAACCCGACCGCGCTGAAGCGTCTGGTCGCCAGCGGCACGCAGCTTCGCCCGTTCTCGAACGAAATCCTCGACGCCTGCCTCAAGGCCACCAACGAGCTGTGGGGCGAGCTTTCCGCGAAGAACCCCGACTTCAAGAAGGCGATCGATGCGATGCAAGCCTATCGCTCGGATCAGTATCTGTGGTGGCAGGTCGCCGAATACACCTACGACAGCTTCATGATCCGCTCGCGCACCCGCGGCTGATCCAGCAAGCATCGCAGCAAACAATCAGCCCGGCCTCCGCGAGGAGGCCGGGCTTTTTGTTGTTACCAGTCTTCTTACGAACACGGGGGGCAGCTCCACCGTCATTGCGAGCGAAGCGAAGCAATCCAGCTCAGTGCACTGTACTGGATCGCTTCGTCGCTTCGCTTCTCGCAATGACGGGAAGGGGAAGCCGTCCTCGATCAGAATTTCGGCGGGCCGAAGTCGAGCTGCGGCATTTCGATCTGCGGAATCTCGATCTGGACCTTGGAGGGGTCGACGGTCGAGGCCGCGCCTTTGTAGTGCATCACCATTCCGGGGAAGGCGATCACCAGGGCAACCATGATGAGCTGGATGATCACGAACGGCACCGAGCCCCAGTAGATCTGCCCCGTCGTGACCGGTGCCATCTGCTTGCCGCTGATCCGGTCGATATAAGGCAGCTTCGGCGCCACCGAGCGCAGATAGAACAGCGCAAATCCGAACGGCGGATGCATGAACGAGGTCTGCATGTTGACGCCGAGGATGACGCCGAACCAGATCAGGTCGATGCCGAGCTTCTCCGCCGGCGGGCCGAGCAGCGGGATGACGATGAAGGCGAGCTCGAAGAAGTCGAGGAAGAACGCCAGCACGAACACAAAGGCGTTGACGAAGATCAGGAAGCCGAGCTGGCCGCCGGGCAGCGACACCAGCAGCTCTTCGACCCAGCGGTGGCCGTCGACGCCGTAGAAGGTGAGCGAGAACACGCGGGCGCCGACCAGGATCATCACCACGAAGGCGGTCAGCTTGGCGGTCGACTCGGTGGCTTGGCGGGTGAGGTCGAAGCTCAGCCGGCCCTTCATCAGTGCCAGCAGCATCGCGCCGGCTGCGCCCATCGCACCGCCTTCGGTCGGCGTCGCGACGCCGATGAAAATGGTGCCGAGCACCAGGAAGATCAGGCCGAGCGGCGGCACCATTACGAACACGACCTGCTCGGCGAGCTTGGACAGCAGCTTCAGCCGCAGCAGGCGGTTCAGCACCGCAATCACGAACGACAGCGCGACGGTGATCGACATCGTCAGCACGATGTAGTCGGCACCCGATTTGACCTCGGTAAAGCCCATCGCCACGATGCCGGCGGCGGTCGAGGCGGCGACCACCAGATACAGCGACATCGTCATGGTGCGGATGATGCCGATGAACGGGCGGAACAGCACGGCCGTGAGGATCACGAACCAGAAGCCCTGCATCACCAGCTGCGACAGGCCGACCTTGTCGAACGCGGGCTTGCTCCAGTCGAACGAGCCCCAATGCACCGCGAACAGATACGCCGCGCCGCCGGCCGACAGCGCCGCCAGCGGCATGATCAGCGGGTGCCGCGCAGTCTCCGGCTCACGCAGCGTCTGCGCTTCGAGCGGCAGACCGGGCGCCGCCTTCGGGGCGAAGATCGTCACCAGGAAGATGTACAGCGCATACAGCAGCGACAGCACGATGCCGGGAATGAACGCGCCTTCGTACATGTCGCCGACCGAACGGCCGAGCTGGTCGGCCATCACGATCAGCACCAGCGACGGCGGAATGATCTGGGCCAGCGTACCGGACGCGGCGATGATGCCCGTGGCGACGCGGCGGTCGTAGCCGTAGCGCAGCATGATCGGCAGCGAGATCAGACCCATCGAGATCACCGACGCGGCGACCACGCCGGTGGTGGCGGCGAGCAGGGCGCCGACGAACACCACCGCATAGGCGATGCCGCCGCGGATCGAGCCGAACAACTGGCCGATGGTCTCGAGCAGATCCTCGGCCATGCCGGATCTCTCCAGCACCAGTCCCATGAAGGTGAAGAACGGAATCGCCAGCAGCGTTTCGTTGTTCATCACCCCGTAGACGCGATCGGGCAGTGCCTGCAGGAAGTCGGGACGGAACAGCCCGAGCTCGATGCCTAGGAAGGCGAACAGAAGGCCGTTGGCGGCGAGCGAAAACGCCACCGGATAGCCCAGCAGCAGAAACACCACCAACGACGCGAACATGATCGGCGCCATGTAGTGGATCAATAGTGCGGTCATGCGGACCGGCCCCCCAATGCGATGACCACGAAGCGGCTTACTTTTGATCGCCGCCGATGTTGATGAGCAGTCGCTCGGCTTCCATCTCCGCCGAACTGTGCGCGCCTTGTGCGGATGCGTTGCTGTCTGGAATCGCGCCCACCATCATGGCGAAACGCTTGATGATCTCCGAGATGCCCTGAATGATCAGCAGCACGCACATGATCATGATCAGCGATTTGGCCGGCCACTGCGGCAGGCCGCCGGCACTGAACGATTGTTCGTTCTGGTGGTAGGACACCAGAAAGAACGGGACCGACCACCACAACAGAATGATCGCGAACGGCATCAGGAAGAATACGTGGCCGATCATGTCGATCCAGCCGCGCAGCTTCAGCGGCAGGTTGTGATTGATGATGTCGATGCGGATGTGTTCGTTGCTGAGCAGGGTCCAGGGCGAGCACAGCATGAACACCACGCTGAACAGCACCCACTGCAATTCCAGAAACGAGTTGGACGACATGTCGAACAGCTTGCGGACAACGGCGTTGGTCGCCGAAATCAGAACCGCCACCACGATCAGCCACGACAGCCAGCGGCCGATCACCGTATTGAAGGCGTCGATGGTCCTGCTCAGTCCAAGCAATGCTCGCAACGCTCGGTCTCCTCCCGTTTCGCCAGGCCTGCGCAACGAAGACGCGAAGCGGCTTTTGCAGCCGAGGGCCCGCGAAGCGAGGGCACCAAATCAGTGCATTATCGTTCCGTCAATTGGAAAATAGCAATCAGGAGCGGTCTTCAGCATAATGATTAGTCTGCGGGCGGAAGCTCTCAGCCGCCGGTGACGCTCATGTGCCGGCTGACCATTGGGCGATTGTGATTGCGGTCGATAATGAAGTCGTGCCCCTTCGGCTTGGTGCCGATGGCCCGATCGATTGCGGCGTTGAGCAGCGCGTCGTCGGCGGAGGCGCGTAGTGGCCGCCGCAGGTCGGAGGCGTCCTCTTGGCCGAGGCAGGTGTGGATGGTCCCGGTGCAGGTGATCCGCACCCGATTGCACGACTCGCAGAAATTGTGCGTCAGGGGAGTGATGAATCCGAGCTTGCCGCCGGTCTCTTCGACCCGGACGTAGCGCGCCGGTCCGCCGGTCCGATCGGGCAGATCGGTCAGCGTGTAGTTGGTGGCCAATTTGGCCCGGACCAGCGACAGCGGCACGTACTGATCGATTCGGCCTTCGCCAATTTCGCCGAGCGGCATAACTTCGATCAGCGTCAGCCCCATGCCGAGGCCGTGCGCCCATCGTATCAGCGACGGGATCTCGTCCTCGTTGGTTCCTTTCAACGCCACGGTATTGATCTTGACCGCCAGACCGGCGGCTCGGGCGGCATCGATCCCGGCCAGCACCCGGTCGAGGTCGCCCCAGCGGGTGATGCGGCGGAATTCGGCCGGATCGAGCGTGTCGAGCGAAACGTTGATGCGCCGGACGCCGCAATCGGCGAGCTCGGCCGCGAAGCGGGTGAGCTGAGAGCCGTTGGTGGTGAGGGTGAGTTCGTCGAGCGCGCCGCTGTTCAGGTGTCGCGACAGCGACCGCACCAGCGACATCATGTTGCGGCGGACCAGCGGCTCGCCGCCGGTGAGCCGCAGCTTGCGCACGCCCTTGGCGATGAAAGCCGAGCACAAGCGGTCGAGCTCTTCGAGCGACAGCAGGTCGGCGCGTGGCAGGAAGGTCATGTCTTCCGCCATGCAATAGACACAGCGGAGGTCGCAGCGGTCGGTGATCGAGACGCGCAGATAGTCGATCGTCCGCCCGAACGGATCGGTCATCGGCCGATTCAGTTCGGTCGGCGCAGTGATCGCGGCGCTGGTCATGTGGCGTGCCCTGTCGCGGTCGCCGCCCGTTGTTGCGGGCGGCCAGCCACTATCTAGGCACGATCGACGCCGCGCACAATCGCGCAGCGTGGTGCAATGCAATATCTCAGCGCGTGCCCGAAGGCGCGGGGAACGGCGAAGCCGCCTCCGGCGCTTCGCTCGCAGGCGCTGCGGCCGCCGGCTTTGGCTTGCGCTTGCTTGCATGGCGCGCCTTGCGGGCCGGCTTCGCCGGTTGCAGCTCAGCGGTGACCGGGTTCGGTGTCACCGTCGTCGTGCCTTCGGACATGAAGCTGCCCGGCGCGACCACGACCTGAACCGGCACCGTCGCCGTCTGGAACTTGTCCATCGTGAAGGTCACGTTGAAGTCGGCCGGCGGCACTTTGACCGAGCAGGGGGTCTTACAGCTCTGGCCGGTCGAGGCCATGGCATCGGCACCCGGCGGAACCGAGTCGAGCTGTACCGTAACGTCCGGCGGCGTTGACTTGAAGGCGTCGGACATCGACGCGCAACCGCCCAGCGAGAGCCCTGCCAGGGCGATGACAACCAGGTGACGCATGTTATCCCATCCGTTATTGCGGCGATCAGCCACAGTCCCGGGCGGACCATAGGAGCCTGCCGCAACGCTGGCAACCGCGCCCCAGACAAACTTAAGAGTTAGTTAACGCGATCCAATAACGAACCGAATTTCGCCACAATTTCAACGGTATCGGCGTCGGATCAGGAGCGCGGCAGCAGCCGTCCGACCGCTTGCGGAAGGTCGCGCATATGGCCGACCAGGAGGTCCGGTTTCAGCTCCGCGATCGGGACCTCGGTGTAGCCGAATTCCACCCCGATCACCGGCACGCCGGCGCGGCGCGCCACCCCGACATCCGGCCCGGCATCCCCGACCATCACCGTCTTGGACAGGTCGCCGCCCGCCTTGGCGACGGTTTCGCGCAGGATCGCGGGGTCGGGCTTGGCCACGCCGAAGGTGTCGGCTCCGCAGATCGCCGCAAAGCGCGGGCTGAGGCCGAGCCGGTCGAGCAGCAGCTTCGACAGCCATTCGAGCTTGTTGGTGCAGACTGCGAACCGGTAGCCGCTCTCCGACAGCTCGTCGAGGGTCGCTTCCAGCCCTTCGAACGGGCGCGACTCGTCGGCGATGTGGGCGGCGTAATAGTCGATGAAATCGACCGTCAGCCGGTTGACGTCGTCCTGCGCGATGATCCGGCCGTCGAGTTCGAGGCCACGCTCGAGGAGGCGTCGTGCGCCTTGCCCGATCATGTTGCGCGCGACGGCCATCGGCACGGCCGGCATGCCTTCGCGGACCAGGATGAAATTCAGGGCGTTGATCAGGTCGGGCGCGGTATCGATCAGCGTGCCGTCCAGATCGAAGACAACAATGGGAGATGCGGTCATGGTTGATCGCTAGCGTTCTCTGCGCGTTTCTGCAACCGCTCACAACGTCCTGGTCACCGGAATCCGTGCTGTTCGCAGCGCGCAAACGCCGCTAGATATGCCTGCGCCGCGCCGGGGACGATTTGCGGGCGGGAAACGGGTGGCCAGATGATGGACAAGGACGAGTTGAAGCGCCGCGCCGCGGCTCAGGCCCTGGAGCATGTGCGCGACGGCATGCAGCTCGGGCTCGGGACCGGGTCGACCGCCAAGCATTTCGTCGAGCTGCTGGGCGAGCGGGTTCGCGCCGGCCTCAATGTGGTGGGCGTGCCGACGTCCGAAGCGACGCGGGCCGACGCCGAGCGCTGCGGTATCAAGCTGACGACGCTCGATGAAATCGACCACCTCGACCTGACCGTGGACGGCGCCGACGAGGTCGATGCGAATCTCGATCTGATCAAGGGCGGGGGAGGGGCGCTGCTGCGGGAGAAGATCGTCGCGGCCGCCTCGGATCGCATGATCGTGATCGCGGACGAATCCAAGCTGGTCGACAGCCTCGGCCGGTTTCCGCTGCCGATCGAAGTGATTCCGTTCGGTCTGGCGGCAACCCGCCGGGCGGTGCTGCAGGTTCTCGCCACGGCCGGTTGTACCGGCGAATTAAAGCTCCGGCCCGGCAAGGACGGCCATGCTTTTGTCACCGATGGTGGCCACTGGATCCTCGATGCCCATCTCGGGCGGATACCCGACGCTCCTCGCCTGGCCCAATCGTTGTGTGCCGTCCCGGGCGTAGTCGAGCACGGGCTGTTCGTCGGAATGGCGCGGACCGTCGTGCTGGCGGGGGCTGCCGGAATTCGAACCATCGAACGCGCATGAGCGCCGATAAGCTGCATCTCAGGAGAATTGGAATGAAATATCTGTCGAAGGCATTGCTGGCCGCCGCTCTGGTGTTCGGCTTGGCGATGGTCGGGCATCAGGCCCAGGCGCAGGGTAAGCAGCCGTCGCCGGCCTCGCTCGCCTACGCCAAGGAGATCCTGCAACTGAAGCGCGCCGGCGCGATCTATGCCCAGGCGGTGCCCAACATCATTCAGCGCACCATGGACACGCTGATGCAGAGCAACCTGAACTATCAGCAGGATCTCAAGCAGGTCGCGGAGGTGATCGCCAAGAAGATGGCGGGCCGCGAGAAGGAAATCGGCGACGGCATGGCGAAGATCTACGCCACCGACTTCACCGAGCAGGAGCTCAAGGATCTCGTCACCTTCTACAAGTCGCCGCTCGGCCAGAAACTGCTGAATCAGGAGCCGAAGTCGATTGCCGAAAGCATGCAGTTCATGAATCAGTGGGCGCAGAAGTTCGCCGAGGAAGTGAACGGCGAATTCCGCGGCGAGATGCGCAAGCGCGGCAAGAACATCTGATCGATCAGAGAGGCGACATGAGCGACTTCGACGCGGACCTGTTTGTTATCGGCGGCGGCTCGGGCGGCGTAAGGGCCGCGCGGATCGCAGCCGGCTATGGCGCCCGCGTCGTCGTCGCCGAGGAGTATCGGTTCGGCGGCACCTGCGTGATCCGCGGCTGCGTGCCGAAGAAGCTGATGGTCTACGCCTCTCAGGTCCACGAGGAGATCCGCGACGCGGCCGGCTTCGGCTGGACGATTCCGACCGCCGAGTTCGACTGGTCGACGCTGATCGCCAACAAGGACAAGGAAATCGCGCGGCTCGAGCAGATCTACGCGACCAACGTCGAGAAGGCGGGCGCCCGCACCATCAAGGCGCGCGCGGTGTTCGAGGACCCGCACACGCTGCTGCTGTCGACCGGCGAGAAAGTGCGCGCCAAGACCATCCTGATCGCGACCGGCGGCGCGCCCAATCACGGCAAGGCGATTCCCGGCATCGAGCATGTGATCTCGTCCAACGAGGTGTTTCACCTCGAAAAGCAGCCGAAGCGCATCCTGATCCAGGGCGGCGGCTACATCGCGCTCGAATTCGCCTGCATCTTCGCCGGCCTCGGCTCGGACGTCACGGTGGTCTACCGCGGCGACAATATTCTGCGCGGCTTCGACGAGGACGTGCGCGCCCATGTCCGCACCGAGATGGAACGGGCAGGGATCACCATCATCACCGGCTGCACCGTGACGGCTGTCGAGAAGCTCGGCGAGGAATACACCTCGCATCTGTCGAGCGGCTCCAGCATCGCGTCGGATCAGGTGATGTTCGCGATCGGCCGGCATCCGGCGGTCGCCAATCTCGGCCTCGAAAAGGCCGGCGTCGCGATCAATCCGGACAATGGCGGCATCGCCGTCGACGACCACTGCCGCACCTCGGTGCCGCACATCTATGCGGTCGGCGACGTGACCCATCGCACCAATCTGACCCCGGTGGCGATCCGCGAGGGCCATGCCTTCGCCGACAATGTGTTCGGCGGCAAACAGATCCTGGTCGACTATGCCTGCGTTCCGACTGCGGTGTTCTCGCAGCCGCAGGTCGGCACCGTCGGGCTCACCGAAGATCAGGCACGGGCGCTGTACAACGTCGTCGACATCTACAAGACCGATTTCCGCCCGATGAAGGGGACGATCTCGGGCAGCCAGTCGCGCGTGCTGATGAAGCTGATCGTCGACGGCACCACCGACCGCTTGCTCGGCTGCCATATCGTCGGCCCTGACGCCGCCGAGATGGTTCAGGTGGTGGCGGTAGCGATGAAGCTGAAGGCCACCAAGGCCGACTTCGACGGCACCATGGCGCTGCACCCCACCGCCGCCGAAGAGCTGGTGACGATGCGCACCCGCAGCGCGCGCTACCTCCGCGAAGCCGCGGAATAGCTGCTGCCGGGGCCGGGCGGTCTGCCGACATTTCAGGCGAGCCGCCCCCGACAACAAAATAGGCTTTTCCCGCAAGGGGTTGTATCCTTGGGCGGATTTCCAACTAGCGGTTGGCTGGGCGGCTGTGTATAACGCGGCCGCCGCGACCCATTTTTAACTGGCGGCTTGTTTCTTCAGGAGTGGCCTATGTCCGAACGCTGGACACCCGATAGCTGGCGCGCCAAGCCGGTGCAGCAGATGCCGCAATATCCCGACGCGAAGGCGCTCGCGGATGTCGAGGCGCAGCTCACGAGCTTTCCGCCGCTGGTGTTTGCGGGCGAGGCGCGCAACCTGAAGAAGGCACTGGCGACCGTCGCGGCCGGCGACGCTTTCCTGCTCCAGGGCGGCGACTGCGCCGAGAGCTTCGCCGAGCACGGCGCCAACAACATCCGCGACCTGTTCCGCGTCTTCCTGCAGATGGCGATCGTGCTGACCTATGCGGGCGCTTCGCCGGTGGTGAAGGTCGGCCGTATCGCCGGCCAGTTCGCCAAGCCGCGTTCGGCCCCGGTCGAGAAGCGCGACGGCGTCGAGCTGCCGAGCTATCGCGGCGACATCATCAACGACGTCGCCTTCACCGAGGAAGCCCGCGTGCCCGATCCGCGCCGGCAGATCGAAGCCTACCGGCAATCGGCCGCGACGCTGAACCTGCTGCGCGCCTTCGCCAAGGGCGGCTACGCCAGCGTCGAGAACGTGCATAGCTGGATGCTGCAGTCGGTCAGCGACAGTCCGCAGTCGAAGGCCTATGCGGATCTCGCCGATCGCGTCTCCGGTGCGCTGGATTTCATGCGCGCCTGCGGTCTGACCTTCGCGGTCGATTCCTCGCTTGGCACCACCGATTTCTACACCAGCCACGAGGCGCTGCTGCTCGGCTACGAGCAGGCGATGACCCGCGTCGACTCGACCACCGGCGACTGGTACGCGACCAGCGGCCACATGCTGTGGATCGGCGACCGTACCCGCCAGCTCGACCACGCCCATGTCGAGTATTTCCGCGGCATCAAGAATCCGATCGGCCTGAAGTGCGGTCCGTCGCTGAAGACCGACGAACTGCTCAAGCTGATCGACATCCTCAATCCCGAGAACGAGCCGGGCCGGCTGACGCTGATCGGCCGTTTCGGCCATGAGAAGATCGGCGAGCACCTCCCGGCGATGGTTCGCGCCGTGAAGCGCGAGGGCCGGACGGTGGTGTGGTCGTGCGATCCGATGCACGGCAACACCATCACGTCGAACTCCGGCTACAAGACCCGGCCGTTCGATCGCATCCTGTCGGAAGTCCGGTCGTTCTTCGCGGTTCACGCCGCGGAGGGGACGCATGCCGGCGGCGTGCATCTGGAAATGACCGGCCAGAACGTCACCGAGTGTCTCGGCGGCGCCCGCGCCATCACCGACGAAGACCTCAACAACCGCTATCACACCGCCTGCGATCCGCGGCTCAACGCCGAACAGTCGATCGACATGGCGTTCCTGATCGCGGATCTCCTCAAGCAGGGCCGCGCCGGCAAAGCCAGCCCGCTGCAGGCGGCGGCCGGGCTGTAGAGGCTCGGCTTGCCGTTGAAGTGGCGCGCGATCGGGATGCCCGCCGCACGCACAACCTCATGGTGAGGAGGCGCGCAGCGCCGTCTCGAACCATGGGCCACTGGTGCAGTGTGGCCCCATCCTTCGAGACGCCCGGCTGCGCCGGGCTCCTCAGGATGAGGACTCAGTGCAAGGTGGCGAGGGCGATATTGCATCCATCAAGCGCTCGAGACCTGCTCTGCGCGGATGGCCGACGGGCAGGTGATCCGAGCCTTCACTTGCTTGGCTTTCCAATACGCAGGTGCCCGCGACACGCGCGGGCATGACGATACATAGGGGCTGCGGAATCAGGTGCTGAGGTTCTGGCGGGCGACGATCAATTCGTGGCGCGGACTGAAATTCGCGACCCGCTCCGAGGCTGCGATCCGCGAAGAGCTGGTCGCGCTCGTCCTCGCCGTGCCCGCCGCCTGGCTGATCGGCACCACGGCGACGCGGCGCGTCGAACTGGTCGCGGTAGTGGCGCTGGTGCTCACGGTCGAGCTGCTCAACACCGCGATCGAAAAGCTCGCCGACCGGCTCACCACCGAACACGACCCGCAGATCGGCCGGGTCAAGGACATGGGCTCGGCGGCCGTCGGCGTCGCGCTGGCCATCGCCGGTCTGGTCTGGCTGTTCGCGCTGGCTGAGCGGCTGGGGCTGCTCTGACGCAGCGCCGATTGCGGAGGCCGCGGCCTGCGGCTACATCTCGGCCATGACCGAAAATGCCGCCCGCCTGACGATCTCGCTCGCCCAGCTCAACCCGACGGTCGGCGACATCGCCGGCAATGCCGACAAGGCGCGCGCCGCGCGCCGCCAGGCGGCTGCCGACGGCGCCGATCTGATCGTCTATCCGGAATTGTTCATCGCCGGCTACCCGCCGGAAGATCTGGTGCTGAAGCCGGCGTTCCAGGCAGCCTGCCGCGCCGCCATCGAGGAGCTGGCGCGCGAGACTGCCGACGGTGGCCCGGCGATGCTGATCGGCTCGCCCTGGGTGGACGGCGGCAAGCTGTACAACGCCTGCGCGCTGCTCGACGGCGGCCGGATCGCGGCGGTCCGCACCAAGGTTAATCTGCCGAACTACGGCGTGTTCGACGAGAAGCGGGTGTTTTCCCGCGGGCCGGTGTCAGGCCCGATGACGATCCGCGGAGTGCGGATCGGCGTGCCGATCTGCGAGGACACCTGGCTGGAGGAATCCGACGAGTACGAGAACGTTGTCGAGTGTCTGGCCGAGACCGGCGCCGAGATCCTGATCGTGCCGAACGGCTCGCCTTACGCAGGCGGCAAGACCGACATGCGGATGTCGGTGTCGGTGGCGCGCGTCACCGAGAGCGATCTGCCGCTGGTCTACGTCAATCAGGTCGGCGGCCAGGACGAACTGGTGTTCGACGGCGCCTCGTTCGTACTCAACGCCGATCGCACGCTGGCCGCTCAGTTGCCCGGCTTCGTCGAGAGCATCACCACGCTGAGCTTCGTGCGGGGCGCGGCGGGCTGGCGCTGCGACGGACCGGTCGCACCGGTGCGCGAAGGCGACGAGGCCGACTACGCGGCCTGCGTGCTCGGCCTGCGCGACTACGTCCGCAAGAACGGCTTCCCCGGCGTGCTGCTCGGCATTTCCGGCGGCATCGACTCGGCGCTGTGCGCGGCGATCGCGGTCGATGCGCTCGGTGCCGACAAGGTTCGCGGCGTGATGCTGCCGTTCCGCTACACCGCGCAGGTGTCGCTCGACGACGCCGGCCGGCTCGCGGGTGCGCTCGGCTTCGGCTACGAGGTGCTGCCGATCGCGCAAGCCGTCGAAGGCTTCGAGGCGATCCTGGCCAAGCCGTTCGCAGGCCTCGAACGCGACATCACCGAGGAGAACCTGCAGGCGCGCACTCGCGGCACGCTGCTGATGGCGATCTCCAACAAGACCGGCGCGATGGTGGTGACCACCGGCAACAAATCGGAGATGAGCGTCGGCTACGCCACGCTGTACGGCGACATGAACGGTGGCTTCAACCCGATCAAGGACATCTACAAGACCCAGGTGTTTCGGCTGTCGTCGCTCCGCAACCGCTGGAAGCCGGACGATGCGCTCGGCCCGGACGGCGAGGTGATTCCCGAAAGCATCATCATCCGCCCGCCGACCGCGGAGCTGCGCGAAAACCAGACCGACCAGGATTCGCTGCCGCCTTACGACGTGCTCGACGCCATCCTGCAGCGGCTGGTCGAACGCGAGGAGCCGCTCGCCAGCATCGTCGCCGAAGGCTTCGACAAGGACACCGTCGTCCGCATCGACCGCCTCCTGAACATCGCCGAATACAAGCGCCGCCAGGCCGCGCCGGGCGTCAAAGTCACCCGCAAAAACTTCGGCCGCGACAGGCGCTACCCCATCACCAACCGTTTTCGCGATAAGGCGGAAGCGCTGCCGGCGCCGGACGAGACGCTGGTGGCGAAGGCTGGGCGGGCGTCGAGCGAGGCGTTCGAGGGGTGATTGTCTCGTTTATGGACGAATAGGTCATCGCATTGCCCGGGAGAGATCTGCAATACGCGTGATTTCATCGTGCATAGGACCGAATGGATATTTCTTCCCGAGAAGGACGAATGTCTTTGTTTTCGGGTCGACCAGTCGAAAGATGTGACTAAGAGCTTCGTCAGCAAGGTCGGAGTCTTCGACCATTGGGCTAGGAAGGATGTAGCCGGCAATATCGCCTAGCAGATATTCGTCCAGCCGCTCGTCGAAGTGCTCTATGGCGTTGCGAAGCTCGCGATTCTGTAGCGGCGAGTTGTTGCTGACTGCGAAGAGTTGCCGCAGTCGAGCGCCTCTCGCTCTTGGAAGCGCCTTTTTCTCGACAGGGAAGAAAAACCGCGAAAGAGCGGCCGCATGGCCTAATGCTTCTTGTGCGCTCGCTACGGTGGCCGACGCGGATTGAGCCAACTTTGCGCCTTCGGAAAAGTCTGCAAAGGCAACTTCGGCTCGTTCGGCTGCGTAGTAAATGGCTTCAATGTAAAACGCGATGAATATGGGTTGAATCCCATCGCACTCAGTTACGATGAGCTTGGCGCGCCTTTCAAGTTCAGGTTTGTCGAGCATGGTCGCTCCGAATTTCAATATTTCAAGTAGCTAAATTGTTTCTAGAGTATGTAGCGCTGTAGCCTGAATGAAACGGAATCCGAGGCTTGGTCGCTCCCGCCATTCCAAGATTTTATTCCGCATCATCTGGACAGCTAGATCTTCAATTCATCTCCGCCCAATCCTCGACTCGTAATGGCGAAGGCCCGCGGTTGATCGCGGCGCACAAACGCTTTCCTGCCTTCAAAGCGAAAGGCCGCTGGCAGCTCGACGGCCTGACCGCTGTCGGTCGTGAAGATCTTGGCGGTCCGGGAAGTCACCTGCGGCCTCCAGCGCGCGATGAATATCGCCAGTGTATCGTCGACAGGGGATATCAGGAAGCTCGGCAGCCGAGGCTACTACCATCTTGGTAGAACGTCCTTCCCAACACCCGTGGTCTCTGCCAGACTTTCACCACGCCCGCGCAGACGGGTGGATGATGGAGGAACGTCATGCTGACACGGAGAGGATTTGCGGCGGTCGCAGGCTGTGCGATCTGCAGCATCGCGGGGTTCGGGGCGACCGAAGCGTTCGCGCAAGGTGCGGCCGCGACCACGGCGAACGGCGTTACGCGCAAGATCCTGAGCCGCACCGATGGCCCGGCGGCGGGTTATGAGACGATCATCATGGACGTGACGCTCGATCCCGGCGCGGCCGTCGGTCGCCATACCCATCCCGGTATCGAGTCGACCTATGTGATGGAGGGCGAACTCGAGCTGCCGATCGAGGGGCGGCCGACCCGGACGGTGAAGGCCGGCGACGCCTTCCAGGTGCCGCCCGACACGCCGCATGCCGGCGGCAAGGCCTCGACCACCAAGACCCGGCTGATGGTCAACTACATCGTCGAAAAGGGCAAGCCACTGGCCAGCCCGGCCTGAGGCGTCCAGCGACGGGGAGGCCAGGGCCGCACGCGAGGGCGCCGATCGCTGCTTACTGGGCGGTCGGCGGGGTCTGGTAGAATTTCGGACCGACGGTGCGGATCTTGCTCGGATCGGTCGCGGGCGCGCCGGGGTCCGGCTGATTGGACGCGGTGGCGGGCGCGGCTTTGCCGCCGCTCTTGGCCGAGGTGCGCTGCGTCGGCGGCGCCGACAGCTTCTTGGCGCTCTCTTCGGTGACGATGATGTCGCCATGCTCGGCGGCGGAGCGATCGTCGACGCCCTTCATGGCGTCGGCCCAGGTCTGGTTCGCCGGCTTGCAGCTGCAGGACGGGTTGAACGACTGGCGATAGCGGAACGCGTTCGGCAGCGAGGTGTAGGGCTGGCCGTTGATCGAGACCGCCTGGTTCATGTCCTGCCCGGGATTGCGATAGGCGTACAGCGACGCCTCCGAGGCGGGGCACAGGCTCTTGCAGGTGCGCTCGTCGTCGGCGAACCGGCTCGGCACGGTGGCGAACGAGATCGGGAAATAATAGCCGTCGCAGCTGCGCACGCAGACGGTGCGGAAGGTGCCGCCTTCGGCGTTGCCGTAGTCGCCGCCCGGCATGCCGAACCCCGGCGCCGGGCTGCTGTTGCCGCCGTTGAACAGATTGTTGAAAAGGCCGCCGCCCTGCTGCTGCGCCGCTGCGGCGTATTGCGGGCCGCAATTGTTCTGCGCCAGCGACTGAATCACCGAGCGGCGCTGATTTTCGCGGTCGTTGCCGCCGGGGCCGCCGCTGCGCAGCCGCTCCAGCGACGAATTCATCTGGTCGAGATTGCCGCGCATCTGCTGGATCTGGTTGTTGATCGGGCCGCATTGCGCCGACTGGCCGCTGAACAGCGAGAAGAAGCCGGAGCTTTCGCAGCCCATCCGCTTGGCCTGCATGCTGACGCGGTCGAGCTCGGCCTGCTGGCGGTTGGCGGCATCTTCGAAACGGCGGATCTGGTCGGCGCGGCCCTGGTCCATGCCGCCGCGGTCGATCGAGGCGAGCTGCGCTTCCAGCCGCGGGCAGATCGGGTTCACCTGGCCGCCCTGCGCGCCGGCGGGCGGCGCCTGCTGATAGCCCGGCGAGTTGTAGCCGGACGGGGGCGGATAGCCCTGCTGGGCGAGCGCGGCGGAAGACAGCGTCGATGCGGCGAGTGCGACAGCGCCGGCGAACAAGCGGAGACGAGTCGCGGAGTCGAACATGTCGGGCATTCAGCAATCCGAACGGGGGATGACGTCGGCGATCCGCCGAATCACCTCGACAAATTCGCACGATCGGGCCGCGGAAAGCTCCCGTTGAGCCCGCGGCGACGCCCGGTTCTTAGCCGCTTCTTTCGGCAGGGTCACGTCGTTTCCGGGGCGTCTCTGTGGCGAAGCCGCCACCGGCGGCCGGCCGGTCGGGACGCGGTCAGCGCTGGCAGGTGATGGCGACGTATTCGCTGCAGCCGCCATGGGTGCAGGCCGGACCGCCCGATTTCGGCACCGCGCCGGTGATTTCGTCCGGATCGACCCGCCGATAGGCCACCGCCTGCGCGAATTCGCGGGACTGGCAATAGGCCGCCGCTGCTGGAGCCCCGCATTTCTCGCTGCGGGCGAGGCACAGGTCGACGCCGTAACCGTCGGGCTGATTGGCGACGATGAAGACCCGGCTATCGGCAAAGGCCGACGAGGCGGCAACCAGCGCTGCACCGGCGAAGAGGGCGGGAATCAGTTTCATGGCGCACCAGGAACGAGGGGATGACCTCCATCCGATACCCCTAAAAGGGTTAAGAATCGTTAACCATGCGGCGGAACCCGGGGCGGAATCGTGCGCCGGTCGCGACGAAAATCGGGGGCCGCCCGCCGCTTCGGGCGATCGACGGGCTTGACGACGGGTAGGGCGCTCGCCATGGTGCGGCGATGAACGGTTTCCTCGCCATTTGCATTCGCTGCGAGATTATTAGCTAGCTGACACGCTGGCTGAGGCCGTCTTTTCTCCTATCGAGAGCTCTGGACGCCCGGCCGCAGGGGACGGGTATCCATGGAATTGCGCCTTTACGACACGCTGACGAAGGAGAAGCGCCGCTTCGCGCCGCTCGATCCGGCCAACGTGCGGATGTATGTCTGCGGCCCGACGGTCTACGACTTCGCTCATATCGGCAATGCCCGGCCGGTGATCGTGTTCGACGTGCTGTTTCGGCTGCTGCGCCATCTCTATGGCGAGGCCCAGGTCAAATACGTCCGCAACATCACCGACGTCGACGACAAGATCAACGACCGCGCCGCGCGCGACTATCCCGGCCTGCCGCTGAACGAGGCGATCCGCAAGGTCACCGAGCAGACCGAACGGCAATTCCACGACGACGTCGATGCGCTCGGCTGCCTGCGGCCGACCGTCGAGCCGCGCGCCACCGAGCATATCGGCGAGATGCGCAGCATCATCGAAAAGCTGGTCGTCGGCGGCTTCGCTTATGTCGAGCAGGACCATGTGCTGTTCTCGCCCGGCGCGATGAACGCTGCCAACGGCGTGCTGCCGCGCTACGGATCGCTCGCCAACCGCTCGCTCGACGAGATGATCGCCGGCGCCCGCGTCGATGTCGCGCCGTACAAGCGCGATGCCACCGACTTCGTGCTGTGGAAGCCGTCCAAGCCCGGCGAGCCGTCGTGGCCGTCGCCGGCTGGCATCGCCACGCCGGGCCGCCCCGGCTGGCACATCGAGTGCTCGGCGATGTCGTGGAAGCACTTGGGCGAGACCTTCGACATCCACGGCGGCGGCATCGATCTGGTCTTCCCGCACCACGAGAACGAAGTCGCGCAGTCTTGCTGCGCCTTCCACACCTCGCGCATGGCGCAGACCTGGATGCACAACGGCTTCCTGCAGGTCGAAGGCGAGAAGATGTCGAAGAGCCTCGGCAACTTCATCACCATCCGCGAGCTGCTGAACGATTGGCCGGGCGAAGTGATCCGGTTGAACATGCTCAAGACGCACTACCGCTCGCCCATCGATTGGACGGTGAAGGGATTGGAAGAAAGTGCGAAGGTTCTCGACGGTTGGTACGAATTCGTTGGTGACATCGAGCCGGCAGAAAATCCGGACAAGATCTTCGTTGAAGCGCTGACAGAAGATCTCAATACGTCGGCAGCAATTGCTCGCCTTCATCAAATGGCGCATCCACCTGTTCTGGAGCAGATGGTGCTGGGTGTTAGCATGTTGGGCGATCGAACCGGCCCGGACGCTCAGTCGCATCTCAAAGCTTCGGCTATGTTACTCGGCCTGTTGTCGCGTGGGAATTCTGAGCGAAAGAAGTCGTTAGTCGAAAATGCCGGCATCGATGTTGAGCAGATCAATCTGCTGATCCACGCTCGTGCCAGTGCGAGAGCCGGGAAAGACTGGAAAGAGTCCGACCGCATCCGCGACGAACTCGCCGCGATGGGCGTGGTGCTGAAGGACGGCAAGGATGCCGATGGCAAGCCGGTGACGACGTGGGAGTTGGCGCGGTGAGTGTCTTTTCCACGGTCGTCATGGCCGGGCTTGACCCGGCCATCCATCGAACAAACGACGCAGCCATTGTTTCGATGATGGATGCGCGGGCATTCGCCGCGCCGAAGGGGCTTCGGCCCCGCAGGCGGGTCGAGCCCGCGCATGACGTGAGTGTGTGTGGCGATACACTGCCTCACCCCGTCATTCCGGGGCGCCCACGCAGCGGGCGAACCCGGAATCTCGTCGCCACAACCTCGGGATTCCGGGTCTGCGCTGCTGGCGCAGCGCATCCCGGAATGACGAGCGTGACTGCAGTCGCAGCAAGACTATCAACGGAGATCGCGCGATGACCGAGCAAAAGCCGACCGGGCGGCCTGATACGCCGTTTCCGAAGCACTGGCTGTACTACATCGCGCTGAAGATTGTGCTGCTGGCCGGCGCCACCGCGCTGGTGCTGAAGCTGTACGGGTTCTGGTGATGAGCACCGCGCAACCCGCCTTGCGGCCGTATCTGCCCGAGGACGCGGCGGTCACTGCTGCGATCTTCGTGGCGGCGATCGAGCAGCTCACCGCGGACGATTACAGCGAGGAGCAGCAGGAGGCCTGGGCCTCGGCGGCTGACGACGATGCCAAATTCGCCGCGCGTCTCGCCGGCCAGCTCACGCTGATCGCGACGCTGGAGAGCATGCCGGTCGGCTTCGCCTCGCTGAAGGGGCCCGACCACATCGACATGCTGTACGTGCATCCCGACTACGTCGGCCGCGGCGCCGGGGCGACGCTGATCGATGCGCTGGAAAAGCTCGCTGGCGCGCGCGGCACCTTGGTGCTCACCGTCGATGCCAGCGACAACGCCGCCGAATTCTTCGCCAAGCGCGGCTACGTCGCCAGGCAACGCAACACCGTTTCGATCAATGGCGAATGGCTCGCCAACACCACGATGACAAAGTCGCTGGCGGATGCCGCCGCGCCCGGAGCCTCCTCATGAGCCGCGAACGTCTCTATCTGTACGACACCACGCTGCGAGACGGCGCCCAGACCAACGGCGTCGATTTCACCCTGCACGACAAGAAGCTGATCGCCTCGCTGCTGGACGATCTCGGCATCGATTACGTCGAGGGCGGCTATCCCGGCGCCAATCCGCTCGATACCGAATTTTTCGGCCAGGATCAGAACCTCGAGCGCGCGACCTTCGCCGCCTTCGGCATGACCCGGCGGCCCGGCCGCTCGGCCTCGAACGATCCCGGCATCGCGATGCTGCTCGAAGCCAAGGCGGGGGCGATCTGCTTCGTCGCCAAATCGTCGGAGTATCAGGTCCGGGTCGCGCTCGAGACCACCAACGAGGAGAACATCGCCTCGATCCGCGACAGCGTCTCGCTGGCGAAGGAGAGGGGCCGCGAGGTGCTGGTCGATTGCGAGCACTTCTTCGACGGCTACAAGGCCAATCCGGAGTTCGCGCTGCAATGCGCCAAGGCGGCCTATGAGTCCGGTGCGCGCTGGGTGGTGCTGTGCGACACCAATGGCGGCACCATGCCGGACGAGGTCGAGGCCATCGTCGGGGAGGTGGTCAAGCACATCCCCGGCGCGCATGTCGGTATCCATGCCCACAACGACACCGAGCAGGCGGTGGCGAATTCGTTCGCCGCGGTGCGGGCCGGCGCGCGGCAGATCCAGGGCACGCTGAATGGCCTCGGCGAGCGCTGCGGCAACGCCAATTTGTGCTCGATGATCCCGACGCTGAAGCTGAAGAAGGAATTCGCCGACAAGTTCGAGATCGGCGTCTCCGACGACAAGCTGGCGAGCCTGGTGCAGGTGTCGCGCGCGCTCGACAATATCCTCGACCGCGCGCCCAATCAGCACGCGCCTTACGTCGGCGGCAGCGCCTTCGTCACCAAGACCGGCATTCACGCCTCGGCGGTGCTGAAGGATCCGCAGACCTATGAGCATGTGCCGCCGGAGTCGATCGGCAACCATCGCAAGGTGCTGGTGTCGGATCAGGCCGGCAAGTCGAACGTGCTGGCCGAGCTGGCGCGGACCAACATCCAGTTCGATCGCGACGATCCGCGGCTGTCGCGTCTGGTCGAGAAGCTGAAGGAGCGGGAAGCGGCCGGCTACGCCTACGAGTCGGCCAATGCTTCGTTCGATCTGCTCGCACGCGGCACGCTCGGCACCGTGCCGGAGTTCTTCCGGGTCGATAAGTTCGACGTCAATGTCGAGCAGCGCTACAACTCGCACGGCCAGCGCGTCACGGTGGCGATGGCGGTGATCAAGGTCGAGGTCGCCGGCGAGACGCTGATCTCGGCCGCCGAAGGCAACGGCCCGGTCAACGCGCTCGACGTCGCGCTGCGCAAGGATCTCGGCAAGTATCAGAAGTACATCGAGGGCCTGAAGCTGGTCGATTACCGTGTTCGTATCCTCAATGGCGGCACCGAGGCCGTCACTCGGGTGTTGATCGAGAGCGAGGACGAGGACGGCCGGCGCTGGACCACGATCGGCGTGTCGCCGAATATCATCGATGCCTCGTTCGAGGCGCTGATGGATTCGGTCGTCTACAAGCTGGTGCAGTCGAACGCGCCGGTATAATTCTGCCTAGTCCTTTCCCCGTCATTGCGAGCCGAAGGCGAAGCAATCCAGCTCCGTGCATCGAGCTGGATTGCTTCGTCGCTTCGCTCCTCGCAATGACGAGAAAACAATGCCCTGAGCGCGGTTGTCATCGCCGCATCCCGCTGACAACATATCCCCCAAACAGGTCGTAGCCCGGCGCAGTCGACGCCGGCCACAGGGGGAATGCTCGTGGACGGGATCAATGGGGCGCAGTCGGTCGTTCAGACGCTGGTGAATTGCGGCGTCGAAGTATGTTTCGCCAATCCTGGCACCTCGGAAATGCACTTCGTCGCGGCGCTGGATTCGGTCAGCGGGATGCGGCCTGTGCTGTGCCTGTTCGAAGGCGGGGTCACCGGTGCTGCCGACGGCTACGGCCGGATCGCCGGCAAGCCAGCGGTGAACCTCCTGCATCTCGGCCCCGGCCTCGCCAACGGCCTTGCCAATCTGCACAACGCCCGCCGCGCCGCGACGCCGATCGTCAACATCGTCGGCGACCATGCGACCTATCATCTGCAATACGACGCGCCGCTCACCTCCGACATCGCCGGCTTTGCCCGGCCGGTGTCGAGCTGGATCCATGAATCCAAGAGCGCCGGCGCGGTGGCGAGCGATACGGCGCGGGCCGTGCAGGCGGCCTGCGCGGCGCCGGGCGGCATCGCCACGCTGATCATGCCGGCGGACGTTGCCTGGAATCCGGCCGCGCGCGCGGCGCACAAGCTGCCGGAGATCGGTCCGGCCAAGGTTGCGGCCGACACCGTCGAGGCGATTGCCAAGCTGCTGTCGAACGGCAAAAAGTCGGCGCTGCTGCTGCGCGGATCGGCGCTGCTCGGCGAGGCGCTGGAAGCGGCCGGACGGGTCGCGGCGAAGACCGGCGTCCGGCTGTTGTGCGACACCTTCGCGCCGCAGACCGAGCTCGGCGCCGGCCGGGTGCCGCTCGAGCGTATCCCGTATTTCTCGGAGCAGATCACCGCCTTCCTCAAAGACGTCGAGCAACTGATCCTGGTCGGCGCCAAGCCGCCGGTGTCGTTCTTTGCTTATCCCGGCAAGCCGAGCTGGGGCGCGCCGGACGGCTGCCTGATCGATTATCTGGCGCAGCTGCACGAGGATGGCGCGCAGGCAGTGAAGGATCTCGCTGCCGCGGTGGGCGCGCCGGCCCAGCCCGCCGCCCGCACTCAGCTCGCGTTGCCCGACCTGCCGAAGGGCAAGCTCAATTCGCTCGGCGTCGCGCAGGCGATCGCGCATCTGACGCCCGACCACGCGATCTACGCCGAGGAGGCCAACACGTCCGGCCTGCCGTTGCAGATGATCCTGCCGAAGGCACGGCCGCACACCCATCTGCCGCTGACCGGCGGCTCGATCGGGCAGGGGCTGCCGCTCGCGATCGGCGCGGCGATTGCGGCCCCGGATCGCAAGGTGATCTGTCCGCACGGCGACGGCGGCGCCGCCTACACCATGCAGGCACTCTGGACGATGGCGCGCGAGCAGCTCGACGTCACCGTGGTGATCTACGCCAACCGCTCCTACGCGATCCTCAACATCGAGCTGCAGCGGGTCGGTGCCTCCGGCGCCGGCGCCAATGCGCTGTCGATGCTCGATCTGCACAATCCGGAAATGAACTGGATGAAGATCGCCGAAGGTCTCGGCGTCGAAGCCAGCCGGGCCACCACCGCCGAGGAGTTCTCCGCGCAATACGCTTCGGCGATGAGTCAGCGCGGCCCGCGGTTGATCGAAGCCTTGATCTGAGGGAGCGGCCGATGACCCTGGATATCGTCGGCACACTTCGCACCATCGTCGGCGACGGCGGCGTGCTCGATGCCGCCGAGCTGTCGAAGCGCTCCGCCGGCACCTATCGGTTCGATACGTTGAAGGCCGCGGCGCTAGTGCGGCCGACCTCGACGCAGCAGGTGTCGGAGATCCTGCGCTGGTGCCACGCCAATGGCGTTCACGTCGTCACCCATGGCGGTCTGACCGGTCTCGTTCACGGCGCCGACGCCGAGCCGAGCGAAGTGATCCTGTCGCTGGAGCGGATGCGCACGATCGAGGAGATCGACCCGAAGCAGCGGACTGCGGTGGTGCAAGCTGGCGTGCCGCTGCAGGCGCTGCAGGACGAAGTCGACAAGCACGATCTGGCGTTTCCGCTCGATCTCGGCTCGCGCGGCACCGCCACGCTCGGTGGCAACGCCGCTACCAATGCCGGCGGCAATCGCGTGATCCGCTACGGCATGACGCGCGACATGATCCTCGGCCTCGAAGTGGTGCTCGCCGACGGCACCGTGCTGTCCTCGCTCAACCATCTGATCAAGAACAACGCCGGCTACGATCTCAAGCAGCTGTTCATCGGCTCGGAAGGCACGCTCGGCGTGATCACGCGGCTGGTGCTGCGGCTGCGCGAAAAGCCGCTCGCCACCAACATGGCGTTCGTCGGTCTCGACAGCTTCGATGCGGTGGCGAAGTTCCTGAAGCATTGCGACCGCGCGCTCGGAGGCACGCTGTCGGCCTTCGAGGTGATGTGGCAGTCGTTCTACCGGCTGATCACCACTGCGCCCGCCAAGGGACGGCCGCCGATCGGGCAGGACCACGCTTACTACGTGCTGGTCGAAAGCCAGGGCTCCGATCTCGACCTCGACAGCCAGCGCTTCACCGCGGCGATGGAGACGGCGCTGGAATCCGGCCTGATCGCGGACGCGGCGATCGCGCAATCGGATGAGGATTGCCGCTCGTTCTGGGCGCTCCGCGACGACGTCGGGCAGGTGCTGCAAGGCGGCCTGCCGATCGTGTTCGACGTCTCGCTGCCGATCGCCGCGATGGAAGGCTATGCCGAGACGTTGCGGGAGACGCTGGAAAGCGAAATCGGCGAGCACCGGCTGTGGATCTTCGGCCATCTCGGCGACGGCAATCTGCACGTCGTCGTGCAGGTCAAGCCGATGGAGTATCTGGCGCTGCGGCCGAAAGTCGAAGCGCTGGTGTACCGGCCGCTCGCCGCCTGCAATGGCTCGGTGTCGGCGGAGCACGGCGTCGGCCTGGAGAAGAAGCCGTATCTCTATGTCAGCCGCAGCGCCAACGAGATCGCCCTGATGCGGACGCTCAAGCTGGCGCTCGACCCCAAGGGCATTCTCAACCCCGGCAAGATCTTTGACCCCGGCCCGGTGGTCGGCGGACGTTGATGGGAGGCCGTTGCGCCGGTGCGATCAGTAGCGCGCGTCCTTCGGCTTCGGGTTCTTCGGCCAATCCTTGACCTTGCCGGGGAAGTCCGGCCGCTCCATGTGGCTGAAATAGGCGGCGACGTCGATTGCCTCCTGGTCGGTCAGTTCGCCCTGGCCGAGCGGGAATTTGTCGTGGCTGGCGATCGGCATGTTGCGTTTGACGAAAGCGGCCGCCGTGTAGGTTCGGGCCATGCCGGCGCCGATGTTGAACGAGCGCGGCCCCCACAGCGGCGGATACACCACGCGGCCGGCCGCGTCCTTCAGCCCTTCGCCGTTATCGCCGTGACACACCGCGCAGCGCGCCGTGTAGATCTCCTTGCCGTTGTCGAGATTGGGCACCAGCGACTGATCGACCTTGCCGACGCCGCGTCCGGCGACCTTGTCCTCCGGCTTGGTCGAGCCCTGCATCCAGTCGAAATACGCCACCATCGCCTTCATATCGGCACCGTCGACCGGCAGCGGTTTGCCGTTCATCGAGCGCAGGAAGCAGCCGTTGATGCGGTCCTCCAGCGTGATGACGCGGCCGGCGCGCGGCGCGTAGCTCGGGAAGAACGCTGCGACGCCGACATAGGGACTGCCATCGGCGACGGTGCCGGCGTTGAGGTGGCACGAGGCACAGTTCAGGTCGTTGCCGACATTGTCCGGCAACAGCGTGTGGGTTTCGGCGTTCAGCCGCATGCCGCGGACGAGCTGCTCGGCGTTCGGCTGCGACAGGATATCGGCGATCCGCGGCGTCTCGAACCGCGAGGTGTCGATCTTCGGATCGAGTGCGGCCCGCGCCGAGGCAATCTGCTCGGCGGTGACAGCACTGGCGTTGCCGCCCCAATTGGCGCGGACGAAGCTGAGGATGTCGGCGATCTCGCGATCGTTCAGACGGGCGAACGACGGCATTGTCCACACCCGCGGATGCGCGGCGGTTGCGGTCGTCTTCCAGCCGGTGAGGGTGATGTGGACCAGCGTCGCCGGATCCTGGGCCGCAATCGTCGGATTGCCGGCGAGCGGCGGAAATACGCCCGGCACGCCGGCGCCGTTGCCGCGGTGGCAATCAGCGCAGAACTGCGTGTAGCCGAGGCCGCCCGGCGTCGAGTAGGTCGACGCCGGCACTTCGGCCATGGTGATCGCGGGCGCCGGCCGGTCGGTCGGCAGCGCCTTCAGATAGGTGGCGATCGCGGTGAGATCCTGATCGGTCATGTGCTGGGTCGAGTGCCGGATCACGTCGGTCATGCCGCCGGCCGCGGTGGCGAAGCGGTTCTGACCGGTCTTCAGCATCTCGACAGTGTCGGGCACGGTCCACAGACCGCGCAGGTTCAGCGCGTTCCAATGCTCGACCTTGGCGCCGGCCAGATAGTCGGCTCCGTTCGGTCCGGCATCGCTCATCGCCTTCTCCTGGAAGGCGAGACCACGCGGGGTGTGGCAGGCGCCGCAATGACCGAGGCCTTGCACCAGATAGGCGCCGCGATTCCACAGCGCGTCCTGGTTCGGCTCCGACCTAAACGGCGAGGCATCGAGGAACGCGACGTTCCAGAATGCGAGACCGATCCGCATGTTGAACGGGAAGCTCATTTCCAGCGGGCGATTGGCCTGCGCCACCGGCGCGAGGCCCTGGGTTAGATACGCCCACAGGGCGGCCATGTCGTCGCCGCTGATCTTGGCGTAGGACGGATACGGCATCGCCGGATAGAGGTTGTGGCCGTCCGCCGCGACGCCCTTGCGCATCGCGCGGTCGAACTCCGAGAACGTCCAGTTACCAATGCCGGTGGCGCGATCGGGTGTGATGTTGGTCGACCACAGGCTGCCGAACGGCGTGTCGAGCTTCAGACCGCCGGCCATCGGCGTGCCGCCGGGGGCGGTGTGACAGGCGACGCAGTCGCCCGCCTGCGCGATGTACGCGCCGCGCTTGATCAGATCGGGATCGACCTTGGTATCGACAGCTTTGAGCGTGGGGTCGAGAGCCGGCGGCTGGACGATCCACAGCGCCGCGCCGCCGATCACGACCAGTGCCGAGGCGGCGAGAAAGGCGAGGGCTTTGGCGGACCGGCCACGGGCTTGGGACATATCGGACTCGATTCGAGGTTTGTTGCGGTGCGACGCTAGGCGCGCCGCAACGCCGCCTCAACTCGGGCCAAGTCCTTAGATCGTCATGGTTTGTCGGAGGGCGTGAGGTATCTCGTTACGAGCAGCCCGACATTCACCCGCGCCGACATGGGGAGCAGAGCCTCAACACAGAGAGGCGGAGCGGGCGCTCACAGCCGCTCGGCAATCTCCGGCGGCATCGCCCGCTCGGACACGGGAGCGGCAGCGGCCTGCAGTTTCGGCAGGATGTCCGCGACCTTGTCGGCCTTCAGCACCTCGACCGCGAGGTTGGGGCGGATGAAGGCGGTGTTGCGCATGTGCGCCAGCAATTCGAGCAGCGGCTGCCAGAAGCCGTCGATATCGGCGATCAGGATCGGCTTGGTATGGCGGCCGAGCTGCTGCCAGGTCATCTGCTCGACGAGTTCTTCGAGTGTGCCGATTCCACCCGGGAGAGCCACGAAGGCGTCGGAGCGCTCGAACATCAGCCGTTTGCGCTCGTGCATATCCTCGGTGACGATCAACTCGGAGACGCGGCCGAGCGCGATCTCCTTGGCGCTGAGAAAGCCCGGAATGATTCCGGTGACCGAACCGCCGTGGTCGAGCACCGCATTGGCCACCGCGCCCATCAGCCCGATCGCCCCGCCGCCGTAGACCAGGCCGACGCCGTTGTCGGCGAGTTCCTTGCCGAACGCAGTGGCGGCCTCGAGAAAACGCGGATTGCTGCCCGGTCCGGAGCCGCAATAGACGCAGACGGTCTTGATCTCGCTCATGGTGGCGGATGTGGCACCGCGGGATGACAGCGTCAAGACGGGCACCGCCATGCCCGTGCAACAGCCTGTTATGACGCAAAGAATCCTCGCCGCAGGGTGCAAGGCGAAGGTGAAACACTATATGAAGACCAGCCCGGCGAGCGATTTCGATCGCGAGATCGGATTCGGCCCACGGACTCTCTCAGGCACCTGTTGATGGCTCACCCTCACTCGCATTCGAGCAGCGGCTCTCCTGTCGCGATTCCGGAAGACGCGACCGCGCAGAAGGCGACGCTCGGCGGCACGCTCGTGCATCTGTGGCCGTACATCTGGCCCGGCGACCGGGCCGACCTGAAGATGCGGGTGGTGTGGTCGATCGTGCTGCTGATCGCCGCCAAGGCGGCGACGCTGGTGGTGCCGTTCACCTTCAAATGGGCGACCGACGCGCTGACCGGGGCCGACACCGCACCGTTCGAGCCGTCGAACTGGACGCTGTGGCTGATCGCGTCGCCGCTGGCGCTGACCGCGAGCTACGGCCTGATCCGCGCGCTGATGGCTGTGCTGACGCAATGGCGCGACGGCGTGTTCGCCAAGGTGGCTATGCACGCGGTGCGCAAGCTGGCGTATCGCACCTTCGTGCACATGCACGACCTGTCGCTGCGGTTTCATCTCGAGCGCAAGACCGGCGGCCTGACCCGGGTGCTGGAGCGCGGCCGGCTCGGCATCGAAGTGATCGTCAGGATGGTGATCCTGCAACTGGTGCCGACGATCATCGAGCTGTCGCTCGTGATGGCGGTGCTGCTGTGGCAGTTCGACTGGCGCTACGTCGCGGCCGTGATGGTCACCGTGGTGTTCTACATGCTGTACACCTACAAGGCGACCGAATGGCGGATCGGCATTCGCCGCCGCATGAACGATTCCGACAGCGACGCCAACCAGAAGGCGATCGACTCGCTGCTCAACTACGAGACGGTGAAGTATTTCGGCGCCGAGGAGCGCGAGGCGAAGCGCTACGACAAGTCGATGCAGCGCTACGAAGAGGCCAGCGTTTCGACCTATACGTCGCTGGCGGTTCTCAATGCCGGGCAAGCGGTGATCTTCACCTTCGGCCTGACCGCGACGATGCTGATGTGCGCCTCCGGCGTGCGTAACGGCACCAACACGGTCGGCGATTTCGTGATGATCAACGCGATGATGATTCAGCTCTATCAGCCGCTGAACTTCATGGGCATGGTGTATCGCGAGATCAAGCAGGCGATCATCGACATCGAGAAGATGTTCGCGGTGCTGTCGCGCAAGCCGGAGGTCGAGGATCGCGCCGGCGCCAAGCCGCTGGTGGTCAGCGCCGGCACCGTCCGGTTCGAGGACGTGAAGTTCGCTTATGATCCGTCACGGCCGATCCTGAAGGGCCTCAACTTCGAAGTCCCGGCCGGCAAGACGGTGGCAATCGTCGGCCCGTCGGGTGCCGGCAAGTCGACGATCTCGCGGCTCTTGTTCCGGCTGTACGACGTGTCCAGCGGCCGGATTACGATCGACGGCGAGGACATCCGGCACGTCACCCAGACGTCGCTGCGCGCGGCGATCGGCATGGTGCCGCAGGATACCGTGCTGTTCAACGACACCATCCGCTACAACATTCGCTACGGCCGCTGGGACGCGACCGACGCCGAGGTGGAGGAGGCGGCCAAGACCGCGCAGATCGACGCCTTCATCAAGGCCTCGCCGAAGGGCTACGAGACCGAGGTCGGCGAGCGGGGGCTGAAACTCTCCGGCGGCGAGAAGCAACGCGTCGCCATTGCGCGAACGGTTCTCAAAGCGCCGCCGATTCTGGTGCTGGACGAAGCGACCTCGGCGCTCGACAGCCACACCGAGCACGAGATTCAGGGTGCGCTCGAGCGTGTGGCACAAAACCGCACCTCGCTGGTGATCGCACACCGGCTGTCGACCATCGTCGGGGCTGACGAGATCATCGTGCTGGCGCAGGGCCGGATCGCCGAACGCGGCACCCATGCGCAGTTGCTGGCGGCCGGCGGGCTTTACGCCAGCATGTGGAACAGGCAGCGCGAGGCCGAAGAGGCGCGTGAGCGGCTGGCGTTGATCGGCGAAGAGGAAACGCCGATTCGTCAACAGGAAGCGTCGGATCTTGCTGCGGATGCGCCAGCCAGGCCGACCAAGCCCGACGACGATCTGGCAACTTCGTCGGCGGCGGAGTAATCGTTGTTGCAGCGCCCTGTTGTAATAGGCTTTCGAAGTTAGGGGACTCCCGATGTCCATCGTCAATTCCGTCCGCGCCCAGATCCCGCCGATTCATCGGGAGGGCTATCCGTTCGTCGGCGGCTTTGCGCTGGCGACGCTGATCCTGTTCTGGATCTGGTCGCCGCTCGGCTGGATCGGCACCGTGCTGACGATCTGGTGCGCCTATTTCTTCCGCAATCCGCCGCGTACCACGCCGGTTCGGGAAGGGCTGGTGGTATCACCGGCCGACGGCCGGGTGTCGATGGTGGTCGACATCATTCCGCCGCCCGAACTGGGCCTCGGTGCCAAGCCGCTGCCGCGCGTCTCGATTTTCATGAGCGTGTTCAACTGCCATGTGAATCGCAGCCCGGTCGCCGGCCGGATCGAGCGGATCGTGTATTCGCCCGGCAAGTTCGTGAATGCCGAGCTCGACAAGGCGAGCGAAGACAACGAACGCAATTCGATGGTGCTGTCGACCGAGCACGGCCAGATCGGCGTGATCCAGATCGCCGGCCTGATCGCGCGGCGGATCGTGTCGTTCGTCCGTGAGGGCCAGCCGCTGGTCGCCGGCGAGCGCTTCGGCCTGATCCGGTTCGGCTCGCGGCTCGATGTCTATCTGCCCGAGGGCACCAAGCCGCTGGTTGCCGAAGGGCAGACCGCGATTGCCGGCGAGACGGTGCTGGCCGACCTCAAGGGCAACGACACTGGACGGACCTACAGGACCGACTAACATCGGGTCCGACCGGCCCGAAGGTTGCCATGATGGCCGCGCAGGATGGTGGTTCCGAGACGAGAGCGAGACAGATGCCTTTCGATCTGAATTCCCCTGAGACGCCGCGTCGCCGGTTCGGGCCGATTCCGGTGCGTTTGCTGGTGCCGAACGTCATCACCCTGCTGGCGATCTGCGCCGGCCTGACCGCCATCCGGCTGTCGACCGAGGGGCGGATGGAGCTGGCGGTCGCCGCGATCGTGTTCGCGGCGGTGCTCGACGGCATCGACGGCCGGGTCGCCCGGATGATCAAGGGCCAGTCGAAATTCGGCGCCGAGCTCGACAGCCTGGCGGATTTCGTCAATTTCGGCGTCGCGCCGGGCCTGATCCTGTATTTCTGGCAGCTCCACGATTTGAACAACGTCGGCTGGATCGCCGCGATGGTGTTCGCGATCAGCGGCGGCCTCCGGCTGGCGCGGTTCAACGCCACCATGGACGATCCCAACAAGCCGGCTTTCGCCGCCAACTTCTTTACCGGCGTTCCGGCCCCGGCCGGCGCCATCACCGTGCTGCTGCCGGTCTATATGGGCTTCCTCGGCGCGCCGACCCCGCCGGCGGTGCTGACCGCGGTCTATACGCTGCTGATCGCGTTCCTGATGGTGTCGCGGCTGCCGGTGTTCTCCGGCAAGACGGTGAAGATGCGGGTGGCGCCCGAAATGGTGCTGCCGCTGTTCGTCTCGGTGGTGTTGTTCATCGCGCTGCTGATCGGCTACCCCTGGCACATCCTGTCGGCGTGTTCGGTGCTGTATCTGCTCAGCCTGCCGGTCGGCTGGCGGTCGTATCGCGACCATCAGCGCACCGCGGCGGCGCAAAAGACCGCCGGGAGCGCGCCCGGCCAGAAGCCGGCGCTGGTCGTGACCGAGCCGATTTCACGCGACGACGACCGTCCGGTGCGGCTCAACTGAGGCGTTTGCCGCGGTTTCGCGATCTGGCCGCAGACCGGAATTCTGCAGCCTGAAGGCTCTGATCGTTGCGGCGGAGCCTCGCGACCGATGCCGTTTACTGCTCGCCTCAACCTCGGACATTCCCGAGGGGCGTCGGCAAAAAGTGAATAGTTTGTTGCTTCGTGATGGTTAGCGGCCCCGCATTCCCGCCAGTCCCCGGTTAACTTTACGCGTCTTTAATGGCGCGCCGCTTACGGTGAAACCGCGCAGCGCAGAACGTGCCGCGCCGCCGCCAGCGCTGGCTGGTGCGCGAGTGGTTGCGTCGGAGTGAATAATGGACATCATGACGTCAGCCGGCCTGGTGGGCGGCATCGCAGTTATTGCCGTGATGATGCTGATGGGCGGCGACGTCCATATGTTCATCTCCGAACACGCGATGATCATCATCTTCGGCGGCTCGCTGACCGCCACGATGATCCGCTTTCCACTCAACGTGATGCTCCACGGTCTGCCGCTCGGCGCAAAATTCGCCTTCACGATGAGCCGGCTGTCGGCCCGCGACCTGGTCGACGAACTCGCCAACATCGCCGAGATCGCCCGTAAGTCGGGTCCGGTCGGCCTGGAAAAGGTTGAAGCCGACGATCCGTTCCTGGCCAAGGGCATTCGCTACGTGGCCGACGGTTACGACATCGAATTCATCCGCGATAACCTCGAGCGTGATCGCGACAACTTCCTGATGCACCTCGACGAAGGCAGCAAGATCTATCGCGCTATCGGCGACTGCGCTCCGGCGTTCGGCATGATCGGGACGCTGATCGGCATGGTGCAGATGTTCTCCAACATGTCGGACCCGTCGAAGCTGGGCCCGTTCATGGCCACGGCGCTGCTGGCGACGCTGTACGGCGCGCTGGTCGCGAACCTGTTCTGTCTGCCGATCGCCGACAAGCTGCACACCAAGAAGATCGACGAAGAAACCAACCGGACGCTGATCATCGACGGCATCCTGATGATCCGCGACTCCAAGAGCCCGACGCTCGTGCGCGAAATGCTGCTGGCGTATCTGCCCGAGAAGCACCGTTCGGAAGAAGACGAAACGGTCCCGGCTTAACCCGACCTCTGTCGATCGCCGGAAGGGACGGCCATGGCCAAGAAGAAGAAAGCCGAAGAGCACGCCGGCGGCCACGGCTGGTTCGTCACCTTCGCAGACCTGATGGGTCTGTTGATGAGCTTCTTCGTGATGCTCGTCGCGTTCTCGACCCAGGACAAAGCCAAGCTGATGATCGTCGCCGGCTCGATGCGCGAGGCGTTCGGCGTGCAGAGCGATGCGCGCTATTCGGGCATCATCGAGAACGACGGTCTGCCGACCCGCGGCAAGGTCAAGAACACCGAACACGTCAATCCGGAGCTGTCGACCGCCAAGCCGTCGCCCGGCGAGGTGACGCGCGACGAAGGCATCAACACCAAAGAAGATCGTGAGTTCGCGATGGCGTCGGCGTCGCTGCGGCAGGCGCTGCAGAACATGCCGGAGATCGCCGAGCTGTCGAAGAACATCATGTTCGAGGAGACCAAGCAGGGGCTCAACCTCGAAATCATGGATCAGGACGGCCGCTCGATGTTCGCCGACGGCTCCAAGGTGCCGTTCGAGCGGACGCGGCTGCTGCTGCAGCGGCTCGCGGTGCCGCTACGCGCCACGCCGCTGCGGGTCAGCATCGTCGGTCACACCTCGTCCGGTCTGCTGCCGGAGCGCAGCGACTACAACGGCTGGGACCTGTCGTCGGATCGCGCCAATTCGGTTCGCCAGATCCTGGAGCGGGAAGGGCTGCCGAGCTCGCACATTTTCGCGGTGACCGGCAAGGCCGACAGTCAGCCGCTGTTTCCCGACGATCCGTCGATCGCGGCCAATCGCCGTGTGACGATCACGCTGATGCGCGAAAGTCCGGCGCTGCCGCCCGGCTTGAAGCCGTAGCACGCCTGTCGCGCCGGCTGTGGCGCGCTTTCCCGACGCCCGCCGCAAACGATCAGATCTCGTCCGCGTCCGACATTGTCGGAACGCATGGGCCGCGGTTGCGTTGGCGACGACATCACCGCTAGTTTTGTCGGTGCCTTGGCGGTCGGCATGGCCTGTGCGAGCGAAAATTCCACAGAGACGGTCGCGGAGGTTCGGATCAGGACCTGAATCGAGCGTTTCACCGCAGCCATGGCCATCGCCACCGCGACCAGCGAAGCCCCCGACAAGACCGGTTTCTGGGCGCTGACGCTCGGCGGAATCGGTGTGGTGTTCGGCGACATCGGGACCTCGCCGCTCTACGCCTTCCGCGAGGCGGTCGCCGGTGCGACCCATGGCGGCCCGGCCAGCCGTGTTCTGGTGCTCGGCGTTCTGTCGCTGATCCTGTGGTCGCTGCTGATTGTGGTCACCGCAAAATACGTTCTGCTGCTGCTGCGCGCCGACAACAACGGCGAGGGCGGGACGCTGTCGTTGATGGCGCTCGGACAGCGTGCGCTCGGCCGCCGCAGCACAGTGCTGCTGGTGCTCGGCGTGATCGGCGCTTCGATGTTCATCGGCGACTCGATGATCACGCCGGCGATCTCGGTGCTGTCGGCGGTCGAAGGCTTCAAGGTCGCAGCTCCCGCGCTCGAGCCCTATGTGGTGCCGCTGACGGTGGTGATCCTGCTGGCGCTGTTCGCGGTACAGAGCCACGGCACCGCCGTCGTCGCTCGCGCCTTCGGCCCGGTGATGCTGGTGTGGTTTTCCGCGCTGGCCGCACTCGGCGCGATGCACATCATGGACGACCCGTCCGTGCTGGCCGCCATCAACCCGTGGTATGCGGCGCAATTCCTCGCCAGCCATGGCACGATCGGGCTGGTGACGCTGGGTGCGGTGTTCCTGGCCGTCACCGGCGGCGAGGCGCTCTATGCCGATCTCGGCCATTTCGGCCGCGGCCCGATTCAGACCGGCTGGCTCGGCTTCGTGCTGCCGGCTCTGTTGATCAACTATTTCGGTCAGGGCTCGCTGGTGCTGGCGCATCCCGCGGCTCTGGAGAATCCGTTCTACCGGATGGTGCCGGACGGCATGGTGCTGCCGTTGACGCTGCTGGCGACGGCGGCGACGGTGATCGCCAGTCAGGCGGTGATCACCGGCGCGTTCTCGCTGATCAGCCAGGCGGTTCAGCTCGGTCTGCTGCCCCGGTTCGAAGTGCGCTATACCTCGGAGACGCACGCCGGGCAGATCTATCTGCCGCGCGTCAACGCCATGCTGCTGGTCGGCGTGTTGCTGCTGGTGCTGGTGTTCCAGACATCCAGCGGGCTGGCTTCCGCCTACGGCATCGCAGTGTCGACCACCATGGTGGTCGACGGCATCATGGCCTTCGTGGTGATTTGGAAGCTGTGGCAATGGAGCGCGGCGGCTGCGGCGCTGCTGATCGTGCCGTTCGTGCTCGTGGACACGATGTTCTTCAGCGCCAATCTGATGAAGCTGCTCGAAGGCGCCTGGCTGCCGCTGCTGTTCGGTCTGTCTCTGGCGCTGTTGATCTGGATCTGGCGGCGCGGTGTCGGCGTGCTGACGATCAAGGCGCGCCGCGCCGAAGTGCCGCTCGACGATCTGATCGCGAGCCTGGAGAAGCATCCGCCGCACATCGTGAAGGGCACTGCGGTGTTTCTCACCGCCGATGCCGAGTTCGTTCCGCCGGCGCTGCTGCACAATCTGAAGCACAACAAGGTGCTTCACGAGCACAATGTCGTCCTGACGATCGAGACCGTCCATACGCCGCGTGTCGATCCCGCGGATCGAATCCGGCTGGAGCGGGTCAGCGATAAGTTCAGCAAAGTCCGGTTGCGCTTCGGCTTCATGGAGAGCCCGAACGTGCCGAAGGCGCTGGTGCTGGCGCGCGAGCTCGGCTGGTCGTTCGATATCATGTCGACCTCGTTCTTCGTGTCGCGCCGGTCGCTCAAGCCTGCGGCCCGGTCGGCGATGCCGAAGTGGCAAACCGACCTGTTCATCGCGCTGTCGAAGTCCGCCAACGACGCCACCGACTACTTCCAGATCCCGACCGGGCGAGTGGTCGAGGTCGGGGCCCAGGTCACCATCTGATCGGGGCGGCCCGAGAGCTTCGACCAAAGCGGCGGTGATTTCCCGCCTCGGTTCGCTTATCCAGCAAAGATGGCCGCCAAGACGCTGCAGAGCTTGATTTTCCTCGCGCTAGGCGCAACGCTGGCGCCGCAATCGTCGAGCCTCGTTCTCGGTGTTGCGCTCATCGATCCGGGCAGTGCGATCGCGGGAGATTTGAGAGTGGTAGGCCAGGTTGAAGATTTGACACCGCAGGACGTCGCCAAGGGCATCGCCGATGGGCGCTATCTGCTGGTCGACGTTCGTGAGCCGAACGAAGTGGCGGTGGAGGCCTATCCCGACGCCGTGGTGGTTCCGCTGTCGACCTTCGACCCCAAGGCGATCCCCGATCCGGCCGGCAAGCAGGTCGTATTTGCCTGCCGCTCCGGCAAGCGCTCGGTCACCGCCTCGATGGCCGCCCAAGCCGCGGGCCTCGCCTACACCCGGCATCTTGCCGGGGGCATCCTCGGCTGGAAGGCGGCCGGTTTGCCGACCAAGCCGGGTCATTGATCCGAACCATGACCGTCATCCGATGAGCAACAAGGTCTTCGCCGATCTGCCCGTCACCGTGTTCGAGGCGATGTCGCAGCTCGCGCGCGACAACGACGCGATCAATCTGGGGCAGGGCTTTCCCGACGATCCGGGGCCGGAAGACATCCGCCGCGCCGCCGCGGACGCCGTGCTGAACGGCTACAACCAGTACCCGTCGATGATGGGATTGCCGGAGCTGCGCCAGGCGATCTCGACTCACTACGCGCACTGGTACGGCGTCCAGCTCGATCCGATGACCGAAGTGATGGTGACCTCCGGCGCGACCGAAGCGCTGGCGAGCGCCATCCTGTCGGTGGTCGAGCCCGGCGACGAAGTCATCGTGTTTCAGCCGGTGTACGATTCCTATCTTCCGATCATCCGCCAGGCCGGCGGGATTCCGCGCCTGGTCCGGCTCGAGCCGCCGCATTGGCGGATCACCGAGGAATCGCTGCGGCGGGTGTTCAACGCCAAGACCAAGGCGATCGTCTTCAACAACCCGCTCAACCCGGCCGCGGTCGTCTATCCGCGCGAGGATCTCGAATTGCTGGCGCGGTTCTGCCAGGAATTCGACGCGGTGGCGATCTGCGACGAGGTGTGGGAGCACGTCACCTTCGACGGTCTCAGCCACATCCCGCTGATTACGATTCCGGGGATGCGCGACCGCACCATCAAGATCGGCTCCGCCGGCAAGATCTTTTCGCTCACCGGCTGGAAGGTCGGGTTCGTCTGCGCCGCACCGAAGCTGCTGCGGGTCGCCGCCAAGGTGCACCAGTTCCTGGCGTTCACCACGGCGCCGAACCTGCAGGTCGCCGTCGCCTACGGGCTCGGCAAGTGCGACGATTACTTCCTGCAGATGCGCAAGGATCTGGCCCGCAGCCGCGACCGGCTGGCGCAGGGGCTGTCCAGTCTCGGCTTTCCGGTGATCCGCTCGCAGGGGACGTATTTCCTCACCGTCGATCTGTCGCCGCTCGGTCTCAACGAGACCGACGAGGCGTTCTGCAAGCGGATCGTCACCGACTACAAGGTCGCGGCGATTCCGGTGTCGGCGTTCTACGAGGAAGAACCGGTCACCTCCGTGGTGCGGTTCTGTTTCGCCAAAAAGGATCAGACGCTCGACACCGCCCTCGAGCGCCTGTCGGATGCGGTTCACGGGCGATAGGGATTTGATGATGCGTGACACGATGCGGCGGCGACTGCTGACTTTGGGCGCGGGGATCGCGTTGTCGGTGTCGCTCATCCTGCCTGGCTCGGCGCAGGACCGCACCGTCAATTTCTACAACTGGTCGAACTACATCGCGCCGGGCGTGCTCGAGGATTTCACGCGCGAGACCGGCATCAAGGTGGTGTACGACACCTTCGACGCCAACGAGACGCTGGAAACCAAGCTGCTCGCCGGCAAATCCGGCTACGATGTCGTGGTGCCGACCGCGTACTTCCTGCAGCGGCAGATCGCAGCCGGCGTGTTCCAGAAGCTCGACAAGTCGAAGCTTCCCAACCTGAAGAACGCCTGGGATTTCGTCACCGACAAGCTGGCACTGTACGACCCCGGCAATCAGTTCGCCGTCAACTACATGTGGGGCACCACCGGCATCGGCTACAACGTCGCTGCGGTGAAGCGGATTCTCGGCGAGGGTGCCGTGATCGACAGCTGGGAGATGATCTTCAAGCCGGAGAACCTGGCGAAGTTCAAGGACTGCGGCGTCCACATGCTGGATTCCGCCGACGACATCCTGCCGGCGGCGCTGACCTATCTCGGCCGCGATCCGAATTCGACCAACAAGGACGACCTCGAAAAGGCCGCCGAGGTGGTCGGCAAGGTGCAGCCGTCAGTCCGCAAGTTCCATTCTTCGGAGTATCTGAGCGCGCTGGCGACCGGCGAGATCTGCCTCGTGGTGGCGTGGTCGGGTGACATCAAGCAGGCGCAGTCGCGCGCTGCCGAAGCCCATAACGGCGTCGAGATCGGCTATGCGATCCCCAAGGAAGGGGCGCAGATGTTCTTCGACAATCTGGCGATTCCCGCCGATGCCAAGAACGTCGCCGAAGCGTATGAACTGCTCAACTTCCTGTATCGGCCGGACATCGCCGCGCGCAATTCCGACTTCCTGTCCTATGCCAACGGCAACAAGGCCAGCCAGGAGTTCATCAACCCGCGGGTGCTGAACGACAAGGCGATTTATCCGGACGACGCGACGCTGGCGCGGTTGTTCGTCATCACCGCGCGCGATCCGGCGACACAGCGCAGCATCAACCGGCTGTGGACGCGGGTGAAGACGGGGCGCTGAGCGCCCCGCAAGCAATCAGCGGCTCGCCACCTTCCGCGCCGGCGGCTCGATGCCACCGGCCGGTTCGAGGTCTCTGAGATCGACCGTGCCCGGCAGCGCGTGGTCCGACCGTTTGTCGCCGACGCCGCGCATCGGGATCGGGCTGACCGGCGCACGGTCGTGCCGCTCGATATCGCCGCGCAGCAGCCGCCACGCCCATCCGGCAGTGCGCCGATAGGTCTGGGCCAATCCGATCATGCCGTAGATCTGCGCGCCGGCATCGACGATGTGGGCGCGGAATTTCAGCCAGGCCCGCCGCCGCATCCGCTTGGCGGGCGAGAAGTGCGCGACCTCGTGGGCGGGGCGGGTTTCGGCGCTGGAGAACACGTCGGCGGACTTCGAGAACACCAGCGCGCTGAGGAAGCGGATCGGGTTGAAGAAGTAGGTGTAGGCGATCAGCAGATTGAGCTGCTTGAGCCAGGGCCGCGGGTGCTTCGATGCGACGACGTAGTTGCCGTCCATGATGTGCGGCTCGACGGTGACGTCGCCGGCGCGGCTGAACGCCATGCCCGACTGGAACACGTTCTCGTACCACTTCGAGCCGGGGGCGGGCGTCAGCATCATCACCTGGGTGGTGATCGAGCCCGCTTGCCGCAGCAGCCGGATCTGATTGATCAGGCCGTAGTTCGATTTCCACGTCACCAGCGGCTGGCTGTCGTGGTGCATCATCATCGGCATCGGCAGGATGTTGTTTTCGCGCAGCAGCCGGAAGGCGAGCTGGGTCTTGTCCTTGTCCTGCGCCTTCTTGACCAGCGTTGCGGTCATGTCCTCGACGCCGAGCCATACCGCGGCGAAGCCTGCGTCGCGGATCAACGGCAGATGATCGCGCATCCCGACGGTGTCGTGCACGGTGACTTCGGTACCAAGGCGCACCTTGCAGAACGGCCGTTCCGACCGCTTGCGCGCCAGCGTCCCGGCGATGTCCAACGTGCGCTTGGTGTCATTGAAGAAATTATCGTCGGCGCCGAAGAAGTGATAGATGCCGAAGGTGCTGGCGATCTGTCCGATTTCCTCGGCGATGCGCTCGCCGCTCTTGGCGCGGAACTGCGACTGGTTGTAGGCCGGGATCGGGCAATACGAGCATCGGAACTTGCAGCCCGCGGTCATCACGATGCTGGAGATCGGACTGTAGCGCTTCACCCGATTGGCCGGCAGCGCCTGGCTCGCCAGCGTGGCGCCGTTGCTCGGCGGCTCCAGCAGCTTGTAGCCGTGCACCGGGTCGGGCAGTTCGTCGAGATCGCCGAGCAGGCGCTGCACGCCGGTGTCGACCAGTTCCTCGATCCGATCGCCGCGCGGCGAGGGGCGGCCATAAACGAGCCCCGCGACCTCGTCCAGCGCGCCGCCGTCGCGGGCGCGCTGGAATACCGACCGCATCGACTCCCCGGCCGCCCGCATCGACAGCAGCACTTCCAGCAGTTCGAGGAAGACGTATTCCTCGCCGCTGACGGCGACATCCGCGGACGCGCCCGGGCCGACATTGAACACATGCCACGGCTCGTAGCGGATGCGCGGGCCGCCGACCATGATCAGGGGGCGCTTATCCGGGTCGATCTGGCAGGCCTCCCGGATCAGGCGATCGCATTCGGCCGAATGCAGATGCATGCTGGAGATCAGGAACAGATCCGGGATGCGGCCGTCGAGGCGCATCTGCAGCGGGCTGAAGTTCCGGTTCCACTGCTGCAGCACGATCCGTGTCTTGTCGAAGCCGACATCGGCGAGGGCGGAGCCGATCGCACGGACCCCGCCGGGCGCCATGCGGGTATCCGCAAGCACGAAGGGGAGGACACGGGTGCGATGATCGAAAGCGCTGACGATGACGGTCGTCAGGTCATGCTGCCCGGAGAGCCGGCGAAGGCGCGCGCGCAAGCCTGCCATCTTGCCGGGAACCAGGAGTTCATCACCGCGGGCACGCCTCGGAAGTTCCATGTATTTCCTCGATCCAGGTGGACGGCCGCAAAGTGATTTGCGCGCGCCACTGTGAGGTTAATACCTGGATGGGTCAAGCTGACCGCCGGCCGCAGGAGTATCGGGTTTACCGGTTCCTTCGATGCCCAGGCGCTTCGCTATGTGAGCAGATCTGCTCAGTGAGCGCGGACATTCGGGCAATGAGCGCGCCGTCGCGAGCGGACCTGGATAGCCAAGGCAGGCCCAGATATGGGGCGAACATTGAGTGAGCTAAGCGGAACTCGGACAATCGGACGGAGGCGAACGTACTAAGCGCCGACTACGCGGATGCCTAGCGCCACCGGCGGTGCAGCCAAAGCCATTGCTCGGGCGTTTCGCGGATCCAGCTTTCGATCACCGAGGTGCACGCCTGCATCGTGCCCTGGATGTCGATCCGGCCGTCGGCATCGCGGATCGGCTCGATCTCTTCGGTGAGCTCGGCACGGAACCGGCCGTCGGGCAGGCGGATGACGCGGGCGCCATGCAGCGGGCATTCGATCTGCCGCAGCAGCTTGGCGAGCAGCGGGTTGGCCTTCGCGGTGCGCCCGAAGAAGGTGACGTCGACGCCCTTGGTGAAGTGCTGATCGATCAGCATGCCGACGTGCTTGCCGTCCTGCAGCGCCTTCGCCAGCTTGAACGGCGCGCTGGAGCCGGCGGCGACGAGCTGCCCCATCTTCACCGAACGGATTTCCTCGACGATACGGTCGGCGGCTTCGATGTTCGGCCGGCGGTACAGCACTGCGGTGTCGAGATCGTGCGAGACGGCGGCGACCGCGGGCAGCTCCCAATTGCCGAGGTGGCTGGCGAAGATCAGCGCCGGCTTGCCGTCGTCGCGCAGCTTTTCGAACAGTTCGAGCGACCGCGGCGTGATCTCGATGCGGCTGCGCTCCGGATGGTCGACGTCATAGTCCCACGCCGAATCCAGATGCGCGAATTCGGCGACGGCGCGCCCCAGATTGTCCCACACGCCGGAGAGGATCGCTTCGATCTCCTCGGGCGATTTCTCGGGAAACGCCGCGGTCAGATTGTCGCGGCCGATCCGTTGTTCCGGAAGCAACGGGCCGAACTTGCGGGCGACCGCGCCGAACAGCCTGGCGCTCTTGTCCGGATCGAACTTCCGCGCCAGATGCAGCGCGCCGATCGCCACCGGCCCGACGATCTTGCCGACGACGTCCTTGGCCGCGCGCTGGGCGCGCAGCTTAGCGCGATACAGGGCGACCTTCATCAGAACCGGACGATGATCTTGCCGAACACCTGACGGCTTTCCATCCGCTTCAGCGCGGCGCCGACGTCGTCGAGCGGCACTTCGGTGTCGATCACCGGCAGCATGCCGGCCGCCATCTTGTCGAGGCTTTCGGCGATGTTCTTCATCGTCGCGCCGAACGAGCCGAAGATTTTGTACTGCTGCTGGAACAGCTGCATCAGGTTGAGGGTGGTGGTCGGGCCCGAGGTCGAACCGCAGGTCACCAGTCGGCCGCCGCGCTTCAGGCTGAGCAGCGAGCCGTTGAAGGTGTCGGCGCCGACGTGTTCGAACACCACGTCGACCCCCTTCTTCTTGGTGATCTTGCGGCACTCGTGCTCGAAGCGGTCCTGGCGATAGTTGATGACGTGATCGGCGCCGAGCTTCTTGACGCCTTCGATCTTGGAATCGTCGCCGACGGTGGTGATCACCGTGCAGCCGATCGCCTTCGCCATCATGATCGCGACGGTGCCGATGCCGGAGCCGCCGGCATGCACCAGCACGGTCTCGCCCGGCTGCAGCTTGGCGTTGTCGAACAGCATGTGCTGCACGGTCGAGAACGCGATCGGGGCGCAGGCGGCGTCGCGCAGGTCGACGCCGTCTGGCACCGGAATCACCAGCCGTGCGGCGATGTTCATCAGCTCGCGCGCAAAGCCGTCGACGTGGAAGCCGATCAGGCCGCCGACGTTTTCGCAGAGATTGTCGCGGCCTTCCTGGCACGCTTTGCAGTGGCCGCAGGTCAGCGCGCCGTACATCACGACCTTCTGGCCGGGTTTGAACGCTGTGACGCCGTCACCGACCGCTTCGATGGTGCCGGAGGCTTCGGCGCCGACCACGATCGGCAGCTTGCGCTTGACGAAGGCCATGCCGCGATAGCCCCACACGTCGATGTGGTTGAGCGCCACCGCGGCGATGCGGACCTGCACTTCGCCGGCCGCCGGGGGCGGGGGCGACGGCAGGTCGGCGACCACGAGATTGCGATCGGCAACGAGGGTGAGCGCGCGCATGGGGTTCGTCCGAACGGTTGGAGGCTTGCGCCCTGCGTATCGCCGCTGGCGGCCGCGGCGTCAACCGCGGCGGCCGGAACTGCGACCGAGAGGCAATCAGGTCGGTTCGCGGGTCAGAATCAACGACGCATTCTGGCCGCCGAATCCGAACGAGTTCGACATCACGGTCGTGACGCGGGCGTCGCGGGCCTGATTGGGCACCACGTCGAGCGGAATTGCCGGATCAGGCACATCGTAATTGATGGTCGGCGGAATCCGCTGATGCTCGAGCGTCAGCAGCGAGAAGATCGCTTCGACGGCGCCGGCCGCCGACAACGTGTGACCGACCATCGATTTGTTCGACGACACCGGAAGCGACGAAGCCCGCTCGCCGAACACGCTGGAGATGCCGAGATACTCCATCTTGTCGTTCTCGGGCGTGCCGGTGCCGTGGGCGTTGATGTAGTCGATCTGATCGACGCTCATGCCGGCATCGGCGAGCGTCTTGTTGATGCAGCCGATGATCGGCTTGCCGTCCGGGCTCGAGCGGGTGCGGTGGAAGCTGTCGGCGAGTTCGCCGCAGCCGGCGATCACGCCGAGGATCGATGCGCCGCGCGCCACCGCCGACTCGTAGCTCTCCAGCACCAGCGCGCCGGCGCCTTCGGCCATCACGAAGCCGTCGCGGTTCTTGGCGAACGGCTTCGAGGACGCCTGCGGCGGATCGTTCTGGGTCGACAGCGCCGACAGCAGCGAGAACCGGATCAGCGCTTCGGCGTTGACCGAGCCGTCGGTCGCGACGCATAGCGCTGCATCGGCTTCGCCGCGCCGGATCGCTTCGACGCCGAGCTGGATCGCGCTTGCACCGGAGGCGCAGGCGGTCGACAGCGAGATCGGCGAACCCTTGGTGCCGAAGGTGTCGGCGAGATGATCGGCGACAGAGCCGAACAGGAAGCGGCGGTGATATTGCGTGAATGCGCCGCCGCCGCTGACGCGGAGCAGGGCGTCGTAATCGATCTCAGTGTTGGCGCCGGTGGCGCGCGCCAATTCCTGGCGCGGCAGCCATTCCAGCTCGACCGGCGCGACCGCGAGAAACAGCGGGCCGGGGAAGTCGCCCTTGCTGCCGATGCCGGACTGCGCGATCGCCTCTTCGGTGGCGAGGTCGGCGAGCTTTTCACCGAGCACGACCGAGGAGAATGGCTCGACCGGGACGAAGTCCACGGTGCCGGCCATCGTGCTCTTCAGCCCGTCGATCGGGAAGCGGGTGATGGTGCGGATGCCGGATTCGCCGGCGGTGAGCTTGGTCCAGTTGTCGGTCTTGCCGGCGCCGAGCGAGGTAACCACGCCCATGCCGGTGACGACCACGATCGGCCTGCCGAATTTGTCCCGCGTCACGGTCATTACGTCCCCCTTACCGAACGGCTTCGACCAGCGCCATGCCTTCGCCGCGCCAGTGGCCCGCCCCGATCACGACAATCTGGTCGGGGGTCTTATTCATTTCAACTTCGAGACCAGTCGGGTCGTTCGGCGGATACAGCGCGCCGCGCGACAGCGACAGCGCCGCGAGCGCGATGCCGAGCGGGAATTGCGCTTCCATCACGTGGCCGAACGGGGTCGCGGTGCCGCGCACCGGAGCGCTCGCGTGATTGCGCAGGAATGCGGTCTCCTCGGAGGTCACCGGCTCGGCACCGGTCGCGCCGGTGATGATCGCGGCCGAACCGTCGCGGGGGCCGAGCTGCGTCCACAGCTTCTCCAGCGACGCGGTGACGTCGCCGGCATTGCTGCGGCGCGACTGGTCGGCGACCACATTCTTCAGCCGCGCATAGGGCTTGGCGCCGCGCGCCTCGGCATGCGCCTTCGACTCGATCACCAGGAACGCTGCGCCCGAGCCGAGCGCGAAGCCGCCCTTCGGGCCGCGCGCGAACACGGGCGCGTAGTTGTCCTTCAGATTGAAGTCACCGAACTCGTAGAGCATCAGCAGGTCTTTGCGCTCGCCGTTCTGGGCGGCGCCGATCAGCGCGATGTCGCTCTGGCCGGCCGCGATCCGCGCCAGCGCAATTCGCGCAGCGTCGACGCCGGCTTCCTCTTCGCCCATGAAGGTGCGCGACGAGCCGGTGACGCCATGCACGATCGCGATGTTGCCGGCGAGCAGGTTGGAGAGCTGGGCGAGGAAGAGGGTGGGGCGCAGGTCGTTCATGAGGCGCTCGTTGAGCGCGCCGGGCGGCACGGTGCCGTAGCCCTCGGCGTTGAGCACCGCGGAATCGACCGCGAGATCACGTTCACCGCCGCCGGCGGCAACGATCATGTCCATCCGCGACAGGATTTCGGTGTTGCCCTTGATGCCTGCGGAATCCAGCGCGAGACCGGCCGCATAGGTGCCGATCCGCTGCCAGGATTCCATCTGGCGCTGATCGCCCTTTTTCGGGATCTGCTTGTCGAAGCTGAGCGGCGCCAAAGGGTGCACCACGTAGGGCGAAAAGCCCTTGGTATCGACGTTGACGCGGCGTTCGTTGAGCGCATCCCAATGCGCGTCGAGCCCTTCGGCGAGCGAGCTGGCGAGGCCGATGCCGGTAATCCAGGCTTCGATCGGTTCGGCGCGGGACGTGGTGGTGTCAGCCATGGATCATCTGCTCCGGAAATCCGATTTGCTTCGCCATCGTTTCCATATGCCCGCGCAGGTCGGGATGCGGAAACGGGACGTGGCGGAACGTCAGCGTCGCGTTGCACGCCAGCTTGCCGCCGCTCTTGATCTTCGCTTCGGTCATGGTGAAGCCGGAGCCTTCGTGCACCACCGAGACGTCGATCGACAACAGCTCGCCCGGCGTCACGAAGGTGCGCATCTTGGCTTCCTTGACCGCTGCCAGGAACGGCATGCGCTGAAACTGCATCAGCGCGATCAGCAGCCATCCCGAACTCTGGGCCATGGTCTCGATCAGCAGAACGCCCGGCATCAAAGGGTAGCCGGGGAAGTGACCTTCGAAGATCGTGCTGGTCTCGGGCACCCGCGCCTCGACCGTGATGCTGCGGTCGGCGAGGCGAAGCTCGGCGATTCGGTCGATCAGGTGGAAATATTCAAGGTTCATGGCGTGGGCGGCTTCCGAACCGCGCCACTACGCGCCCTTGGCGGCAACCAGTTCGTCGATGCGAGCGGCGAGATTCTTGAGGACGAAATACTGCTCGGTGGTCGCCTTGCCGTCGTTGACCTCCTGGGTCCACTTCTCGAGCGGCAGCTTGATACCGAACGCTTTGTCGATCGCGAACGCGATGTCGAGGAAATCGAGGCTATCGATCCCCAGGTCATCGATCGCATGGCTCTCCGGGGTGATCGTCTCACGCGGAATGTCGCAGGTTTCCGCGATGATGGTGGCCACCCGATCGAATGTGGAAGTCATTTTAAGCCTTTGATATTATGTCGGAAATGGCCGATTTACGGCGGCTTCAGCCGTCATCCTGGTGACAGTCGATTGCCCGTATAACGGAGCGTTGGCCTGAGTTCAATGGCAGGCAAATCCGCCCAATGCGCGGGATTTGGGCAGGCGGCGGGGGCGCTTTTCGCGAATCGCCTAGCGCGGTGCGGCAATTGTCGCGCAGTCGTGCCGGCCCATCAGAACGCAGTCCTGAGTTCGCCGCATATCGGCGATGCTGGTGGCGAGCCAAATTCCCGTCACCGTCAATCCGATGGTGAGAGCCAGCGCGACGATATTGGTCAGCATGCGGTGGCGAAAATCGTCTGGGGCTTCGTCGGAGACGGCAACCTCCTCGGTCTGATCGACCTGCGCAACAGCCCGGCGGAACGGCAGAATAGTCGCGGACGGGCGGGCATCATCCGGATCGGACGGCAACTCTGCCGCATCCCGGGGGCGGAATTGCAGCACGCGGTGGTCGTCGGGAAGGCTAATGATGCGCTGATTCTTCATCGCTGTCGGTCCCAGCCGTCGCCCGGAACGGGTTCGACTCTTGCATCCTAGTAAGGATACGGCGCCGGGAAAACTCCGCAATAGACCGGATGCCGTGGCTGTCCGATCCGCTGTTCTCGGCCCTTGCAGCGCGCCCGGCGCTCTTCGAATTGGACGTGCTTGGCTGCAGGTGGCGCGCTACGTTGCCAAAGGGCGACGCCAACAAACAGTCGGGCCGGACCGCGGCCTTCAGGAGATCAGCGATGACCAACCCGCGCGAACCGGTGCTGCATACGATCCCGATCCTGTCGCTGCGGCCGACTCAGATGACGGTCGGGATGCGCGAGGTGAAGGAAAAGCGACTGCGCTGGCGTCAGCACAAGGCGAAGAAGCAGGCCGAGCTGCTCGGCAAGCACATGATCCCGGTGGTGCTCGGCCCGGGCAAAAAACACTACGTCATCGATCATCATCATCTGGCGCGGGCGCTGCACGACGAAGGCGTCAAGGACGTGTTGGTCACGGTGATCGCCGATCTCACCATGGTCGATCGCGAGGCGTTCTGGGTGGTGCTCGACAGCCGGCGCTGGGTGTATCCATATGATGCCAAAGGCGAGCGGCATCACTACCGCGAGATTCCCAAGACTGTCGCGGAGTTGGAGGACGACCCGTTCCGCAGCCTGGCCGGCGAGCTGCGCCGCGTCGGCGGCTACGCCAAGGACACGACTCCGTTCAGCGAGTTCCTGTGGGCCGACTTCCTGCGCCGACGGCTGTCGCGCAAGAGCGTCACCGCCGATTTTCAGAACGCGACCGAGAAGGCGCTGGCCCTCGCCAAAAGCAAGGACGCGATCTATCTGCCCGGCTGGTGCGGACCGGTCGCGGACGTTTGATCCCGGCTTCAATCTTCGGGCGCGGCGCGGTGCCCGCGTTCGTCCTTGGCGCCGCCGAGCAGGCGATGGAGCAGTCGCTCGGCGGGATGTCCGCCGATCAGCACCGCGAAGGTGATCGTCAGCGCCACGCCGACGATTAGCCACTGGCCGGCACCGCAGACAATTCCGATGCCGGCGGCGAGCTAGGTGCATGCCGCGGTCGTAAGTCCGTGGATTTCGAGTCGGTTGCCGCTGCGGACGATGACGCCGGCGCCGAGAAAGCCGATGCGGGTGAGAATGCCCTGAAACACGCGGCTGGTCGGATCGGAAAGTTGATCGATCGTCGCCGAATGATCGGCATGCGTCACCAGCAGTGCGGAGGTGAGCGCCACCAGCGCCAGCGTGCGCATCCCGATCGGCTTGTTCTTGAGGTCGCGGTTGAGCCCGATCAGGCCGCCGGCAATCGCGGCGACGCCAAGACGCTGCAGGATGTCCCACCAGGGTAGCAACGCCAGTCCTCCCTCGCGTCGAAGCTCCGTGCCGCTTGCGTCGTGCCGTTCCGAATAACGCGATGATTGCGGATCTGTTCTTCGAGCCGATCAGGTTGTCATGGGCGGATCCAGCACGCGCGCGTTGGGCTCTCTCAGATGCCGATCAGTCCGCGTGGGGCAGGTGCGACACTTCTTCGCATCTCGAGGGCAAGCCTGTGCTCACATCAAAGGAAAATCACGTTGGGACACATGCCGCTGGCTTCTTCAACAGCACGCTAGAACGGTTCTAGTGGTGCCCGTTACCGCCGTTTGCTTATCGGATGGCGCCGTTGGTGATCTGCACAGCCGAGCACAAGGCGGCATCACCGACTGAAGATCTTTTGGGGGGCATGTTGAAGGACCTGAATTTCCCGGCAGCGGGAGCGCTGTCGTTTGTCTGTGCGTCGGTTCTCCTCCTCTCTCATCCGGCTGCTGCACAGGAAGCTCCTGCGCCGGCTTCCGCTCCGGGTGCTTCAACGGAATCTCCGGCGAGCGCGACAGGACGTTCACTACCTGCCATCGTCGTCGAGACGTCACGCCGCCGGGCCGCGGCGACGTCCCCGCAGCGCAGGCCGTCGCAAGCGTCGCGATCAACAGCCAACCGGCGTGCTCCGAACCCGGCCAGCGCCGCAGCGCAGCCCCGTCCGGTTTCGGCAGGCGCTCTGCAGGCGACTTTGCCGGCTGGCTTTCCCGGGGATCAGGTTGCGCGCGGTGCCGGCGTCGGTCTGCTCGGCAACCGCGACGTGATGTCGACGCCGTTCAGCCTCACCAGCTTCACCGAGAAGCTCATCCGCGATCAGCAGTCGCGAACACTGCTCGACGTGCTCGGCAACGATCCCTCCGTGCGCTCCAACGTGCCGGCCTACAGCGGCATCCAGGGCTTCTTCATTCGCGGCTTCCCCGTGTTTGCCCAGGACATCGCCTTCAACGGCCTGTACGGCGTCGCCGACTCCTTCAATCCGGCGCTCGAGCCGATCGAACGCGTCGAAGTGCAGCACGGCCCCAGCACGATGCTGAGCGGCATGCCGCCGTTCGGCACGATCGGCGGGACGATCAACCTGATTCCGAAACGCGCCGGTGACGTGCCGCTGACGCGGTTCACGACCGGATTCATCTCCAACGCGCAGAGCTACAACGCCATCGATGTCGGTCGACGTTACGGGACCAATGGCGAGTGGGGAATCCGCTTCAACGGCGCGTATCAGTCCGGCAGCACGCCGATCGACAACCAGAAACAGGAATACGGCGTCACGTCGCTCGCCCTCGATTATCGCGGTGAACGCCTGCGGGTCGGCCTCGACCTTGGCTATCAGAAGGTCGACTTCAATTCGCCGCTGCGCAATCGCTCGGTGCTGCCGGGCTTTCCGATCCCGCAAGCGCCGGATCTGCGGATCAATCAGCAGCAGCCCTGGGAATATCGCGACAGCAACAACAAATCGGCCGCGATCCGCGCCGAGTATGATCTGACCGATCAGCTCACCGTCTATGCCGCTTACGGCCATAGCGAATTTCATCAGGTCTATTTCGGCGGTCTGCCGTCGATCATCAACGCGCGTGGCGACTACCGCGATACGATCCAACTGACTCCGTTTCAGACCAACAGCAACACCGGCGAGGTCGGGGTGCGCGGCCAGTTCGACACCGGACCGGTGAAGCACCGGGTCGGCGTCGCGGCATCCGGCCTCTGGCAGGATACCGGCCTGACCAACATTCCGGTTGGTGCGGCGATCACCTCTAACATCTACAATCCGGTGTACGCGCCGCCGCGCAGCGATGCCGGACTGCCGCGGACCTCGCCGACGACAGCGGAGCGCTTCAACCGCAGCATCGCGATTGCCGATACGATGTCGATCCTGAATGATCGCGTCGAGCTGACGATCGGCGGTCGCTGGCAGGGCATCGACGCCAAGACACTGAGCCCAGTGACGGGCCTGGTGACGTCCGATGCGCGCAACGATGCGTTTTCTCCGGGCGCCGGTCTGGTCATCAAGCCGATCGAGCGGCTGTCGCTCTACGCCAACTATATCGAAGGTCTGACTTCGACGGCGCCGCCGACCAATGCGGTCAACCTCAACCAGAGCTTCCCCGCGACAGTATCGAAGCAGGTCGAGGCCGGCGCGAAATATGACTTTGGCCCGGTCGGTGTGTCGGTTGCCGGCTTCGAGATCAAGCAGCCGAACGGCTTCCTCGATCCGACCACCAGGGTGTTTGCGCTCAATGGCGAACAACGCAATCGCGGCGTCGAACTCAATGTGTTCGGGCAGCCGGTCGAGGGATTGCGCGTCGTCGGCGGCGTGAGCTGGATCGAAGGCGTGCTGACGAAAGCGTCTAATCCCGTCTACAACGGCAACACGGCGGTTGGCGTCCCGACGATGCAGCTCAATCTCTACGGCGAATACGACCTGCCGGGGCCCGCTCGCGGCGTAACCATGACCGGCCGGGTGATCCACACCGCGTCGCAGTTCTACGATCAGGCCAACACCCAGAGCATTCCGGCCTGGACCACGCTCGATCTGGGCGTTCGCTACGCCACCAAGATCGACCGAGTTCCTGTGACCCTGCGGGCCAATGTCCAGAACGTCACCGGCGAGAACTACTGGGCGACAACCGGCCGCGGCATCCTCAGCCCCGGCGCGCCGCGGACCTATCTGGTCTCGGCGAGCTTCGACTTCTGAGGTTTCAGCGCAGCGGCTTTTTCAGCAGCGAGAAGCGATCGGGGTCGAGACCCAGCGAAGGCTGTAGCATCGGGGCGTCCAGTGTGCGGGCGAGCGGACGCTCGGTTGTGACGGGATCATTCGGTACGTCGCGATGCGAGGTGGCTCCGCGCCAGCGTTCCAGCACGGCGCCGACGAAGTGCATGTCGTTGCCGGCCGCGGCCGACGGCATCGTTGAAATCGCCGCATCGCTGCGCGGCAGCTGCTGCGCCGGGACTTCCTTAAAGCGCAGCCTGGTCGGCAGCGCCACGCCTTCGCCGAACGCCAGCACTTCGCGGGTGCCGAGCGAGGGAACGAAGGAGAGCAGGTTGGCAGCGGCGTCCGACACCGCCGAGCGCAGCAGCGACTGGTCGCGGTCGTTGGCGAGCCGCATCGCGAACAGCGTGTTGCACTGGGACAGGATCGTCGCGTCGAGTTCGGCCGGGCGCTGAGTGACGAGGCCGAGATAGACCCCGTATTTGCGGCCTTCCTTGGCGATGCGTGACACCGCCTTGCGGGTCGGGCCGAAACCGATGGCGCGGTCGGCCGCAGCGTAACGGTGGGCCTCTTCGCAGACGAACAGCAGCGGTGATACGCCGTCGCTCCACAGGCCGAAGTCGAATGCCATCCGGCACAGCACCGACACCACCGAGTCGACCACCTCGGCCGGAAATCCGGCGAGCTGCATGATGGTCATGGGCTTGCCGTTGGCCGGCAGGCGGAACAGATGGCTGATCACCTCGGCCATGGTGTCGCCGCCGACATTGGCGTTGTCGAACATGAAGGCGTAGCGCGGATCGTTTCGCACCGTTTCGATGCGCGAGATCAGCTTGTGGTAGGTGATGCGCGAGGACCGGTTCTCCAGCTTGCCCATCCGCTCGTCGATCTGCGAAATCAGGTCGACGAGCCGATACGGAACCGGCGTATCCGCCGTGTAGCCGATCGTCTTCGGATCGACCCGCTTGAAGCCCAGCCGGTCGGTGTTGGTGTATTGCACGTAAAGGCCTTTGGCGATCGGGATCACCTCGGCGAGGATGTCGAGTTCCTCCGCCACGCCAGGCCGGCCGGCGAACAGCACGTCGACGATCTCTTCGAAATTGAACAACCAGAACGGCAGCTTCAGATTGCGCGGGTTCAGCACCAGTGCGCGATCGCCGAAGCAGCGACCGTATTCGTTGTGAACGTCGAGCAGGAAGATCCGCAACGCAGGACGCGATTTCAGAATTTCGTTCAGCAGCAGTGATACGCCGGTCGACTTGCCGACGCCGGTCGAGCCGAGCACGGCAAAATGTTTCGAGAGCATCTCTTCGATATCGACATAGGCGACGACCGAGGGATCCTGCTGCAGCGTGCCCACATTGATCTGGTCCGAGCCACTCGGCTCGTAGATGATGCGCAGGTCTTCACTTGAGATCAGTTCAACTGCGTCGCCGATGGTCGGGTAGTTGGTGACGCCGCGTTGGAACTTGGGGCGCTGCGGACCGGGCAGGATCTCGCCGAGCAGATCGACGGAGGCGACGGCGATGTGCTCGTCGGTATCGGCGAGGTTTTCGCTGGAGACCTCAGTGATGATTGCAACGATGGTGGAACTCGCGGTGCGGATGCTGATGAAGCGGCCCACGGTGGCGCGGACCGCGGAGGGCACCAGCCGGCTCGACGCCAGCAACCCGACACGCGCACCGGAGCCGCGCACCGAGATTACCTTGCCGAACGACGCTTGAGCGACAGCTTCTGCCATGTCTCGCAACTCACGAATGTCGGATGAACGATCGAATGTCGCGGGCGACTATGGGCAGCGTTGTTGGACAAACTGTTAAGTGAGCGCCGTCGCGTCAGCCCTTGATCGGTTGGCCGGCGTGCGTCCGAGGGCCGTCGGGGCCTGTGTCGAGGTTCTCGTCGGCGACGATGTGCATCATTTGAATGACACTCGCGCGATCTGGATTAACGCGCCGTTGACGATGACAAGGATGCTCCGGCGATCGAATGCCGTCCTGGCGATGACGCGATGCCGCATTGGAGGATGGATCAATGGCGGAATCAGTGCGGGAGATCGATACCCGGCGCGTGCGCCGCGACTCGCGGGCGGCAGAGAGTGCAGATCCGGACACAGTTGGTGACCAGCGTCGACGAGTTTCTGAGAGTCATGAAAGCTCACGACACCGCGACAGCGGCGCTGATCGCTTGGTGTCGCCGTCATCATCCTTGCGACGCAGAAGCGATCGCGATCACACTGCACGGTGACGAGGAGATGGCTGCCGATCGATATCACGGACCTCTGCAGCCTCGAGCAGGCGAGACGCTGCGCCGCCGCCGAGTCTGGCTGCATTGGGGCAGGCGTGTCCTGTCGGAAGCAGAGAACTGGTACATTCCCGAGCGGTTGCCTCTGCCGCTGCGTGAAGCGGTTGCCGCCGGCAGCCGGCCTTATGGCGCCGTGGTGGCGGTCTTGCGGCCCGAGCGGACCCCGTTAGCTACGCTGCGCACCGATGAGGGCGGGAGCGATCAATCCGAGGCGGCGGCGATGCTGGAGCAGCTTGCGCCGGCGAAGGGCTTTTCGCCGCCGGAGGCATTCGTGCTGCACATCCATGCGATCATGACAGCCTCCGGTGTCATGCTGGCCGAGCTGCACGAGCACTATCGCCGGGACCTGCTACCGTAAGCGATGGGACGCTGCCGCTGCGCGACAATGCCCTTGCGGCCGGATCAGTCCTCGACGAATTCGTCCCGGCGATAGCCCTGCGCGTAGAGCAGCGCGGTGAGATCGCCATGGTCGATCCGGCCGTGGGCCGCTGCGGCGACCGCCGGCTTGGCGTGGTAGGCGATGCCGAGACCGGCAGCCTGGATCATGCCGAGATCGTTGGCGCCGTCGCCGACCACCAGGGTGTCGATCGCATCGAGATCGTCGGCTTCGCGCAGCTCCAGCAGCGTCGCCAGCTTGGCGTCGCGGCCGAGGATCGGCTCGGCGACAGTGCCGGTCAGCTTGCCGTCCTGGCTCAGGAGTTCGTTGGCGCGGTGCTCGGCAAAGCCGAGCCGTTCGGCGACCACATGGGTGAACTGGGTGAAGCCTCCAGACACCAGGCAGGTGTAGGCGCCATTGGCGCGCATCGTCTGCACCACCGCGCGGCCGCCCGGCGTCAGCGTGATCCGGGTGTCGAGCACCTGGCCGATCACTTCGAGCGGTAGCCCCTCGAGCAGCGCGACGCGCTCGCGCAGCGCCGGCTCGAATTCGATCTCGCCGCGCATCGCTCGCTCGGTGATCGCGGCGACGTGGTCCTTCAACCCGACCAAGCCCGCCAACTCGTCGATGCATTCTTGCCCGATCATGGTCGAGTCCATATCGGCGAGAAAAAGCTTCTTGCGCCGTGTCGCGGCAGGTTGCACCACGACGTCCACCGGGAGGTCGCCGCGGGCGGTGCGTAGTCGCTCAGCGAGCACCCGCGGATCTTCGGGGCTGGCGAAAAAAATGTCGGCGGCGACCTCGTTGTGCAGCCAGACCGCTTCATTGGGCTGAGGCAGCACTGCCCGCACGCCCTCGATCACGGTCGAATCCAGCGCGGGACTGTTCGGATTGCAGATGAGCGTAGCGACGAGCGACATGACAGCGGAGGGTCCGGAACGGCGCGGCCGGCGGCCGGCGGCCGTGCTTATCGCAGGGCCGACCGCCAGCGGCAAGTCGGCCTTGGCGCTGAGGTTGGCACAGGCGCGGCACGGTGTCGTGATCAATACCGATTCGATGCAGGTGTATCGCGACCTGCGGATCATCACCGCCCGGCCGACACTGGACGAGGAGGCGCTGGCGCCGCATCGCCTTTACGGTACGGTCGATGCCGCGGTGAATTTCTCCGCCGGGGCTTATGTCGAGGCCGCCGCCGCGGTGCTGGCCGACGCGCGCGCCGCCGGGCAGCTGCCGATCCTGATCGGCGGGACCGGGCTATATTTCAAGGCGCTGACGCGGGGACTGTCGGCGGTGCCGCCGGTGCCGGCCGAGGTCCGCGACGCCGTGCGGTTGCGGCTCGACCGGGACGGCGTGCAGGCGCTGCACGCGGAGCTGGCGGGCCACGATCCGGAGGCTGCGGCGCGGCTGGCGCCCGCAGACCGCACCCGAATCGCGCGGGCGCTGGAGGTGGTGCTGGCGACCGGCCGGCCATTGACCGACTGGCACCAGCAGGCCTCGCCGCCGTTGTTGCCCCCGGACGATGTTGTGGCGGTATTCCTGGCCCCGGATCGCGAGGCGCTGTACGCGCGGATCGACTCCCGATTCGCCGCGATGCTGCAGGCCGGCGCACTGGACGAGGTTGCCGTCTTGGCTGAGCGCCGGCTCGATCCGCTGCTGCCGGCGATGAAAGCCCACGGCGTGCCGGCGCTGATCCGGCACCTGCGCGGCGAAATCGCCCTCGACGAGGCCGCCGCGATCGGTGCGGCCGACACCCGGCATTATGCCAAGCGGCAGTTCACCTGGTTTCGGCACCAGCTGCCGGAATTCCGCTGGGTGCGGCCGGAGGAGGCAGGCGCGTTGCTTAACGCCGTCATTCCGGGGCGCGCGTAGCGCGAACCCGGAATTTCACAGTTTTGGAAACACAGACGTACCCCCGAACCACCGGATTCTGGGTTCGCTCGCTGGCGCGAGCGCCCCGGAATGACGCGCTTGGGGCAGGGGACGCTGGCGTGGAGGTTCAGGCACGACCACCTCCGCAGAAGGCCGCAGCCCCAGCGTATCGATCCGCGCATCTTACTCCGCGGCATGCCGACTGCCTGTTATTGACGCTCGCGAGCTTCCTGGAATCCGGCTAAGGTTTGATCCGTTCGGATCTTCGTCTCCTTGACATTCAGGGTTTGAGGGGTAATGGTCCGCGCGCAACCTTTGGGAAGCTGAGCCGACCGAATGCGACACAAAATTTCCGACCTGCTTCTCGTCATCGTACCCAGGCGCACCGCCGGGGGTGGATAGACTCCACCCCGCGAACGGACGGTGCGCTGAGGGCCTTTGAAGGGCCCTTTTTTATTGTCCGAACGCTTCGACTTCAGTTTGTCCGAACCACCCGAACGTCAGCGCCAGAGGCGCATCCGGAGCCTAAACATGAGCGACAGCAACAGCCACGATCCGAACCAGATGACCGGTGCGGCGATGATCGTCCGCGCGATGAAGGATCACGGTGTCGAGCACATCTTCGGTTATCCGGGTGGCGCGGTCCTTCCGATCTACGACGAGATCTTCCAGCAGTCCGACGTCCAGCACATCCTGGTCCGGCACGAGCAGGGCGCCGGCCATGCGGCCGAGGGCTATGCGCGCTCGACCGGAAAGCCGGGCGTGGTGCTGGTGACCTCGGGCCCGGGCGCCACCAATATGGTGACGCCGCTCGCCGACGCGTTGATGGATTCGATCCCGCTGGTGTGCATCACCGGGCAGGTGCCGACCCATCTGATCGGCAATGACGCCTTCCAGGAATGCGACACCGTCGGCATCACCCGGCCGTGCACCAAGCACAACTGGCTGGTGCGCCGGATCGAGGATCTGGCCAAGGTGCTGCACGAAGCGTTCTATGTCGCGACGTCGGGCCGTCCGGGCCCGGTGGTGGTCGACGTGCCGAAGGACGTGCAGTTCGCCACCGGCACCTATCATCCGCCGCGCAAGGCCGACGTCCATGTCTCCTACGTTCCGAAGACCAAGGGCGACCCGGCGCAGATCCGCAAGGCGGTGGCGTTGCTGGCGAATGCCAAGCGGCCGGTGATCTATTCCGGCGGCGGCGTGGTCAATTCCGGTCCAGAAGCGTCGCGGCTGCTGCGCGAACTGGTCGAGATCACCGACTTCCCGATCACCTCGACGCTGATGGGTCTCGGTGCCTATCCGGCCTCGGGCAAGAACTGGCTCGGCATGCTGGGCATGCACGGCACTTACGAAGCCAACATGACGATGCATGGTTGCGACGTCATGCTGTGCATCGGCGCGCGGTTCGACGACCGCATCACCGGCCGCACCGACGCGTTCGCGCCGAACGCCAAGAAAATCCACATCGACATCGATCCGTCGTCGATCAACAAGAACATCCGGGTCGACGTGCCGATCATCGGCGACGTCGCCACGGTGCTCGAGGATCTGCTCGGCGTGTTCAAGGCCGAGGCCAAGAAGCCGGACATCAAGCCGTGGTGGCAGCAGGTCGCGAGCTGGCGGGCGCGCAATTCGCTCGCGTACAAGAAGAGCAGCGACGTCATCATGCCGCAATACGCGATCCAGCGGCTGTACGAGGCGACCCGCGGCCGTGACACCTACATCACGACCGAGGTCGGGCAGCACCAGATGTGGGCGGCGCAGTTCTACGGCTTCGAACAGCCGAAGCGCTGGATGACCTCTGGCGGTCTCGGCACCATGGGCTATGGCCTGCCGGCGGCGCTCGGTGTGCAGGTGGCGCATCGCGACAGCTTGGTGATCGACATCGCCGGCGACGCCTCGGTGCAGATGACGATCCAGGAGATGGCGACGGCGGTGCAGTACGAGCTGCCGATCAAGATCTTCATCCTCAACAACCAGTACATGGGCATGGTGCGGCAGTGGCAGCAGCTGCTGCACGGCAACCGGCTGTCGCATTCCTACACCGAGGCGATGCCCGACTTCGTCAAGCTCGCCGAGGCTTACGGCGCGGTCGGCATGCAGGTGTTCAAGCCGTCGGATCTCGACGGCGCGATCCAGGACATGATCAAGGTCAACAAGCCGGTGCTGTTCGACTGCCGCGTTGCCGCGCTGGAGAATTGCTTCCCGATGATCCCGTCGGGCAAGGCGCACAACGAAATGCTGCTGCCGGCCGAAGCTACCGACGAAGCCACCGCAGCCGCCTTCGCCGGCGGCAAGGCGCTGGTGTGATCCAAGGCGCTTGGCTTCAACAACGACGTCATGCGCGGGCTTGACCCGCGCATCCATCGATCTTCGCAAGAGTGATGGATTGCCGGGTCAAGCCCGGCAATGACGCTCACTGACAATTCGGCTCAAACCTGAGAACAGACATGACCCAGCCCGCATCCGCTTACTTCATGGAAGAGCGCCACGATCCGAACGAGACTCACACGCTGTCGGTGATCGTGCAGAACGAGCCCGGCGTTCTGGCCCGAGTGATCGGGCTGTTCTCGGGCCGCGGCTACAACATCGAAAGCCTCACGGTGTCGGAGACCGAGGCGCAGAAGCACTTGTCCCGGATCACCATCGTCACCACCGGCACGCCGATGGTGATCCAGCAGATCAAGAACCAGCTCGACCGCATGGTCCCGGTGTATCGCGTCGTCGACATGACGCTGAGCGGCCGTTCGATCGAGCGCGAACTGGCGATGGTCAAGCTACGGGGCGTCGGCGAGCATCGCGTCGAATCGCTGCGGCTCGCCGAGGCCTTCCGAGCCCGGGTGATCGACGCCTCGACCGAGAGCTTCGTGTTCGAGATCACCGGCAACTCGTCGAAGATCAATCAGTTCATCGAACTGATGCGCCCGCTCGGGCTGGTCGAAGTGGTCCGCACCGGCGTCGCCGCCATCGGCCGCGGCGCCGAGGGGATGTAAGGGGCGAACCCTTGGCACCGGTGCGTTTCGGATATACATTGGATATCCGAAACGCCGGAGGCTGGTATGAAGGGTCTTGTGGCTCAATGGGGCAATAGCGCTGCGCTGAGGTTGCCCAAGACGATTCTCGAAGACTTAAAGATCGCTCCGGGAAGCGAAGTCGAGATGTGGACCGACGCCGGCGAGTTGCGCGTAAGGGCTGCGCCACGCCGTCCGCGCTACCGCCTCGAAGACCTCATCGCGCAGATGGACCCCGCGAATGAGCCTCCGATGGTCGATTGGGGGCCGGATCGCGGTTCGGAAATTATCGACGATGAGTACTCGCGGGGCGAAATCACGATCGATGACGAACTTTCCGAAACTCCGCGTCGAACGCCGGTTCGACACCGCTCTCCCAAATGAGCGATCCCGATGTCGGGGATGTGGCATGGGTTGAATTCGACCCGGTCCTCGGCACGGAGCAGGGCAGACGACGCCCGTCGTTGATCCTGACTCCGCGCTTGTATCATGAGCGATCGAGCCGCGCGATCGTCTGTCCCATCACCTCAAAGGTGGGCGATTGGCCTTTCAATGTCGCGCTCCCCGAAGGAATGAGGACCCGAGGTGCGGTCCAAATCGATCAGATCAGGACCATCCATCGCAGCTCCCGGATGTTCCGGATCGTGGAGCGCGCACCAGATTCCCTGCTCGAAGAGGTGCGCGCACGATTGGGTACGCTTCTGGGCATCATCGCCGTTACGTAGACAAACTGGCGGCTTCAGTAATGCCGCTACGCCGCGATCGCCTCGGCGATCTGGTCGAGCGGGTGGTTGGTGAGATCCTTCGCCAGCGAGCGGATCAGCGAAGCCTCGACGGTCTTGTGCAGGATCGGGCGGATCTGACCGAGCGTCTGCGGGTCGGCGACCAGTACGAGCTGATCGAACTCTCCGTCGAGCTTCATCTTGTTCAGCGTGTTGGTGAGCTGCTTGGCGAAAGTTGCCTCGTCGGTCTGACTTTTGGTCTGATCCTCGGGGCGCGAGCCTGACGGGCCGTCGTCGTCCAGATTGGTCGGCTCGAGTTTGCGTTCGTGACGCAGCGTTACCTCGGCCGGCTTGCCGGTGTTGCGCAGCAAAATCGCGCCGCGGCCATCAGCGACGACGACGAGGGCGTTGTGCGGGATCAGAGTCATGACGGGAATGCAGCTCCTTCATTGGGCGAAGACGGCTTGTTCAGATCGCCGTTCGCTGTGGCAACCTGCTCGGCCTGCGTTTCGTTCCGTCGCTCGGGTGCGGCATCGTTGCGCGGAACAGGTCCGCGCTCGGCAGGCTAACGCGCGCGCCGATGATCAGCTAGGAACCATCAACGGCACGCGACCCTCGCGGCCGAGCAGGGCGGAAACGAAATGAAGCCAGCCGACACGGCGCTCGCGCTGCTGATCGCATTGATCTGGGGCCTCGGCTTCGTGTTCACACGCTACGCCCTGACCGAAATGTCGCCGACGGTGCTCAATCTGCTCCGTTTCGCCATCACCGCATTGCCATGCCTGCTGCTGCCGCGACCGCAACTGGCCTGGACCGTGTGGATCGGCATCAGCCTGCTGTTGGTGTGGCAGTATCTGACCCAGAGCTGGGGCATCGCCCAGGGTGTGCCGGCGGGGCTGACGGCGGTGATCGTGCAGAGCCAGGCGCTGTTCACGATTGCCTTTGCGGCGGTGCTGCTCGGGGAACGACCGACCCGCGCGCAACTGGCCGGGATTGGTGTCGCAGCCTGCGGCCTGCTGATGATCTGCTTCACCGTCGGCTACGATTTCACACTGCTGGCCTTTGCCGTCACCATGACGGCGCCGATCGCCTTTGCCTTTTCCAATCTGCTGCTGCGGCAAGCACGCAACGTACCGATGCTCGATCTATTCGCCTGGATCAGCCTGGCGTCGCTGCCGCCGCTGGCGCTTGCCGCCTGGGTCAGCGATGGCGTCCCGGCCATCGTTCAGTCGCTGACGCATCTGTCGCCGGGCGTAATGGCGGCGATGCTGGCGCTGTCGGTCGGCTCGACCACCATCGGCTACTGGATCTGGGGACGGCTGCTGCATGCCTATAGCTCCGCGCAGGTGGTGCCGTTTGCGTTATTGGTGCCGTTCATCGGGGCGGGGGCGTCGAGCCTGGTGTTCGGGGAGACGTTCGGGCCGCTGCGGCTCGCCGGGATGCTGATCGTGGTCGCGGGCCTCGCCATCATGCTGCTGTTCGGCCGCGCCCGGCCGCCACTGCCGGAGGTCGGCTGAGAGAGCCAAAAGTCTTAAACGGCGGGTTTTTCGTATCGCGGCAGCCATGCTGTCCCAACCGCCACAAATCGCCGCCGCGGGCTTGTGTCCGGACACCCGGACCCCTAAAAACCAGCGGCAATTCAACGGTCGGCCGGCTTGGCCCGATCATACCAGCACGGGCGGGACGGGCCGCCGAGAAAGAGGAACGAGGATGCGAGTTTACTACGATCGCGACGCCGATCTGAACCTGATCAAGGGCAAGAAGGTCGCCGTCATCGGCTATGGCAGCCAGGGCCATGCCCACGCGCTGAACCTGAAGGATTCGGGCGTCAAGGACGTGGCGATCGCGCTGCGCAAGGGCTCGGCCTCGGCCAAGAAGGCCGAAAACGCCGGCTTCAAGGTGATGGAAGTCGCCGAGGCCGCCAAGTGGGCCGACGTGATGATGATGCTGACGCCGGACGAGCTGCAGGCCGACATCTATCGCGAGCATCTGCACGACAACATGAAGCAGGGCGCGGCGCTGCTGTTCGCCCACGGCCTCAACGTCCACTTCAACCTGATCGAGCCGCGCGCCGACCTCGACGTGCTGATGGTCGCGCCGAAGGGCCCGGGCCACACCGTGCGCTCCGAGTATCAGCGCGGCGGCGGCGTGCCGAGCCTGATCGCGATCCACCAGGATCCGTCGGGCAATGCCCACGACCTCGGCCTCAGCTACGCTTCGGCGATCGGCGGCGGCCGCGCCGGCATCATCGAGACCTCGTTCAAGGAAGAGTGCGAGACCGATCTGTTCGGCGAGCAGGTGGTGCTGTGCGGCGGTCTGGTCGAGCTGATCAAGGCCGGCTTCGAGACGCTGGTGGAAGCCGGCTACGCGCCGGAAATGGCCTATTTCGAGTGCCTGCACGAAGTGAAGCTGATCGTCGACCTGATCTATGAAGGCGGCATCGCCAACATGAACTACTCGATCTCCAACACCGCGGAATACGGCGAGTACGTCACCGGTCCGCGCATCGTCACCGCCGAGACCAAGGCGGAGATGAAGCGGGTGCTGGAAGACATCCAGAACGGCATCTTCACCCGCAACTGGATGCTCGAGAACAAGGTCAACCAGACCTCGTTCAAGGCCACCCGCGCCAAGCTGGCGCAGCACCCGATCGAGGAAGTCGGCGCGAAACTCCGCGACATGATGCCCTGGATCAAGAAGGGCGCGCTGGTCGACAAGTCGAAGAACTAAGCCGGGTAGTCACCTCTCCCCGCAACAGCGGGGCGAGGGAGATCGCTGTGCTCGGCGCTGGGCTTCCAGATACACTCGATGCAAACGGGATCGCGGCGACGCGGTCCCGTTTTCGTTTGGTGCTGGTGCAATCCGCCGCAGCCCGCCTGCTTGATCTGGTCTGACCAGATTGGTAGGGTCAGTTATGACGCCCCCGCTCAATTCCGAGACCTCCCATACGGTCCGCAAGACGCTGGAGTTCGTGCAGCATCATCGGCTGGCGAAAGGCGATCGGCTGCCGTCGGAGCGGGAACTGTCGGAGCGGTTCGGGGTGGCGCGCAGCTCGGTGCGCGAGGCGCTGGCGGTGCTGGATGCGATGCGCATCACCGAACGCCGGCCGAAATCGGGGATCTATCTGCGCAACGCCGTCGAGGATGGCGGGCTCGAGGCGCTGGTGCTGCAGGCCGATCTCGGACTGACCTTCGATCCGCAAGTCACCCGCGACGTCACCGAGGCTCGCATCATCTGCGAGGAGCAGGCGCTGCGGCTGGCCTGCCAGCGGCGGACCGACGCCGATCTCTCCAAGCTCCATCAAACACTGCATGCCTACGCGTCGACGATCCAGGCCGGCGGCGATATGGCCGAAGCCGATGTTCAATTCCATCTCGCGCTGGTCGCCGCCGGCCAGAATCGCATTCTGGTGCGCACGCTGACGCCGCTGATGTTGATGAGCCGGCGCTGGCGGGAGCGCTACTTCGAGTCCGAGGCCATCCGCCACCGTTCGCTCGCCGATCATCGCGATTTCGTTGCTGCGATCGAAGCGCGTGACGAAGCCGCCGCCGCGACGCTGGTGCGCCGCCACGTCGAAACCGCCGCGGCCGACGTGCGTGCGCTGGCGGAGCAGGGCGGCGCAGCCGCCAGCCAAACGAACACGACTTGAAACACGCGCGTCGCTGACGCGCCACAACAGCCCCGGTCAACGGGAGAGCTTCGCGCGGCGTCTGCCGCATCGAGGAAACGCAAGAAGAAGGATCAAAAATGCGTATGACGACGACTTCCGTGGCCGCGCTCGCGGCTGCGATCGCGATGCTGGCCACAGGCCCGGCGCTCGCTCAGAAGAAATACGGCCCAGGTGCCAGCGATACCGAGATCAAGCTCGGCAACACCGTGCCATACAGCGGCCCGGCCTCGGCCTACGGCATCCTCGGCAAGACCTACGCTGCGTACTTCAAGAAGATCAACGAAGAAGGCGGCATCAACGGCCGCAAGATCAACGTGATCTCCTACGACGACGCGTACTCGCCGCCGAAGACGGTCGAGCAGACCCGCAAACTGGTCGAGAGCGACGAGGTGCTCGCGGTGTTCGGCAATGTCGGCACGGCCTCGAACGTCGCGATCCAGAAATATCTCAACGCGCGCAAGACGCCACAACTGTTCCTCGCCACCGGCGCTACGCGCTGGAACGACCCGAAGCAGTTCCCGTGGACGATGGGCTGGCTGCCCAGCTATCAGGCGGAAGCCACCGCCTACGCCAAGTATCTGTTGAAGGAGAAGCCGAACGCCAAGATCGGCGTGCTCTATCAGAACGATGACTTCGGCAAGGACTACATCCGTGGTCTGAAGGAAGGGCTGGGCGACAAGGCCGCATCGATGCTCGTCGCCGAGGCCAGCTACGAAGTCGCCGAGCCGACCATCGACTCGCAGATCGTCAAGCTGAAGGCGTCCGGCGCCGACACGCTGTTCTCGTTCGCCACCGGCAAGTTCGCCGCGCAGTCGATCAAGAAGGTTGCCGAACTCGGCTGGAAGCCGCTTCACATCGTGCCGAACGCCTCGTCATCGCTCGGCACCGTGCTGAAGCCGGCCGGCCTCGACAACGCGCAGGATCTGGTGTCCGCCACCTTCGCCAAGGACCCGACCGATCCGCAGTGGAACGACGATCCCGGCATGAAGAAATTCCATGCTTTCGTCGAAAAATACATCCCCGAAGGCAAGGCGATGGAAAGCACCGTGCTGTCCGGCTACAGCATCGCCCAGACCATGGAGCAGGCACTCCGGATGTGCGGCGACGATCTGTCCCGCGCGAACCTGATGAAGCAGGCGGCCAACATGCAGGGCGTCCAGCTCGACGGTCTGCTGCCGGGCGTCACCGTCAACACCTCGCCGACCGATTTTGCCCCGATCGATCAGTTCCAGATGATGAGCTTCAAGGGCGAACGCTGGCAGCGTTTCGGCGACGTCATCAAGGGCGAAGTGGCCGCCGCCGGCAACTGATCGCTCGGCGGTCATCACCTCTCCCCGCGCGCGGGGAGAAGGGGTAGGTCGGCCTCGTGGCGAGGCCTTGGCGACACGAACGGCAATGGGATCGCGGTGACGCGGTCCCGTTTTGCTGTGATAGGATGCCGCGGTTCGAACGGAGCGAGCCATGAAGTCTGTCGTCGTCACCGGCGTGTCCACCGGGATCGGTCATGCCATTGCGCGGATGCTGCTGGACAAGGGATTTCGGGTGTTCGGCAGTGTGCGCAAGCGCGGCGATGCCGAGCGGCTGATTGTCGAATTGGGGTCCGGATTCACCCCGCTGGTGTTCGACGTCACCGATGAAGCCGCGGTCCGCGCCGCAGCGGACGAAGTGCGAGCGGCGCTGGACGGCGAGACGCTCGCCGGGCTGGTCAACAATGCCGGCATCGCCGTGGCTGGCCCGGTGCTGGATCTGCCGGCCGATGAATTCCGCCGCCAATTCGACGTCAACGTGATCGGCCCGATCCTCGCGACCCAAGCGTTCGGCCCGCTGCTCGGCGCCGACCAGTCGCTGCGCGGCGCGCCGGGACGGATCGTGATGATGTCGTCGATTGCCGCCAAGTTCGGCAATCCGCTGATGGCCGCGTACTCCGCCTCCAAGTACGCGCTGAACGGCCTGTCGGACGGGCTGCGGCGCGAACTGATGCTGTTCGGTATCGATGTCGTGGTGATCATGCCGGGCGCCGTGAAGACGCCGATCTGGGGCAAGGCCGAGCGGGAGGACGTGTCGCGGTTTGCGAACTCGCCGTTCTATCCGGCGCTGCAAAAGCTGCGCGCGCTGCTGCCTGAGATGGACAAAAGCGGTCTGCCGCCGGAGACGATCGCCCAGCGCGTCTATGACGCACTCACCGCGCCGTCGCCGAAGGCGCACGACGTGATCACGCCAGGACCGCTGCAGTTCTGGCTCTCGACCAAACTGCCGCCGCGCTGGATCGACAAGGTCGTGGCGAAAAGGCTTGGGTTGAAGCCGAAGACCTGAAGGCGCACGAGCGATCGTAGATCGGTCGGCTGTCACATGCGCTGGTGCACTGTCCGTCCGGCGTTATTTGCGGACGACCTTCAGCACCTCGGTATCGCGCCAAGTCAGACGCCGACCGTTCTTCCCGTGTAGCTCCAGCCTTGGGACAGGTGCGCGCGTCTCACGGTCGATCATGGAGGACCGCGGTTCATTGGCCGTGTAGAGATGCTCCTCGCCCCATTGACGCAGCGCGACGATGACGAGGAACAGTCCGCTCCCCTTTTTTGTCAGCACGTATTCTCTGTAAGCGGTGCCGTCCGAAGCCGGTGCCGTTTTTAGAATGCCGCGTTCGGTCAGGTCGCGGAGCCGCGTGGCCAGCATGCCTTTGGCGATGCCGAGGCTGTTCTGAAACTCGCCGAAGCGCCGCACGCCATCGAAGGCGTCGCGAATGATCAGCAGGGACCACCAGTCGCCAATCACATCGAGCGCACGCGCAACCGGGCATCCGTCATTCCAATGGCTGACACGTTTGGCCACGTCGTCATTCTCCACCACCAATCTGGTCTTAAAATAGAACTAGAATTCGTTCGGAACAAGCAGTCTCATGTCGAGACTAAAATCGACGGAGCGCTTGCGGATGCGGGATACGTGTGATGCCGGACAGCGGTCCGGGCCGGCGGGAGGACTATCGCGGACGACCACGCTGATCTTTGCAGTTGCCGCTGGCCTCAGCGTCGCCAACATCTATTTCGCCCAGCCGTTGCTCGATCCGATCGCGAAGGACTTCGGAATTCCCGCCGCCGCGATCGGCCTCGTCATTACGCTGACGCAGCTCGGTTACGGGCTGGGGCTGATCTTCATCGTCCCGCTCGGAGATATCGTCGATCGCCGCCGCCTCGTTGTCGGCCAGGGTGTTTTGTCGGTCCTCGCATTGCTCGCCGTCGCGACCGCAACGACCGAAGCCGTTCTGTTCGCCAGCTTGGCGGTGATGGGGATGCTCGCCGTCGCTGTGCAGGTGCTGGTCGCCTTCGCGGCGGCGCTGGCCGCACCGGCCGAACGTGGCAAGGTGGTCGGCAGCGTCACCGGCGGCGTCGTCATCGGCATTTTGGCCGCGCGGGTCGTTGCCGGTGGGCTGGCGGATCTTGGCGGCTGGCGAGCGGTCTACTTCACCTCGGCTGCTCTCACGTCGGTGATGGTCGGGCTGCTCACGCTGGTGCTCCCACGCAAGATTTTGCCGGCCAGCACCGACGGCTATGCCGAGACATTGCGATCCATACCCGCCTTGTTTCTGCGGGACCGGGTGTTGCTGGTCCGCGGTGTTTTGGCGCTCTTGATCTTTGCGACGTTCAGCGCCTTCTGGACCGCGATCGTGTTGCCGCTGAGCGCCGCGCCATTTCACTATTCGAGCACGCAGATCGGATTGTTGAGCCTCGTCGGGTTGGCCGGAGCGACCGCGGCAATGGGCGCCGGGCGTTTCGCCGATCGCGGCTTCGCGCAGTGGACGACCGGATCGGCGCTTTCGCTGTTGTTGCTGTCATGGGCGATGATCTCGTGCCTGCCGTCATCGATCCCGCTTCTACTCGTCGGCGTTATTGTCCTCGACCTCGCGGTGCAGGCCGTTCACGTCACCAATCAGAGTGTTATTTTTGCGCGCCATCCCGAAGCGCGCAGCCGTCTCGTCGGCGGCTATATGGTGTTTTACTCGGCGGGGAGCGCGATCGGAGCGATCGGCGCAACGACGGCCTATGCCGGTGCGGGCTGGGATGGCGTTTGCTGGCTGGGGGCGGCCTTCAGCGCAGCCGCCTTGCTGACCTGGGCCACCACGCGCCACGTCGGTAGCGGCGACGCTTTCGAACGGGTTTGCCCCCAAACTGTCGAACGCTCCTGTAGCGGCCTCAATGGCTGATCACAATTCGAAGGAGATCGGAGTTGGTGCTGCCGAAGCGAGGTGGCTCGTCGAGCACGGGGCAAAACGCTCCTTACGTCGAGACCTACTTCACGCGGTCCCACAGCGCCCGTGCCGCCACGTCCGGTGTGCTGCCTGATCCCGCCTGCAGGTTGGCGGCGCGCATCGCCTCGATGTCGATGCGGCCGAGCAGGGGCTGCAGGGCAGTGCGCAGTTTGGTGTCGTTCGCGCGTTTCGGGGCGAGCAGCAGCACTGCGTCGTAGGGCGGGATCGCCTGTTTCGGATCGTCGAGCACGACCAGGTCGTATTTGGCGATCAGCCCGTCCGAGGTGTAGCCGGCGATCAGGTCGACTTCGCCGGAAGCGACGGCTGCATACATGAAATCCGGCTGCATCTGCCGCTCGGTCTTGAATGCGAGGCCATACGCGCTGCGCAGGTTGGCCCATTCCGGCCGCGAGAAGAACTCGTAGTCACCGGCGATCGTCATCGAGGGTGCGTGGGCGGCGAGGTCGGCGATCGAATGGATCTTCAGCGCCTCGGCTTTGGCGCGCGGCATCAACAGCGCATAGGCGTTGGCGAAGCCGAGCTCGCCGAGCAGCATGACGCCGTCTTTGGCGAGATCCTGTTTCAGGTCGGTGAGCACCTGATCGCTTGCGGCGATGCCCGGGTGCTTGAACTGATTGGCCCATAGCGTGCCGGAATAATCCACATAGGCGTCGATGTCGCCGCTTCTGAGCGCGTCGTAAATGACGCTTGAGCCGAGGCCAGCGCGCGTGGTCGTCGGCAGACCGCTGGCGTCGAGGCGTTGCTGCAGCAATGCGGCGAGCACATATTGCTCGGTGAAAGTCTTCGCGCCGATCACATAAGAGGTGCGCGCCGCTACGCCCGGCAGCAGCGTCGCGATCACGATCGCGGCGATGCCTGCTGACCCCAGTCCGATCCGCCAGCGGTTGCCGCTCCGCAGCCCTGTTTCCACCAAAGCCAGCAACTGATCGACGGCGAGCGCCAGCACGGCGGCGGCGGCGCAGCCGAACAGCACCAAAATCCAGTTCTGCGTTTGCAGGCCGGCGAAGATGTAGTTGCCGAGACTGGTCTGGCCGATCGGGGTCGACAGTGTCGCCGTGCCGATCACCCACACCGCGGCGGTGCGGATGCCGGCCATGATCACCGGCAGCGCCAGCGGCAGCTCGACCATCGTCAGCACCTGACGCTCGGTCATGCCGACGCCCTGAGCCGCTTCGATCAGCGCCGGATCGACACCATCGAGCCCGGTGATGGCGTTGCGCAGCACCGGCAGCATCGAATACAGCGCCAGCGCCAGCACCGCAGGCAGGAAACCGAAGGCGGAGAAGCTGACGCCGAACGCGCTCATCGACAGTGCCGCGAGTGCCAGCAGCAGCGGATAGAACAGCGCGAGCAGCGCAAGGCCAGGGACGGTCTGCACCACGCCGGCAAAGCCGAGCAGGGCACTGCGCAACACCGGCCGGTGCCGGGCGAAGATTGCCAGCGGCAGGCTGACGATCAGCCCGAGCGCGAGCGCCGTCAGGCTGACCCGAACATGCGCGCCGAGATAGTCGGGCAGATTGCCAAGCGCGTCGTGCCAGCGCGGATCGGCGAACAGGCTCATGTCGCGCCGTCCCGCGGCAGCAACGCCCCGAGCCGCTGCGCCTGCCGGCGCGGCGTCCGCAGCAGCTCGGCGACGTAGGCGTCCCGGCTGCCCGCTAGCTCGGTCGCGGTGCCGAGCGCCAGCAGGCGTCCGCGATGCATCACCGCGATCCGGTCGGCCAGCAGCAGCGCCTCGGTGATGTCGTGGGTGATCAGCACGGTGGTGAGCTGCAGCCGGTCGTGCAGGGCGCGAAAGTCTTCGCCGAGCGCATCGCGGGTCAGCGGATCGAGCGCGCCGAACGGCTCGTCCATCAGCACGATCTCCGGCTTGGCGGCGAGCGCGCGGGCGACGCCGACGCGTTGGCGCTGGCCGCCGGAGAGTTCGTGCGGCAGCCGGTCCCGGTGCTGCGCCGGATCGAGCCGCACCAGATCGAGCAATTCGTCGACGCGCGCGGCGATCTCCGCCTTCGACCAGTTCAGCAGCTTCGGCGTGATCCCGATATTGCCGGCGACGGTGAGGTGCGGGAACAGCCCGCCATTCTGGAACACCATGCCGATGCCGCGGCGGAGCGCGATCGGATCGGCGGTTTGGATATCGCGGCCGTCGATCGCAATCGCGCCGGCATCGGCTTCGATCAGCCGATTGGTCAGCCGCAGCAGCGTGGTTTTGCCGGAGCCCGAGCCGCCGACGATGGCGAGCAATTCGCCGCGCCGCACCGAAAGCGAGACATCGTCGATCGCTTTGATCCGGCCGCCGCCGAAACTCTTGGTGATCCGGTCATAGGCGATCATCGGCGAAGCTGCGCTCGTCATGGTCGCAGCATGGCCGCCGGAGACGGCCGAGCGCAAGCCAGACTTGCATGTCGGCGCGCGGCGTTGAATGGTCGCGGCAAGAGACAAGCGGGGAGAGGGCGTGAATCAGACGGACAATGCGGCGGTGGCGCTGCAGGACGCGACGGTGGCGTTCCGGCTCGCCGATGCGCGGACCTATACGGCGGTGGAGCATGCGACGCTGACGGTGGCGGACGGCGAGTTCGTCGCCATCGTCGGGCCGACCGGTTGCGGCAAGTCGACCCTGCTCAACGTCGCGGCAGGGCTGCTGCGCCCCGCCGCCGGCACGGTGCGGATCTTCGGCGCGCCGCTCGACGGCCTCAATCCGCAGGCCGGCTATCTGTTTCAGGCCGATGCGCTGTTTCCGTGGAAGACCGCGATCGACAACGTCGCGATCGGGCTCGAGATCTCCGGCACGCCGCGCAGCGAGGCGCTGGTGCGCGCGCAAGGTTGGCTGGAGACGGTCGGGCTCGGCGCCTTCGCGCAGCGCTATCCGCACATGCTGTCCGGCGGCCAGCGGAAGCGGGTCGGGCTCGCGCAGGTGCTGATCCGCGATCCCAAGATTCTGCTGATGGACGAGCCGTTCGGCCCGCTCGATGCGCAGACCCGGCAGATCATGGGCAATCTGCTGCTGCAGCTGTGGAGCGCGCACAAGAAGGCGGTGCTGTTCGTCACCCACGATCTCGAAGAGGCGATCGCACTCGCGGACCGGGTGGTGATCATGTCCGCGGGGCCCTCGGCGCGGATCGTCGGTGATTGGCGGATCGAACTGCCGCGCCCGCGCGACATTTTCGAAATCCGCCTGACCCACGAATTTCACGCGCTGCATCGTGAGATCTGGGCCGTGCTGCGCGAGCAGGTGATGAAGGCGTATGGGCAGGTGGCGTGATGCATTTGATTTCTGTCGCTGCATCGCGCCACGCACAGCGCGCTCCCTCTCCCGCTTGCGGGGGAGGGTTGGGGTGAGGGCGCCCCAGGCAGTGAGTTATCGATCGCTGAGAGGAGTGCCCTCACCCGGATCGCTACGCGATCCGACCTCTCCCGCAAGCGGGAGAGGTTGCACAACGCTCGGCGCAACCTACTCAAGGCAAAGCCGGCGCCCTTGCAGAGCGCCGGCTTTCATTTCAGAGGCTCGACCGAGCGCTTACTTGGTGAGCGGGCAGCCGCTCTCGGCCGCGGTGGGGAATGCCTTGTCGCCCGGCACAGTGGCGAGCAGCTTGTAGTAATCCCACGGCTTCTTGGATTCTTCCGGCTTCTTGACCTCGAACAGATACATGTCGTGGACGAAGCGGCCATTGGCCTGCACCTTGCCGGACGCGAAGGCGTCGTCGACCGGCAGCTCCTTCAGCTTCTTGGCCACCGCTTCGGTGTCCTTGGTGCCGGCGGCCTTGACCGCCTTCAGATAGGACAGCGTCGCCGAGTAGGTGCCGGCCTGAATCATGCTCGGCATCCGGTTGGTGCGCTTGAAGAAGCGCTCGGCGAACTGGCGCGATTTGTCGTCGCGATCCCAATAATAGGCTTCGGTCAGCACCAGCCCCTGCGCCGCCTTGAGACCGAGGCCGTGCACTTCGGCGAGCGTCATCAGCAACCCAGCCAGCTTCTGGCCGCCGGCGACGATGCCGAATTCCGACGCCTGTTTGATCGAGTTGGCGGTGTCGAGGCCGGCATTGGCGAGGCCGACGACCTTGGCCTTGGACGCCTGGGCCTGCAGCAGGAACGAGGAGAAGTCCGACGAATTCAGCGGATGCCGCACCGAACCGAGCACCTTGCCGCCATTGGCGAGCACGATCTCGCTGGTGTCCTTCTCCAGCGCGTAGCCGAACGCGTAGTCGGCCGTCAGAAAGAACCAGGTGTCACCGCCCGCCTTCACCAATGCACCACCGGTGCCGACCGCCAGCGCATGGGTGTCGAACGCCCAGTGGAAGCCGTAAGGCTGGCAGGCATCGCCGGTGATGCGCGAGGTCGCTGCCCCGACCACGATGTCGATCTTCTTCTTTTCCTTCGACAGATCCTGGATCGCCAGCGCCACAGACGAGGTGGTCAGTTCGGTGATCATGTCGACGCCGTCGACGTCGTACCATTTGCGCGCGATCGCGACGGCGTTGTCGGGCTTGTTCTGATGATCGGCCGAGACGATTTCGATCTTCTGGCCCAGAACCTCGCCGCCGAAATCCTCGACCGCCATCTTGGCGGCTTCGAGCGACCACTTGCCGCCGTAATCGGCATAGACGCCGGACTGATCGTTGAGAATACCGATCTTGACGCCTTGCGCCGAAGCCGGCGTGACGGCGACAAGAGCCGTTGCCGCGAGCGCGGCGGACAGAAGTTTGAACTTCATTGCGTGCCTCCCAGTGTTTTGGTTGGGGCGCAGACTATGCAAGAAGCCTTCGACCGACCAGCGGTTTTTCCTCGTCACGAAACGATTGCGACGTCGTTCTAGAGTTGGTCGAACTTATAGGCCGCCTGCAAGAAGGTTCCATAGCGCTCGGTGCGGACCGGCAGGGTCTGACACGGACACTCCGTGCCGAAGATATTGGTGTAGGCGTTGGTGGTCGCCCACATCGCCCAGTACCGCGCTCCGGCGCCGACGCTGAAGGCGCTGTTCAACTGATACGACAGGATCGCCTCGAGCTGGACGCCCTGCCCTGTGCCCTGCGACGGCGAGACCTTATCGGGGACATCCGTTCGCAGCAGATGCGTGTCGGTTCCGAAGGTCTTCACATACGGCAGATAGGCCGCATCCGCCGAGAGCTTGAACCCACGGCCGAGCCCGATCTCGCCGTTGAGGCCGACCCGCAGCGAGTGCCAGGTGTCGTTCTGAGTGATGCCGAGAACCGCGGCCGAGATCGGCTCCGCGCAGACAACCGACGTGGCGCCTGCGGTCTGCACGCAGCCATAGGCCGATTTGTTCTCGCGATAGTAATTGTAGCCGACGAAGCCGCCGAATTTGTAGTCCGGCCCCCGCACCAGATTGTAGCCGACATCGAGCGTCGCGTAGGCGATGCTGCCCTTGACCGGGTCCGACAGCGTATTCGAATAGGGGATACCCTCGGAGGCGATCCAGTCCTCGTCGTTCATATGTCCGGTCAGCAGCGTGCCGCCGCCGACGAAACCCTTGAGGAAAGTGTCGTAGGGACCTTCGATCCGACCGAAAGCCTCCCCCGACACGGCGGTGTTTTGATAGGCGAGCCGCGAGATCAGAAAGTTCTGACTGCCCTGATCGACGGTGGCGCCGAGGTCTTTTTGGAAACGGCCCGAGCTGTACCAGACGCGACCGCCGACCTCGACCGCGCCGCGCTCGACGACATCGACGCCAGCCTGGGACCCGCGCAGATGATAATCGTCGAAGCGCGTGTCGACGTTGCCGCCGAATTTGAGATTGAGGCCGACCTTCACGGCGTGAACGTCCTGCACGATCTTGCTCGCACCCTGCGGGGTGGCGAAATAGCCGACGCCCGGAACTAGCCGGTAGCTCGACGGCGTCGCCATGTCGCGGCTGCCGAAATCGGCGTAGTCGTATTCGAACTTCACCGACCAGGCCGGCGCCAGCGCCCGTTCGATGCCGGCGCCGACGGTCCATCCCCAGCGACCGTCATTAACGTCGGTCGAGGTGCCGAACGGATAGCCGACCGTCATGTCGAGCCGTTCGCTGAGGAAGGCTGCGCCGCCTTTGGCGTAGAGCAGCGTGCGGCCGCCGCGGCCGGTCACCAAGCCCGCACGACCGGTGAGCGTCGCCAGCGCATTCTGGCGGACGCGGCAGTTCGACGAAATCAACAACCCCGACGATGCCATGCAGGTGTTGGTGCCCTTGGCATTCATCGAACTAACATCGGCCTCGATGCCGATCAGCCAGTTGGCGTTCAGCTGATAATTGTAGCCGACCTGGATGCCCGCGAGCGCGGCCGGGCTGCGGACGTCGCCGCCGTAGAGGCCGGGGCCGGCGGGGTCGCTGAAGCTCGACGAGCCGAAACTGCCGCCGAGATGAGCGCCCCAATACAGGCCGGTCCAATTCCAAGACACCGGCGCAGTGGGCAAAAGGGGAGGGAAATACGGCATGTCGGCTGCCGCGGCCGGCGACATCATGGCCGCCGCCACAGCTACGCTCGTACAAAATCGACTCATGGTATTACATTCCGCTCGGCACAACAATGCCGAGCAGAATGCAGCCCATGGATTAAAAAATTGGTAACCGTGTTTGTTAGCTAGCTGCTAACCATGCGCAACGACGCCGCGCAGCACCAGCCGGTTGAGGCGGCTGGCGAAAGCGGCCGGGTCTTCGGGCAATTCGCCGTCGAGGATCTGCGCCTGTTCGAGCAGCAAGAACGCAAGATCAGCGGCTTCCGCCTTGTCGGTCTTGGTATCGCCGAGCGCCGCGACCAGCGTGTGCTGCAGATTGATCTCGAGGATCGGCTTGGAACCGGCCCCCTTGTTGGCGCGCGCCAGCATCTTCTCCAGTTCGCGATCCGGACCCATGCCGCCCGCCACCAGACACGACGCGCTCGACGTCAGTCGCTGCGAGGCTCTGACGTCGGAGACGCGATCGCCGAGCGCGTCCTTGATCACCGCGATCACCGTGGCCTCGTCGGCCTTGGTCTCGTCCTTCTTGTCCTCGTCCTGATCGAGCTTCGGGATCAGATCGAAATTGACGTCGCCCTGGCTGAGCGACTTCAGCGGCTTGCCACCGAAATCGAGCTGCGCCGAGGTCCAGAACGCATCCACCGGGTCGGTCAGCAGCAGCACCTCGATGCCCCGCGCCGCCGCCGATTCCAGCTTCGGGTTGGACTTCAGACGCTCAAGAGAATCGCCGACCAGATAGTAGATATCTGTCTGGTTCTCCTTCATCGCCTCGACATACTGCTTCAGCGACCGCTTCTCGCCGGCCGTGGTGGTGAAGCGGGCCAGCGACAGCAGCTTCTCGCGACGCTCGAAGTCTTCGTACAGGCCTTCCTTCAGCACCGGGCCGAACGCATCCCAGATCTTGGCGAAGTCCTCCGGCTTCTTCTCGGCGAGGCTTTCCAGCTCGCTGATCACCTTGCCGGTCACCGCGGTCCGAATCTGCGCGAGCTGCGGATTCTTCTGCAGCATCTCGCGCGACAGGTTGAGCGGCAGATCCTCGGAGTCGATCACGCCGCGCAGGAAGCGCAGATAGGGCGGCAGCAGCTCGGCTTCCGAGGTGATGAAAACGCGGCGGACGTAGAGCTTGATCTTGCCCTTGCGTTCCGGCTCGAACAGATCGAACGGCTTGGTGGACGGCGCGAACAGCATCACCGCGTAGGACTGCCGCCCCTCGGCGCGATAATGCAGCGTCATCGCCGGCTCGTCGAACGCGCCCGCGATCTGCTTGTAGGCCTGCTTGTAGTCGTCCTCGCTCAATTCGGATTTCGAGCGCTGCCACAGCGCGCTGGCCGAATTGATCTGGCGCGGTTCGCCTTCTTCCGGCACCAGCAAAATCGGAAACTGGATGTTGTCGGAGTATTCGGTGACGATCCGCTCGATCTGCCAGTCTTCGAGATATTTCGAGGCGTCCGGCTTCAGGTGCAGCACGATCTCGGTGCCGCGCTCGACCCGCGCGGCGGCTTCCTCGGATGCCGGGCCGATCTCGAATCCGGCGCCGCCGACGGACGTCCAGGCCCAAACCTCGTCCGAACCGGCGCGGCGGCTGGTGACGGTGATCTTATCGGCTACCATGAAGGCGGCGTAGAAGCCGACGCCGAACTGGCCGATCAGGCCGGCACTGTCCTTGGTCTCGGCGAGCTTTGAGATGAACGACTTGGTGCCGGACTTGGCGATGGTGCCGAGATTGTCGATCAGCTCCTGGCGGTCCATGCCGATGCCGTTGTCGACGATCGTCAGGGTGTCGGGCGCCTTCTTCGGAATGATCCGGATCGTCGGCTCGCCGCCCTTCTCCATCAGCTCGGGCTTTGCGATCGACTCGTAGCGCAGCTTGTCGAGCGCGTCGGACGCGTTCGAGATCAGCTCGCGCAGGAAGATGTCGGTCTCGGAATAGACCGAGTGCACCATCAGGTTCAAAAGCTCGGCAACTTCGGCCTGGAACGGCTTCGTCTCGCTGGCGGTATCAGTCATGGTCATGGCGAATGTCGCTGGTCCTGCAGAAGGAATGTGAGGGAAAACCGGGATATAGCGCGCGAGCGCGCGATGGCAAGGTGGCCGCGCCGGCTCACGCGCCGCCCGGACCGGCCGAGGCGACCGCCGAGCAGCAGCAGGCCTTGAGGCCGCCGAGATCCGAGCGCGACAGCCGCAGGCTCCAGCCATAGGCGTCGAGCACGTCCTGGACAATCGCCAGCCCCAGCCCGGCGCCCTCGCCGCGCTGATCGAGCCGGATGCCGCGCGACAGCACGTCGGTCCGCGCAGCCTCGCCGAGCCCTTCGCCGTCATCCTCGATCAGGATGCAGAATTCGTTGGCATCGCAGGCGGTGCCGATCCGCACCCTGGATTTTGCGTGGCGGGTGGCGTTGTCGAGCAGATTGCCCAGCACCTCGGCCAAATCGGTGCGCTCGATCGGCACCGCCACATAGTCGGCGATCTCGATTCCGTAGGCGATCGACCGGCCCGCCGGGGTGCGCGACTGGATCGTCACCAATGATCGCACCAGCGGCAACAGCTCGACCGTGACGCTCTCGCCGCGCCGTGCGGCACCGCGCAGCCGGGCCCGCGCCAGCTCGCGGTCGACGTGCCGGCTCATCGCGGCGCCGACCGCCTCGATGTCCCGGGCGAGCTTATCCTCGCCGCGCTCGCGCAGCCGCGCCGCATCGCCCGCCAGCGCCGCCAGCGGCGTCTTCAGGCCATGGGCGAGATCGGCGGCGCGGTCGCGCGAGCGCTCGATCTCTCGGGCCTGGGCTTCGAGCAACGCGTTGACCTCCTCGACCAGCGGGCGGACTTCGTCCGGCACCGCCTCGGGCAGCCGGCTGCTGCGGCCGGAGCGGATCGCGGCAACGTCCCGGCGCAGCGCCGCGAGAGGCCGCAGGCCGAGCATCACCTGCACCGAGGTGGCGAGCGCCAGCACTGCGCCGAGCAGCCCGAGCGCGACCACGAGATCGCGGGCGAACGCCTTGCCGGCCGCATCGACCCGCGCCAGATCGACCGCCACCGCGGCCCGGATCGGCACGCTCTTGCCGGCCATGGTGAGCTGCACCCGGCGCTCGACGATCGACAACCGCGCGCCGAACGGCCCGGCAATGTCGTGGTGATGCACCTCCCCGGGGCCGGGCTGATCGATCGGCACCGTCAGCCGGTCGTCCCACAGCGAGCGCGAGCGGACGAGCTGATCGGCGTCGTCGCCGACCTGCCAGTACAGCCCCGACAACGGCTCGGAGAACCGCGGATCGGTCGGCGGTCGCACCACCACGAGCTTTCCGTCCGGACCGGCCTCGATGCCGGCGAGCAGTTGCTTCAGCGAGACTTCGAGATCGTCCGCGATGGTGCGGGTGACGTGGCGCTCGAACAGGATGGTGAGCGCGAAGCCGGCGATGCTGAGCGCGATCAGGATCGCCGCGGCACCGCCGGCGATCAACCGCAGCCGCAGCGAGCTGTGTTTCATGAACGCTCGTCCGGCACGATGTAGCCGAAGCCGCGCCGGGTCTCGATCAGCTCGGTGCCGATCTTGCGGCGGACGCGGCCGACCAGCACCTCGATGGCGTTGGAATCATGGGCGTCGTCCTGGCCGTAGATGTTCTCGGCCAACTCGTATTGCGACACCACCCGGCCGCGATGCAGCACCAGATAGGACGCCAGCCGATATTCCAGCGGCGACAGCGACACCGGCTTGCCGCCGACGCTCACCTGCATCTGCCGCTCGTCGAGCGTGACCTCGCCGATGGTGACCACCGACGAGGCATGGCCGGCCGAGCGCCGCACGATCGAGCGCAGCCGCGCCAGCAGTTCCTCCATCTGAAACGGCTTCGGCAGATAGTCGTCGGCGCCGGCATCGATGCCGTCGACCCGCTCGGCCCAGCTGCCGCGGGCGGTGAGGATCAGCACCGGGGTGAGGCGGCCGTTGTCGCGCCAGCGCTTCAGGATGGTGAGGCCGTCGAGCCCGGGCAGACCAAGGTCGAGGATGATGGCGGCGTAATCTTCGGTATCGCCGCGAAACCACGCCTCCTCGCCGTCCCCGACGATCTCGGCCAAATAACCGGCTTCGCCGAGACCACGCGCCAGCTCCGACGCGATCCGGCTGTCGTCCTCGACCACCAGCACTCGCATCATTTCTCCCTGGTGCGACGGATCTCGCCACTCAGCGCATCGACATAGACTTCGTACAACCGTCCGGCCTTGTCGACCACGATGAACTCGTACAGCCACTGATCGTGATGCCGCTCGATCTCGACGCCGGTGATCTCGCCGGGCAGCTTGTCGCGAATCCGGCCGAGCAGTTCGGCGAGCGGACGGATTTCGCCGCGCTCGACCGCGCGCCGCGCTTCGTCGTGATCGTGGCGGCGGTCGTGGGCGCCGTGGTCGTGCGCGTGCGCGACGAGGCGCGCCGACGGCATCGGCGCCGCGGCGATCAGAGCTGTGAATGCGACAATGAAGAGGCGCCTCATCGGGCTTCCGGCCGGCTCCTTCGGAAACCGCCAGTTTGCCGCCGAGCCGCTGACCGCTCGCTGACAATGATCAAAACGAAACGGCGTCGCTCTCAGCCGTGTCGCGAAAACAACGGTCGCAGCACGCCGGCGACCAGACCGGCGGCGATCAGCAGGCCGACCACCGGAATCCACAGCAGGAACGCCCCGAGCAGCAGCACCAACACCACGGCGATCACCGCCCCGATCGCCAGCGCCATCAAAAACAGCCCGAGCGGACCGACTTTGCCGACGAAGACGTGCTCGGTGGTGTTCTGGTCGATGAAGATCCGCGTCCCCATCGGATCGTGGGTCTGTCCGGGCGGAATGATCTCCGGCTCATAGCGCGGCCGCTCCGGCGGCCTGGATTGATCGGTCATGATGCGTGTCCTTGGGGCGCGCGCGGGTCGGCTCCGGCGCGAATCCAGCATAGCCACAAAGGTGGCGAGCGCGAGAGCGTTTCCACAGGGTTACGCGGCGATCGGCCGCGCGCCACGCCGTTTCGACGCGGCAATACCGCCGCGCTGCCCCGTGCTGCGGCCGAGCGGCCGCATTGTACCGAACTCAGGACGCCCGCAGGAGTTCCATGGCCTGCGCCACCCGCTCCGGGAAGGCCGAGGCCAGCGCGGCACGGTCGGCTTTCAGCACGCCGCGCTCGGTGATCAGCCCGGTGACGAGGCGCGCCGGGGTGACGTCGAAGCCGTAATTGGCGACCTTTGACCCCTGCGGCACGATCCGCACCGTCTCGATCCGGCCGTCACTGGTACGGCCGGTCATATCGGTCACCTCCGCGGCCTCGCGCTGCTCGATCGGGATCTCCGTCACGCCGTCGTGGATGGTGAAGTCGATCGTCGGCGACGGCAGCGCGACATAGAACGGCACCTTGTTGTCGGCCGCCGCCAGCGCTTTCAGATAGGTGCCGATCTTGTTGCAGACATCGCCATCGGCGGTGACGCGGTCGGTGCCGACGATCACGAGATCGACCAGTCCGTGCTGCATCAGATGGCCGCCGGTATTGTCCGGAATCACGGTGTGGTCGACGCCGTGATGGCCGAGTTCCCAGGCGGTCAGCGACGCGCCCTGATTCCGCGGACGGGTCTCGTCGGCATACACATGGATCGGAATACCTGCATCGAACGCCTGATAGATCGGCGCGGTCGCGGTGCCCCAATCGACGGTCGCGAGCCAGCCGGCGTTGCAATGGGTCAGCACGTTGACCCGCTCGCCTGGCTTCTTGGTCGCCGCAATCGCCTCGATCAGCTTCAGGCCGCTGGCGCCGATCGCCTGATTGATCGCGACGTCTTCATCGGCGATCTCACCGGCACGCCGATACGCTGCCGCGACGCGATCCGCCGGCTGCACAGGAGCGAGCGCGCGGCGCATCTCGTCGAGCGCCCATTTCAGATTGATGGCGGTCGGCCGGGTTGCGACCAGCTTGGCGTAGGCGGCAGCGAGCCCGGCGTCGGAGGCATCCTCGCGCATCGCCAGCGCCATGCCGTAGGCCGCAGTGGCACCGATCAGCGGCGCGCCGCGCACCAGCATGGTGCGGATCGCATCGGCCGCGTCATCGGAGCTGGTCAGCTTCACCACCACGTAGTCGTGCGGCAGCCGGCGCTGATCGATGGTGCCGACGGTCCAGCCGTCAGCCTCGAGCCAGATCGTGCGGGTGTGCTTGCCGTCGACTTTCATGGTGCCTCGCTAACATGGAATCCGTCATTGCGAGCGAAGCGAAACAATCCAGAAGTTCACGCACGAGCACTGGATTGCGTCGTCGCTTCCGCTCCTCGCCATGACGCGGTTTACGCCTTCAGAACCCGCCCTGCCACCGCGTCCAGCTTCTTCAGCAGTTCCGGATCGCGCGCTTCGGGGGCGGTGATGAAGGCGGCATCGAGGGCGCGGTCGGAGCCGATCGGGCATTCCTCGTGCTCGCGCGGGAAGTCCTGCGCCAGCCGCGCCACCAGGCTCTTGGCCTTCTCGGCATTGGAGGTCAGAACGCGGACGATGTCCTGCACCGTCACCGCGTCGTGGTCCGGGTGCCAGCAGTCGAAATCGGTGACCATCGCCACCGTCGCGTAGCAGATTTCCGCCTCACGGGCGAGCTTGGCCTCCGGCATGTTGGTCATGCCGATCACCGAATAGCCGAGCTGCTTGTAGGTCATGCTCTCTGCGTAGCTGGAGAACTGCGGCCCTTCCATGCAGAGGTAGGTGCCGCCGCGCGCCACCGGAATGCCTTCGGCCTCCGCCGCCGCCGCAAGGTGGATGCGCAGCCGCGGGCTCACCGGGTGCGCCATCGAGACGTGGGCGACGCAGCCTTTGCCGAAGAACGAGCTTTCGCGCTTGTAGGTACGGTCGACGAACTGATCGACCAGCACGAAGGTGCCGGGCGGCAGCTCTTCCTTGAACGAGCCGCAGGCCGACAGCGAGATCAGGTCTGTGACGCCGGCGCGCTTCAACACGTCGATATTGGCGCGGTAGTTGATGTCGGAGGGCGACAGCCGGTGGCCCTTGTCGTGGCGCGGCATGAACACGATCGGCAGGCCGGCGATATTGCCGCGCCGCACCGCGGAAGACGGCTGGCCCCACGGGCTCTCGATCGCTTCCTCTCGGACGTCTTCCAGCCCGGGCAAATCATAGATCCCGGAGCCGCCGATAATGCCGAGCACGGCCTTAGTCATGGACTGTCTCCCCGACGAAAGCGTTTTCGAGCGAAGTGGTCACCGGTTCGCGTGAAGAAAACGCGTCACAACAAAATCTGCCGCCGCATTCAACATGCGGGCGGGGCAGCGACAACCCCTTACGGCGGCGGATCAGCCAAACGTCTTATCTTACCGTGTTGTCGGACACGCCCATGACGCGCCGCCGCCGCGACGAATTTTCCTGTTCCCGAACCTGCGACGATCGGATTAGGATCATCGCTAAGGCCACGCAAAAGCGGCCAATGGGAGAGAAACAACGTGATGACTGGACGCGTCGTGTTCGGCGCCATGGAGGAGGTCGTCTACGGTCAGCCGGCGGCGGAAGCGCTCGCCGCTCAGCTCGACCGCATCGGCGCGCAGCGCGCGCTGCTGATGGTGTCGGGCACGCTGAACCGCACCACCGATGAAATCGCCAAGATCAAGGACGCGCTCGGCGGCCGCTGCGCCGGGGTGTTCGACGCAATGCCGGCACATACGCCGCGCGCCGCAGTGATCGCGGCCACCGAACAGGCCCGCGCCATCCAGGCCGATATCATCGTCACCGTCGGCGGCGGCTCGATCACCGACGCCGCCAAGGCGGTGCAGATCTGCCTCGCCAACGACATCTCGAGCGCCGCCGAGATCGACCGCGTCCGCAACATCAACGCGCCGGTCGCGCCCAAAGTCCGTCAGATCAGCGTCCCGACCACGATCTCGGGCGGCGAATTCAGTGCCATCGCGGGCGTCACCAACGAAGCCACCAGGGTGAAGGAGAGGCTGGCGCATCCGCTGACGATGCCGCGCGCCGCGATCCTCGATCCGGCCATCACCCTGCACACGCCCGAATGGCTGTTTCTGTCGACCGGCATCCGGGCGGTCGACCACTGCGTCGAAGCGATCTGCTCGCGCGAGGCGCACCCCTACGGTGACGCCCAGGCGCTGCGCGGCCTTTCGATGCTCGCCGCAGGGCTGCCGCGGGTGAAAGCCGATCCGACCGACCTCGAAGCCCGGCTCGATTGTCAGATCGGCACCTGGCTATCGATGGGCGCGCTGTCGTCCGGCGTGCCGATGGGGGCCAGCCACGGCATCGGCTACGTGCTCGGCGCGGTGTTCGACGTGCCGCACGGCCACACCTCCTGCATCATGCTGCCGGCGGTGATGCGCTGGAACAAGTCCGCCAACCGCGATCGCCAGGCGCTGGTTGCCGCCGCGATGGGACATCCCGGCGAAGACGCCGGCGACGTGCTCGACGCGCTGATCCGGGTGCTCGGCATGCCGCGCAGCTTGCGCGACGTGAACGTCGGGCCCGAGCATTTCGAGCGGATCGCCACCCAGGCCATGGGCACCCCATGGGTGCCACGCAATCCGCGCCCGATCGAAGGACCGGCGCAGGTCCGCGAGATCCTGGAGCTCGCGGCGTGAAGACGCACTTGCTTTAGAGGGACTAACAACGATGAGAGCGTCATTGCGAGCGTAGCGAAGCAATCCAGGAGCCCAGTGCACGTCGGTGGATTGCTTCGTCGCTTCGCTCCTCGCAATGACAACGGAAAATCAGAAACTCAGGCACGCATCAGCACGAGGAGCACAATGTATCCCGGCCAGTTCGCGAAGACCCGCCCCGACCACCCCGCCTTCATCATGGCTGCGACCGGAGAGACGGTGAGCTATGCCGAGCTCGAGGCTCGCAGCAACCGTCTGGCGCATCTGCTGCGCGATCACAGCCTGCAGCGGCTCGACCATTTTTCGATCTTCATGGAGAACAACAACCACTACATCGAGGCGTGCGCCGCCGGCGAGCGCAGCGGCTATTACTACACCTGCGTCAACTCCTACCTGACGCCCGCCGAGCTCGCCTACATCCTGACCAACAGCGAATCGCGCGCGCTGATCACCTCGAAAGCCAAGCTCGACGTCGCCCGCGAGGCGCTGAAGGAGTGTCCCAACGTCACGCTGTGCGTTGTGGTCGACGGTGACGGCGAGAGCGAGCGGATCGTCGGGCTTTCCGAAGCGACCAAAAACCTGCCGGACACGCCGATCGCCGACGAAAGCCTCGGCACCGCGATGCTGTATTCGTCCGGCACCACCGGGCGGCCGAAGGGCATTATCCGGCCACTGCCGGAGCAGCCGCCGTCCGAACCGCTGCCGCTGTTCCACTTCCTCAACATGCTGTGGAAGTATCGCGACGGCATGATCTATCTGTCGCCCGCGCCGCTGTATCACTCGGCGCCGCAGGCTGCAGTCGGCCTCACCATCCGCATCGGCGGCACCGTGATCATCATGGAGCACTTCGATCCGGAGCAGTACCTGGCGCTGGTCGAGAAATACAAGGTGACCCACAGCCAGCTCGTGCCGACGATGTTCTCGCGGATGCTGAAGCTGCCCGAGGAGGTCCGCAAGAAATACGATCTGTCGAGCCTGGAGGTCGCGATCCATGCCGCTGCGCCTTGCCCGCCGCAGGTGAAGGAACAGATGATCGAATGGTGGGGACCGATCATCCACGAATATTACGGCGCCACCGAAGGCCTCGGCTTCACCGCCTGCAACAGCGCCGAATGGCTGGCGCATCGCGGCACGGTCGGCAAGGTGATGTTCGGCGATCTGCACATTCTCGACGACGGCATGAAGCCATGCCCAAAAGGCACGCCCGGTCAAATCTGGTTCAAGACCGCGACGCCATTCGAGTACTTCAACGACCCGAAGAAGACCCAGGAAGCCCGCTCGGAAGACGGCAGCATGAGCACCGTCGGCGACGTCGGCTATGTCGACGACGACGGCTATCTGCACCTCACCGACCGCGCCACCTTCATGATCATCTCGGGCGGGGTGAACATCTATCCGCAGGAGTGCGAGAACCTCTTGATCACCCATCCGAAGGTCGCGGACGCCGCCGTGTTCGGCGTGCCGAACGAGGATCTCGGCGAGGAGGTCAAGGCGGTGGTGCAGCCGGTCGAGGGCGTCGCCGCCGGGGCCGAGCTGGAGCAGGAACTGCTGACGTTCTGCGCCCAATCGCTGTCGCGCCAGAAGGTGCCGCGCTCGATCGATTTCACCGACGAAATGCCGCGGCTCCCCACCGGCAAACTCTACAAGCGCCTGCTGCGCGACAAATATTGGGGCAGCAAGAACAGCCGGATCGTGTGAGGCGGAGCGACACGACGCTCTTCGTTTGAAGAACGGCGTCGCCCCGAGCGCGGCCCCTTCCAGGCAAGTCATTCCGGGGCGCAGGCGCAGCCTGCGAACCCGGAATCCCGAGATCGTGGGGCACCTCTTGTCCTTGCACGTCGAGATTCCGGGTTCGCCGCTGCGCGGCGCCCCGGAATGACGGCGACTCATGAGCCGAATCGGCCGCGGTGGGGT
>NZ_QUMK01000040.1 GCF_010907035.1 Rhodopseudomonas sp. BR0M22
GATCGGGTGTTCGACCGCGTGCAAGCCAGGACTCGCCGCGAACATCCAGCCCGAGAAGATCCGCTTCACCTCGCCCTGCAAGGTGATCTCGTCGACCTCGACGAAGGCGTCGGTGTTGGTCGCTTCGGTCGCCGGCCGGGTGTAGCAGGCATCGGTCTTCACCCGGAGCGCGCCGAACTGCACCGTCTCGCCGATGTCGGCATCGAAATTGATGGTGCGGCCGGTGATCTTGTCGAGGCCGGTGAAGCTGGCCTTCTTATTGACGATCTTCTGCGCCGGCGGCTCGGTGACGATCTCGTCGCCGGGCTGCAGCGTCGCCGGCGACGGCGGCGGATTGGTCTGCGGCGTGCCGCGCGGCTGGCGCTGCCCCGGCGGCAATCCCGGCAACGGATTGGCACCGGCAGGCGGCTCATTGGCAACGCCGGTGTTGGGCTGGCTGGGCGCGGCACCAGGCGGTGGGGTCTGAGGGATAATCGTCGTGCCGGGCGGCGGCGGCAGCGGCTGCGATTGCACCGGACCTGGCATCGCCGAACCCTGGATCGGGCGATTGGGCGCCGGCAGCACCCGCCCCTGCGGCGGCAGATCCGGCACCTCTTCCTCGTCGTCGTCGGCAGGCGCACCGCGCGGCACCATGCCCGGCGGCCGCGGCGGCGGATCGGAGAAGATGTTGCCGATCTGCGCCTGCGCCGGGGGCGCAAACGCGATCGAATGGGCGACGATCAACGCCGCAAGACCGACTAGGCTCAGGCTTCGGGACATTCCGCGCGGCTTCAATCGACGAATCAGGCTTGCGACATTCTACAGCTTCGGGCCGCTCGCATTGGTCTCCCGGTTAACACGGGGAATACGGCGGGGAAAGGGCGGGTCGGCAAAGGCCGCAGCCCCCTGCTGGCTATTGCGAGGAACTCCTGAGATATTGCTTTCAGGTACCTCCACGTCCCCTGGTGCCGCAAAAACAGCCCCGGCCCGAACCGGGAAGCCCGAGGAAATGCCATGCCCGCCAAACTCGATCCCGATGCCGCCGCCGTCTATCAGGCTTTCCAGGACGCCGGCCGTCCCGCCTACGAGACGCTGAGTGCAACCGAAGCCCGCGCCTACTACTCGGCGGCGCGGCTGGTCAGCAATCCGGAGCCGCCGGAGCTGGCGTCGGTCCAGTCGATCACCAGTCCCGGCCCGGCCGGCGATATCCCGGCCCGGCTCTACACCCCGACCAAGCTCCGCCAGGACGAGGGCCTGTCGCCGGCGCTGGTGTTTTTTCACGGCGGCGGCTGGGTGATCGGCGATCTCGAGACTCACGACGTCGTCTGCCGCGGCATCGCCCATGACGGCGAACTGCTGGTGATCTCGGTCGACTACCGGCTCGCGCCCGAGCACAAGTTTCCCGCCGCCGTCGACGACGCGATCGCGGCCACGCGCTGGATCGCCGACAACGCGCGGAAGCTCTGCATCGATCCAGAACAGCTCAGCGTCGGCGGCGACAGCGCCGGAGGCAACCTTGCGGCAGTCGTCGCGCTGCACGCCCGCGATCACGGCGGACCACAGCTTGCCGGTCAGGTGCTGATCTATCCGGCCACCGACTTTTCGATGCGGCATCCGTCGCACAGCGAGCCGGAGACCAGCGTGCTGTTGACGCATTCGGTGATCCGCTGGTTTCGCGACCACTATCTGAGCCGCGCGCAGGATGCCGACGATTGGCGCGCCTCGCCGGCGCGCGCCGAAACCCTTGCGGGCCTGCCGCCGGCCTTCGTCATCACAGCCGGTGCCGACCCGCTGCGCGACGAAGGCGACGAATACGCCCGCCGACTCGCCGATGCCGGCGTCCCGGTGCTGCACCGGACCTATCCGGGCCAATTCCATGGCTTCTTCACCATGGGCAAGCTGCTGCCGCAGGCCAACGTCGTTGTCAGCCAGATCGGCGATTGGCTGAAGGCGCTTTAGCCGCAGCCTGGCATTGACCGGCGTCAACGAGACGTCGGTCCCGCCGTCCGAGGATTTGCCCGGTCAACAGGGAGCAGCGGCGTGCGAGCGCCGATCGTCGCGACGGAATGTCTGAACTTGAACGCACGCGCTGGGGCGGCCTCGCCGATCGCAAGGCCGACGCCACCGGTTTCTTCCGCGTCGAACAGATCGACGGGAGGTGGTGGTTTGTCGATCCTGACGGCGGACGGTTTCTGTCCAAGGGCGTGGTCTCGGTGCAGTTCGACCACGACAATGTTCAGGGCACGGATCGCCGGCCTTATCGGGAAGCCTGCACCCGCAAATACGGCAGCCGCCAAGGGTGGCGGCGCGCCGCGGCGGACCGCCTCGCCTCCTGGGGCTTCAACACGCTCGGCGCATGGTCGGAGCCCGAGATCGCAAGCGCCGGCGCGGTCCCCCTCGCCTCCGCCGCCGGCGTCGTCTATCTCGCCACCGCCTTCGGCGAGAAGCGCGGCGGCTGGCCGCTGTGCGACATCTTCGATCCGGAATTCGAACAGTTTGCCCGCGCGCATGCGCGCGAGGTCTGCGCGCCGCAACGCGACGATCCGCATGTGCTCGGCTGGTTCACCGACAACGAACTGCCGTGGGGACCTGACTGGCGCGGCGAAAACGAACTGCTGCCGACGATCCTGCGCGCCACCACGGCACCGTTCTCGCGGCGCGCTGCGCTGGCGCTGCTGAACAGCCGCTACGACAGCGTCGACCAATTCAACGCTGCGTGGCAATGCACGCTGTCATCGTGGGACGATCTTGTTGCCGCACCGCTGCAGCCACCGCCGTTCAGCCGCAATTTCTTCGCCAATGATCGGGCGCAGGAGCACGATCCGGCTGCGCGCGATTACTTCGCCGATTGCGACGCTTTCGCCGGCCTGCTGGCCGAGCGCTATTTATCAGTCAGCGCCGCCGCGATCCGCGCCGCCGCGCCGCATCATCTGGTGCTCGGCGGACGTTTCGCTTACCTCCCGCCACGCGATGTGGTCGCGGCGGCCGGACGCTTCTGCGACGTTCTCAGCATCAATTGTTACGATCCGTTGCCGGATGCGGTGATAGAAGGCTATGCCGCGACCGGGAGGCCGTGTCTGATCAGCGAATATTCGTTCCGGGGCGACGATGCCGGGCTGCCGAACACCCGCGGTGCCGGCCCGCGGATGCCGACCCAGCGCGAGCGCGCCGCAGGCTTCACCCGCTACACGACAGCCGCACTGCGCCATCCGACGCTCGTCGGTTATCATTGGTTCGTGCATGCCGATCAGCCGGCACAAGGCCGCTGGGACGGCGAAGATTCCAACTACGGCATCGTCACGATCGACGACGAGATCTATCCCGAGCTGACGCAGGCGATGACGGCGCTGAACGCGGACGCTGAGCGCATTCATGCGGACGCCACTGGCGTGCAAGCCTGACGGACGACGACAGCAGCGACCGTCATGCCGCCTTGGCGGCCCGGCGCAGCGCTTGGGGCGGATGGCCGAAAGCGCGGATGAAGGCGCGGCGCATCCGCTCCGGATCGCCGAACCCCGTCGCCTGCGCAACCAACTCGATCGCTTCGCCGGACGCCTGCACCCGGCTACGCGCCACTTCGAGCCGCAGCCGCTCGACCGCCTTCGACGGCGTGGTGCCGGTCTCATCCCGGAACGCGCGGGCGAAATGCCGTGTGCTCATCCCCGACTGCTCGGCCAATTGCTCGACGGTCAGCGGCGTATCGAGATGCTCGCGCATCCACGACAGCAAGGCAGCGAACCGCCCCGACGGCTCCTGCAGCTCGACCAGCGATGAAAACTGCGACTGCCCGCCGGCACGGCGCTGCGCAACGACCAACTGCCGAGCCACATCGCGCGCGATCGCATCGGAGTAATCTTCCGCGATGATCGCCAATGCCAGATCGATGCCGGCGCTGATCCCGGCCGACGTCCAGACCTCGCCGTCGCGCACGAAGATCCGGTCGGGCTCCAGCCGGACTTGTGGATAGCGCAGACGGAAGTCGCGGCTGCGGCCCCAATGCGTCGTGGCGCGCTTGCCGTCGAGCAGACCGGTCTCGGCCAGCACATACGCGCCAGAGCAGACACTGGCGATCCGGCACCCCCGCCTCGCAGCCGCCCGCAGAAAGGCTTGGGTCCGCGCGCACTGCGCCGCCGCGCGAACGCCTTCACCGCCGGCGACGATCAGCGTCCGCATCTCCCGATCGTGGCGCAGGCCGCGGGCCAGCAGTTCGGCTCCGGAGGAACTCCGCACCGGCCCCGCCTGCACAGCCATCAGTCTGATCGCTGGCGGCATCCGCGCGTGACGCGCGGCGATCTCGAACGCCGCGATCGGACCTGCTGCATCGAGCAGTTGGAAGTCGGGATAAATCAGAACGCCGATCATCACAGGCCTCTCGGCATTGTCCTAAAACGAGGGAAATACGCCATTTCGGACAAAACACGATCATGCCAGGCTGTTCTCGTCAAGCGCAGCACGCGTAAGGCTCCAGCAACAAGGAGATCGCCATGACCACCACGACCATCGGACTGCTGCTGTTTCCGAAGCTCACCCAGCTCGACCTCACCGGACCGCTGCAGGTGTTCTCGCGGCTGCCGGACACCAAGGTGTATCTCGTCGCCAAGACGATGGCCCCGGTCACCAGCGACACCGCGCTGATGCTGCCGCCGACGATCGACTTTGCCGGCTGTCCGCAACTCGATGTGATCTGCGTTCCCGGCGGCTCCGGCACCGACGATCTCGTCAACGACGAGGAGACTCTCGGCTTCCTCCGCCGCCAAGCGGAGCACGCGCTCTATCTCACCTCCGTCTGCACCGGCGCCCTGGTGCTCGGCGCGGCGGGTCTGCTACGCGGCTATCGGGCCACCACGCATTGGTCGGCGATCGAGGATCTGGCGGCATTCGGGGCGACCCCGGACCGGTCGCGGGTCTGCATCGACCGCAACCGCATCAGCGGCGGCGGCGTCACTGCGGGAATCGATTTTGCGCTGACGCTGGCCGAGATCCTCGCCGACCGCAGCACCGCTCAGGCGATTCAGCTCATGCTGGAATACAACCCTGCCCCGCCGTTCGACGCCGGATCACCCGACAGGGCACCGGAAGAGGTCGTGTCGATGTTGAAGCAGCGCATGCAGGGCGCGCGTCGAATTCGCGTCGATGCGGTCAAACGCGCCGCCGATCGACTGGCGCGCGCTTCAGGGTCTACAGTCTGATCGGAGCGCCGGACGGGGACGCCTCAGGCGCCCGGAGTCCAGGGCTGATAGTCGCCGGTCGCCTTCGGGCGGCGGCCGGTCGACAGAGTCGAACCGCTCGGCCGATGCGCCAACGGCGTGCCGGTGAGATTCGGCAGGTGCGGCTTCATCCACTCCCGCGGCGTATAGCTTTCCTCGGTCGGGGGCACGTCGACGACATTGTGCAGCCAGCCATGCCACTCCGGCGGCACCCGGCTGGATTCGGCGTAGCCATTGTACAGCACCCAGCGCCGCTCGAAGCCGAGGTCGGGATCGATCTTGCCACCCTTGGTGCGGAAATAGCGGTTACCCTGATCGTCGGTGCCGACCAGCTCGCCAAACCGCCAGGTCCAAAGCTGGGTGCCGAACGTAAAGCCGTTCCACCAGGTAAAAATCCGCAGCAAAAACAGTTTCATCTGGCGCATCCTCGGCGGCGACAACAGTTTCCCTGATGCCACCGGTAGGCCTTCTTGTCCAGCCGTTGCGAACGCCTGCGAACAACCGTCGGTGCCGGTTCCGCAAAATCACCTTATTTTATTCAGTCTCCATACAGTCGAGTGGGACGAGCTTGCGCTCACGGGCGACGGCACGGGAACGACGGCGATCCAACTGGGTTGAAATCGCGAACGGGCGTCCCGAGCAAGTCCCGTCGATGGAGTCGATGATGTTGAATCTGAAAACCTTGAGTGCCGTGGCCGCGATGGCCATCGCCCTACCCCTCGCCACCACCCCGAGCTTCGCCCAGGGCCCCGCCGTTGCGGGCCACGGCGGCGGCGGTCCGGCGTTCGGTGGAGGCGGCATCAGCCGCGGCGGCCTGGCCGGAGCAGCGATCGCGCACGGCGCTCCGGTTGGCCCGCGCGTCGCCGGAGGCGGCTGGCAAGGCGGCGGCGGATGGCACGGGGGTGGTGGCCGGCCTTGGAACGGCGGCGGCTGGCACGGTCACCGCTGGGGCGGCGGCGGCTACTGGCCGGGCTACGCTGTCGGCGGCGTTTGGGGGGCGCCCTACTCTTATGGCTACTACGGCGACCCTTACTATTACGGCGACTACGACGAGCCGACGACGACGGTCACCGTTGTTCCCGACGACAGCAACAGCGACGCTTATTGCCGACAGCGCTTCAAGTCCTACGATCCCGCGTCCGGAACCTATCTCGGCTACGACGGCCTGCGGCACCCCTGCCCGTAAAGGCTCAATCCAACAGGTTTCGTGGGCGGCGCCGTTATCGGCGCCGCTTTCGTTTGGCACGGTGGAAACCTGCGGCGATCGGACTCACCCAGCATTGATTGTTTCGCCGTGCTTTCGCCCCCAAATCGCTGCAAGTGAAGCGAGTTCGCGCGCCGTAGCCGCTTTTGGCGCGCCTTAACTTCTGTCGGCGATGCTGCAAGAATCGCCGAATCGCTCCCACAGGGAGGCCGCAGCGCTTTGCATCGCTCATCTTCATCACGACGCATGCCACACTTCAGTGCGGCGCTGAAGGCATCGACAGCGATGCTCGCGCTCAGCCTGGGCTGTGCGGGACTGATCGAGGCCGCTAACGCGGCTTCGAAGGTTCCGCTGCCGAAGCCGAGACCGGTCGCGCGTAGCGCGCCGAAGGCCGCGGCGCAGTCGCTTCCGGTTCCCGACCCTCGCCCATCGACAAAGCTCGCCGTGACCAGCCCCGCCGCAGCGGTCGAACCGATGCGGCAGCGACCTCCCGCAGCGACGCTGCACAAGCCGGCGAAGCGTTCGGCTGTAGCAGCGACCGCATCGACCTCCGCGGCTGATGCTGGCGCGCTGGGGAACGTGATCGAGCTGGTCCGCAAGCAAAAGCCGGGCGACGCCACCGAGGTCGCCAACACCATCACGGATCCGGTGGCGCGCAAGCTCGCCGAATGGTTGATCCTGCGCAGCGAGAACAACGGCGCCAGCGTCGAACGATACGCGGCCTTCATCCGAGCCAATCCGAGCTGGCCTTCGCAGAGCTTTCTCCGCCGGCGCGCCGAAGCAGCGCTGTGGGACGACCGGCGCGACGATGCGACCGTGCTCTCGTTCTTCGAGGACGAACGTCCTTCGACCGGCAAGGGCAAGCTGGCTCTGGCGCGCGCCGTTTTGGCTCGCGGCGACCGGCGCACGGCCGAGCAATTGGTAACCGATGCCTGGCGCAACGACACGATGTCGGAGGCCACCGAAACCACCGCGATGGAGCTGTTCGGCCCGCTGATCACGGCGAGCGACCAGAAAGCGCGGATGGACTCGTTCCTTTACGGCAGCGACCTCGGTCCAGCGCTGCGTGCCGCCAAACGCTTGGGAAGCGCACAGCTCGCACTCGCTCGGGCGCGAATTGCCGTCGACAAGAAGGCGTCGAACGCCAAGTCCCTGCTCGCGGATGTCCCGGACGAATTGCACCGCGACCCAGGCTATCTGTTCAGCAAGATTCAGTTACTTCGACGCGACGACAAGATCGCCGAAGCCGGCCGCCTGATGCTGACGGTGCCGCGCGATCCGAACCGGCTGCACAATGTCGACGAATGGTGGATCGAGCGCCGCCTGGTGGCGCGCAAGCTGATCGATATCGGCGATTATCGCCTCGCCTATTTGGTCGCGCGCGACGCGGCGACGCCGACCAGGGGCGTCTACAAGACCGAGCACGAATTCACCGCGGGTTGGATTGCGCTGCGGTTTCTGGGCGATCCGCGAACTGCCGCACAGCACTTCGCCCGTCTCGGTCGCGACACCACGAACCCCACCGCTCTGGCACGCGCCGGCTATTGGCAAGGCCGCGCGGCGGAGGCTGCCGGCAACATTCAAGAGGCCCGCAACGCCTACTCGGCGTCGGCGGCGCACTCCACCAGCTATTATGGCCAGTTGTCTCGCGCGAAGCTCGGATTGCCGCAACTCGACCTCAACGGTCCTCCGTCGGGCCATGGTCGCAACGTCGACCGGCTCGAGATCGTCCGCGCGGTGAACTTGCTGTACGCGATCGACGAAGGCGACGTGGCGATTCCGATCTTTGCCGACGTCGGCGAGAACGGCGATGTCGACGCTCTGATCGGTCTCAGCGAAGCTGCCGCGCGTCATAACGACGCTCGCGCCATGCTCCTGGTCGGCAAGGCGGCTCTCAATCGCGGTCTGCCGTTCGATCATTACGCCTATCCGGTGATCGGCATTCCGCAATTCAGGTCGGTGGGGCCGGAAGTCGAGCGGGCGATCGTGTACGCCATCGCGCGACAGGAAAGCGGCTTCAATCCGTCCGTCGTCTCTCCGGCCAAGGCTTACGGCCTGATGCAGGTGACCCCTGACGCCGGCAAGTACGTCTGCCGCCGTCACGGCTGCACCTTCGATGTCCAACGCCTGAGGTCGGACTCGGTCTACAACGCGGCACTGGGCGCCGCCGAGCTCGGCGGCCTGATCGACGATTACCGCGGCTCCTACATCATGACTTTCGCCGGCTACAACGCCGGGCGCGGCAGCGTGCGCAAATGGGTGGAGCGCTACGGCGACCCTCGCGATCCGAAAGTCGACGCCGTCGATTGGGTCGAGCTGATTCCGTTCTCGGAAACCCGCAACTACGTGCAGCGGATCATGGAAAATCTGCAGGTGTATCGCGCCCGTTTCGGCGGCGGTCAGAGGCTGCAGATCGAAGCCGACCTCCGCCGCGGCGCCAGCGTCGAATAGCGCGCCCGCCTTCTCGGCCAAACCTGATCGGCCACTTTCCGTCTGACGCTGCTCGCGTAGCGGCGCGGTCGAATCAGCGCGCCTCGAGGGTCGCGCCTCGATCGGCACCTTCGCTGGTCGCAGCGACGCCGCTGAGCCTCTCAGACTCGAAATTATCGTTCGATGTTGCGCAGTCCGGTCTGGCAGACGCGACGCAGACTACCCCTCAACGAAAAACCCCGGCGGTTGCCCGCCGGGGTTCGTCAGATTCTCGCGTCGAGAAGCGAGGATCAGAAGTTGCGCTGAACGCGGAGGTTGCCGCTCCAGACGCCCTGATCCTTGAACTCGTAGAACGCGGCCGGCTTGGTGGCCGAAGCGGTCAGCGGCAGCACGCCCGACGAGGCCTGATCGAGGTAGGTGTACATCACTTCGCCCGACAGGGTCAGCCCCTTGACCGGAGTCCAGCGGGTGACGGTACCGATCTGAGAGATCGCGAAGTCCGGGTTGCAGGTGAAGCCGGCCACGTTGGCGCCCAGACCGCTGCAGATCAGACCGGTCGCGGTGCCGTTGTAGTCCAGCTTGGTGTACGACCCGAACAGCGAGGTCGACCAGTAGGGGTTCCAGTTGTGGTTGAATGCACCACGGACGCCCCAGGCAGTGGTCTTCTCGATGCCGGTGCCGTTCAGGTTGCTGGTGCCGGCGAACACGCCGTCAGCCGCAACACCGAAGGCAACGCTCTGGTAGGTGCCCGGCACCGAGTTGTTGCCGTAGATCGCGAACGAGTTCGGGCTCACGCCGCCCAGCACGTAACGGGTCGCGCCGTTCGAGTAGGTGGCCGTGAAGTTGATGCTGTCGCCGGGGCCGGTCGGCAGGTTCTTGAGCGAGATGGCGCCCTGCACCGCGTAGCCCCAAGTGTCGCTCGGGTGGCCCGAGGTCTCGAGAGCGGTGTTGTAGTAGCTGGCGCGAACCTGATGCGCGGCGGCCGACACCTGGAACAGACCCCAGGCCTGATCGACGCGAACCTTGCCGACGATATCGGGAACGTCCACGCCGGCGTAGGAATTGGTGCCGTAGGCCAGGAAGTTCGCACCCGTCGAGGTGTTGTACAGACCCGACTGCAGGTAGGACGACGGATCTTCGAGCGAGATCGAGGCCGACACGCCGTTGCCGAATTCCGCGGTGTACGACACCTGGTTGATGCCGGTGACATCGTCGTAGCCGCCGATCAGGAACGAGGTGTTGTTGCCCGGATAACCGGTCCAGGGCGTATCGAACTGCGACACCGCCTTACCGAAGGTGAAGCCGGCGAACTGAACGAACGCGTAGTACACACCGAGCGCGCCGCCAGCGACGCCGTCACCCGAGGTCCAGTTGAAGGTCGCATCGAAGAAGGTGCGAACCACGCCGTACTCGGTCGCGGTGCGCGTATCGATGTTCAGATCCTGGCGCGAACGGAAGATGAAGTTGTTCGCATTGCGGTTCATCTGGCCGGCAGCGCCGTTCCAGGCCGGGGCGTTGTAGGCGGTCGAACCGTACAGCGTCGCGTCGGCGCGCAGATAGCCGCCGAGCTTGATGCAGGTGTCGGTGCCCGGGATGTAGTAGAAGCCGGCGCCATAGATCGAGCAGACCTTCACGTATTCGACCGCCTTGGCCTTCAACGGGAGATCGGCCGCCTGCGCGCCGCTGACGGCGAGAAGAGCCGCCGCTGAGCCGAGGAACAGGCCCTTAACGATGTTCATGTAAACCTCCAAGTTGCTCTGTCGGGAAGGTTCCGGTCCGCAAAGTGCAAGCACCCGCCGTGGTCCCTTAATCCCAGAAACCCGCCTAGCCGCTTCGCGCCTTTGGACACACCCGCTGAACGCGAGGGACTTAAGCGAACCACCTATTACGGGGCGACCTCGGGATGCCCCCCTCCGTCGCAGCACGACAATTACCTAACAGTGATGCACACGCAACAACGGAGCCATGCTGCAGCCCCGTTTTCAAAAATGTGTTGCACAAATAGCACTCAGCCCTCAGCCCGACCCAACCTAAAACATTGTTTTAGAAAGATATTTTAGATCTGCGCGAGAAGCTGATGGCGCACTGCAACACGGGCAGCGAGGGGATGGCGGCCTTCTGGAACCTCAAAATAGACCTCGCGAGCGGCCTCTTTCTGAGAATCGATTCCTCTACCTCGGGCGAATCCGATCACCTTCGAGAGCAGTCCGTCGCGCTGCTTTGACGCCAGCAGGGCCGGCTCGGCGCACGCCGGCCCGCCTCGAGAGAAACGGCGGCCGCCTGGTCACAATTTCAAGTTTTCTCGTGCACAGACCCAAAGGTCGCGGTGCAATCCATGCAATCCTGCTTGCGAGCAGCGACCGTGTCGGGCATATCGAGCGCACCGGAGACGTGGCCGAGTGGCTGAAGGCGGCGGTTTGCTAAACCGTTATAGGGTTGTAAAGCCCTATCGAGGGTTCGAATCCCTCCGTCTCCGCCACCTTAAGCCCTTCAAATTCCAAACAGAATTCAGCACCAGCGTGACGTCACCACATTTCGCCTGATCGTAAGCCGAATTCGGCGGACAGCAGGTTCGATTCGCGCGAATCTGCCGAGCGCTTCGCAGAACACCGCACATGGCGCATCGCCGCGCCGGCAGCTCATATCAAAAGATACGAACCCCACCTCGGGGCGGGCCTAGGGTGACGAACCGCGTTCCACTGTCGGAACAGCAGTACCGTCAGAAGCCGTGCCGAAAGCGTCAGGTGCCGGTTCGATTCATCGGAGGTCCCTTGCCCTACAGAGCCTTTCTCGCCCGTATCCGCCAGTTTTTCGATGGCCCAGACGAGCACCTCGACCTGATCGCATCAGGCCTGGCCGGCGGCGCGCTGAGGCAGCCCGCGATGCCGATGACCGATCAGGAATTGGCCGAGGCGATTCGCGAATTCCAGAAAGCGCCGCCTTCAGAGGATTCGTTGAAGAAGCTCGGCGCCAAACTCACGCGGAAACAATAGAGGCTGCTCGGGCCGGCTCGGTACGTTCGAGCCGATCGCACGGGCCGCCTGCCGTCACATCGGCCGCGAATCTGAAGTGCTCAAGTTGGAGCCGGTTGCGCTCCCCTCCGCAGCAAAGCGAATACGACCAGCGAGACCATTCCAAGCACCGCCGAGAGCACCGCGGCGCGGCCATATTCGCCGTTGAACACGGCGTTGTAGACCTCCAGTGAAATTGTGTTGGTCTTGCCGACGATGTTGCCGCCGAGCATCAAAGTGATGCCGACTTCGCCGAGCGACCGCGCGGTCCCGAGCACCAGGCCTGCGACCATCGCTCCGCGGATGTTGGGCAGAATGACGAACAGGAACGTCTCGAGTTCGTTGCGGCCCAGCGTCCGCGACGCTTCGCCGAGACTGCGAGACACGTTGGCGATTGCCGCCTCGATCGGCTTCACCACCAGCGGCAGACCGGCGATCACCGACGCCAGCAGCACACCCTCGACCGAGAACACGAAGCTGAAGCCGAAGCCGGCGTCGAGCCAATGCCCGACCGGACTGCGACGGCCGAGCAGCAGCAGCAGAAAGAAGCCGAGCGCGATCGGCGGGAACACCAGAGGAATCGTGACCAGCGCATCGAGTAGAGTGCGGCCCGGCCAGGAGCGCTGCGCCAGCGCCCAGCCGAGCAAGGTGCCGAGCACGACGTGCAGCATCAGCGTCGCCGCCGCGATCTTAAGTGACAGCAGCGCGGGCGCGATCAGCGCCGGATCTTGCAGCGCCTCGATCGCAGCGGCCAGCATATGGCTTACAGCCCGTGGCGCTGCAGAATGGTGCGGGCCTGCTCGGTGCCGAGAAATCGCACGAAGCCGTCGGCAGCCTTCGCGGCCGCCCCCCTCACCCCGCAGACGATCTCGGCCGGATCGTACAGCTTGCTGTCGACCTCGACGTAGCCGCCGATGTTGCCGGCGGCGCCGATCGCGTCGGTGGCATTGATGAAGCCGGCATCGACTTCGCCGCTGGCGACATAGCTGGTGACCTGCGGCACGGTGGCGACGGGGACGAGCCGCGCGTCGATGGTCGGAGCCAAACCGCTTCGTTCGAGAAACTGCCGGCCGGCCTTGCCGTAGACCGCGCTGGCCTGATCCGGGATTCCGATCCGCTTGAACTCAGCGCCCGCGAGGTCTTCGGGCTTCGACAGCGTCAGCCCCTTGCGATAGGCGATCACCAACCGTCCCATGCCCAGCGGCGCGATCTGCGAAAAACCAAAGTCCTTGGCCTTGTCCAGCACCGCTCTGTCGCCGCAGACCAACGCGATCTGATCGCTTTCGCGCGCCTGGGCCAGCACCTGGCCCATATGGCCGTACACTTGCAGCAGTTTGTCGCCCGACAGCTTCTCATAGGCGGCCGCCAGTTCGGCGATCGGCCGCCGATACCCGGCGCCCGCGGCCAGCGTCGTCTCCTCGGCACCCGCCGGCGCGACACACGACAGCAACGCCACGCCTATCACCGCAGATCTCACAGACCACGTCATTGCAATCCCCTGCCCCTTGGATTCGCTCGCCGAGGTCTGGCTAGCAGAGCGGCGCATCGTTGTATATTTCACTATATAACGATCCCGGCTGGTGGTGAGGCAATGGACTGCGGAGTCGACCACATCGAGCTACGCGTGCGGATGCCGCTTTCCGGAACGGCAGGACCGTTCTGGCTCAATGTCGATCTGGCGATCGCAGCCGGTTCGCTGCTGGCAATCGCCGGCCCTTCGGGCGCCGGCAAAACCACCCTGCTCCGTACCACCGCCGGATTGACGCGGCCAACGGAATGCCGGATCCGGGTCGGCGCAGAACTGTGGTGCGATAGCGCCGCGCGGGTTCACTGGCCGACGCGCAAGCGGTCGATCGGTCTGGTGTTTCAGGATTACGCGCTGTTTCCCAACATGACGGTGCGGGGCAATGTGGAATACGCGATCGGATCGCGCAGCCGCGGACCGGAGGTCGACGAACTGCTCGATCTGGTCGCGCTCGACCGTCTCGCTGACGCTTTTCCGGGCCGCCTGTCCGGGGGCCAGAAGCAGCGACTGGCCCTGATCCGGGCGCTGGCGCGGCGGCCGTCGCTGCTGATGCTCGACGAGCCGCTGTCGGCGCTTGATCCGGCGATGCGACGCAAGCTGCAGGACGATCTGCTGCGGCTGCATCGCCGCTTCGGCACCACCACGCTACTGGTCAGCCACGACCCATCCGAGATCCTCCGCCTCGCCGACCGCGTGATCCGGCTCGAACACGGCCGGGTGACGTTTGACGGATCGCCGACAGAGTGGATGGCCAGCGCAGCCGACAACGATCCGTTGATCGTCACCGGCATCTATCTCGGCGCGTGCGACGCCGGCGATGGCCACTTTGTGCTGATCGACGGCCGCAGACAGCGGCTACAACTGTCGGACGCCACCGACTTGGCTATCGGTGAGCCGGTAACGTTGCGGATCGACGGAGCCGTGGTGCAGCGAGCGGCACCGAAACATGGCGAGCACCTCAACTGTCGGACGGCTTCGGCGGTTGCTGCGGCGGCACTTCCTCGCATTTGACCACGATCTGAAAAACGCCACCGCATTGCGGGCACGAATAGTCGCGAAGCTCGTAACCCTCGACCAGCGGACGCGCGCGCAGCAACTCGATCGCCGATCGGCAGATCGCGCAATTGCTCCCGTTACTGTGCACCGCGTCCCCCATCCCCCGGAACCGCGGCTGTATAGCCTGTTCTGCGGGCCGCGTTGCAACTGATCAGTACGCGGTCCGCAGTTATTTCGTCGTCATGCCCCAATGGTGGTATTAGATAACAGCATCATTCCATGGTGCAGAAATCGGCCTACCACTTTCGATGTATCAGTGATTAGAACTGCACCCCGCGGGTGAGCGCGCCGTCGACCACGACGTTGGTCCCGGTGACGAAGCTGGCGGCACGGCTGGCGAGAAACACCACCGCGTTCGCCATCTCCTGCGGCGTCCCCATCCGGCCGGTCGGGTTGAGCGCGAGCGCGGTGTTGTAGAGGTCGGGGTTGCCGTTCTTGATCTGCTCCCACACCCCACCTTCGAAATACGTATTGCCGGGCGAGACGGTGTTGGCGCGGATTCCCTTGCCTGCGAGCTGATACGCAAGTCCCTGGGTGTAATGAATGATCGCCGCCTTGAAGGTGCCGTAGGGCCCGGCCGCGAAATCGATCTCACGGCCCGAGACGCTGGAGACGGTGACGATCGCCGGCTGCTGACTCTGTTCGAGGTACGGCATCGCGGCATCGACCAGCCGCACGGTGCCCATCATGTCGGTGGCAAAGCCCTTCGCCCAGCTCTCCTCGTCCGAGCCGATCGCCAGCGCACTGACATTGGCGACCACGACGTCGATGCCGCCGAGCTTGGCCGCCATGTCGGCGACCCATGCTTTCAACCCAGGCCCATCGGACACATCCACGGCGCCGCCGAATGCCGACACGCCAGTCGCCTTCAGCGCCGCCACCGCACTGTCGACCTCGGCCGCATTGCGTGCGCAGAGGCCGACATGTGCACCTTCCGCCGCGAAGGTCTCGGCGACGGCGCGCCCGATCCCCTTGGTGCCACCGGTGACCAGTACTTTGGCGCCCTTCAATCCCAGATCCATGCTTGCTCCCCTCGGTTAGTAGTTTCCGGCCACCGCCCGCACCAGCGGCCGATAGCTGTGCGGCATCCGCATCGACACCAAGTCCTTTCGCCGCACCACGTTGGTTGGATACACGCTGTCGAGATTGGAGGTGTCGATCGTCGCGGTGGCGCCCCCCTCCTCGCTCCCGATCAGAGCCTCGCGGCGCGGAAACTCGAACGTATCAGGCCCGAACACCCCGCTCAGTCCGGGATAGCCACGCCCGGCATCGGCGACGTTAGCAAAAGCAAAGAATACATTGTTCTCGCCGGCGCGGACGCGGAAGTGATGCCAATGATACGGGTCGGCGCCGGTCGGAATCGGCGCCGGCTGCTTGACGCTCGTGCCCGCATGCGGCGTGCTGAAGCGGGTCGTGATCGCAGCCGGGCACGCGATGATGTCGCAGCCTCGCAGCGCCAGCACACGCCCGGCTTCCGGAAACATTGCATCGTGGCCGATCAGAAGGCCGACGCGACCGAGCGGCGTGTCGACGACGACGAAGCCGTCTCCCGCCGTGGCCCAGCTCCGCTCGTCTTCGGTCAGGTGCGTCTTGCGATACGTCGTGATGCCGCCGTCCGGCGCGATCAGCACGGCGCTGTTGTGCAATCGCTCGCCGTCTCGCTCGGCAAGACCGCAGACCAGATATAACGACAGTTCACCAGCCAGCGCCACGAGCCGGTCGATGGCTGGACTCGGCACCGCCACTGCACTGCGTGCCGATTCGTCGAGCCCGGTGAGGCTCAATTCGGGAAACACCACCATTTCGGTGCCGTCGGCCTTCGCCTTCCGCGCCAACACCTCGATCCGATCGAGATTGCCAGCGACGTCGTCGGTCGGTGCAAACTGCGCGGCGGTGAGCTTGGAGCGTTTGCCCTTCGGCCAGGCCTCGTGGCCGTAAAGCCCGAAGAAGTCGCAGGGATTCCAACTGAAGGTGTCGGTGAGCAATTCCGGATACAACTCCGGGCGCCGCTGCCGGAACACCGCCTCGCCTCCGATCCGCCGCGCGCGCGCGGCTTCGAGGTCGATGTCGGCGAATGCGACGCCGTCGCCGCCGTCGATCACCGTGGCAAGGCTGCCGTCCGGCGCGATCACGCAGCTCCCGCCGGAGAACTGCACTGTGCGCTCCAGCCCCCAGCGATTACTCTCGATCACGTAGCAGGAATTCTCGAAGGCGCGGCTGATCCAGTACGGCGCCGGCGTGCGCTCGGCCAGCCAGTTCGAGATGTGGCAGATGATGTCGGCGCCGCCGAGCGCCATCAGCCGGGCGGTCTCGACGAAATGGATGTCCATGCAGATCAACAGCGAAATCCGACCGATCGGGGTGTCGAACACCTGATTGTGCAAATCGCCCGCCGCCGACCATTTCGGCTCGGAGATATAAGGATGCGTCTTGCGATGCCGTCCGATCAATCCCTCCGGGCCGATCAGGACGGCGGAATTATAATAGATGCCGTCCTCATCGACTTCCGGAAGGCCGACGACGATGTAACAATCGTGCTTACGCGCCAGTTCGGCGAACCGCGCCGTGGTCGTCCCCGGGATCGGCTCGACGAACGGCGCCACTTCGGCGCGGTCGTACCAGCAATAGCCGGTGGTGCCCATCTCCGGGGTGACGATCAGTTTGGCGCCTCCCACCGCCGCCTCCTCGCAAAGCTCGAGCAGGCGCGCGATGTTGCGCTCCTTCTCGGCCATGATCGGCTCGAACTGGACGGTAGCGACCTTCAGCAGTTGCGACATCGCCGTCGCTCCCCCTTTAAACCAGGAACGACTTCTTGATCGACGCCCCGAGCGTGTACTTCGGATCGACCATGTTGCCGAGCCGAACACGGCCGGCCTGCGTCAACAGCATATAGGCGTCGATCTCGTCGAAGCCGTAGTCCGCCGCCATCCAGCGGCACAGCTCGCGATAGGCGATGCGGGCGGCATCCTCCATCGGCCGCGCCGAGCCGATCGTCATGATGAAATCCTTGGTCTCGAGCCGCGGCCAATGGATCGGCCACCCCTTGATCAGATCGATCTGCACCGTGGTCACGGTCGGATGCTCGATCGCGACGCCGCAGAGTTCGCCGTCGCCCTGCGCGGCGTGGCAATCGCCGAGATACAGCAGCGCGCCCGCGGTGTTCACCGGCAGATAGATGATGGCGCCGACGCCGACATCCGGAAGGTCCATGTTGCCGCCGTAATAGTCCGGAACCAGCGACGAGATCGCCTCGATCTCCGGCGAGGTGCCGATCGTGCCGATGAACGGCTCATAGGGCAGCGTGATCTTGTCGTTCCATTTGGTGCCGTGCTCGGCGGTGATCTCGAGCTTCTTGACACGCTCCGGCAGCGGCGCGTTCAGCAGCGCGGTGTTGCCGGTGCCGACCAGGCCGCCGAACTCCGGCATCACCACGGTGGTGCCGCGCGGCTGCGGCCCGCGCGGAACGATGCTCTCGATGTACACGGCGAGCGTGTCGCCCTTCTCGGCGCCATTGACCCAGATCGGACCGTTCTGCGGATTGAGGAACGGGAAGTTGAGGATCTTAGACGGGATGTCGGTCTCCGACTTGATCGCGCCTTCGAACGCGTCGTGGGTTTCGGCCGCCACCACCGCACCGGGGTCGACCGTCAGCACCTTGTCGAAATACGGCCCGTAGACGTAGTGATACTTGCCCTGCTCCGCCTCTGTAATGGTGTGGCTCTTGCCGCGCACGCCCTTGGCAACGCCCTTGCGCGCCATGATCGATTCAGTCTGCCAAGCCATGTTGGTCTCCTTTGTTGATTTCAGTCACACCGCGAGGTGGCGGCGCATTTCGGCCTCGTCGTCGAGCGCGGCGCGGTCGAGGTTGGCGACGATCCGGCCCTTGTCCATGACGTAGCAGCGCTGCGCCATCGCCCGGATCATGTCGAGATTCTGCTCCACCAGAATGATGGTCACGCCGGTCTTGGCGTTGAGCGCGACCATGTCGCGGGCAATGTCCTGCACGATGTTGGGCTGGATGCCTTCGGACGGCTCGTCGAGCAGGATCAGCTCGGGATCCGCGACAAGCACGCGCCCGATCGCGAGCTGCTGCTGCTGACCGCCGGACATGGTGCCGGCGCGCTGGCTCCAGCGCTCGCCGAGGATCGGAAACGTCTCGACCACCTCGCGCCGCTGCTGTTCGGTCAGCCGCCCCTTGATAGACGCCCCGACCGCGATGTTCTCGCCGACGCTGAGGCGCGGAAACACGTCGCGCCCCTGCGGGACGTAGCCAATGCCGAGACGCGCCCGCTTGAACGCCGGCAGATGTTCGACCGGATCGCCGCGGAAAACGATCGAACCGTCCATCGTCGGGATCAGTCCAATCAGGCTCTTCATCAGAGTCGATTTGCCGACGCCGTTGCGGCCGATCACCGCGATGATCTCCCCCTCGCGGACTTCGATCTCGAGGCCCTGCAAGACTGGCTTTCCGCCATAGCCGGCACGCAGCCCCACGGTGTTGAGGATGACTTCCTTACGCATGGTGATGAGCCTGCCCGAGATAGATCGCCGCGACCCGCTCGTCGGCGACGATGTCGTCTATCGAGCCTTGCGCAAACACCTGACCGAGATGCAGCACGGTGACGCGCTGCGCGACCTGACGGACGAACGCCATGTCGTGTTCGATCGCCAGCACCGTCATGCCTTCGGCATTCAGCCGCTTGACCATCTCGCCGGTCTGGAACGTCTCTTCCGGCGACATCCCGGCGGTCGGTTCGTCGAGCAGCAGCATCCGCGGCCTCAGACTGGTCGCCATGCCGATCTCCAGCCACTGCTTCTGGCCGTGGCTGAGATTGCCGGCGGTCTGCTTCTGCTCGGCTTCGAGGCCGAGGAACGCCAACAATCGATCAATCTCGCGATCGAGCTCGGCGCCGTGCCGCGTCCGTTGCAGCGCGATCTCGAGATTCTGCCGGACCGACAAGCCCTTGAACACGCCGGGCACCTGGAATTTGACCGAGAGTCCACGCGCGATCCGCGCGAACGACTTCAAGGTGGTGATGTCCTCGCCGGCGAAGAAGATCTCGCCGGAGCCCGGCGCGTATTCACCCAGGATCAGTCGGAACAGCGTGCTCTTGCCGGCGCCGTTCGGACCGATCAGGCAGTGAATTTCTCCGGTCTCGAACGACAGGTTCACCTGATTGGTGACGTGCAGCCCGCCGAAATGCTTGTTCAGGCCTCGGAGTTGCAACAGCGCCATCAGTTCCGTCCTCCCTTGGCGCGGGCGACGAGCCGGCCGATCACGTTCATCGCGCCGAGCACCAATCCGTTCGGCGCGATCAGCACGGTCAGCACCAGCAGAAGACCCATCACCACCAGCGCATACTGGCTGCCGTAGATCGTCAGTGCCTGGAAACCGGCGAGTACCACCAGCGTTCCGACCAGCGTCGAGGTCAGATCGCTGCGGCCCCCGACCGCGACCCAGATCAGCGGCAGCGCCGCCGACGTCATGCCCATGCTCGACGGGGTGATGTACTGGCCCCAGGCGGTGTAGAGCACGCCCGACAGGCCGGCGAGCCCGGCGCCGATCACGAAGTTGATGAGCTGATACTTGCGGATGTCGTAGCCGAGCATCTCGGCGCGTTCCGGATTCTCCCGGATCGCCACGATGACGTTGCCGAACGAGGAGTTCACCAGGATGCGCAAGCCCAGATAGACCACCACCACCAGCGCCAGGATCAGATAGTAAAGCCCGACATCGGCGAACAGCACGATCGGCCCATCGAACCATGGGATGGTGATCGGCGGCATCCCGCTCATGCCGTTGAAGCCGTTCAGCCGGGCCGCGCCGATCCGCCAGTCCGGACCTGCGGTCTGCGCCATGAACCGTTCCAGCATCAGGGTCACGGCGAGCGTGACGATGCCGAGAAACACGCCTTCGATCCGGCCGAAGAACATGAAGTAGCCGAGCAGCAGCGCCACCACCGCGGCGATTGCAACCGCCGCAAGCACCGCGACGAGCGTGAAGCCGTAGGCGGCACCGAAATTCAGCGTCAGGATGCCATAGCTGTAGCCGGCGATGCCGAAGAACGCGGTCTGGCCGAACGACAGTGCGCCGCCATAGCCCCAGATCAGGCACAGGCTGAGCGCGATGAACACCCAGACGAAGAAGTACGCGGTGTTGCCGACAGTGTAGCCGTCGCTGAACATCGGGTATGCGATCGCACCGATCAGCGCCACCATGAACACCGACCAGAACAGCAGGCCGCGGCCTTTGGTCTGCGGGCCCTCGAGCCGGCGAAACAGAGAGATCAAACCGTTCACGCTCGCCTCCCTCAGGTCCGTTCGCGCAGCAGGAAGCCGGAGATGCCCTTTGGCAGCACCCGGACTACGATGATCACGGCGACCAGCAGGCCGATCTGACCGAACAACTGGCCCTGCCACGAGGTCATCACCGACTTCACCACCGCAAGGACCGCAGCAGCCGGCGCGGTGCCGAGGAAGACGTCGGCGCCGCCGATCACCACGGTGACGAACGCTTCCATCAGGAACGTCGCGCCCATCGTGGGAACCAGCGTCATGGTCGGCGCATAAAGCCCGCCGGCGAGCCCGGCGAGGCCGGCACCGCAGGCGAAGGTCAGGCTGTAGATCCAGCGGGTGTCGACGCCGAGCGCATCCGCCATATGCGGCACCTGGATCGTGGCGCGCGCCTTGACGCCGAACGAGGTCCAATTGAACAGCGCGTACAGTGATCCGAGCACGCCGAGCGCAGCCAGGAACAACACGATCCGGTAGATCGAGTATGAATAGGCGCCGACCTGAAAGCTGCCGAACGGCGTGCCGACGCCGGCCATCGTCGAGCCGATCACGATCAGCGTGCCTTGGGTCGCAATCAGGCTGAGGCCCCAGGTCGCCACGATGGTGTCGAGCGGGCGTTCGTACAGATGCCGCACCACCACGAACTCGACCAGCATGCCGACCACCGCAGAGACCAGCGCCCCGGCCAGAATGGCGAGCGGCAGCGGCAATCCGGCATGCACGGCGGTGGCGGTGACATATGCGCCGCACATGATGAACTCGCCGTGGGCGAGATTGATGACGCCCATCATGCCGAAGATGACGGCGAGCCCGCAGGCCGACAGCACCAGGAAGGCGAAGGCGTCGGCGAATTGATACAGCGCCGCGAAGGCGAAGGTAGCGATGTCCATCTGACGTCCAGCAAGGTGGGCGTGGAAGGCCGCGGCTCCGGCGGCCCGACGAAAGTCCGTTGGAGGAAGAGCAGCCGCTCCGGCGCGTCAGGGTGCGCCGGAGCGGTCCGCCGCACTTACTTGGGCGGCGGGTTCGACGGCGTGTATTGCGCCATCGGATCCTTCTTGGTCAGGTCGCAGCCGGCATCGCCCAGCCAATACGGCTTGATGTCCGGCCAGACCTTCGGGAAGTCGATCGAGTGATCGGCATTGACGTGCGCCAGATAGATGGTGTGCGACATGTGCTGGCTCTTCGGATCGATGCAGACCTTGCCTTCCGGCGCATCCATGCAGACGTCACCCTGCGCGATCACCTTGCGGATATCGTCGCGCTTGGTCGACTTCGCCCGCTCCACCATCTGCTTGTACAGATACACCGCGAGGTAGGAGTTCTCGGCTTCCTGATTGATGTACGGCTCGTTCGGGAACTTGGCCTTGAACTTGGCGACGAATTCCTTGCTCTTGGGGCTGTCGATTTCCTCGATGTAGTTGGTGGTGACGTACATGTCCTTCAGGCTCGGCGGCTTGAAGCGCTTGTGCTCGTAGCCCTGGCCGACGTTGACGGACGAGGCCATCGGCAGGTTGACGTTGGCGGAGGCCGCCTGCTCGTAGTAGGACGCCTGCGCGGTGCCGACCAGCAGCGTCACGATGAAGTCCGGCTTGGCTTTCTGGATGTTCTGAATGCTCTGCGAGAACTGCGACACGCCGAGCGGGATGAACTCCTCGCCGACCATTTCGCCGCCGTTCTGCTTGACGATGTTGCGCACCCATTCGGCCGAGATCTGGCCGAAATTGTAGTCCGCGGCCAGCGTGTAGACCTTCTTGCCGTACTTCTCCATCATCCAGGGGATCAGCGTGGAGAACTGCTGCTCGGGAACGGCACCGGTGACGATCATGTGGCCGTCGCAGACGCCACCTTCGTACTGGTTGTTGTAGAACGCGAAGCCGTTGAGCTGATCGACGATCGGCCGATAGGCTTCACGCGAAGCCGACGAGAAGCCGGCGAACACCGCATCGGCCTTGTCCTTCTGCAGCACGCGCCGCATGAATTCCTGGTAGCGGGTGTTGTCGGACTGGGTATCGTAGACCACCAATTCGAGCGGCCTGCCCATGATGCCGCCGGCCTTGTTGATTTCGTCTGCAGCGAGCTGGATGGCGTGAACCTTGCCGATCGTCGCCACCGCGAAATCGCCCGACTGATCCTCGAGCACGCCGAGCTTGATCGGCTTCTCTGCGGCGAGCGCCACCCCTGAAGCGAGGACGAGCGTCCCCGTGAGGACTGCGGCATGCAGTCCCCGTAACACAGTTCCAGTCATGTTGCTGTCTCCTACATCGCTCGTTTGTCGCCACGGTGCAGCGGCGGGTCGCCGGTGTGGCCAGTCGAATCGGGCGGACTCGCCCGTCGGCTCAGCAGATCCTCGCAATAGCTCTCCAGGCTCTGCCTCACGCGCATGCTCTCCCGGCGGATCTGGTCGTAAGCGCCGTCCTCGTCGAGGCCGCTGTCCCGCATCCGCTGGACCACGGCGCGCAGCACGGCACGGCGGCCGCGACGGCGCTCCTCGAGCGTCTGCAGGCGCTCCTGCATCCCGCCGCGCAGGAGAAACTGATTGATGCCCATGAACAGCGCCGAGTACACGGCGCCGCCGTGCACCGGCTTGCGCAGAAACGCGGTAGCGCCGAGATTGACCAGCGCCTTCAACCGGCTCGGCGCTTCGACGCCGACCAGCCCGATCACCGGCACCGGCGGCAGATGCGACAGCGGATTGAGTTCGATCGTCAGCACGCCGTCGAGATCGCCGTCGACGAACAGCATGTCGCGGTCCGGCTGCAGCGACGCCATATCAAGCTGAGCACGGCCGTCGACGATCTGCAGCGCCTCGCAACTGACGCCGAGCTTGGCGAGCGTCGGCTCCAGAGCGCCTTCCCTGCCCGTTCGCTCCATCACTAGGAGCGCTCGGCCGCCTTTGAAGTTCTGAACCGGTCGAAAGGTCATGACTTCACCAGCCTCAACAATGGAGAACGCATCGCGGCTGCGAACCGCGGCGAGGTTTGCACCAGATAGGGATCGGGCGCGATCGGCTCGGGGGCTTCGAGCAGCACTTCGAATTGGCCGGCGGCCGTCGACCGGCCGATCCGCGGCGTCAGCCAGGCGTGGTAGGTCTGCGGATCGATCCGCACTTCGCCTTGCGGAGCGATCAGGCGCTGGTCGGCGACGGCCGCGCGTACTGCGGCGGCCTCGTCGGTGCCGGCCTGCTGCAGAGCGGCGGCGAGCAGCTTGACCGCGATGTAACACGCTTCCGCATCCGCCGAGGGCGGCGGCGCGTCCGGAAACTGCGCTGCGTAGGCGCGGATGAAGGCGCCGTTCACCGGTCCGGCGAGCGAGGCGAAATACACGCTCGACGACAGGTGACCGTCCACCGCCTCGGCGCCGATCTCGGCGAGCTCAGGCTCCGCCAGCGTGCAGCTCGCCACCGGAATCTCGGCGGCCTGATCGATGCCGCGGGCACGGCATGCAGCGCGAAACGTGCGGAAGAACGCATAAGCGCTGGTGCCGATCAGATTGTTGAAGACGAAATCCGGCCGCTGCTCCAGGATCGCCGCAACCACGCGATCGAAGTCGGTGTCGCCGATCGGCAGATAGCGCTCGGCCAGCACGGAGCCGCCGCGGGCGATCAGCGCCTCACGGAAGATCCGGTTGTTCTCCCACGCCCAGATGTAGTTCGAACCGATGCAGAACGCGCGCTTGCCGTGCTTGGCGGCGAGATAATCGACCAGAGGCAGCACATGCTGGTTCGGCGACGCGCCGGTATAGACGACGTTGTCGGAGCTTTCGAAGCCCTCATAGTGCGACGGATACCACAGCAGCCCGTCGTGCTTCTCGAAGCACGGAATCACTTCCTTTCGGCTCGACGATGTGTAGCAACCGACCACCTGCCGGGCGCCGGAGGCCAGCAGGTCGTGAGCCAGCGCGCGATACTGCGACAGGTCGCCGCCCGGATTGACGATGACGGGCTCGATCTCCGGTCCGCTTCCGCTCGCTGCAACCTCGCTGAGCCCGAGCATTGCGCCGTTGAGCATGGTGCGGCCGACCGCTCCGTAGGAGCCGGTCGTAGAGAACATCACACCGATGCGCAGCCGCTTCGTCATGCCCGTGTCCAAAAACAAAAAACGCCCATCGGCTGTCGAGCCGAGGGCGCTTTCGCCACCAACCAAACGCGCCTTGATCAGCGCGGTGTCGGAAATGGTTCAAAACTCTTTGCGTCTCGGGGCTTAGTTGCCCAACGCGTGGTGATTACGGTCGTCGAGTTCATAGTTCAAGTCAAGCGCATTGTTGATGCGAAACCTGCCGCTTTTCCCGCCTTTGTGCAGCAAATTGATGCAGTGCAAGCACGCGTCTCCGGCGCACTTCCCGTGCGATCAGAACAGCATCGCGCGCCGGCTGCGGCTGAGCCCCTGCAGCAATTTCAACTCGCAGCACAACCGTCACTTCTCTATTTAAACCTGGAGTGGTAGAGCACCCGCGGCGATCGCAGGACCGGACATGACCGACACTATTCAAGGTTTCTACAAGGCTGCATTCGAAACGGCGCGGAAGAAGTCGCACGGGGTGATCTTCCTCCGCGACGGCAAAATCCAAGGCGGCGACTCCACCTTTCTTTACGTCGGTGCCTATTCGCAATCCGGCGTGACCGTCACCGGCCATCTCCGCGGTATCCGCCACTCGTCGGATCATTCGCGTATGTCGGTCTTCGGTATCGAACCATTCGACGTGACATTCGACGGGGTCGCGAAGGACGGCTATGTCGCGATCGAAGGTTATGCCCGCGAAACGCCGGGCCTGCCGATGAAGGCCCTCCTGACGCGTGTCGAGGATTGAGTAGCTCGCCTTCGGACACTTGGCGGCTCACCGATGGATATCGTGGACGGCGAACGTATCTGTCGACGACATCGACACGCAGAGCAATCTGTACTGGGCTGTGACGACTTCATCGACCACTTCGTGGCGGTGCCGGACGTCGAACGGCACTGATCCGCGTTACGCACTCCGCTGCCCAGCCAGATCGAGCAGCTTCGGCACCTGACCACGGATCGCGCCGGCGACGTCGCGGTCGAGCCGGTCGAGCCAGCGCTTCGGGATAGCTGCGAGACCATAGGTCGCGCCGGCGAGCATCCCGGCGAGCGCCCCGGTAGTGTCGGCATCGTCGCCCTGATTGACCGTGGCGATCACGCAATCGGCGAAGCCGTCCGTCGAGAAATAATAGTGAAGGACCGTCTGCAGGGTGTCGACCACATAGGCGGTGGCGGGGCCGCGGTATGGCGTAAAGCCGAAGTTGCGGTGTGTCTGCACCAGTCGGTCGGCAATCGCGCGGGCCCCGCTTTTTCCCTCGCCGGCCAACAGCGCCTGCAGCATCCTCACCAGTGCCAGTGCGGCGGCATCCGACAGCGGATGATGGTGGGTGATGTGCGCCTGCGCGATCGTCCACGCCTCGGCCTGTTCCGGCCGTCCGTAGGTGGCCAGAGCCAGCGGCAGCATTCGCATCGCCGCGCCGTTGCCGGCATCGCCTTCGAAATACGTCCCCTGCATCGCGCCGGTGGTAATGTAGCGGCGAATGCCGCGACGGCAGGTGCTACCGACGTCGACCGGCCCGGTCTTGAGCCAGGCGGCGAACTCCTCGCAAAGGTCGGGCAGTTCGAGGCCGCCGCGGCGGATCAGCGAGCGGCCGAGCGCCAACGCCATGTCGGTGTCGTCGGTCACCTGCCCCGGCTTGAGCCGCAACCAGCCACCGCCGATGATGTCCTTGTGCACGCCGTAGCGCGCCGCGATCTCGGACTTGGTCATGAACTCGACGGTGGCGCCGAGCGCATCGCCGATCGCGAAGCCCAGATAGGCGGCCAGCGCGCGGTCCTGCAAGTTCGGCGAGGTCATCGGGCATCCTTTCAGAAGTAGCTCGCGGTGACGCGATAGTCGCCACCGATCACCAGGTACTCGCCCTCGCCCTTTAATGGATGCGCTGCGAGGAGCCGGTTGAAGAACAGGATTTTTGCCACCGGAACCCGCACCGTGAGGATGGTGTCGCCGAAACAATCGGCCACACCGCGATCGGAGGTGAACGAGGTCAGGTTGTTGAGGCGGATGATGCAGTGGCGCTTGTCGATCCGCTCGACGATCTGGTGCTCGTCGAAGCCGTTGACGCCGCGATACAGCGTGACATGGGTGCTGCCGGTAGCGGCAAAATGCGTCTGTGCCCACTGGCAGAATTCGTAGAGCAGATCGAGCTGAACGAGGATCGCATTGTTGTGGAAACGGCTCGACATCTTCTCTTCGACGTAAGCCGTCCACACCGCACTGGCGATGCGACGGATCGGCTCTTTGTGAAAGGTTGGAAACAGTCCGAACCGGCTCTCGACCCACCCTTTCAGCACAGCGCCTTCGGCCCCGTTGCTGTCGAAGCCCCAGCCCTTGATCAGATCGAGATAGGACGAGCGGAAGCGGCGGCGGCCGTCGCGGCCACGGACGCGCTGCTCGGCGTCGATCCCGAACAGCGCGGTCATATAGCAGGCGAACGCCTCGCCGGCTTCGGCGAGATCCCGCGCCTCACCCAGCATCTCGAACAGGCTGGGGTTCATCTCGCGCACGCCGGCGATGTGGAGCGGTACCGGAGCGTCGTTGAAGCCGACGCCGGTGAGAAACCGCATCGGCACGCCGACGAGGTTGCTGGAATGCCCGATGCTGCCGTCTTCGCTCACCTTGGCCGGCTCTGCCGCTGTCGCGCCCGCCCGCGGCGCGCCCCGATCGATGGTCCTGGCGGCGCCCATCGTTAACCGGGACCGTGCCCCCTGCCTATGCGCAACTCGGCTGAGCGTCGCCGGCGGCGTTCAGCGCCGGCGGGCCATCGTTTCGGAGGGCAGCTCGCCGTGGCGGCGGCGATAATCGTTGGCGAAATGGCCGAGATTGACGAAGCCGCAGGCGAACGCCACCGATGTGACCGAGCGCGACGGCGCGCCCGACTGCAGCATCTCGCGGGCTTTGTCGAGCCGCACCGCCTTGGCGAACGCCATCGGCGAGTAGCCACGGTGCTTCTGGAACGCCTTGAACAGGCTGCGGACGCCGACATTGGTGACGGCCGCCAGATCGACGATGGTGATCGCCTTGTTCCACGATGCTTCGATGAACTCCTCGGCGACGCGAACGTAATCAGGAGCGGTGTCCGGCGCGTCGCGATCGAGCTGGCTGCTGTAATTGTGCCGCGCGACGCTGAGGAACGATATCGTCAGGGCCTGCTGCATCTCGCGCAGCATTGCCGGCGGCAGCGCCGGCGCGGCCGGATCGACGTGGCGGGCGACGTGCAGAGCTAGATCGCGCAACGCCAACGCCCCGCGGTCGTCGCTGCGTAGCCCGGCGTCGAAGGTCAGCTTGCTGCGGGGCTGAACGCCGAGCAACGCTGCCAGAGCCGTGGTCAGGGTCGCGGCGGTGATGCGCAGGATCATCTGCCGATAGTCGGCACCGAATTCGAGACGCGACGGGGTGCCGGCCGACGACACGCACCAATTCTGCGGATCGAGATCGACACTGGCGGCGCCGGCAGAGGTCCGGCTGCTGCCGCCGAGCGCGATCTGCACCCGGGCAAAATCGGTTTCCCCGAACTCGGCCACAGCCGGGGCGGCATATGCGCAAAACCCCAGGCCGACGCCGTCGAACGAGACGTAACTGCCGAACCCCTCGAATCCGTCCGCATCGGCCTCGAAATTATCGGCCCCGTAGACCGTCAGCATCGCCTCCCGCATCGCTTCGGGATCGCGGGTGTGGACGACAGGGGCACGGTTGAGGGGATAGCTGGTCGGGTCGGCGTTCAAATGAACGTCAAACTCGGGCTGGCGCATTCCAACGGACTCACTTCGCGAGGATTCGGGTCGCGGGAACTTGTGGCTGGCTTCGACAACGAATCTTGACAACCTAATGCGCCGCTCCGCATGGCACCGCTCAGGATCGGCACAGCTTCGCTCGACAACCGCACTATTTGGATGGATCAGCGTGCGGAGCCAGAGCGAGTCGGCGAGAGTGACGCGCTCGTTGGCACCGCAAACGAGCTCGTCCAAGGGATTTGGGCCGGCCGCGTGTCCTCAAATCCGACTCGATCAACTGCGGCACTCACGCAGCCGCCGTGCCTGCGCATGCCTCACCGCGCTCGCCGCTCGGGTTCGAGTTGCACGCTCGCCGCTTTCGACACGTTGACCTGATCCGGCAATCCACCCTAAACAGACGACGCGGACCCTGCCACGGCCGCCGGACGGCGCCCTAGCCTTCCGGCGCACCGACCGACGCCGGATCCGGAAGGGTGGCCGAGTGGTTTAAGGCACCGGTCTTGAAAACCGGCGTGCCCGTAAGGGTACCGTGGGTTCGAATCCCACCCCTTCCGCCATAAACTGTTGATTGTATTTTACAAACTCTGTTGACGGGCGCCCCCGTTCTACAACCATACGGCGAAAGTTGGCTTCAACCTGCAACAATGCTGCAACAACTTTTCTGTTGCAGAGGGCTCCTCCGGCTCGGACTTTGCCAGAGCCGAGTAGCCGTTTCGGAATTGGAGCCGACCTGCCCCGGTAGCGACGTCGTGACATCCAGCGACCACACCCCGCTACCGTCACGGATTCGCCGAGCTGCGAATTGGGATGAGCAACGGAGCGCCGGTTATCCCGACCTGGTCGCCTTCCACTCCTTGGGGACTTCGGGAAGCGGCGGCCGCTCCGGTCAGGGTTTCGACCGGACTCGTAGGTCGCGACCGCCATCGAAATTAAGGCGGGCCGTTAACGGCGCTCGACGCCGTCTACCATCATCCGCGGCGGAACGAACGTCCACGACCTTCAATCTCCTCTGGCAGTGCAAGAGCGCCCTCCCCCTGGTCAGCGCCGGAGGAGTTCATGCTTCACTCCACCGCACGTCTTCGCAGATCTCCGAACCAAAATGCTTATCCATGACTGCGCGGGATTGAAGACGGCCTCGAACGACACCGGTGGCGGGATGTTCGGCTACACCAGCCAACCTCCGTCGAGACATCGCTCTTGGAATAAGAAGAAGCTTCAGACGTAGGGCTGCGCCCATGACGCCAGCCCCCACCGACGGGCCATCCAACCGGATGTTCGAGCACTTCTATCCTGCGACAAAGCGGAAACGGCTTCGCTGGACGTTTTCCTTGTCCCCGGTACTGATCGGACGGGAAGGACAGACGACACCGCTGGCACGTTCTCTGGCGAAGTCGCTCCGACAGCACGGCTCCTTAACCTCGGGGCACCCAAAGCATCCCCATCACCGGCAAACCGAACATGACGACGTTGATACTAATCGGTCATTATGCCGACAACTGGGCGCATTCCATTTTTTGTCTATCGTTTCGGAGCGCGCGAGCCGCGCGCTCCTCGAATAGCGAACGGGCTCAGAACGAGCCGGCCGGCAGACGATAAACGTCCGGCGCCTTGGCGTCGGCGATGTAGAACAGCAACAGGTTGCTCGGCGTCAGGATGCGCTGATTGTCGGTGCCCTGGGTCATCGCACCTTGCAAGATCATCATGACGGTGCGGTCCTTGGCGTCGCTGCCGCGGAACATCAACAGGCCACCGGCGATCGGCATGTTGGTGGCGATGGTGTCGGGCTTGAAGCCCTCGCCGACGAAATGCGAGCGCAGCACGCTCGAGTTGGAGAACAGTTGCTCCGGCGTCATCTTGTCGTCGGTCGCCTTGGACCACGACAGCGACACCTGGATCAGCTTCTTGGTCTGATAGCCGATCACGTAGGACACTTCAGCGGTGCCGCCGCCGGGGAGCACTTCCGGCACCTTCACGATCAGTACTTTGGTGCGCTCGCCCGGATTGGCCTGCTCCTTGATCGCATCCGGCTTGACGCCGAAGTCCCTGGTAATCGCGGCTTTCACCTCGGCCTCGTTCATGCCGAACTTGGCCGAGCGGAAACCGTCGACATCCGCTTCGCTGCCGGCATCGACACGGGTCGGAGCGGACGGCGTCGCCGCGGGAGCCGCCTGCGCCACTGGCGCCGGGCGCTCGCGCCTGGCCGCCGGGGCCGCTGTCTGACTGCGGGCCTCGCTCTGAATGCCCACGACCAGCGCCGATGCGGCGACCAGCAGGGAAAGGCGCGAAAGCTTCAAAATCATTTGGTCGTTTCCTTTCGGTGGTTGCGCGCGAGCGCGCGATCATTTGACGTTCAGCAGGGCCAGCGGCCGGAAGCTGACGCGTCCGTAGAATTCGCCATGCGATTGATTGGGCACGACAGGACGCCAAGGCACGCCGAAGCTCGCCTCCAGCGTCAGCGACTCGACCGGCGTGTAGGACAATCCGGCCCCGGACGAATTCAGGATGGTTCGGTGCGGCGCGGTCGAATACACCGAGCCACCGTCGATGAAGACGAAGAGATCCAGCCCCTTGATCACGTCGGACATGTTCCGGTGCAGCTCGGCGTTGTAGTAATAGCCGCTGTCGCCGGCGACCACATTGGTCGGGAAGCCCCGTACCGTGGTTGGACCGCCGATCGAGAACAGCTGATCGCCCGGGACCAGCTTGGCGTAGGTGTACTGATAGCTGCCGAGCCCCACAGCGTAGAAATCGAGCGGAAATTTCACGGTCCCGTTCAGTGTGCCGGTCGTCGTGTCGAAATTGCGCACGCCGCCGAAGATCTTGTCGGTCCAGACCACGTTGTTGTAGGCCGGGGCGAAGGTGAACGAGTAATTGTCGCCGATCGCGCTGATCGACATGCCGCCGGTAGCCTTCTGATAGCGGCCATTGGTGATCGCCACGCCGGTGAATTCGGTCTGCGAATTGCCGTAAGCGTAAGCGCCGATCGCCTGCACGAGCCAATTCTGATTGGCGATGAACGGCTGCGAGACGTTCACGGCCGCCTGGTCTGACTTTCCGGTAACATTGAACGACTCGAACGGGCCGCGGATCACCTTGATCTTGCCGTCGGTGTAGCTGACGCCGACCCGGCCGCCCCAGGGATTGAACGGCATGTTGTAAGCGACGTTGCCGCTGAGGTTGCCCTCCGACTTGATGCCGTAGAACGTGAAGCGGTCATCGATGCCGGCGAGACCGTGCAACTTGTAGTACACACCGAGCTGACCGCGGCCGGTGGTCTGAACGCCCTGGTTATCGGCGAAAAGCTGCAGCGTGTTGCGCGCCGGCTCGATCGCCGCGAGCTGCAGATCGGTGAGGCCGAAATCGGCGCCCGGCTGCAGCAGCGCCTTGATCTGAACGTCGTTGGTGCGGTTGAACCAAGTGACAACATTGCTCAGCTTCGGCACGTCGAGCACCTCGCCAGGCGGCGGGTGAATGATCCACTCGATGTAGCGCGTCGAGGTCTGCTTATTGCCTTCGATGACGGTCTTTTGCAGCTTGCCCTCGGTGAGCGCCACCTTGATGGCGCCGGCAGTCGCGGTCTGCGGCGGCAGCGTCGCGATCGCGGTGACGATGCCACGGTCCACATAAAGCTTGTTGACCTCGGCCACCATGGTCTGCAGCCCGGCAATATCAACCTGCTGGCCAATATACTTGGCGGCGATCGCGGCGAGCTCTTCCTTGGACAGGAATGCGGAGTTGTCGAACTCCACGCTCTTCAGCAAAAAACGCGGGCCGCCGCCGGGGATTACGATTGCAGGCGGGCGCGCCGGTCCGGTCACAGCGGGGCCAAGTTGCTTCGGAGCCTGCTCCTGCTGCTCGATGCGCTGGCGCTGACGCTCGACGTCGCGCTCGATCTGACCGGGATCGACCTGCGGCAATGCGGACTGCGCCGATGCGGCACAGCTCCACAGTGCGGCGGCTAAAGCAACAAGCGGCCCTGCTCGTTCGCGCCGCTGAATGGTTCGATATGGCGACATCGTCGTCTATCGCACCGCGAATGCGACGTGCGCATTCCCCGGTCTCGGCTTACTGGCGCGCCGATCTCGAACCGGCCGGCGCTTCTCGCTCGGCCTGCCTCCCAGGTTCACCGCCGGGCCGCCGACCGGCGCCTCGACCGGCATCGCCGACGGCGACCGGAATAGCCCTTGCGGCCCGAGCAGATACAGTGTCGAAAGGCCTCCCTTCGCCTCATTGCCGGCATCGAATGCCCCACCCTGGCGCATGTCCTGCACCGCGTTGCGGATAAACGAGGTGCCGGTGACGTCGCCGCCGCTGCCAGCGTAGTTGATAATGATCGACGCCACCGACGGATCGTACCAGACGACCTGCGCATCGCTGATTGTGGTGCGACCAAGCTGGCTCAAGGTGAACTGATGACTACGCTGATAGAGTTGAACGTTGACGTTATTGACCGGTGCCAGGCTGCGGTTGTCAAGCAGGATTAGTCCGACGGGCGCGGCGAGTAGCATATGCCCGTCGACACTACCCTGTTCGAGAACGAATTGCTGGGCCGTCGTCGCAATCGTCGAGTCGACGACGCGGTAGCGGCTGATCGTCACCGCCCGCGTGTCGATGGAGAGGTTGGCCGCGGTCGCGGCATTATCGCCGAAACCCGTCACCATCATCTGCAGCGGTGTCGGAGACACGAGCTGCGACGCCGCGACGTCCATCGTATCGGCCGCCAGTTGCAGCGAGCTGCCAACCTTCAGCGACCGCACCGCGATATTCCGCGGCGTCGCGAGCGCCACGACATCGCCCTGCAGCAGGTCGAAGTCGATATCGGTCGCCGAGGCAATGCCGACCCCACCATGGGCGATGAGCTGCTTGCCGAACACATGGCCACCCAGCGAGTGGATCGTGACCGCGCCCGGATCGGTTGCAGTGCCATCGGCCTGCAGCCGGTCAAAGGTGATATCACCGGAGGCCAGCAGAACCTGACTACCCGCGCTCACTGCGGTGCCGAGCAGGATCGGGCCGCTGGATGCTACTGCGCCGAGGCGTCCGCCCGACTGGATGTTATTCCACCGCAGCAGACCGCCGGCGAACAGCACCGCGTCGCCATGAGCGGTCGTCAGCATGTCCCCGGTGTTGTCGCCGTTGCCGGCCGTCAAGGTGGCCGCGCCGTTGGCCGACACGCTACCGCCACCGATCGAGGCGTTGTCGGAGGTCACGTTGATATCACCGGCATCAGTATTCGTGCCGGTGGTGGTGAGCTGGGTGAAGTTGATACCCTGCGAGGCATGTAACGTCTGCGTGCCGCCGCTCGACGCGGTGCCAAGCTCGACGGCTGCGCCGGTCGAGTTCACGGCTAATGCCGCGCCTGCCGTCAACGACGTCCAATCGATCAGGCCGCTGGCAGTCAAGCTGGCCGATCCGCTCGCCGCGGTGAGCGTGGTGCCGGTCAGGGTGGTCGCGGCGGCAAGATTTGCCGAACCGTTGGCCGAGACGCCGGTCCCGGTGATCGACGCGTTGTCCGACCTGACGTTGATGTTGCCAACGTCGCCGGTGATGCCGATGGTCGTCAGCTGAGCGAAGCTGATCGCTTGCGCGGCACGCAGCGTCTGCGTGCCGCCACTCGACGCGCTGCCGAGCTGGATGGTCGCTCCGGTCGAATTCACACCGAGCGTCGTCCCGGCAGTGAGCGATGTCCAGTCGATCAGACCGCCCGCCGTGAGGCTTGCCGCCCCCGTGGTTGCGGCAAGCGTCGTGCCGGTCAGCGTGGTCGCGGCGGTCAACGTCGCCGAGCCGTTGGCCGCAACGCTGCTACCAGCGGATGCGCCGGTGATGGCGCGTTGGTCCGACGTCACGTTGATATCGCCGGCGTCGCCGGCCGGGACGCCGATGGTCGCGAGCCGAATGAACGTCACGTCGTTGGCCGCACGCAAGGTCTGCGTGCCGCCGCTCGACGTCGTACCGAGTTGCAGTGCGCCGGCGGTCGAGCGCGCACCGAGCGTGGTGCCGGCGATGAGCGAAGTCCAGTCAATCAAGCCACCGGCCGTCAGGCTGGCGAGGCCATGCGTCGCGGCGAGCGTGGTACCGGTCAGCGTCGTCGCTGCCATCAACGTCGCCGAGCCGATCGCGGACACGCTGCCGCCGGCGACTGCTCCGTTATCCGAAGTGACATTGATGTCGCCCACGTCACCGCCAGTGATGCCGGTGGTCGTGAGCTGCGCGAAGGTCACATCATGGGCCGCGCGCAGCATTTGCGTGCCGCCGCTCGAGGTGCTGCCGAGCTGGATTGCGCCAGCCGTCGAGCGCGCGCCGAGCGTGGTGCCGGCCGTGAGCGAGGTCCAACTGATCAGACCACCGGCGGTGAGGCTGGCAGAGCCGTGTGTCGCGGCGAGCGCAGAACCAGTCAGAGTCATCGCAGCAATCAAGGTCGCCGATCCACTGGCCGAGACATTGCCACCGTTGACGGCGCCGCTATCCGACGTGACGTTGATATCGCCGACGTCGCCGCCAGAGATGCCGTTGGTGGTCAGCTGACTAAAGGTCACATCGTTCGCGGCGCGCAGCGTCTGAGTTCCACCGCTCGACGCACTACCGAGCTGGAGCGCGCCGGCGGTGGAGCGTGCGCTGAGCGTCGTGGCAGCGGTGAGCGACGTCCAATCGATCACGCCAGCGGCGGTGAGGCTGGCGAGGCCATGCGTTGCTGCCAGCGCGGTGCCGGTCATCGTCGTTGCGGCAACCAGTGTCGCCGATCCCTTGGCCGAAACGGTGCCGCCGGTGATGGCGCCGCTATCCGACGTGACGTTGATATCGCCAAGGTCACCGCCAGAGATGCCGTTGGTGGTCAGCCTACTAAACGTCACATCGTTCGCGGCGCGCAGCATCTGAGTGCCACCGCTCGACGTACTACCGAGCTGGAGCGCGCCGGCGGTGGAGCGTGCGCCGAGCGTCGTGGCGGCGGTGAGCGAGGTCCAATTGAGCAGGCCAGCCGCGGTGAGGCTCGCCAGCCCGTTCGTTGCAGTCAACGTGGTGCCTGTCAGCGTCGCGCCGGCAGTCAAGGTGACCGAGCCGTCAGCTTCCACGCTTCTGCCGCTGATGGAACCATTGTCCGACGTCACGACAATGTCGCCGGCGTCGCCGTTTGCGTCCGAGATACCGGTTGCGGTCAGCGACGTAAACGAAATGCCGCCCGCGGCATAGAGATTCTGCGAACCGCCGCTCGACACCGTGTCGAGAGTCAGCGTGCTACTGCTGGCGATCGAAAGCTGCGTACCGACCGTGATCGGATCCAGCGTCAAGGCGCCCTGCCCGTACAGCATGAACGAGCCGGCAGCGGCGGCGCTGGTGATATGCAGGGCGGAGAGCGAGATCAGATAGACGTCAGCGCCGCCCGACAGGCGCGCGAGCGGTGCCGAAAGTTGCAACCATGCCGCACTAGTGCCGATCGCACCGCTGGCGGTCAGCGACACGTCGGCGCTGCTGCCCGTCGCCACCAGATTGACGCGGCCGTCGCCATTGGCGAAGATGCCGCCCGTGGTTGAGGAGCCGCCGGCCACGATGGTGATCGCATCCCCTGTCGCCAGAGCCGACGTCAGGCGGCCGATCGTCGCGGCCCCGGTGGTCGTCACCGAGATTGCGCCCGCGGCGGCGATGTCGGTGTAGTTGCCCATCGACAGCGTCGAGGAAATCAACGTGACGCCGGCGCCTGTGCTCTGCAGCGTCACCGGCGCGGTGATGACGCCATTGCCGAACAGGATCGCGCCGCTGGCGATGATCTGCACCGCGCCGCCGCCAAGAACATTGCCGTTGATGGTGATGCCATTGCTGACCGAGTTCAGCGTCAAGGCGCCGCCGGCAGTCAGCGAGCCGCCGGTCGCGGTGCCGATGATCATGGCGCCGGTGGCGCGCAGGCTGAGCAGGCTGATGGCGCCGACGGCCGAGCCGGTGATGGGCCCGGAAACGTTGAGCTGCAGCGGCTGGAACGACGCGCCGTTGAAGCTGATCGAACCGCCAGCCTGCAGATCGAGCGAGCTGGCGACGATGTGCACGGCATTGCGATCGGTGAAGCCGGCCTCGGCGTAGATGCTGCCGCTGGCCGAGAACTGGACGTCGGCGGCGTTGACATTGCCGAGGATCAGGTCGCCGGTGGTTTGGCGCAGATACACGCCCTGCCGCGCCTGGACCTGATCGACGACGCCGGTGGTCGATCCGGTCAGCGCCAGCAACAGCCTGCCGTCGGTGGTGGAGGTGAGAGCCTGGCCGATGCTGCCGGTGTCGGCGATCAGCGTCAGGCTGGCGATGTTGCCGGAGATCGCGACCTGCCCCGGCGTGCCGCCAAGGATGCTGCCATGGGCCTGCAGCCGGACCTGACCAGGCTGGGTGGTCTGGACGCCGGCCGAATAGGCCGCGGTCATCGGACCATAAGACGACGTCGGAATGCCGCCGAGCGACATGTCGCCGGCGCTGCCGAGATAGACCTGCGCCAGCGCCTTGGCCGACACCGGGCCGACCGCGTTGACCATCAGCAGGCTCTGCTGCTGGATCGTCACCGTGTACTCGCTCACGCCGCCAGCCCCCGCGACCGGCGCGGTCGTCACCGACAGCTGGCCGGGACCGGCGGAGGCGAGCAGCGCCTTCTGCGCATCGGTCAGGTTCGAGGCATTGTCGCTGCGGAAGCTGAACGTCACCGGGGTCGCCAGGCTGCCGATATTGCCGTTCGGGCTGTACAGCATCACCTGACGCCCGCTGACGTTGAGCGGCAGGTCGCCGATCGCCGGGGCCGACACGCCATTCTCCGGATTAGCGCCGGGGCTGACCGTGTAGGTCAGCTGATCGAGCGTCCAGCGCGAGCCGGAGGTCAGGCTGGCGTACAAAGTCGAGGTGGTCGGCAGCGTGTAGGAGAACGTTGCGCTGAAACCGCCCGGCCCCAAAGCCGCCGTCAAGTCAGCCGTCTGCACCGCCCATTGGAACTGTGAAGTCTGGCCCGCCGAAGTGCCGAACAAAAGGTCCAGCGACACCGGCAGCGCCGCCGCCACCTGCGCCTGCGTCACCTGGTCGACCGAGATGCCGAGCTGCGCCGCCACATTCGCGGCGGTGATGCCGAGCAGATACTGGTCCTTGGCGAAGCGCGTCATCGCTTCGGCCTCGATTTGAGCCGTGGAGATATGGCTCGGATCGACACCGAGCTTGGCCGCGAGTTGGGCGGCGATCGTCTGCGCGCCGAGCGGGGTGATGCTGTAGGTGCCGTCGGCGGCGAACGCCATGTTGCGCAGCTGCCAGTAGTCGTTATAGGCGGCGTTGATCATCGCCTGATACGACGTCACCGCGCCCGCCGTGCCGGTGCCGAGCAGGTTGAGGTTCGCCCAAACGCTCGCGAGATAAGCGCTCTGGTCGGCGGTCAGGCCGCCGGTCGCGACGCCATTGAGGATGCTGGCCGAGCGGCCATCGGAGCCCATGGCGGCGAGGAACACCGCGCCGTGCGACGTCACCTGGCCGATGCGCAGGTCGCCGGACGATTGCACGAGGTAGGTGCCATTCTCAGACGTGCTGTTCAACAGGCCGCCATCATAGTTGCCGTTCGACAGCGCCGTGCCGGTCGCCTGGATGACGATCGGATTGATGTTCGTGAGGACCAGTCCGGTGCTGTCGGTCGTGGTGCGGGCACCGATGGCGCCACCGGTCGTGTTGATGGTGATCGAACGCCCGGAAATGACCGGATTACTGACGTTGTAGGCCGAAGCCGCGGTGATATCGCCGGCTGCGGTAATGTAGACGTCGCCGCGCGGGGCGTTGCCGCTGACACCCGGATTGACCCGGACCTGGGTGATGTTCAACGCACCGGCCGCATTCACCGCGATGTCGCGGTCGATCGAGCTCGCCGAGAAGGTGCCGCCATAGGTCGCGATCGGGATCGGCGCAGCCACGGTGCCTACGCCGCCCTGGCCGTTCAGCGCCACCGACACGCCGGAGACGAACGGCGCAGCGCCGGCGACGATCGCCGAATTGGCGCCCGTCGTGGTGATCGCGGTGTTGCCCTGCAGGTTGTTGATCGAGGCGTTGACGATCACGCTGGCGTTCGACGTCACGGCGATATTGCTGGTGCCGCCGCCGGTGAAGCTGATGCCGATCGCGTAATTGGCCTTGACGCTGTTGGTCAGCACCAGCTGCAGATGATCGAACCGCTCCTGGTACCAAGTGCCGTGGAAGTCGGTGCCACAGCATTTATCGGAGCCGGTGGAGACCTGATAGCCGGTGTACGACCCGGTCGCCCACACGCTTTCTTGGAAATTGGCGCTCTGAGTGCCGGAGACGATCTGCGGCGCCGACCGCGACCAGTAATTGTCGATCGTCTGGTACACCGATCCCGTCTGATCGAAGTGCCAGCCGAACACCGACATGTCGTTGGTTGCGGTCCGCGACAGAGAGGCCGAGTCGGTCCACTGATACAGCAGATTGCCCGGCTGGTAAGTCAGACCGGAGTTCGCCGACGTGACACCCTGCAGGCCGGCGTAGCTGCCGGCGCTGATGCCGCTCGCCACATAAGTCGTGACCTGCTGATTGGCTGGTGCGCCCGCATTGTAGACGTACCACTTCGTCTGATTCAGCGCGTGATCGACGATCTGCACCACGCTGGCAGCGCTGACGCCTGTGTTGATCGTGTTGGTGACCAATGTGGTCCCGGTGGTGTTGTTGACCGTCACCGTACCGGCGCCGCCGTGCACGATGATGTTGCCTTGGCTCGACCCGGAGGTCGACGTACTGACGATCGTTCCGTTGAGATAGACGTAGCCGCCGGTGCCCTGCACTACCGGATTCAGGAGGATCTGGTTCGTCAGCGCGTCGTAGGATGCTGTGACCTTGACGTCGTTGGCGTTGACGGTGGTGATGTAATTGGTGAGGTCGTAATACTTGCCGGCCGCGGCCGATGCTTGCGCGGCAGCCAGACGCGCCGGATCCGCATTGATCCATGCGATCTGAGTCTGCGCCGACGATCCGATATTGACCGAGTAGTTACTGCTCTGGCCGACTTCCAGGGTTCCGTTGACGTTGATGGCGGACGCCGATAGGATCAGAGCCTTGCCGGCCGTGACGAGAGATCCACCCGCGCTCGCCGTTGATTGCGCTTGTACACCGTTGACGACCTGGTTCTGTATCTGGACGACCTGGAAGAAGTTGCCGCCGCCGGCGTAATTGATCGGCCCGCTGTCTCCCGAATAGGCCTGGTTCAGGTACTGGTTACGGACCCACGACGCCGCGGTGCCGCCGGAGCTCGGCGTCACGCCCTCGCCCACCGGCAGGAAGATCCACGAGTACAACGACGGGCTGCTGTTGTGCGCGCCGTCGTAGTAGGCGGCCAGCATGCGCGCGGTGAACACCGTGCTGGCATCACACGCGCCGTTTGCGCAGGTCGAGGTAACCGTCGCTTGCGTGCCGGAATAGCCTTGCTGGTTGGTGTAATAATAGTACGGGAACATGCCCCCGTTGCCGCCGATCGCCAACGTGCCGTCACCGGTGCCGTGCATCCCCAGATAGGTCGCAGCGGCATACACGGCCGTCAGCAAATCCGTCGGCCGATATTCCACACCGGTCCACTGCGAAGCCACGTCGTAGTTGGTGTTGTAGACGCTGTTGGCGCCGAGATTGCCGCCGATCAAGCCGTTCGGAACCGTCATCACCACCGTGCCGGCGCGGACGTCACGTGTGATCAGCACGTTCCCGAGTTGGTCGACGATGTTGAGCAGGCCACTGACATTGGTGACGGTGCCGCCCAGATAGATGTCGGGAGTCGTCGTCAGCACGTTGCCGTTCTGATCGACCGGCTGACGGGCATCGTTGGTCGCGCTCCAGCTCGCGGTGAGCGAAATCGTCGGCGTCTGCGCGCTCTGATCACGCAGGATGGTGATGCCGTGGGTGGCGTCGCGAACGATGTTGCTCTCGTTGGCCAGCAGGAAATTGACGTTGCCGCCGGTGATGCTGCTCAGCGTCAGCTGCGACGTGAACAGGAAATTAAGCCCCTGATTGTCGATGCTGATCTTGGCCGAATCCCGCGCCATCACGGTCGGCGTTACGCCATTGACGATATCGCCGTGGAGCGTCGTCGCCAGGATCGAGACGTTGCCGGCCGAGCCCAGAATGTTGCCGAAAGCGTAAGCTGCGCCGGTCTGATCGGACATGTACGGCAGCTGCTGCAGATAGGTCTGGATCTGCCGCTGCTTGGTGCCGGCAGCATCATCGTTCACGGCCGCGATGCTCTGGCCCGTCGCGACCGCGCTCTGGACCTGCGACACCGTCAGCCGGCTCAGGCTGGCAATCTGATTGAGGACGTCCTGCTTCGGATTGAAGCCTGGCACCAACGCATATTGGATGGTCTGGTTGTTGTAGCTGACGATCGGATTGAACTGGGTCGGATCCGACACCTGCACGAGGCTGAGCGCGCACATCAGCGCCGCAGCATCGCAAGGCGAGCCGCCGGACGAATAGGTCACCTGGCCGCCGTAGCTGATGGTGATGATCTGCTGGTTGTGGATGCCGGCCGCGACCAGGCCGTCCATCATCACGTCGCCGGACGTGATCGGCGTCACGCTCCTGTTGTCGCGATCGACCGAGGAGAAGATCGACAGGAACGGGCTGTACAGCGAGCCGGAACCGTTGGTGATCGTCGCGCCCGGATCTGCTCCGAGGAACACATTGTTGGCGCCGAGCACGGCGGAGCCGGTGGCGAGATTAAGGCTCGAGTAGCTGTTGGCGGTCGCGCCGCCCCAGTGCGCGACCGAGGCCGAGACGATCGACGAGACGGTGTAGTTATAGACCACCGTCGTTCCGTTCGATTTGATCTTGGTGGTGTAGCTGCCGTCGCCGCTCTGGCCCGCGTAGATGTTGATCAGGCCCCACGCCTGGATGTTGGCGGCGCCGACGTTCACCGTCTGATAGGCGGTCTGTATCGCGTTGGCCGAAGCCGATCCGCCCGACACCAGGCCGTAGAAATTGGCGTTGGCATTGTTGTTGGCGGTCATGTTCGCCGCCGTGCCGATGGCGATGCCACCGGCGCTGAACAACCGCACGCCGTCCGAGATGGTGACGGTGTTGTGGGTCGTGGCGTCCATCGTCGAGGACGCGCCGCCACCGGCGAACAGGCCGCCGACGTCCATCGTCACAGTGTCGGTGGTGTTGAGGAAGTTGTACGCCTCGATGTTGATCAGCGCGATCGACATGGCTGGATTGTCGTCCAGGCTGAGAATGGTGTTGTTGCCGATCAGCGCATTGACGGTCTGCGTCACCGTCGTCTTGCTAAGCGTCGCCGTGCCGGCGAGGACGCCGCCGGAGCCGGCCCGGGCGCCGCCGCTTGTCTGATTGACCGAGTCGGAAGCGATCACGTTCATGTTGCCGCCGGCGGAATGCACGATCAGGTTCGGGCCGACATTGGCGTTGACCGTCGAGGTCACCGTATTGGTGCCCTGCCCGCCGCTCGCGCCGACCGCCGCCGCCTGGTAGGCGTCGCCATTGGCCGCGTAAGTGGCGGTGTGCTGCGCGTTGATGCCGAGACCAGCGAGATACAGCGTGTTGGTCGAACTGCCGCCGCGCAGCTCCGCAGTGGTGATGTTGTCGGCGCTGGTGGTGGCGACCGCCGCCGCGCCGGCGACGAAGCCACCCGAGCCGGCGATCGAGTTGGACGTGTTGCTGTCGGTGCCGGTTGCGCTGATCGACAGCGCGCCGGTGCTGTTCGTCACGGCACCCGTGTCGAGATAGGCGTTGGTACGCGTGAAGGATGACGTCTCCGCGACCGTGGCGCCGGCGCCGATGTAGCCGGCCGCGACACCTGTGCCGGAGGCGTACTGATTGGTGTCGTTTTCTGCCGCGATGGTGACGTCCGCGGTCGGCAGATGCAGGTTCTTTCCGCCATACGCGTTGACGCGTGACGTGTTGGACGCCTGCACGTAAGTCGCCTGCAGACCCAGCATCATGCCGCCGCCGCTACCGACCGCGGAGGCGCTCGCCGAATGTTCGGACGTCGGCACCAGCGCCGAGGCAGTGATCGACAGCGGACCGCCCGAGATCGTCGAGTTGTCGTCGACGAAGGCGTTGACCTGAATATCGACGTTGGACATCGCCACCGAGGCGCCGATGCCGACATTGCCGGCCGCGACGCCGATCGACGAACTCGACACCACCGGGGCCGCCGAGGCGCTGACCAGGAGGCCGGCATCGCCGGCTGTGATCGTCGAACCGGCGCCGACCTTGGCGAGAACGGTGACGCCATCGGTCGAGGTCGCCGAGGCGCCGGCGCCGCTGAGAATGCCAGCGGCGCCGGCGACCGTATTCGAACTCAGCCCGCCGCCAGTGCTGGCGATGACGGTGACGCCTTCGAAATTGGAGACCGTCGTTGCGGCGGCGATATCCGCCGTCACCGAACTCGTCCGTGTCGCCGTGGCGAGCGACAGGCCGACTGCGCCGAGGCCGACGCCGAGGCCATAGCCCGATGCATTCGCGGTGGAATTGTCCGACGCCGCGACCGACACTGAGCCGGAAGCAAGTCCCGTGGAGCCGCCGTTGGTCGTCGAGCCGAGCTCGGCCAGGACGGTGTTGTTGATCTGCGCCTTGCCGACCGCAGCGCCCATGCCGACGTAGAATCCGCCGGCGCCGGCGGCTCCGATGGAGCTGGCCGCGTAGCTGCCATGATTGCCGGCAGTGGCCTGGATCATGATCATCGGGGCGGTCAGTGTGCCACCGCTGGTCTTCGCGGTGACCTGCTGATCGACCTCGGTGATGGCGACCGCAGCGCCCTCGCCGGTGACGCCGACGCCGATCGCGAGCGCGCCGACCGCGTTCTGAACCGAGGTTCGCGCCGTTGCGCCGACGCCGATCGAGCTGGCCGTCACGTTGCTGGACAGGATCTGAGCCGAGATGCCATCGACGCCGCCGCTGACCATGCCGATCAGATTAGTGCCGGTGGCGGCGCCGGCATTGCCGAGCGTGCCGCTGTTCGGATCGTTGGCATTGGCGCCCGAATTGAGCACGCTCATGTCGTCGGTGGTGGCGCCGGAGCCGATCCGGACAATGCCGACGGTGCCGGCAAGACCGACCTGCCCGCTGAGACTCGCGACCACTGTGACGGGGTTGACGTCGCGCGTGCTGAGCGCGTTGACGACGACAGCACCGGGCGTGTTCACCGTTGAGCCGGCGATCTGCGCAGCCGTGCTGCTGTTCAGCATCACCAGATTGACCGCGGCGCCGACGCCGACGGTTCCGCCACCCGACAGGCCTCCGACAACCGGTGCGATCGAGTCGGTTTCCGTGGCCACGACTGTGGTGACAGGAGGCTGCGCGGCCGCTGACGTGATCGTAACAGTCGCGTTGTCGAGTTCGGCCGAGACGTTGTTGTCGACGAAGATGCCCGAGAATTGCGCCGCAATGCCCGCCGTGCCGCCCAACGCGCCGACGATCGCGTAGCTGTTCATGTCGGTCGTGTTCGAAGCGAGCACGCTCAGCGCGCCGGTCAGGTTGATCGTCGTCGCGGCCGTCGAGGCGTCGCGGTCGCCGACCCGTGCCGTTACCGTGTTGTCGAACAGCGCGACCAGCACGGTGGCGCCAATGCCGGCGGTGGAGCCGAACGCGCCGGCGCCGAGCGCACCGAAGAACCCATTCTTGCCGTTGGCGATCACCGACAGGCTGCTGGCGTAGGTGGTGCCGTGATCGAACGTCGCGCTCGTCGTCGCCTGGAATTTGTTGGTCAGCGCCGATCCCGCCAGGGCCCCGCTGCTGCCTGAGCCGGCCGCGCCAACCACTTCGGTCGCCGTGCCCTGGAAGGCGTTGGCGAACACGCTGACTGCGCCCGCTGCGACCGCGCTGGAGCCGATATTGGTGGTGTTGATGTTGGCATAAGTGACGCGGTCCATCATGTTGATGACGAGCGCCGCGGTGCCACTTGCTCCCGAGCCGGAGCCGGAAATTCCGAGATCGAGATTGTTGCTGAACGATGCGCTCGAGGCGAGCACAGAGACGGCCGAGACCTGGCCCGCGGTCAGATTGGTGTTGATGCTGGACGACTGGATCGACGCCTGCGTGAAGCCGCCCATGATGTTGGTGACGGCATTGGCCGAGATCGCGAGGCCGGCGGTCGATGCAGCAGCGACCAAGGAGATCGTCTTGGCGGTCTGCTGCGAATTCGCCACCACGGCCACGCCTTGGACGATGGTCGTGCCGTCCGCCAGCGACGGCGCGCCACCAGGATTGACGACTGCGCTCGGATCGATGTCGGTCGCGAGCATGCCGTTGTCGATCGTCGCTGCGCTGCCGGCGGCATGCGCATCGACCGTCGAATTGGCGATGCCGGCGCTCGTCATGCCGTTGATCGTATTGACCACGACGGACGCGCCGATGCCCTTGCCAGAGTTGATCGAGATCGCAACCGCACCCGCATAGGCGGCGATGGTGTCGGTGTTCGCGGCCGATACCACGACGTTGTTGTTGGCCGAGACGGTCGAGCCGCGATTATGGCCGCCCTGGTCGATGGTCGAGATCACAGTGGTCGATTCCGTGCTCATCGCCAGCGAGCCGGCGCCAGCCAGGCCGTTCGACGGCGGCTGCGGCGTGGACGGCGGCTGCGGCTGCGTCGGCGGCGTAATGCCACCGCCGCCGTAGCCGACCAGCGAGGTCGGCCGCGTTGGCGCCATCCGCTGCACCAGGCTCGCCAGATTCGCCTGCGGCGACGCTTGAGGCGAGCTGTTGCCGACCGACATCGCGGCACCGATCGCCACACTGATGATGTCAGCGGTCGAGGCGGCGCCGACGATCACCGAGCCGGCTTGCAGGTTGCCGCCGACCAATGCGGTGTCGATCATAGCGTTGTCGGCCGTCACGATCGCGCCGAGGATCGAGGCCGAAACGTAGGTAGCGATCTGGTCGATGGACGCCGACAGGCCGACCGCATTGGCGCCGCCGAAATTGACCGAGATCGCGCCGGCCGCACCGCGAATTGTCGCGCTATCCTGCGCGGTCACCGCCACCGCGGCGGCGTCGACGGTCGCGGTATAGACACCGCTCGGATCACTGCTGGTGACGCCGTGGCCGATCTGCGCCACGACCGCGTTGTTGATCGCGTTGTAAGCGACCGAGCCGTTGCCGGCGACCGAGCCGGTGGCCGCGCCGACGCCGATCGCGATGCCGATGATCTCGGCGTCGTCGACAGCCGACACGACGACAGCGCCGCCGCTCGACGTCACCGACGTGCTGTCGATCAGCGCCAGATGGCTGGTGCCGATCCGATTGACGACGATCGACACGCCGACATTGCTCTTGCCGAGCTGCACCAGCCCCGCGACCGCAAGGATCGCCGCGCCGGTCGCGTTCGACGGCGACACCGCGGCGCCGCTGAAGTCGAGGCCGGAATCTCCCGCCGGCGCCAGCCCGCCATTCGCAGCGAGCCCGGCGCCGGCGATCAGCGCGTCGAGCGAGGGGATGGACGCGCCCGATGCGTTGACCAAAACATTGCCGCTGACATTGACGGTTCCGCCGGTGATCTCGGCCAGGATCGTCGGATTGATGTCGTTGACGATCACCACGCCGGCGAAGCCGTTGGCGTTGCCACCGCCGCCGACCGTCGCCGCGCCGGACGCGATGCAGCTGGTCATCAGCGCCTGCACGGTGAGATCGTCGACATTGCGGAGCGTGGAGTTCGACAGCACGGCCGAGACGGCCGCGCCGCTCGACGGATCGCCGATCGACGCGTAGGTCATCGCCACGCCGACGCCGGTGCTCTGGCTGTTCGGGCCGACCGTCAAGCCGCCGTACAACGAGCCCGCGCCGATGCCGATATTGGTCTTCTGATCAGCGATGATCGAGACGTCGCCGACGCCGCTGCCGGTCGTCTGACCGACAGTCGAGCCGTCGACGCCGGCCTGCACGCCGTTGCTGATCATCGCGGCCGAGACCGAAGCGGCGAACTGCAGGCTGCTGTTGGCGGAGCCGCCGGTCACAGCGATGGCAAGTCCGATCGAGGTGTTCTCGCCGCCCGCCAGCGCCTGCACCGTGGTATCGTGCGCCGAGACCGTCGACTGCGCGATATTCGCCGTCGTCATGTCGCTGCTCATCGTCACTGCCACCGCGCCGGCCAGGCCGACGGCGTAGTTCGTCCCCGGGGCCCCCTTCGACAACGCGGCCGAGCCGCTCGCCGTATCGACGATCGTGTTGTTGAGCGCCTGAACCGAGACGCCGTTGACGTTGCCGGTGCCGTTCTTCAGCGTCGCGCCGCTGATCGAGGCGTGGGTGCCGAGCGACGTCAGCGCCACCGCGGCACTACCGGCGCCGGCGACGACGTTGCCGCCGTTGACCGGACCGGACACGTCGCTTGTCAGGTTGTTATAGGTGTTGGTCAGCTTCAGCAGGATCGCGATGCCGCCATCGACGAAGAACGCCGCCACTGTTTGAAGCAGGGTGGCATCATTTGGCTTGGTCGAGATGAAAGCCGGCGGATCCGTGGGGCTGGGCAGATTATTGGCCGACTGCGCCGCCACCGCCACCGTGGTGAGGCGACCGACGGTGAGCGCAGACACCGCGACGTTCTGTGCGTCGACATAGCCGCTGGTCGCCGAGCTGCTGCCGGCGATGCCCGATGCGCCGGTGAACGCCAGGACGGTCGAGTTATCTCCGATGAACGCATTGGTATCGGTCGACATTTGCGCCAGCGCGACGACCAGCCCAACGCCGGTCGCCGACGACGAGCCGACGCCGCCGCCGACATCGAACGACGAAATGTTCTGCTGTGCGTCGACCTCGAGCCGCTGCGCCGTGATCTGCGCCAGATTGCTGACCGAGGCAGAGGTGTGGTTGTCGATCTGCAGCACCGAGGCGATGCCGTTGAGGCCGAGCCCCGAGCCGGAGCCCGACGTCGGCGCCACCGCATAGATCAGGTCGCTGGTCGTCGCCGTCACGTTGACGGTGCCGAGCGCACCGACCACCGCGCCGGCACCGATGCAGGCGACCGTGTTGGTGTTGAAGATGTTGACGTTAGCCGAGCCGCCAATCGCCGTGCCGGTCGGTCCGCTGGTGGTGCCGAAGAACTTCAGCCAGGAGAAATTGCCGCCGACGTTGATCGACTCGGTCGTGGTCGTCGCCGACACGGCGACGTTGTCGCCCCAGCCGATCGAGGCCGGCGCGCCGCTCAGGCCGGTGTTGCTGAGGTTGGTGGACCAGCACGACCCGGCGCTCTGCGCGCAGGAGCCGGCACCGGTCTGGTTGATATGGGCGCCGCTGGCGATCCACGCCGTCGTATTATTGGTGATTTCGAAGTAGTTCACCGCGCCGGACAGCGATGTCGGCGACGGCGCGACCGCCGAGTTGTCGAAGGTCGCGTTGGCGTAGCTGGTGAGCACCGTTCCGGACACGCCGAAGCTGCCGGTGATGTGCGACGTCACCGCCGAGAACGAGTCGAAATCGAGCCAGGTGATGGTGATCGGGATCGTGGTGTCGGCGTGAACGCCGACCTGCGGCGCGGTGATCGTCACGCCGGACCCGATATAAGCCGTGGAGTTATGCGTCAGCTGGTCGACATTGACCGCCATCGAGACGCCCGACGCGCTGCCGGAGCTGCTCGACGTCGGATCCGGCGAGTTCACCGCGGAGCTCGCGCTGCCGCGAATGCCGGCATCGGTGAGGCTGCTGATCACGGCGACGTTGCCCGAATTGATCGTCGGCGCGTTGCCGGCGGTGATCATGTCGCCGTTGGCATCGGGGACGATATTCGTAATCGACGCCGACGAACTCGCCGATGTCAGGTTCAATGCCAGCGTAATTCCGCCGCGCACATTCGTGAGGGTGCCCTGACGAGCAGCCGCCTGCCCGGCACCGGTCGAGTCGAACGCACCGCCCGAGGACACCACGTTACCGATCGAGGTCGGGCTCGAGAGCACACTGGCAAACCCGCCAGTGAACGCGTTGCTGCCGATCGTGGTCGAGGCGAACACCGCATTGCTCGACGTGTTCGAACCGGAATAAACCGTGACGAGCCCCGCATTCGCGGACTGCGGCAGGTTGGCGCCGAGATTGGCGACCGCATTGGTGGTCACATCGCTGATCGCGACCGCAACGGCGGCGACGCCGGTGCCGGCCGCGATGCTGCTCGCAGACGTCGAGAAATTGTTGTTGTTCTGCGCCGCGACGGTGACATCACCGACCTTGTTGAATACCACGCCGGGGTCGACAGTCGCCTTGGTGTTGACGGTGCCGGTCGTATAAGCGAGCGCGCCGTCGATGCTGGCGCCGAACGTCACGACCTGGGCCAGCACATTGAGCGTGGCGGCGTTGGTGGCCGTCGCCGCGAAGTTCCCGCTGGAAATCGTCGCGCCGGACGCGACCTGGGTGGCGATGTCGGCGTTGACGATGCCGACCACCACGGCCGCTCCCGCCGTGCTCTGCAGACCGGCAATCGCCGCGCCGATCGCCGGATCGGTGGCGTTTTCAGAACCGACCGACGACAAAGTAATGGCGTTGGTCGCGGTCAGATGCGCCGTGCTCTGCACCGTCACCTTGGCGGTCGCCGTCGCCTTGATGTAACCGCCGGCAAGGCCGGAGACGGCACCGAACGCAACACCGGCGACAAGTTGCGCCATCGACTGCAGCGGATCCGAATACGACGACGTCGCGGTCGCCGTCGCTGTTGCGGAGATGTTGGCGGCCGTCATGGTGCCGCCTATTGTTATCGAAGCGCTGGCATTGGCCTCGCCCACCGTCTGGGTATCGCTACCCGTCGCCGTCATGGTGATGTTGCCGGCGGTGTAGCTGGTGCCGACATTGTTGACGTCGGCGTAAATCTTGCCGGTGCTGCCGATATTGATGGTCGGCGCGGTCAGAGTGACGGACTGCGAGTTGCCGGTCGAAGCGCGATTGGCCGATGACAGCAGGCCGGCGACCAGCGCGCCCGAATAGGAGCGCGTGTCGATCGTGCCGTAGATGTCGATCTCATTCGCCGCGATGCTGACATTGACGACGCCGCCGGAGCTGGCGGTGCGACGGGCATCGAGCGTGGTGCCGCTGGCCAGCGTAAAGGTGCCGTTGCAGAGGCCTCCGCCGGTGCCGGCGCATAGAATCAGCGTCCCTCCGGCGTCGACCGCGTTAACCCAATTCGCGACGTCGGTCGTTGTATAGTTGCCGCCACTGCCGATGCCGATCGGGCTATCGGTGATCGTCATGGTCGGCGGATCAATCAGCAGCGTGCCGGCTTTGCCGTTCGGCGCCGTCAGCCTGACCTTGACGCCGCTCGGGATGTTGAGCCGGCCGAAAGCGCTGAGTTCGACAAGCCCGCCGTTGCCCTGCGCCGATGTCGTATCGAACGTCGCCCCGGGCTCGACGATGAGATCATGGTTGGCGATAACCCGGATGGTGCCGGCGTCGCCTTTCTTGCTTTTGGCAGACAGCACACCGTAGCCGGCGACCTTGATGTCGTTGCCGGCATTGACGGCGATCGAGCCGCCCGGCCCATTGCGCGAAGCCACTGATATGTCGGCACGATTTCCGATCGTGACGTTGTGGCCAGCGCGCGCCGAGATCGATCCGCCGCGCGCGTGGAGCTTGCCGTTGATGTGCGCGTCGTTCGCCGCAACGATTTGGATCGAGCCGTTGCGAACCACGATCTTGCCGCCGGTCTGTAGCCCCTTGCTGTTGACCGAGGACGCGAACCGCGCAGCCTGCTCGCGGCTCGCTTCGCGCGGGCCAACGGAGACGTTCTGGCCGGAGAGCCGCACCGCATCCAGCGCGTTGACGCGGCCGCGAATGCGGATATTGCCTTCGGGCGAGATCGGCACCGTTCCGGCGAGCAGGTTGTCGACCGCGCCCTGATTGATCTGTCCGGACTTGCTGACTACGCCGTCGACGAATTCGCGCGTCGGCGTCGTGACGTTGAGCGAGCCGACATTGACGGTGCCCGACGAACCCACGACGAAGCCGCCCGGTGCGGCGAAGTAGACGTTGCCACCGATCTTGCCGTCCTTGTAGGAGTTCATCACGCCGTTGATGACGGCCGGGTCACTGCTGTTGATCAGGTTGATCAGGTTGCTGGTGCCGTTCGGCAGCACCAGATTTCCCGTCGCTCCCTGCCCGATCTGGAATTTCGAGAACGAATTGAAAGCGTTGGTGCCGGATATCGTGTTCGTTGTGACTGTGCCGACGGCCCCATTGGTGGCGACCGAAGTCGCAGTGCGACCGTCCGGGACGATGTTGACCGCGCCGGGCGGCACGTTCTGGGCGAAGCTCAGGGTCGGCGCGAGCACCATGACCAGCGTCATCGCCGCCGCGGTGACACGCAACGAAATTGCGTCGATGAAAATCCGCGGTGACGCGGGCGCAGCGACGATGACGCGATGCGACGCACCGCGGCCCGCAGGTCTCTGCAACCGCTCTTTGGCTCCGTTCGGAGTCTGCAACTTCGCGCTCTCCCCCGCCCGGTTGTGCACAGCACCGGGACAAAATGGCGGTTAACCTTTTGTTAACAGGGTGATAGTTGCAGGAAACGGGGTGGGAAGTCCTGAACCAGTTGCGATGACTTTCTGAAAAGATTCTGATATTACCGCCCAAAAGGGGCACAAACAGACGGTTTTGGAGGATTTGTGCTTCAGTTCGCCGGCTTCGAGCTGGACATCGAACGGGTCGAACTTCGCCCGGCGAACGGCGAAGTCATTCGCCTGCGCCCGAAGACGTTCGCCCTGCTGCAGCTGTTCGCGACCAACGCCAATCGCCTGCTCAGCAAGCAGGAGTTGATGACGGCGGTCTGGCCGAACGTGCATGTCGGTGACGACAGCCTGTTTCAGTGCATCCGGGAAATCCGGACTGCGCTGGGCGACAAGGACCGCCAGATCGTCAAGTCAGTGTCGGGGCGCGGCTATCTGTTCGATGCCGAGGTCGTGGTCGTTAACCGATCGCCGGCCGACTCGACCCCGCCGACAATCCCCGTGACGGAAGCAGCCGCCCTGCCCGACGAAGCCGAGCCGCCCCCCACCCCACAGC
>NZ_QUMK01000041.1 GCF_010907035.1 Rhodopseudomonas sp. BR0M22
GTCATCGAGCAAACGAGGTCGGCAAGCTGCGCAGGTTCGCGGGCGGCTGCTGGTGATGAGATGTGATTGAGACGCGAGCATGATCGTGAGCGGCGACAGATGAGCAACAAGATGTGGGGCGGCCGATTCACCGATCGCCCCGACGCGATCATGGAAGAGATCAACGTCTCGATCGACGTCGATCGTCATCTCTATGCCCAGGACATCACGGCGTCCAAGGCTCATGCGGCCATGCTCGCTGCGCAGGGCATTATCACCGCGAACGATGCGAAAAATATCGGCAAGGGTCTAGACACGATCCTGTCAGAGATCGGCGCCGGTAAATTCACCTTCAAGCGTGCGCTCGAAGACATTCATATGAATGTCGAGAGCCGGCTCGCCGAACTGATCGGCCCTGCCGCCGGCCGCTTGCACACCGCGCGCTCGCGCAACGATCAGGTCGCCACCGACTTCCGGCTCTATGTTCGGGATGTGCTCGACGAGACCGATGCGGCGCTGGCGGCGCTGCAGCAGGCGCTGGCCGAGCGCGCGCTCGAGCAGGCCGAGACGGTGATGCCCGGCTTCACCCATCTGCAGACCGCGCAGCCGGTCACCTTCGGCCACCATCTGATGGCCTATGTCGAGATGGTGGCGCGCGATCGCGGCCGGTTCCAGGACGCCCGCAAGCGGCTCAACGAAAGCCCGCTCGGCGCCGCGGCGCTGGCCGGCACCTCGTTCCCGATCGACCGTCACGCCACCGCCGCCAAGCTCGGCTTCGACCGGCCGATGGCGAACTCGCTCGATGCGGTGTCGGACCGCGACTTCGTGCTGGAGACGCTGTCGGCGGCCTCGATCTGCGCGGTGCATCTGTCGCGCTTCGCCGAGGAGATCGTGATCTGGACCTCGCCGCTGGTCGGCCTGATCCGGCTGTCGGACAAGTTCACCACCGGCTCGTCGATCATGCCGCAGAAGCGCAATCCGGACGCCGCCGAACTGGTCCGCGCCAAGACCGGCCGGGTGATCGGCGCGCTGAACGGCCTCTTGATCGTGATGAAGGGTCTGCCGCTCGCCTATCAAAAGGACATGCAGGAAGACAAGCAGGGCGCGATGGAAGGCTTCGCGGCGCTGTCGCTGGCGATCCGTGCGATCACCGGCATGGTCCGCGATCTCGAGCCGGAGCCGGAGCGGATGAAGGCGGCCGCGGGTGAGGGCTACGCCACCGCCACCGATCTGGCCGACTGGCTGGTGCGGACGCTGAAGATGCCGTTCCGCGAGGCGCATCACGTCACCGGCCGGATCGTCGGGCTGGCCGCCAAGAAGGGCGTGGCGCTGCACGAGCTGCCGCTCGCCGAGATGCAGGGGATCGAAAAACGCATCACCAAGGACGTGCTGGCGGTTCTCAGCGTCGAATCCTCGGTGAAGAGCCGTACCTCCTATGGCGGCACCGCGCCGAAGAACGTCCGCAGCCAGGCCAAGGCCTGGCTCAAGCGGCTCGCCAAGAACGGCAAAACGCGCTGAGGGCGGCCGCCGTCCGGCGTATTCGGGGGGCTCGCCAGCGCGGCGCAATCTCGGTATGGTGCCGCGCCAATTGGGGATATTCGACGTGAATCGCGTGACCAACCCATCGCGATGGGCGCTTCTGGTGATTGTGGCGGCGACGCTGGCGCTGGCGGGCTGCGGCCGTAAAGCCGGCCTGGATCTGCCGCCGGGCGTCGCCGATACGCCATCGGCCGCGCCGGCGACCAAGCCGGAGGCCAAGGGCGACGTGTTCGACTCGTCCTACGGCACCAACGCCCCGCCGTCCGCCGCCAAGGGGCGTAAGCGAAGCACCATTCTCGATCCGCTGCTGGACTAAGCGCCAAGATGCGTCATTTCGACTATCGCGACGGCGTGCTGCACGCCGAAGGCGTCAGCCTTGCGTCGATCGCGCAAGACGTCGGCACGCCGTTTTACTGCTACTCGACCGCCACGCTGGAGCGGCACTACCGGGTGTTCACCGAGGCCTTCGCCGGCCTTGATACGCTGGTGTGCTACGCCATGAAGGCCAATTCCAACCAGTCGGTGCTGCGCACGCTGGCCAAGCTCGGCGCCGGCGCCGACGTGGTGTCGGGCGGCGAATTGCAGCGGGCGCTGGCCGCCGGTATTCCGCCGAGCAAGATCGTGTTTTCCGGCGTCGGCAAGACCGAGCCCGAGCTGCGCGCCGCGCTCGCCCACGACATCAAGTGCCTCAACGTCGAATCCGAGCCCGAGCTCGAACTGCTGTCGCGGCTCGCGGTCGAGACCGGTCGCACCGCGCGGATTTCCCTGCGGGTCAACCCGGACGTCGACTCCGGCACCCACGCCAAGATTTCGACCGGCAAGTCCGAAAACAAGTTCGGCATTCCGATCCGTCACGCCCGCGAGGTCTATGCCCGCGCCGCCAGGCTGCCGGGCATCAAGGTTACCGGCGTCGACGTCCATATCGGCAGCCAGATCATCGACTTGGCGCCGATGGAAGCGGCATTTCGTATCGTCGCCGAATTCATCCACGTGCTGCGCGGCGATGGCCACACCGTCAGCCACGTCGATTTCGGCGGCGGCCTCGGCATCCCGTACTACGAGGATCGCGACGCGCCGCCGGAGCCGTTCGCCTATGCGGAGATGGTCAAGCGCGTCACCCACAATCTCGGCTGCGCGCTGCTGTTCGAACCCGGGCGGATGATCGTCGGCAATGCCGGCATCCTGGTCGCCAAGGTGATCTACGTGAAGCACGGCGACGGCAAGACCTTCGTGATCATCGACGCGGCGATGAACGACCTGATCCGCCCGACGCTGTACGAGGCGTATCACGAGATCCTGCCGGTGGCGGAGCCGGCGCCCGGCGCCAAGATGATGGTGGCCGATGTGGTTGGCCCGGTGTGCGAAACCGGCGACTACCTCGCGCTCGACCGCAAGCTGCCGGAGCTGAAGTCCGGCGATCTGATCGCGATCATGACCTCGGGCGCTTACGGCGCGGTGCAGGCGTGTACTTACAATACGCGCGCGCTGGTGCCTGAAGTGCTGGTGAAGGACGATCAGGTCGCGGTGGTGCGTCCACGCATCGAGGTCGAGCAACTGATCGCGATGGACAAGCCGGCGCCGTGGCTGTGAGCAGGTCGTTCCCCTGAGAAAAGTCGTCCCCCTGAGAGAAGGGGGGGACCGCCAGACGCGGCGTACAAATTCCTGGCGGTCCCGGCCGCGCTTGAAATCCATAGCCGTGAACATGCGGCTTCGCCGGCCACGCGCGCGACCGGCCGACCGTAGCGCTCCGGCGGATCAGAGCAATTTGAAGTGCTTTTTAACCTAACCGATCAACCTTAACGGAGCAGCGCCGGCTCCAATTGGAGCGCGCCGGGCTGCACATCATCGGTGGCTACTGCGATGAAACAGCCTTAGTTCGGCCCCCAAGGCATCCCAACAGGGGGGCGGCGTGGCTACGTGCCGGACCGCCACCGACCCTCGGCGAGACCTTACCACTATGACGGACCTGACTGCCGCGAATACACCCGCCGGGCCCGACAAGTACCCGGTCGTTCTCCGCATCCTGCATTGGCTGCGCGCGATTCTGATTCTTGGACTGATTGCGGCAGGCTGGACGATGACTTCGCTCGACGACGGCACCGAGGCGAAGTTTGCCCAGCTCTATCCACTGCACAAATCATTCGGCGTCCTGGTCTTCCTGATCGTGCTGGTTCAACTGGCGATTCGGAGTGCGGTGCGTCTGCCCTCAGAGCCGGTGCTGCCCGCACACGAGCGAGTACTGTCGCGCGTCGTTCACATCGCGATCTACGTGCTGCTGTTGACCGTTCCATTGATGGGTTACGCGATGTCCAGCACCTATCCGGATAGCGACGGTGTGACACTGTTCGGCCTCCCTCTCCCCGAACTGCTACCCAAGAGCGAGCCGTGGTTCCGCGTGTTCCAATTCCTGCACAAGGTCTTTGCGTACAGCCTGCTGGGGCTGGTCGGATTGCACGTCGCGGGCGCTTTGAAGCATCGCTTTGTCGATGCCGATCCGAACGCCGACGTGTTGCGGCGGATGTGGTAGGGCCTGCGCGCTCGCGCGGCGGCTGAGCAGGTTCGGGCCGGCCGTGGCCGGCACTGTGACGAGGTCCGCACGACGACGTCACGTCTTTGTGTCGGGGCCGGTCTGTCCGGGCTCGGGCCTGCTGTGCCTCATTGCCGCCGTTGTGCTACGCTGCTGTGAGCAGCAATCCGGAGAGATGGTTGAGCGGCAGCATTCCCGATCCGTCGCAGGCCCCGCACGATGAAGAGGCGGTCGCGCGGCTGCACCTGGACAAGGCGATCGGGCGCGCGACGCTGGCGATTGCCTGGGAACGGGCATGGCCGCACCTGGCGCGATTGATCAGCGTCGTCGGGCTGTTCCTGGCACTGTCGTGGGCTGGTCTCTGGCTGGTGTTGCCGTTTTCCGGCCGCATCGTCGGCATGGTGCTGCTGGCCGCGCTCGCGCTCGCCGCCCTGATCCCCGCCGTCAGGTTCCGCTGGCCGAGTCGCGACGAGGCGCTGGCGCGGCTCGACCGGAACACCGGCCTGAAGCATCGCCCGGCCACCGCTCTCGGCGACACGCTGGCGACCGGCGATCCGGTGGCGCGGGCATTGTGGCAGGCGCAGCGTGACCGCACCCTGGCGACGATCCGCGGGCTCAAGCCGGGGTTGCCGTCGCCGCGGCTGCCGATCCACGATCCTTGGGGGCTGCGGGCTCTTGTGGTGATCCTGTTGGTCGCGACCTTCTTTGCGGCCGGCGAGGAACGCACCGCGCGGGTGATGGCGGCGTTCGACTGGAACGGCGCGATGGCGCCGTCGAATGTCCGGGTCGACGCCTGGGTGACGCCGCCGGTCTATACCAACAAGCCGCCGATCATTCTGACCTCCGCGTCCAACAAGGATCTCGCCACCCCGAGCAGCGGCGCGCTGGCCGTACCAGTCGGCTCCACCTTGCTGGTCCGGTCGAGCGGCGGCGACCTCGATGTCGCGGTCAGCGGCGGCGTGGTCGAGATCAAGCCGGACAACGAAGTCCCGAAGGGCGTCAGCGAGCGGCATTTCCGCATCACCGGCGACGGCACCGCGCGCGTGCGCGCGCCGGCGAGCGAAGCCCCGTGGAGTTTCTCAGCGACGCCGGACAAGCCGCCCGCAATCGCGCTCGCCAAGGAGCCGCAGCGCCAGGCGCGCGGCTCGCTGCAACTGTCCTACAAGCTCGAAGACGATTACGGGGTGACGGAGGCCGAGGCGCGTTTCACCGCTGCGCCGGCCGCCAAGACCCCTGACGCTAAACCGGCTGATGCGCCGCGGCCGTTGTTCGAGCCGCCGCAGATCAAGCTGGTGCTGCCGAATGCCCGCACCCGTGCCGGCGTCGGCCAGACCGTGAAGGATTTCAGCGAAGATCCCTATGCGGGCGCCGAAGTGGAGCTGACGCTCACCGCCAAGGACGAGGCCGGCAACGAAGGCCGTAGCGAGCCGTTTGCGATGCGGCTGCCGGAGCGGCTGTTCACCAAGCCGCTGGCCCGCGCTTTGATCGAGCAACGCCGCATCCTGGCGCTCGACGCCAACGCCAACAAGAAAGTCCACACCGCGCTCGATGCGTTGATGATCGCCCCCGAGGTGTTCACCCCGAACGCCGGTCAGTATCTCGGGCTCTACACGATCGCCGATCAGCTCGAACGCGCCGGCACCGACGACCAGCTCCGCGAGGTCGTGAGCAATCTGTGGTCGCTGGCGGTGTCGATCGAAGACGGCGATGCGTCGGATGTCGAGAAGGCATTGCGGGCCGCGCAGGATGCTCTGAAGGACGCGCTGGAGCGCGGCGCGCCGGACGAGGAGATCAAGCAGCTCACCGACAAGCTGCGTGCGGCGCTCGACGCCTACATGCGCCAGCTCGCCGAGCAGCTTCGCAACAATCCGCAGCAGCTCGCCCGGCCGCTCGATCCGAACACCAAGGTGATGCGGCAGCAGGATCTCGACGCCATGATCCAGCGGCTGGAGCGGATGTCTCGCTCCGGCGACAAGGAGGCCGCCAAGCAACTGCTCGATCAGCTCGCGCAGATGCTCGAGAACCTGCAGATGGCCCAGCCCGGCCAGGGCGGCGACAGCGACATGGAGCAGGCGCTCAACGAACTCGGCGACATGATCCGCAAGCAGCAGCAGCTCCGCGACAAGACCTACAAGCAGGGGCAGGATCAGCGCCGCGACCGGATGCGCGGCCAGGACGGCGAGCAGAATCTCGGCGATTTGCAGCAGGATCAGCAGAACCTGCACGACCGCTTGCGCAAGCTGCAGCAGGAACTCGCCAAGCGTGGCTTCGGCCAGAACCAGCCCGGCGACAAGGGCGAGCAGGGTCAGCAAGGCCAGCAAGGCGAGGGCGGTCTCGATCAGGCCGACTCGGCGATGGGCGACGCCGAAGGCCGGCTCGGCGACGGCAATGCCGACGGCGCGGTGGACTCACAAGGCCGCGCGCTCGAAGCGCTGCGCCAGGGCGCGCAGAAACTCGCCGAAGCGATGCAACAGGGCGATGGAGACGGCCAGGCCGATGGCCAGGGCAACCGTCCCGGCCGACAACAGAGCGGCGCCAACCAGACCGATCCGCTCGGCCGTCCGCTCCGCGGCCGCGACCTCGGCGACGATCTCACCGTGAAGATTCCCGGCGAAATCGACGTTCAGCGCGTCCGCCGCATTCTCGAAGAACTCCGCCGCCGCCTCGGCGATTCCGGCCGCCCGCAGATCGAACTCGACTATATCGAGCGGCTGCTGAAGGATTATTAGGGCGGCTCACCGCCAGCCCCGTCATTCCGGGCGCTCGCGTCGCGAGCGAGCCCGGAATCCAGAAGTTGGGGCGCCGGGCGGCGCCCAAATAGGAAACTCACTGCCCGCGTCGCCCTCACCCCAGCCCTCTCCCGCAAGCGGGAGAGGGGGCGCGCTGCGAAGCGGGGATGGCGTTGGTGATTAGTTTCTCTTCTTCGCCGTGAGCGCATCCGCGACTGCTGTGCGGATGTCGGCCACCGAGAACGGCTTGGTGACGACGTCGTGCACGATCGCGTCGAGGCCGGAGGCGCGTTCGCGTTGATCGGCGAAGCCGGTCATCAGCAGGATCGTCAGTTCCGGGAAGTCGCGCGCCGCTGCCAGCGCCAGCGCGATGCCGTCCATGATCGGCATCTTGATGTCGGTCAGCAGCAGGTCGAATCTGCCGTTCTGGTTGGTGAGGATCTCCAGCGCTTCGCTGCCGTCCTCGGCCGTCACGGTTTCGTGGCCGTCCATGCCGATCGCGCGTGCGACCAGCATGCGCATCGATTCTTCGTCGTCGGCGATCAGGATGCGCGCCATCGTTCTATTCCCTCGTCGCGGCCGGCGCCGGTCCGCGTGCAACTATACTCATCATGACCTCAGGCGCCGCCTGCGGCAATGTCACGCCGGTTGAAGAAGCGCACGTCGATCGATCGCGCTTCGGCGGGCGGCGACGCCAGCCGTGTCCGGAACCAAGCGGTCTCGCCGGGCCGCAGCGCCTGCTGTTCCAGCACCGCGTTCCAGGCGTAAATCTCGGTGCCCTTGCCGTCGCGCACCGAGAATCGCAGTCGCGGCACATCGACGGTCTTCTTGGCTTGGCCGACGATCACGCCTTCGATCACCAGCACCGGCTTGGATTCCACCGTCTCGCGGCTGATCTTGACGTCCTTGATCGCCAGCCCACGCAGGTTCACGTCGAAACCGATCGTCTGGTAGAACGCCGCCGTCTGCGGCATCAGCCGGACGATGTCGACGCGCCAGATCAGCAGGCCGAGCGCCACCGACCCGAACACCGCGATCGCAAGCTGCGCGTTGAGGAGCGACTTGACCGCCTTGATCGGCTCCTGGCGCAGTTCCGTCAGCCGTTCCTTGATGCTGCTGTGGCGGCGCCTGGTGCCGAACGACGGTTTGCGTTTGCGCCGCCGCGGCAGCGGCTCTTCGTCGTCGCCCGGTGCGGGCTCGTTGGCAAGCGCGCGCACGAACGGATCGAAGTCGCCCTGCCCGGGCAGGTCCGCGGTGATCGGCGGGCTCTCGACAACGGGGGGGTCTTGCTCATCCTCGGTCACGCCCCAACCGGGGTTATTGGCAAGGTCGTTGGTGGCCGGCTGCTGTTGGTCGACCGTCATCGCGGCGACACGGACGTCGCTCTGCACGTCTTCGGGGCGCGCCAGCCAGACTTCCTTGCACCGGGAACAACGTACCGTCCGGCCGGCATCTCCCAGTTTGGCCGGATCGATCGCATAGGATGTCGTACAATGCGGGCAGACGATATGCATGGCGAATCGCTGGCTATAAGGTTCGTCCGATCGTACCGGCGTTCCGTTAACGAATCGGAAACCATAGCCGCCTCACAACGGCGGCACGGGCAGATGGCGTGGCGTGCCCTTTCTCCCCGCGCCGATCGAAATCGGAGCTGAACGTGGTCCGCTTCGAAAATGTCGGCCTGCGCTATGGGCTTGGTCCGGAGATTCTCCGCGACCTCAATTTTGCAATTCCGGCGCACTCGTTCCAGTTCCTCACCGGCCCGTCCGGTGCGGGCAAGACCTCGCTGCTGAGGCTGCTGTTCCTGTCGTTGCGGCCGACCCGCGGGCTCGTCAATCTGTTCGGCAACGACGTGTCGCTGCTCGGCAAGGACGAGGTCGCGGCGCTGCGCCAGCGCATCGGCATCGTGCTGCAGGACTTCCGCCTGCTCGACCACATGACCACCTATGAGAACGTTGCGCTGCCGTTCCGGGTCACCGGGCGTGACGAGTCGAGCTATCGCAAGGAGGTCATCGATCTGTTGAAGTGGGTCGGACTCGGCGACCGGATGGACGCGCTGCCGCCGGTGCTGTCGGGCGGCGAGAAGCAGCGCGCCGCGATCGCCCGCGCGGTGATCGGCCGGCCGCATCTGCTGCTCGCCGACGAGCCGACCGGCAACGTCGACCCGACGCTCGGGCGCCGGTTGCTGCGGCTGTTTGTGGAATTGAACAAGACCGGGACCGCGGTGGTGATCGCGACACACGACATCAATCTGATGGATCAATACGAAGCGCGCCGGCTGGTGCTGCACCAGGGTCGGCTTCACGTTTATGAATAGGCTGGGGCCGGTGCGCAGAGCCGACGAACGCGACATCATGGTCGACCTCGGGCACGAGCGCCCGCAGGTGCCGCCGAAGGCGCGCAACGCCTCGCCGATCGTGCCGCGGGCTTCGATCTCCGGCCGCGCGCTGGTCGCCGTGGTGGCGATCATGACGTTCCTGGCGTCGATGACCACCGGCGTGGTGATGTTGATCAGCGCCTCGGCGACGGAGTGGCAGTCGGAGGTCTCCAGCGAGCTGACCGTCCAGGTGCGCTCGGTGCGCGGTCGCGACCTCGATCGTGACGCCGAACAGGTCGCCGAGGTGGTGCGCAGCCAGCCCGGGATGGTCGAGGTGCGGATCTTCACCAAGGAAGAATCCGCCAAGCTGCTGGAGCCGTGGCTTGGAACCGGCCTGTCGCTCGACGACCTGCCGGTGCCGCGGGTGATCGTGGCGCGCACCGTCCCAGGCCGCGGTCTCGATTTGGCCGAACTGCGTCGCCGTGTCGCTGAAGCGGCGCCGAGCGCGACGGTCGACGATCATCGCGCCTGGATCGAACGGATGCGGTCGATGACCGGTGCCACGGTGTTCGCGGGGCTCGGCGTGCTCGGCCTCGTGATCGTCGCCACCATCATCTCGGTGTCGTTCGCCACCCGCGGCGCGATGGCGGCCAATCGGCCGATCGTCGAGGTGCTGCATTTCGTCGGCGCCAGCGATCGCTACATCGCCAATCGCTTCTTCCGCCACTTCCTTCTGCTCGGCCTGCAGGGCGGGCTGATCGGCGGCGGCGCCGCGATCTTCGTGTTCGGCTTTTCGGAATCGGTGGCGACGTGGTTTTCCGGCACCCCGGTCGGCGACCAGTTCGCGGCGCTGCTCGGCACCTTCTCGCTGCGCCCGACCGGCTATCTGGCGCTCGCCGGCATGGCGGTTCTGATTGCCGGGATCACAGCTCTGGCCTCCCGCCGCACGCTGTTCAGCACGCTGAACTCGATCGAATGAGCCGCCAATGACCGCTGAGCTACCGCCGCACCGCTGCGGTCGTTCGACCATCCGGCGGACTCCCTTTCGCCCGAAATCGCATTAGAGTCCGGGCATCTTTCGCGTGTCGCCAGCGGCGGCCGCGAAACGCTCGTTAAACGAGGCCTCTCGCACGTCCCATGCCGTCGTCGTCCGATCTCAACCCGCTCTCTTCGCCGTCAGACCGTCCGGTTCGACGCGGCGGGCGGCTGCGCGCGACGATTGTGGCGGTGCTGGCGCTCGGCTTCGTCGCCGTGGCGGGCGGCTTCGTCGTGTTTCTGGCGCAATTGCACGGCGCCGAGCAGCAACCGCGCCACAACGCGGACGGCATCGTGGTGCTGACTGGCGGCTCGTCGCGGGTTTCGGATGCGGTGGAGCTGTTGGCCGCCGGCTATGGCAAGCGGCTGCTGATCTCGGGCGTTCATCGCACCAATGGGGCCCGTGACATTTCCCGCTCGGTGCCCGAAAGCCGGGATTTGTTCAGTTGCTGCGTCGACCTCGACCGCTCCGCGGTCGATACCCGCAGCAACGCTTCCGAAACCCGGCGCTGGGTTCAGGAGCGCGGCTTCCGCTCGCTGATCGTGGTGACGTCGAATTATCATATGCCGCGTGCGATCGCCGAAATGTCGCACGCCATGCCGGACGTCGAATTGATTCCGTTCGCGGTGATCGGCGACAAGTGGCGCGACGAGCCGTGGTGGACCAGTGGCGGAACGCTGCGGCTGTTGCTATCGGAATACGCCAAATATCTCGCGGTCGAGCTGCGGGTGCGACTGTCGAAGTTCGGCATTGAGCTGATGCCCGAACCGGCCGAACAGGCCGAACCGACCGGCGCCCGCAAGTCAGCGACAGCCGCCGTCAACTGATCGGACCGTTCCGATGTTCGTGATCTTTCTGCGCTCGCTGATTTTCAACGTGTTGTTTTACCTGTTGCTGGTCGGCTGGCTGATCGTGGCGATCCCGACCTTCCTGCTGCCGCGCCGGGCGCTGATCAAGGTCGCCAAGATGTGGGGCCAGAGCAGCATCTGGCTGATGCGCCTGGTGTGCGGCACACGGGTCGAATTTCGCGGGTTGGAGAAGATTCCGCCGGGGCCGCTGATCGTCGCGCCGAAGCATCAGTCGATGTGGGAGACCTTCGCGCTGCTGCAGTTCTTCGATGCGCCGCTGTACATCCTCAAGCGCGAACTGACCTGGATTCCGGTGTTCGGCTGGCTGCTGGTCAAGGCCGACATGATCGCGATCAATCGCCGCAAAGGCGGCCGGATCCTGATGGAAATGGCCAAGAGCGCCAGCCGAGAGGTCAATCGCGGCCGTCAGTTGATCATCTTTCCGGAAGGCACCCGAACCCCGGTCGACGCGCCGCCGCACTACAAGGCCGGCGTCGCTCAGATCTACGCCGATTGCGATGTGCCGTGCCTGCCGGTCGCGCTGAATTCCGGGCTGTTCTGGCCGCGCCGGCAGTTCATGCGTTATCCCGGTACGATCGTGGTCGAGTTCCTCGATCCGCTGCCGGCCGGCTTGGAGCGGCGGGAATTCCTCACCCGCGTCAGTGCCGCGATCGAGACCGCGAGCAACCGGCTGATCGCGGAGGCGCGCAAGGAGCAGGCGGAGCTGTTCGGCCGGGTGCCGAGCGTCACGTCGCATCAGGCGAAGCAGGCGCCGAAGCCCGAACGCGGCCAGGCCGGCTGATCGCGCGCCGATTCGGCGTCAGCGCGGCGTCGGTGCGTCGTCGCGCAGCGCTTCGGCGAGCTGGTGCAGCGGCACGTCGCGGCAGCCCTGGGTTTCCAGCGCCTTCACGGTGGCGACCACATAATCGCGGTTCGGCCCGGAGCGGCCATGTCCCTGGCGGACGTGGCGGAGCTGTTCGGCAGGCGTCAGCCGCCCGGCATATTGCGCATGACCGCGATCGACCACGTAGGCCAGCGCGCTGACACGGCGGCGGGCATGGTCCTCGAGCCAGACCGAGCGCTTCACCTCGCGATACACGCTGGTCACCTGCTCGCGCTCGCGCAGGTAGGCGACCGTCGCCATTCGCTGCGCGTCAGCGACCCGGAACGCGATGCCGCGGCAGGCGCCACCGCGATCGAGCCCGAGGACCAGGCCGGGCTGCTCCGGCGTGCCGCGATGGACGAACGAATACACGCACAGCGCCCGGTGCTCGCCGATCAGCCGTGCCGGCACCCGCTCGACGAAGTCGAAGCCGGGATTCCACATCAGCGAGCCATAGCCGAACACCCAGAGGTCGCCGTCGGACAGCTCGGATTCGGTGAGGGTTTTGGCGGACATGCGTGCAGGCGGGGCTATCGTGCAAATGACAAAATCAGTCCTTACCCCATCGGGCCGTGAAGCGTGAGCGGTTTGCCGCGCGGGCCAGCCGCGTTCGCGGCATGGCGTGCGGCAGCCGGTCGCGGATTCCCTTTTCGGGCTTCTCCCCTTAAGTAGGCGCGATGGCAGATTTCCCAATTTCCCCCCGCCGCCCGTTGTGGCCCGTGCTGTTGCTCCCCGGCGTGGTGGTGCTGGCGGCGCTCGCCTGGAGCGCGTTCTGGTTGTTTTCCGCGAGTCAGGTCGATCGCATCGTCGATGAATGGCGGGCCCGCGAAGCCAAGGCCGGCCGCAGCTATGATTGCGGCCAGCGCTCGGTTGCGGGCTTTCCGTTCCGGCTGGAAGTTCGCTGCGAGAACGCCAGCGTCGCGCTGACCTCGCAGACCGCCGAGCAGGTCGCCAGCCAAACCCCGATGACGGCGAAGCTCGGTGAAATCCTGGTGGTGGCTTCGCTGTATCAGCCGAGCCTTCTGATCGCCGAGTTCAAGGGACCTGCGACCTTTGCGGATCGCGGTCAGCCGGTGTCGATGGAGCTGAACTGGAAGACCGCCGGCAGCAGCGTCGCCGGACTGCCGGCCGCGCCGGAGCGCGTCGCCCTGGTGTTCGACGAGCCGGTGCTCGACGGATTGAGCGGCGCGACCCGTGTGCCGCTCGCCCGCGCCCGGCACGCCGAGCTGCACGGCCGGCAGCGCGGGGCTTCCGGCACCGAGCCTCGCCAGCTCGAGGTCGATCTCAGCCTCGACGGCACCTCGGTGCAGAACCTGCATCCGCTGCTCGCCGATCCGCTCGACGCCCACCTTCGTCTCTTGATCAGCGGCCTGAAGGACTTCAGGCCGAAGCCGTGGCCGCAGCGCTTCCGTGAGCTGCAGGCCGCCGGAGGCCGCATCCAGTTCGAACAGGCGCGGATCCAGCAGGGCGACATGGTGGCGGTCGCCACCGGCTCGCTCGGGCTGACCCCGCAGGGCTATGTCGACGGCGAATTGCAGATGGTGGCCACCGGGCTCGATAAGGTGATCCCCAAGCTCGGCATCGACAAGATGCTGGAGCAGGGCGTGTCGCAATCGACGCTCGACCGGCTGGCGCCCGGCGTTCGCGCCAACGACGTCAACAACGTGCTCGGCGCGCTCGACCGCGCCATTCCGGGCCTCGGCCAGGTGGTGCGCAAGAACGCCAACGTCGCGGCCGTCGCCGGCATCGACGCGCTCGGCCAGGAAACCACGCTGGAAGGCCGCCCCGCCCGCGCCTTCCCGCTGCGCTTCGTCGAAGGCGCCGTGATGCTCGGCCCGCTGAAGGTAGGGCAGACCAAGCCGTTGTTCTGAGGCGATGGGACTCCACATCGCTAAGCGTCATGGCCGGGCGCGACCCGGCCACCCATCGTCTTTGCAACGACTGATTGAAGACGCACGCGGCGCGTGATGCACGCGCGCGTCAAGCCCGCGCATGACGGCGTTGTTGGGGCGACTGCTTAATGCAGCCCCGGCGCTTCATGGCCGGTGCGGGCGACGTATTCGGTGTAGCCGCCGCCGTATTTGTGGACGCCCTCCGGCGTCAGCTCCAGCACGCGGTTCGACAGCGCGGCCAGGAAGTGGCGGTCGTGCGAGACGAACAGCATGGTGCCTTCGAAGTCGGCCAGCGCCTTGATCAGCATTTCCTTGGTGGCGATGTCGAGATGGTTGGTCGGCTCGTCCAGCACCAGGAAGTTCGGCGGATCGTACAGCATCTTGGCCATCACCAGCCGGGCCTTCTCGCCGCCGGACAGCACGCGGCAGCGCTTCTCGACGTCGTCGCCGGAGAACCCGAAGCAGCCGGCGAGCGCGCGCAATGAACCCTGGCCGGCCTGCGGAAACCACTCTTCCAGCGACTGAAACACGGTGAGTTCGCCGTCGATCAGATCCATCGCGTGCTGGGCGAAGTAGCCCATCTTGACGCTGCCGCCGATCGTGACGCTGCCGTCGTCGGGCGCGGTGGCGCCGGCGACCAGCTTGAGCAGCGTCGATTTGCCGGCGCCGTTGATCCCCATCACGCACCAGCGCTCGCGGCGGCGGATCGCGAAATCCAGATCCTCGTAGATCACGTGATTGCCGTAGGCCTTGCGGACATGGCTGAGGCTGGCGACGTCTTCGCCCGAGCGCGGCGCCGGCAGGAAGTCGAACGCGATGATCTGGCGGCGGCGCGGCGGCTCGACCTTCTCGATCTTCTCCAGCTTCTTGACCCGGCTCTGCACCTGGGCGGCGTGCGAGGCGCGCGCCTTGAAGCGCTCGATGAACGCCACTTCCTTGGCGAGCATCGCCTGCTGGCGCTCGAACTGCGCCTGCTGCTGCTTGTCGGCGAGCGCGCGCTGGCCCTCGTAGAATTCGTAGTCGCCGGTGTAGCTGGTCAGCGTGCCGGCATCGATCTCGACGATCTTGTTGACGATGCGGTTCATGAAGGCGCGGTCGTGCGAGGTCATCAGGAGCGCGCCCTCGAAGCCCTTGAGGAACTGCTCGAGCCAGATCAGGCTTTCGATGTCGAGATGGTTCGACGGTTCGTCGAGCAGCATCACGTCCGGCCGCATCAACAGAATGCGGGCGAGCGCCACGCGCATCTTCCAGCCGCCCGACAGATTGCCGACGTCGCCGTCCATCATCTCCTGGCTGAACGACAGGCCGGCCAGCACCTCGCGGGCGCGGCCTTCGAGCGCGTAGCCGTCGAGCTCCTCGAAGCGGTGCTGTACCTCGCCGTAGCGTTCGAGGATCTGTTCCATCTCGTCGGCGCGGTCCGGATCGGCCAGCGCGTGCTCCAGCTCCTTCAGCTCGGCCGCGACCTCGCTGACCGGGCCGGCGCCCTCCATGGTCTCGGCGACCGCGCTGCGGCCGCTCATCTCGCCGACGTCCTGGCTGAAATAGCCGATGGTCAGGCCGCGATCGACCGACACCTGACCTTCGTCCGGCTGTTCCTGGCCGGTGATCATCCGGAACAGCGTGGTCTTGCCGGAGCCGTTCGGCCCGACCAGCCCGATCTTCTCGCCCCGCAGCAGCGTTGCGGAGGCTTCGATGTAGAGGATCTGGTGGCCGTTCTGCTTGGAGATGTTGTCGAGACGGATCATGGGCTCACGCGGGGGGAGAAATGCTGCGGCGCGTTTAGCCGATATGGCCGAGCGATGCCAGTTCGACGGCCCAACGCGGCGTCATTCCGGGGCGCGAGCGCAGCTCGCGAGCCCGGAATCCCGAGGAGTTCTGCGACTCCGTCTTTTCCAAAACTGCGAGATTCCGGGTTCGCTTGCTAGCGCAAGCGCCCCGGAATGACGAGCGCGGGGGAGGGCACTCACCCCTCCGGCAGCACGGCGTTGGTCGGGGTCACCCGGTCGGTGATCTGCATGCCGAACAGGCTGCCAATGAGTTCGACCGCGACGCGGGCGGTGCGGCCGCGTTCGTCGAGGAAGGGGTTGAGTTCGACGATGTCGACCGAGCGGACGAGGCCGGAGTCGTGCAGCAGCTCCATCACCAGGTGCGCCTCGCGATAGGTGGCGCCGCCCGGCACGGTGGTGCCGACGCCGGGCGCCACCGCGGGATCGAGCACGTCGACGTCGAACGACAGATGTAGCACCCCGCCGGCTTTGCTGACGCGGTCGATAACGCGGCGGATCAGCACGCCGACGCCGAATTCGTCGATTCCCCGCATGTCGACCACCGGGATCGCGCGTTGGCGCACCAGCTCTTTCTCGAGCGGATCGATCGAGCGGATGCCGAACAGGTCGAGCCGGCTCGGCGGAACAGAGACCCGCGGCTCGTCGCCGAGCAGATGATCGAGTCCCGGCTCGCCGCACAGGAACGCCGCCGACATGCCGTGCATGTTGGCGGTCAGCGTCGTCGCCGGCGTGTTGTAGTCGGCATGGGCATCGAACCACAGCACGAACAGCGGCTTGCTTTGTTCTTGCCAGTAGCGCGCCACGCCGTTGACCGAGCCCATCGACAGGCTGTGATCGCCGCCCATGAACAGCGGCACCGCGCCCGATCTCGCCAGCTCATAGGCGCGCGCCGAGATCGCCCCGACCCAGCTCTTCACCTCGGTGTAGTAATTCGCGTTGGCCGGCGCCGGATCGTTGCCGCCATCGAATGCAGGCCGCGTCATGTCGCCGAGATCCTCGACCGCAAAGCCGAGCTGATCGAGCACGCGGCCGATACCCGCGGTGCGCAGCGCGGCGGGTCCCATCAGCGTGCCGCGCAGGCCGGCGCCGATCTCGATCGGCACGCCGAGCAGCGCGACGCGCCGTGCGGACTCGCTGTGAGCGGCTTCGGTCTGCGACATGGCGGTGACGCCCCTTCAAACGCGCGCGACGCGCGCCGGAGCGCTGCGCCAACTCAGGCCTTGAAATAGGTGATCTGATGCGTCGTCGCCAGCAGCCGCCCGCTCGGCGACCACAATTCGCCGGTCTGGTCGGAGAAGCTCTTGTGAAACACGTTGGCGTCGGCGACACCGAGCACCGCGGTGATCGGCTCGGCGGCGAGATCGGCGGCGTCGACGTGGAAATAGGTCGTCATCGACACCGTGCCGATCGGCAATAATTCGCCGCGGACGTGGAAGATCCGCGCGAAGAACGCATCCGCGATCGCCGACAACGACAACAAATCGAGCGTGCGCGGCACGGCGTGGCCGATCCACGCTTTGGTGTGTGGGCTCGCCGGCTCCGGCAGCGGCCCGCCGCCGAAGTTCGGCTCGTTCTCGACGAAGCGAAACTCGAACTGACGGATCCATGACGCCGCCACGCCGCCGCGCACATACACCGGGGCTTCGTCATAGGCCGCAGTCTTCGGCATCTCGGCCGGGCGGTGCGTCCAGGTCTCGCGACGCTGCGCAAACACCGCGGTGGCGAATACTTCGACGCCGGCGTCGCCTTGGCTGAGTTCGATGCCCCAATGCTGGGTCGAGCGCGTCGCCTTGATCAGCCGCGGCGTCAGCTCGAAGCTGCCGGCGCTGATCGGCGCGCAGAAGTTGACTGTGAAAGCCAGCGGATCGCCGGCGCGCTCCGGCTGCTGCATCAGGGTGCGCAGCAGCGTCGCCGCGGTGGCTCCGCCGAATTGACCGACGAAGGCATGGTAATCGTCGCTGGTCGCGCCCTGCCAGCGTCCGTCATCGAAGTCCACGCGCGTCGCGGCGTCGAACGGATGCGGCGTGTGCTCGACCTTGGCGTCCATGGTGCGCTTCCCGTGTTGTTGCTCTTGTTGTGGCGCCGCAAGCTTGCACTGCGGCGAGGCCATGCGCAATGGCTGTCGGCCATCATGTGATGGGGCAGGGCTGCGGCGGCGCGCGGGCCACAGGCGCACGTCATTCCGGGGCGTGCGTGAAACGCGCGAACCCGGAATCTCGCAGGTGTTGGAAAACAGTGCCCTGAATCTCGGGATTCCGGGTTCGCTCGCTGGCGCGAGCGCCCCGGAATGACGGGCTCGGGGCGGAGTGTGCGCGCTCCGCAGTGTGTCGGCTATCCCGCCTGCCGCGCCGGGGAGGGTTGCGTCGCCGGCTTGGTCGGCACGTTCCAGATCTCTTCGGCGTATTCGCGAATGGTGCGGTCCGAGGAGAACCACGCCATCCGGGCGACGTTGAGGATACCGGCGCGGGTCCAGGCCGGGCCGGCGCGCCAGCGCGCGTCGATGCCGCGCTGGGCTTCGTAGTAGCTGTCGAAGTCGGCGCTGACCATGTAGTGGTCGAGATGCCGCAGCGCATGCGCGACGGAGGCGAACCGCGCCCGGTCGTCGGGCGAGAACGCGCCGGAGTCGATCGCGCGGATCGCGTTGGCGAGCGCCGGCGAGCGGTTGATGACGTCGGTGGCATCGAGCCCCTGGGCACGGCGAGCCACCACTTCGAGCGCTTCCATGCCGAAGATCGCGATGTTCTCCGCCCCCACCAGGTCACGGATTTCGATATTGGCGCCGTCGAGCGTGCCGATCGTCAGCGCGCCGTTCAGCGCCAGCTTCATATTGCCGGTGCCGGAGGCTTCCATGCCGGCGGTCGAGATCTGCTCCGACAGGTCTGCGGCCGGAATGATCACCTCGGCGAGGCTGACATTGTAGTCGGCGAGGAACACCACTTTCAGCTTGCCGCCGATCGAGGCGTCGTTGTTCACCACCTCGGCGACGTCGTTGATCAGCTTGATGATCAGCTTGGCGTAGCGATAGCTAGCCGCCGCTTTGCCGGCGAAAATCTTGACCCTCGGCACCCAGTCGCGGTTCGGATCGTCCTTGATCGCCTGATACAGCGCGATGGTCTCGAGCACGTTGAGCAATTGCCGCTTGTACTCGTGAATGCGCTTGATCTGGACGTCGAACAGCGCGCTCGGGTCGATCCGGATGTTGTTGCGCTCGCCGATCAGCCGCGCCAGCGCCACCTTGTTGCGGTGCTTGACCGAACGGAACTGCTGCTGAAACGCGCTGTCGCCGGCGAAGGCTTCGAGCCGTTCCAGCCGGGTCGGATCGTCCAGCACTTCGTCGCCGGCGACCGAGCGGATCAGGTCGGTCAGCCCCGGATTGGCCAGCGTCAGCCAGCGCCGGAAGGTGATGCCGTTGGTCTTGTTGGTGATGCGGCCCGGATACAGGAAGTTGAGATCGTGGAACACGGTCTCCTTCATCAGGTCGGAGTGCATCGCCGAGACGCCGTTGATGCGATGCGAGCCGATGAAGGCGAGGTGGCCCATCCGCACCCGGCGGCCGGCCTTCTCGTCGATCAGCGACACCGAGGCGCGGAACTCGATGTCGCCCGGGCTGCGCGCCTCGGCGAGGCCGAGATGCGCCTCGTTGATACGGTAGATGATTTCGAGGTGCCGCGGCAGCGTGCGCTGGAACAGGTCGAGCGGCCAGGTCTCCAGCGCCTCGGGCAGCAGCGTATGGTTGGTGTAGCTCAGCGTCGCGACCGTGATCTGCCAGGCGTCGTCCCAGCGCAGCGCGTGGACGTCGACCAGGAGTCGCATCAGCTCGGCGACCGCCAGCGACGGGTGGGTGTCGTTAAGCTGGATTGCGGCCTTCTTGGCGAGGTTGCGGATCTGGCCGTCGGAATCCAAATGCCGCTTGATCAGGTCCTGCAGCGAGGCGGAGACGAAGAAATACTCCTGGCGCAGCCGCAGCTCGCGGCCCGCCGGGCTCTCATCGTTCGGATACAGGAACTTGCAGATCGCCTCGGCGCGTGCCTCGTGCGCGGTCGCGCCGAGATAGTCGCCGGTATTGAACACGTCGATCAGCAGCGGGTCCGGCGCGCGCGCCGACCACAGCCGCAGCGCGTTGACGTGCTCGCCGCGCCAACCGACGATCGGGGTGTCGTAGGCGACCGCCTGCACGGTCTCGCCCGGCGTCCACACCGCGCGGGTAAAGCCCTTGGCGTCGGTGACCTGGTCGACATGGCCGCCGAACTTGACCTGATAGACGACCTCCGGCCGCTGCAGTTCCCACGGGTTGCCGAAGCTCAGCCACTCGTCCGGGAATTCCTGCTGCCAGCCGTGATTGATGATCTGGCGGAACAGGCCGTAATCGTAACGGATGCCGTAGCCGTAGGCCGGGATCTCCAGCGTCGCCATGCTCTCCATGAAGCATGCGGCGAGCCGGCCGAGGCCGCCATTGCCGAGCGCCGCGTCCGGTTCGCATTTGCGCAAATCATTGAGGCCGACGCCGAGGTCGCCGAGCGCGGCGGCGAATTGGGACAGCAGACCCATATTGTTCAGCGAATCGGTGAACAGCCGGCCGATCAGGAACTCGAGCGACAGATAATACACCCGCTTGCGGCCGGCGTCGTAGCTCTCCTTCTCGGACACCAGCCAGCGGTGCACGATCCGGTCGCGCAGCGCCAAGGCGGAGGCCTTGTACCAATCGTGCTTGGTCGCGTGCGCGGCCTCCTTGCCGATCGCCAGCGTCAGCTTGGCGAGGATCGCGCTTTTGATCTCGGCGAGCGCCAGCTCATCCAGAGGCGCCGACTGGGAGGAATTTTTTTCTGGTAGCGACTGCACGGGCAAGTGACCATTCCAAGCGGACGAGACCACGACCATACAAACAATAGTCCCGGATCGAAACCCGTGACGAGGGCATCGTTGCGGCGCGGTGCCTGGGTTTTGTGCAAAAAGCCGCGACTCCCGGTGCCTGCAAGCCAGGCGATCGCTCGGTTCTGAGTCCTGAACGCTCAGATCGGAGGCCGATCGGGCCGGATCCCGCCCGAGACAAGGGATGGCGGTAAGAACAAAATTAGAACATTATGCAAGGTCTTGAGTTATCATTTCGATTCGGCGCGCGGCGCCGTCTATATCTATGGTCTGTTCAAGCTTCCGAGGACGAGATGTCCACCATCGCCTTCGACCAGACGGCGCTCACCCGGATCGCCGATTTCGCCCGTTCGCTGTCGCGGCTGCATCAGCTCGCCCGCCGGCAATGGGTCGATGACGACCAGCTCGACCGCGAGTTCAACGCGGTGTGCGTGTCGATCTGGGGTTACTGCCCGGACGATCTGGTCGACCAGATGTTCGATCCTGCCGATCTTGCCTGGCTGGATACGCTCGACGAGGCCACCGCGCGGATCTTCGCGGCCGAGCACGGCTACGATCTGGTCGACGACACCGGCATGCTGACCGACTGGTGGGGCTATTGCTGGATGATCCTGGCCGAAGCCCGCGGCCTGCTCACCGCCGAAAACCGCGCCGCCGCCCGCGCCCACCTCGAGGAATGCTACCGCACCGCCCCGAATGTGATCGGGGTGATCGTCGGCAGGTAGGCGTCGAGGCATTGCGTGGGCTGCGTAGCGCTTAAGCCGGAGGTGTCATTCCGGGGCGCTCACGAAGTGAGCGAACCCGGAATCCCGCGGTTGTTTGGTCGATAAGCCTCCCCGCGCCGCGCCGCCGCGGTGCCTTGAACGTCGAGATTCCGGGTCCGCTCGCTGGCGCGAGCGTCCCGGAATGACGGTGAGTGCGAGAGAGACTCAGTCGATGCCGGCGCGGCGGCCGTGGGGAAGCGGCTTCGGAGTCTCGACCGGCAGTGAGACGTCGCGGCCGAGCGCGGGGGGCGCCTGTTCGGCGATCTGCTCGTTGACCGGAGCGACCTTCATCTCGCCGAGGCGGGCGCGCAGGCTGGCGGTCAGGCCCGGATAGTCGGCGACCGGGGTGAAGTCCGGCGTCTGCTCGACGCCGAGACGCACGCCCGTATAGGCGGCAAGGCCGTCGGCGGTGGCGACGATGTCGCCGGCGCGCAGCGAGGTGTCCTGCGACAGGTCGATCTGCGCGAGGCCGGCGGGATCGCGGCCGTTGCAGGTGCAGTCCGGCTTCAGCGCCTTGCGATAGGCGAAGGCGTTGGGCGAGTCGGCGTAGCGCTCGCCATTGGCGGCGCGCGCGCCGTCGATCTGGCTGCCGTAATACACCTTGGCATTGCCGGCCGGGCAGAACGCCTGGCACATCTGTGCCGGGCTGGTGCCGGCGCGGAGCTGCAGCGGGAAGTACTTGCCGTCGCAGCTTCGCACGCAGAATGCCGGGCCGCCGCCCCCGGCGGACGCCTGGCGCTGCGGTTGCGGCTGCTGGTTTTGCTGATTGAGCCCGAACGGGTCGGCGAAGAAGCTGGCCTGCGCCGGCGCGCCGCGCTGCTGTGGCCGCTGCGGGCCGGAGCCGCCGAACAGAAATTCCAGCAGGTTCTGCGCCGAGGCGATCTCAGGCGTGGCGAACACCGGCAAAGCGAGCGCGGCCCCGAGGACGAGCGCGCGGCGCCGAAGGCGTGAATTGGTAAGAATATGACGCAACGCCCACTCCACCGACGCAACCACCCCGCGGCAAGGCCGCTGTTGGTCGCAACTTTAGAGCAGGATGGTAAACGCCGGGTTTCCGGCGGCGTCCGCGGCGCTCAGGTGTTGAGGAACTCGCTGGCCTTGTACAGTGACCGGAACGGCAGCCCGGCCTCGGCGAAGGCTTCGGTGGCGCCTTCCTCGCGGTCCACCATGGTCAGCACCAGCACGATCTCGGCCCCGGATTCCTTCACCGCTTCGACCGCCTTGATGGCCGAGCCGCCGGTGGTGGTGACGTCCTCGACGATGACGCAGCGCTTGCCGGCGAGGCTCTCGCCCTTGGCCAGGCCTTCGACCGACAGCCGGGCGCCATGTTCCTTCGGCTTCTTGCGCACGAAGAACGCCGCGATCGGATGGTTCTTCAGCCAGGACAGCTGCGCGATCGCGCCGGCCAGCGGCACCGCGCCCATCTCCAGCCCGCCGACATAGTCGACCTTCTCGTCGCGCAGCGCCTCATAGGTCAATTCGGCCAGCAGCGCGGCGCCCTCGGGATCGAGCATCGTCGGCTTCAGGTTGAAGTAGAAGTCGCTCTTGCGCCCCGACGCGAGCGTGATCTCCCCCCGGCCGAACGAACGGGTGCGGATGATGTCTGCAAGGCGGGCGCGGGACGCGGATTTGGACACGGGCGGACTCTCTAGCTTCAGCTTTGCGGAAAACGCCGCAATCTATCCCCGAGACCGCGCCGATGCCAGCGGCGCGAGGAAGGTATCAACGGGGCAAATGCCTACAGCGCCCGCCGTATTGACCGCAGCAGTGCCGCTTGGCTCAGCGCGCTCCCTCTCCCGCCCGCGGGAGAGGGTTGGGGTGAGGGCGCCCCGAGCAGTGAGTTCGCGTCTCGCGGAGAGGAGTGCCCTCACCCGGATCGCTGCGCGATCCGACCTCTCCCGCAAGCGGGCGAGGTTGCTCAGTGCCCGACGCGGATCAGCAACCCACAGCGATGGGCGCCACTAATGCGCTTCGTCCCAATTATCCGCCGCGCGTGCATCCACCTGCAGCGGGACGTTGAGGATCACCGCCGGGAACGGCGCGTCCTGCATCACGCTGCGCACCACCGGCAGCGTCGCTTCGACCTCGGCTTCCGGCACTTCGAAGATCAGTTCGTCGTGGACCTGCAGCAGCATCTGGGCGCTGAGCTTCTTTTCGGCGAGCGCGTCCTCCATCCGCACCATGGCGCGGCGGATGATGTCGGCGGCGGAGCCCTGCAGCCGGGCGTTGATCGCGGCGCGTTCGTTGAACGCGCGGATCGACGGGTTCGAGGCCTTGATGTCCGGATAGTGGCATTTGCGGCCGAACAGCGTGGTGACGTAACCATGCGTGCGGCAGAAATCGCGGGTCTCGTCCATATAGGCGCGGATGCCCGGGAAGCGCTCGAAGTAGCGCTTGATATAGGCGCCGGCTTCCTCGCGCGGGATGCCGAGCTGATTGGCGAGGCCGAACGCCGAGATGCCGTAGATAATGCCGAAATTGATCGCTTTCGCCCGGCGGCGGATCTCCGACGGCATGCCTTCGACCGGGACGCCGAACATCTCCGACGCCGTCATCGCGTGAATGTCGATGCCGTCCTGAAACGCCTTGCGCAGCGCCGGGACGTCGGCGACTTCGGACAAGAGCCGCAGCTCGATCTGCGAGTAGTCGGCCGACACCAGCTTGTTCCCTGGCGTCGCCACGAAGGCGCGGCGGATTTTGCGGCCGTCCTCCGTGCGCACCGGGATGTTCTGCAGGTTCGGCTCGTTCGACGACAGCCGGCCGGTTGTGGTGGCGGCGAGCGCATAGGTGGTGTGGACGCGGTGGGTCTGCGGATGCACGTAATTCGGCAGCGCGTCGGTGTAGGTCGAGCGCAGCTTGCTGACCTGCCGCCACTCCAGAATCTTCTTCGGGAATTCGTGGCCCTGCTCGGCGAGTTCGTCGAGCACCTGCGCCGAGGTCGACCACGCGCCGGTCTTGGTCTTGCTGCCGCCGGGCAGCCCCATCTTGCCGAACAGGATGTCGCCGAGCTGCTTCGGGCTGCCGATATTGATGTCCTCGCCGGCGAGCTCGCGGATCTCGGCCTCGATCCGCGCCGCGGTCTGGGCGAAATCGGACGACAGCCGCGACAGCACCTGGCGGTCGATCGAGATGCCGCGCCGCTCCATCCGTGCCAGCACGCCGACCAGCGGTCGCTCCAGCGTCTCGTACACCGCCGTCATGCTGCCCGCGACAAGGCGTGGCTTGAGCGCGCGCGCCAGCCGCAAGCTCACGTCGGCGCGCTCGGCCGCATAGGCGGTGGCGCGATCGATTCCGACCTGATCGAAGCCGATCTTGTTTTTACCGGTGCCGGTCAACTCGGTCAGCGTTTGCAGCGTATGGCCGAGATTGCTCTCGGACAGCGCGTCGAGCCCATGGCTGCCGCGGCCGGCATCGAGCGCGTAGGACATCAGTTGCGGATCGTCGATGTTGCGCAAGGTCAGACCATGCTGCGCCAGCAGCACCGCGGCAAACTTGATCGCGAAGCCGACCTTGGCGACGCCTGCGGATTCGAGGACCGGCTTCAGCGCATCGAGCGCGTCGCGGGTGCCGAGCTGATCGGGCGCAAGGCCGGCGGCGAACAGGCCGTCGCCATCGCCGGCCTGCTTGTGGGCCAGCGGGATGTAGCAGGCGTCGTTCGGGCCGAGCGCCAGCGCAACGCCGGTCAGCTCCGCCTGCATCGGATCGATCGAGGTCGCGACCGCTTCCAGTGCCACCACGCCGGTGTCGTGGATGCGGGCGATGACAGCGTGCAACTCGTCCAGCGTGCGTAGTGTCTTGTAGGCGGTGCGGTCGACCGGGACCTTTCGCGCAGCCTCGGCTCGCGACGCCACCAGCGCCTCCGGCGACAGCACGACGCCCGGCTTGCCGTCGCGTCCGCGTCCGGCATTCAGTGGACCACCTGGCCCCGAATCCGGCGCGCTCCCTCTCCCGCTTGCGGGAGAGGGCTGGGGTGAGGGCTCTTGCCCCGCAAACAAATCGTCGCTCGCGGCAACGGCGCTCCTCGCCAGCGTCGGAACGGCCGACTTGAGCGCCGTCTCCGCCTCGACATCCGACGGATCGATCTGCGCATACTCCGCAACGCGCCGCGTCAGCGTGGTGAATTCCATCGCCTTGAGGAACGCCACCAGTTTTCGCGCGTCGGGCTCGTGCACCGCCAGCTCTTCCAGCGGCACCTCTAACTTCACATGGTCGTCGAGCAGCACCAGCTTGCGCGAGATCCGCGCTTTCTCGGCATTCTCGATCAGCGCTTCGCGCCGCTTCGGCTGCTTGATCTCAGGTGCGCGGGCGAGCAGGGTTTCGAGGTCGCCATATTCGTTGATCAGCTGCGCGGCGGTCTTGATGCCGATGCCCGGCACGCCCGGCACGTTGTCGACGCTGTCGCCGGCCAGCGCCTGGACCTCGACGACCTTATTGGGCGGCACGCCGAATTTCTCGATCACCTCGGGCACGCCGATGCGGCGGTCCTTCATGGTGTCGTACATCACCACGCAGTCGGTCACGAGCTGCATCAGGTCCTTGTCGGACGACACGATCGTCGCCGTAGCCCCGGCCTCGCAGGCCTCGCGCACGTAAGTGGCGATCAGGTCGTCGGCCTCGAAACCGGACTGTTCCAGGCATGGCAGATCGAACGCCCGCACCGCCTCGCGGATCAGGCCGAATTGCGGGATCAGGTCCTCCGGCGCCGGCGGCCGGTGCGCCTTGTATTCGGGGTAGAGCGCGTTGCGGAAGGTGACTTCGGATTTGTCGAAGATGATCGCCAGATGCGTCGGCCGGTTCTCCGGCGGCATGTCACGCAGCAGCTTCCACAGCATGTTGCAGAAGCCGAGAACGGCATTGACCTGCAGCCCGTCCGATTTGCGGTTGAGCGGCGGCAGCGCGTGATAGGCGCGGAAGATGTAGGACGAGCCGTCGACCAGGAACACATGGTCGCCCTTGCCGGGCGGCTTGACGCCGGCCGGGGCAGGGGGCGTGGAGGCGGCGGGCGTCGCGGCGGCGGATTTGGAGCTTTTCGGCATGGCCGCAACTTAAGGGGTCTTGCGGCTTTTGGCACCCCGTTCCAGTGGGGCAGCCGGGATTTTCCCGTTGGGATATGCCTTTGGCGGTGCAGGGGGTCCGGCACTTCCGAAAGCTTAAGGGCAGGCGTATATTGTCGATGTGACAAGGACATCGACGATGCCCGACGATCCGATCAGTCTCGAACTTCTGACGCGGCTGTGCCAGCAGACGCTGCAAGAGACGCGCGCCACCCGCAAGGAGCTGGCCGAGGTGCGGACGCTGTCGCTGCAGACGATTGATTACGCCCGCCGCATCGAACGCCGCGTCGCCGAGCAACGCGACGACCTCGAACTGATGATCAAGGCCGAACTCGGCGGATCACTGGCGCATCTGCAGACGCGGATCGAGAACCACCTCCAGCCGATCGAAGACCGTCTGCGCGGGCTCGACGAGCTGGAGCAGCGCGTCCAGGCGCTGGAGGGGAAAGTCTGACCTTTCTCCATGGCCGGGCTCATCCCGGTCATCCACGCGCCAGCGTAGCGAGGTCCCAAGACGTGGATGCCCGGGACGAGCCCGGGCATGACGTGGGTGTATTGAGTTAACAGGGCCGACTCGTCTACGCGAAGCCGTGCTTCTTCTTGCTCTCCAGTTCCTGCGTCTTGAAGGCGTTGAAGCGGGGCAGGAACTTGTCCCAGTCGATGATGTGGGCGTCGATTTCCGGGCCGTCGATGCAGGCGTGCTTGCGGACCATCTTGCCGTCGATCGTCACCGGCACCATGCAGGCGCCGCACATTCCCGTGGCATCCACCATGATCGAGTTGAGGCTCGCCACGGTCTTGACGCCGTAGGGTTTGGTGAGGTCGCTGACCGCCCGCATCATCAGCGGCGGGCCGATCGCCACCACCTCGGCGATGCTGCGGCCTTTGCCTTCCTGGTTGGCCTTCATCATCTCCTCGAGCGGGCCGGTGACGAAGCCTTTGACGCCGTAGGAGCCGTCATTGGTGGTGTAGATCAGCGACAGCTGGTCGCCGAACTCCTGCTTCAGCTTGCCGACGCGCTCGTCGTCGCCGGTCCAGAACAGGAACTCCTTGGCGCGGAAGCCGGAGATCAGCGTGACGTGGTTGCCGAGCCGCAGGTGCTCGCGCATGATCGGATACACCGGCGGCAGGCCGACGCCGCCGGCGCAGAACACCACGGTCTGGTTGCCCTCATAGCGGTGCAGCTTGCTGGCGCGGCCGAGCGGGCCGGCGATGCCGGAGAACGCATCGCCGATCGCCATCCGGTTGATCTCGAGCGACGAGGTGCCCATGCCCTGCACCACGAGGTCGATGGTGCCTTTCTCTGCGTCCCAATCGGCCAGCGTCAGCGGGATCAGTTCGCCCTTCTCCCACGGCAGCACGCGGACGAACTGGCCGGCCTGGGCCGAGCGCGCCACCATCGGGGCCCGCACGGTGAACTCGACGATGCCGCCGGCGAGCGGCACCTTGCCCACGATAGTCTGCGCCACCTGGCCGAGCTCGGTGTACTTCGCGGCGCGTTCGACCCGGTCCTTGATCTCGGCCGGGGTGAACGGGATCTCGCCGACGATCTCTCGCGCCGCCGCCTGGCCGTCGCCGGCCGCGCGGATCGCGGTGGAGCCGCCACGGGCGGCGTCGCCGCCGGTGTAGACGCCGGGAATCGAAGTCCGCTGCGAGCCTTCTTCGACCTCGATGGTGCCCCATTTGTTGGTCTTCAGGCCCGGCTCGGCGTCCTTCATGATCGGGTTGGCGGTGTTGCCCAGCGCCATGATCACGAGGTCGACCGGCACCCGCTCGATCTGCCCGGTCGGCTTCGGGCTGCGGCGGCCGGACTTGTCCGGTTCGCCGAGCTCGTTGACGTCGAGCAGCGCGTGGGTGACGAAGTGGGTGTGGTCGTCGCCGATGAATTCGCGCGGCGCGCGCAGCACCGCGAGATTGATCTCCTCTTCCAGCGCGTGATGCAGCTCCTCGACGCGAGCCGGCATCTCGCTCTTGGTGCGGCGATACACGATGGTGACGTTGCCGCCGAGCCGCTTGGCGGTGCGCGCCGCGTCCATCGCGGTGTTGCCGCCGCCGATCACGAACACGTTCTTGCCCTTCACTTCGGGCAGCGGCGTCTCGTAACGGTCGTCCAGGCCGCGCATCAGGTTGACGCGGGTCAGGAACTCGTTGGCCGACATCACGCCGAGCAGATGCTCGCCGGGCACGTTCATGAAGGTCGGCAGGCCTGCGCCGGTGCCGACGAAGATCTTCCAGAAGCCTTCGGCCTTGAGGTCTTCGAGCGTCGCGGTCTTGCCGACCACGAAATTTTTCACGAACCGGCCGCCGAGCAGGATGATCTTTTCGACGACGTCGTCGATCAGCGTGTTGGGCAGGCGGAATTCCGGAATGCCGTAGCGCAACACGCCGCCGAGGTCGTGGAACGCTTCGAAGATCGTGACCGGGAAGCCCTCGACCGCCAGCAAGTACGCGTTGATCAGACCCGACGGACCGGAGCCGACCACCGCGATCGGCGGTTTCACCGCTGCCGCCCAGGGTGAGATGCGGCCGGCGAAGCGCGCATTGGCGTTGGGATCGACCAGCTTCTGATGTTCGGGCAGATACCATTCGAGCTGGCCGATTTCGATCGGACGCTTGGTATGGGTGCAGACGCCCTGGCACTGCAGTTCCTGCGGGCAGACGCGGCCGGTGACGTTCGGCAGCGGGTTGCAGCTCTCGATCAGCTCCAAGGCTTCGCGATGCTTGCCGTTGCCGAGCAGGTCCAGCATCTCGGGGATGTGGATCTTCACCGGACAGCCGCCCTTGGCTTCCTTCCGGCCCTGGATCAGAACGCCGAGCTCGCACGGCTTGTCGTCGCACTGCTTGTCGCGCATCACCTCGAGCCAGACGAACAGCTCGCACTCGCGCACCGAGTAGCCGATCGACTGGTAGCCGAGATAGCCCTGGTTCACGAGTTCGAAGTCGATCGCGCGCTCTTCCGCCGGACGGATGTAGGGCGGGATGAACGCTTCGCCCGGCCAGCCTTCCGACAGGTTCTCGAACATCGGGTAGCGACCGCGCAGGTGCACGTCGATCGCCTTGATGAACTTGCGCTTGAACTTCAGCGGCAGCGCCCAGATGAAGCGCTGCAGGATCGTCGACATGTCGTCGCCGCGTGCGAGCAGATTCCACAGCGTGGTGGTGAAGGCTTCACCCAGCTCCGGCTGCTGGAATTCCCAGACGATGGCCTGGGTGCCGTCCGCGATGAACATGTTGCGCAGCGACGCCGGGTCGTTGACCAGGCGCTTCTGCAAGAGCGCGAGCTGCTTCTGGAAGATGCCGACAGCCTCGCTGTTCTGCAGCTCTTCCAGTTCGCTCTTGGAGCTTTCCAGCGTGCTGCGCGCCTGTTGGTAGCGCAGCACGTCGCTGGAGACCGTTCCGGTGACGTCGCTCATCGAATGATCTCCGCATCGCAGTTGGCCGCTGCGCGGCTCAGTTTGGCCGACAGTTCAGCCGTCACCTTGAGCTTGCCGAACACGCCGGGGATGACGTGGGCGACGTCCTTCGGGGCGCCGTCGACGACGATCTTGGTGAGTTCGAACACTTCCGGCACGTCCTGGTAGCAGCTCTTGCAGTTGGTGCATTTGCCGAGGTCCGCATCGTCGATGTGGATCGGCTCGGCGCCGTTGCCATTGGCGGCCTTGGCGCCGTTGCTCGCCGCCGCCGCGGCCGGCGCCGGGGCGAAGCCGTTCATCAGCGCACTGAGGCCGTTCGCCGCCGGGGCGTTGGACGAGGCCGCCAGTTCGCTCATGCCGCGCGCGATCTGATCGAGCGAGGACTCGCGAGCCTTGACCTGTTCCTCGTACTGCTGTTGCAGCGCCTCCAGTTCGACGCGGTGGCTCTCGTCGAGCGCACGGACGTCGAAGCCGGCCAGCACCTGCAGCGTGCGCCAGTACTTGCGCCGTTCCTCGACCAGCGCCACCACGGTGTCGCCGACCGACAGCTTGATCAGCTTCTTGTCGGCGTCGGTGGCGTGGATGTAGGGCGTCTTGCCGACGCGCGCGGCCGGGTCAAGCGCGACGTATTCGTCGATCGGCAGCGCGTCGGCGCCCTCCTTCAGCGGCTTGAACTGCTTGCGGAAGCGGACTTCGGTGTGGGCGAAGTCGGCCGGCGTCAGCTTGGCCTTCAACAGCTGGGTGGTGCCGTTGTCATCGACATATTCGATCGACTTCGACGCCCAGTCCTGATCGGCTTCCGGATTGCCGTCGAGCGAGAAAGCGCGCTCGTTCTTGCCGGTCTTGCGCGGGTCGTGGACGAACACCGGGTTCATCCGGCTCTCGACCGCGAGGCGCGCCTGGCGGCTCGCCGCGGCGTCGCCGATGCCGTGCTCGGCTTGGCACGGCGTATAGACGTCGAGCACCGCCGGCGACGAGGTGTGGTTCAGGAACTCCATCACGTTCTTCAGGAAGTGGCCCTGCAGCGCGGTCGCGGTCTGCACCACGAACACGCTGGGATGGAACGAGGCGATCAGGCCGAGCTCCTTGCGGGATTCCTGCTTGCCGTGCTGGGCGATGCCGAACCGCGACAGGTCGCTGTCCTGGCCGGTGAGGCTCGCCGTCGAGGTCTGGCCGCCGGTGTTGGAATAGGCACCGGTGTTCAGCACCACGACCTTGATCGGGGTCTTGGTGGCGAGCAGACGCGACAGCGCGCCGAAGCCGATGTCGTAGGTGGCGCCGTCGCCGCCCATGCTCAGCACGGTCGGCAGCATCGACCGCTCTTCCGGGGTGAATTCGCTCCAGCCGAAGTAGCGGAAGTAACCCTCGTGCTTGGCCGCATCATAGGCGTCGGCGAGTTCGAGCTTGGCGATGCGCAGCGCCCGGACGTCCTCCGACGCCTTGGCGGTGAGACCTTCGAAGATGCCCTTGGCGACGGCAGGCGTGTCCTGGAACAGGCTGTTTACCCACGGATCGGTGTAGGGGTTGAACGGGAAGGTCGACGCATAGACGCTCGAGCAGCCGGTGGCGTTTGCGATCACCATACCGGACGGGCCGTTGCCGGTCGGGCCGCTCTCGTAGTTGTAGAGCCGCTTCTCCAGCGTCTTCAGGGTCTGGTCGATCCGGGCGGCGCGCGCGTCGTCGCCGGCGACCAGCGCCCGCTTGGCATTGAGCTGGTCGATCAGGTTCTCCAGCTCGCGGATGTGGTCCTTGCGGCGCTTGTCGTGGATCGCGTGGTTGGTCGAGGTGACCAGACGGATCGCGGTGACTTCGCCGCAGCCGCGGCAGGCGCCGTGGCCGCCGGTGGTCGCGTAGTAATTGGCGCGATCAAGCATCAGGCGCTTGGTCTCGCCTTCCGGCTTGGTGGCACTTTCGGTGAACCGGGCGGGAGTGTTCGGGGTGCGGCTGAGAAATTCGAACCGCGCCTGGAGCTGCTCCAGCATCGGCTCGTCCTGCTCACGATCGACCAGCGCGCCGGGGCCGCAGACGTCGATACATTCGAGACAGCCCGAGCACTTCCACGGATCGACGCTCACCGAATACAGGCCGCCGGTGCCCGGCTGGCTCTTCTCCATCGCGTCGAAGAACGGCCGGGTGCGGGCCACCGGATACACCGACAGCGCCGCCGACAGCTTGCCGAAGTTGCGGTTCAGCGTGGCGTTGTCGACGTTCAGCGCTTCGGCAGCCTGCGCCACGATGTCGTGGAACGGCTTGTCGTCCTTAGCCTGGCGATACACGTCGCGGATCGCCTCGGTCAGCGCCGGCACCTTCTCGCGAAGCGCGTCTTGCTGAGCCGGCGCGATGTCGAGCTGCTTGATCGCGGTCAGCAGCAGTTCGTGGATGTCGTGCACCGCATTCGGGATCGCCGCGTCCGGGCAGACCAACGCGCATTCCATACAACCGGTGCAGAGGTCGGCCTTGAACTCCGGCACGTTGCGTCGGAACAGGCCCTTGTCCTTGGCGGCGGCGGAGCCGGCCGGCATGAACATGCCGATGCCCGGCAGCACCGGCGCCTCCGCAATGGTGCCGTCGCGGAACGGCGCGGCGAGCACGTCGTCGTAGTACTCCGGATCGAGGAAGCCCGAAGCCTGCGCCGGCGCCGCGACGCGGCACATCGAGGCCGAGATCGAGGCGTCGCGCTTGGCCTTCGGCGCCGCCTTGATGGCGTCCTCGCTGAACTCCGGCGCGTCGACATCGACCTTGTGGGTGGCCTCGAGACCCTCGCGGATCACCGCCATGTTGCCTTCGACGATGTCGCCGCCCTTGGCGCCGAACTTCTTCGAGATCTGCTGACGGATCTTGTTGAGCATCGCGTCCTGCGAGGCGTCGGCGACCACGCGGTCGACATTGCCGCACACCGCGCCGATGAAGGCGATGCCCATCATGCGGGTTTCGAGTTCGGCGGTGGGTGCGTGGCGCTTGGCCACCGCGAAGGCGTCGATGACGTAGAACTTGATCTTCTTGTCGCGGATGGTCTGGCGCGCCTTGGCGGGCAGATCACGCCACACTTCGAGCGGCGACAGGTTGGTCTGCAGGATGAAGGTGCCGCCCGCGACCAGGCCGCGCAGCGGGTTGGTATGCACGAACACCTTGTGGTCCGGCGAGATCACGATCTCGACGTCTTCCAGTTCGGCATTGGTGATCTTCACCGGCTCCGGCGACAGCGTGATGTAGTAGTTGGTCGGCGCGCCGCTCTTTTCCGAGCCGTATTTCGGCGCCGACTTCGAATGCATGTCGAGCGCGCCGGCCAGGATGTCGGTGAGCAGCTTGCCGGACGCGATGGTGCCGTAGCCGCCGATCGAGTGGAAGCGGATGCGGAACGCGGAGGGCGGCAGCAGATTCGGGTTCTGCCCCGTCGGCAGCGCCATGAACTGGGTTTCCGGATACGCCGCCTTCAGCCGGTTCTGTAGCGCCTCCATCCGCGGCGACGGGTTCTCGGTGAAGAACTTGGTGCCGAGATACACGAACGGCGCCGAGTCCTGCTTCTCCATATTGGCGTAGCAGGCGATCAGGTCGCGCGGCTGCAGGTCGTGGCCGCCGAGGCCGAAGATCGCGGTGGTGATCTTCGGCAGTTTGGCCAGCGCCGGAATGCCGGCGTGACGGACGCCGGCGTCGCCGTTCTCCCGGGCCTTGCACAGCGCCTGGGTGACGAGCTGGGTCAGCGCGGTGACGTCCGAGCGCTCCAACACGGTGACGGCGGTCTTGCCCTTCAGCGCTTCGACCAGCTCGGCTTCCGGGAATGGCTGCAGCATCTTGATCGATACCACGCCGACCTTCTTGCCCTGCGAGCGCAGATAAGCCGCGACCGCTTCGGCGTCGTCGGTGACCGAGCCGAGGCCGACCACGACGTGCTCGGCGTCGTCGCACATATAGGTCATCACCGGCTTGTATTCGCGCCCCGTCAGCGCGGCGTATTCGGCCATCGCTTCGGTGACGAAGCGCGGCACCGCATTGGCGAAGTGCGTGCGGTGGTCGACCGCGCCGGCCTGGAAGTCGGGCTGGTTCTGCACGCCGCCGGTCAGGCCCGGATTGTCGATATCGACCAGCGCCGGCACGAGCTGCCGGCTGCCCTTCTCGGGCGCATTGATCCACTGCCGCTTCCACGGGCCGCGCAGCTCTTCCGGCACGTAGGAGAGCGTCTCGACCACGATAGTACCGGCATTATCGGTCTCGATCGTGTCGGCGTTGTCGTCGAGGAACTTCCTGAGCGAGGCGAGGTCGGCCGGCATGAAGTCGGCCTCGTGCCGCAGCAGATACTGCTTGAGCTGGAACACGCGGCCCTTGGCGCCGAACAGCATCTCCTGCGCCACGGTCGGGCACTTGATGCGGCCGGCCGGGTCACCGAGGAATTCCTTGAGCAGCTCCGGCTCCGGCATCAGCGCTTCGGAAAGCATGTGCGAGGTCGCAAAGCCGTCCATCGCGTTGGCGACCGGGATCAGCGAGGTCGCGGCGACTTTATAAGAGATCGCCGCGAGGTCGGCGGCTTCCTGCGGATTGGAGCCGAACAGGATGGTGTAGCCCGACGACAGCAGCGCATAGACGTCGTCGTGGCCGGCCATCACGTTCAGCGAATGCTTCGACACCACGCGCGCGGCGACCTGCAGCACGAAGCCGCCGACCTTCTTGCCGACGGTGACGTAGTGCGACTCCAGGCCGTACAAGATGCCCTGGCTCGATGAGGCGTTGGAGACGAACTTGCCGCCGGTCAGCGCCGCGCCGAGCGCGCCGGACTGCGCCGAGTGCTCGCCTTCCGGCTCGAAGAAGAACGGATGCTTGCCCCAGACGTTGCAGCCGCCGGACGAGCGGAACGCCTCATAGATTTCCGAGATCTCGGTCGAAGGCGTGATCGGGTAGCCGATGACGCCGCCGCAGACATGCCCCATCACCTGCGCCACCGCGCCGTTGCCGTGGATCACTGAGGGAATGCCAGGATATTTTGCGTTCATGGGGTCCGTCCGTTCTTGCGTGTCTTGCGTTGGATCGGCGGAGCGAACCCGCCGTGTTGCGTGGGGCCATCTCAGGGGAAAGGTGTATCGATGCCGGGCGGCTGCTGAGGCAGCGGCCGGGCAGAACCTCCTCGTGGCCTTGTGATTGACTGCTCGCGAGGTATCAGGGCCTCGCTGGCAGAGACGTTGCGTTGTGTGCGGTGCAGTAGCACGCAGGGGAAACCCCTGATTTGACGCGCATCAAAGCGCAAAAAATATGGATCAGAGAGCAATAAAATTACGCATCGCCCAAACAACAGGCGGTGCTAGTTGCTTTTGCATACGATCTTCGATCGCATCGTCCCCATTGGTCCGAAAGCAGAATTTCCGCTGGCGTCGCCTCGTTATATACTGTCATATATGACGATGGCGGAGCGCAGGGGTATCTGCCCGCCGCTCGTGCTCTCTCGACAGCGGAGCGCCGCCAAGCCGCGGCGATGGGCCGATGACCTTCGACTCTCAATGCGATCTGGCTGCTCTGGTCTATGAACGCGGCGAGGACCCGGACCAGGTGCTCGGCGAATTCGCCGCCGACCTCAATTCACAGGGATACCGCGCAGTCGGGCTGGTGCAGGTCGGCCCGCGCGGTGACGAGACCCGCGGACTGTCGGCGCGGCTGGTGCATTCCGGCGAGCAGATTTCGCTGTATCAGGATCTCGGTCCGATGGCCGAAGGCTGCAGGCTCGATCCGAGCCGCCTGCTCGATGCCGGCGCGCGGGTCGCGTGCGCCCTGGCGCAGGGAGCCGATCTGCTGATCATCAATCGGTTCGGCCAGCAGGAGACCGAAGGCAGGGGCTTGCTGCATCTGATCGTCGAGGCGCTCAGCGCCGACGTGCCGCTGGTGATCGCAGTGCCGAGCCATCGCTTCGACGCCTGGATCAAATTCGCCGACGGCATGAGCGTGCGGCTGAAATGCGAGCGGCGCGCGCTCGATCAATGGTGGGGCAAGCTGCATGGCCGCAGCTTCCGCCGTCCCGCCCACCCTCACGTCAGCGTCTGCGAGGCACTGAAGTAATGGGTGGGCGCGACCTGTTGTCGCTTGAACCGATCGCGACAGGCTTAGTCGACGGCGACCAGCACGTCGGAGGCCTTGATCACGGCCATTGCCGGCTGGCCCTTGGCGAGCTTCAGTTCTTCGGCGGATTCGTTGGTGATCGAAGCAGTTACGATCGCGCCGCCGCCGATGTCGATACGGACATGCGAGGTGGTGGCGCCCTTGATGACGTCCACGATGGTGCCCTTGAGCTGATTGCGGGCGCTGATTTTCATGGCTGTGGTCTCCTTCGTTGAGGTTGGCCAGGATGGGTATGCCGTTATATAGTTCCTGCACATGACGACCAGTCCGACCAAATGACGAGGCTGCCTGGATGTCCATAGAGGCAACCGTCACACTGAAGACGAAGGAGATTTCCGGGGTCGGCCGCGACCGCATCCGGCTGCTCCAGGCGGTCGCGCGCGAGGGCAGCATCACGGCCGGCGCCAAGGCGGCGGGCCTCAGCTACAAGGCCGCCTGGGACGCGCTCGACGCGATGACCAACCTGTTCGGCCGTCCGCTGCTGGAAACCCGCACCGGCGGCAAGGCCGGCGGCGGCGCCCAACTGACGCCGACCGGCGTCAAGGTGATCGAGGCTTTCGGCCGGCTCGAGGCCGAGATCGCACGGGTGTTTCGCAACCTCGAACCCGAACTCGCCGGCAGCGGCATCACCCCGATCAATCTCGTCTCCGGATTCTTTATGAAGACCAGCGCCCGCAACGCCCTTCGCGGCGTCATCACGGATATCAAGGCCGATACGCTCAGCGCCGAAGTCGCCGTGACGGTGTCGCCCGAGACCACGATCTACGCGCTGCTGACCGCCGAGAGCGTGCGCAGCCTCGGCCTCGTGGTCGGCCGCGAGGCGATTGTGCTGATCAAGGCGCCGTTCGTGATGATCGCGCCCGGCCACCAGCCGCCGCTGGTGTCAGCGCGCAATTGCGTGCGCGGCATCGTGCGCCGCGCCGACATCTCCGCCGTCAATGCCGAGATCGTGCTCGATATCGGCGGCGACAAGACGCTCGCCGCCTCGGTCACGGCCCGGAGTGCCGACGACCTCAAGCTGGCGCCCGGTGATCCGGCCTGCGCGGTGTTCGACGCCGCTCACGTCATCGTCGCGATCGACTGACGCGATGCACCGACCATGTTCGTCCCGATCTCATCCTTCCGAGCGGAGCGACATCATCACCAAACGAGGCGCGGGGCCGCGTCGCGCCGCTCGCCTTGTCCGCCATCACGATCAATGCGGACTTCAACCAGTAGGAGACTTCCCTTGAAAGCCATTGCCACTCTCAAGCTCGCCCTGTTCGGCGCAGCTTTCGCTGCCGGTCTTGCCTCTGCGCCGGCGCTCGCCGACTCCGCCAAGGTCGCGGTCGCGGCGAATTTCACCGAGCCGGTGAAGGAGATCGCTGCGGCGTTCAAGGCCAAGACCGGGCACGAGGTGGTGCTGTCGTTCGGCGCCAGCGGTCAGTTCTACACTCAGATCACCCAGGACGCGCCGTTCGAAGTATTCCTGTCGGCCGACTCGGCGCGGCCGAAGAAGCTCGCCGAGGAAGGCCTCGGCGTGAAGGACAGCGTGTTCACCTACGCGGTCGGCAAGCTGGTGTTGTGGAGCAAGTCGCCGGGCGTGGTGAAGGGTGAAGAGACCCTGAAGCAGGCGTCGATCGCCAAGGTGTCGATCTGCAATCCGGCCGCCGCGCCCTACGGTGCCGCCGCGGTCGAGACCATGCAGGCGCTGAAGCTGTACGACGACCTCAAGCCGAAGCTGGTCGAAGGCGCCAACATCACCCAGGCCTATCAGTTCGTGCAGACCGGCAACGCCGAGATCGGCTTCGTGGCGCTGTCGCAGGTGATCGGCGACAAGGACGGCTCGCGCTGGATGGTGCCGCAGAACCTGTACAAGCCGATCACCCAGGACGCGGTGCTGCTGAAGAAGGGCGAAGCCAACGCCGCCGCCAAGGCGTTCCTCGACTTCCTCAAGGGCCCGGAGTCGCGCGCCATCATCGAGAAGTTCGGCTACGAAGTCACCACGCCGAAGGCGAGCTGACGTTCGCAATGCGCTCTCTCCCGTCATTGCGAGCGCAGCGAAACAATCCAGCTCCAAGCACGGGGCTGGATTGCTTCGTCGCTTCGCTCCTCGCAATGACGGTTGGATAGGCCATGACCAATCTCCCCCCCGACATCTGGCAGCCGGTCTGGCTCACCATCGAACTGGCGGCGATTACCACGGTGATCCTGCTGATCGTCGGCACGCCGATCGCATGGTGGCTGGCGCGCTCCAAGGCGTGGTGGAAGGAAGGCATCGCGGCGGTGGTGGCGCTCCCGCTGGTGCTGCCGCCGACCGTGCTCGGCTTTTATCTTCTTGTGCTGATGGGGCCGGACGGGCCAGGCGGTGCGCTGGCGGCGCTGTGGGGCGGCCGCACCGTGGCGTTCACCTTCGGCGGCCTGGTGTTCGGCTCGGTGATCTATTCGATGCCGTTCGTGGTGCAGCCGATCCGCAATGCGTTCGATGCGATCGGCGATCGTCCGCTGGAAGTCGCCGCAACGCTGCGCGCGTCGCCGCTGAAGGCATTCTGGACGGTGGCGGTGCCGCTGGCGCGGCCGGGCTTTCTGGCCGGCGCGGTGCTCGGCTTCGCTCACACCGTCGGCGAGTTCGGCATCGTGCTGATGATCGGCGGCAACATTCCGGGCAGCACCAAAGTGCTGTCGGTGGCGATCTACGATTACGTCGAAACCTCGCAGTGGCGTGAGGCCAACATCCTGGCCGGCGGCATGGCGGCGTTCGCCTTCGTGGTGATCCTCACCATGATGATGCTGGAAAAACGAACTGCGCGGATCCGGGCATGAGGGCGCTGTCACCTCCCACCATTCGGGCGGCGTTTCGCGGCCAGCTCGGCGGCTTCAAGCTGGATGCCGCGTTCACGGTGCCGGCCACCGGAATCACCGGCCTGTTCGGGCCCTCCGGCTGCGGCAAGTCCAGCGTGCTGCGCTGCCTCGCCGGGCTGCAGCATCTGCCGGCAAGTAGCTGCGAAGTCAGCGGCGAAGTGTGGCAGGACGATACGACCTTCCTGAAACCGCATCATCGGCCGATCGGCTATGTGTTTCAGGAAGCAAGCCTGTTTCAGCATCTCTCGGTAAGAGCCAACCTGCTGTACGGCGCGCCGCACGAGTCGGTTAAGACCCATGCCGATGCGGTCGAGTTCGACGAAGTGATCGAACTGCTTGGGCTTGCGAAGCTGCTGGAACGATCGCCGCGCAATCTGTCCGGCGGCGAGCGTCAGCGTGTCGCGATCGGACGGGCGCTGCTGTCGCAGCCGAAACTCTTGCTAATGGACGAGCCGCTGTCGGCGCTCGACCGGCTCACCAAGGACGAGATCCTGCCGTTCCTGGAGCGGCTGCATGCGCGGCTGTCGCTGCCGGTGATTTATGTCAGCCACGACATCACCGAGATCGAACGGCTCGCCGATCATCTGGTGCTTATGCAGGCCGGCAAGGTGCTGGCGGTCGGGCCGCTCGCCGAGCTGCAGAGCGATCCCAAGCTGCCATTGGCGATCGCACGCGATGCAGCCGTCAATTTCGACGCCGAGGTCGAAAGCTACGATTCCAACTATGGCCTGGTGACGCTGCAGATCGACGGCGGGCGGCTGCTGGTGCCGTCGGCGCCCGTGGCGAGTGGCGAACTCCGCCGGGTTCGGATCGCCGCCAGCGACGTCAGCCTGGCGCGTGAGCTGCCGCAGGCGAGTTCGATCCTCAACGCGGTGGCGGCGCGGATCGTCACCACCTCGCCGGTCGGCGCCAACGAGATGCTGGTGGTGCTGGCGCTCGGCCGCGAAGGTCATGGCGGCCGGCTGTTGGCGCGGCTCAGCCGGCGGTCATGGGATCTGCTCCGGCTCGCCGAAGGGGTCGACGTCTATGCGCAGATCAAGGGCGTCGCGCTCGCGCCAGGGCGTGATGGCCACGCGTAGTTGGCGGCGCTGACGTGCCGCGAGGCGGCACGAAGTTCGCATTCTCTTTGTTGATCGCTGCAACGGCGGCGCGGGCTACTACGCGACTACCAGTCGTGTCGGGTCAACGACGCCTTGCGTCCGTATCTCATGGAGGAGAATCGACAATGTCGTTCGAAAGCAATCAACTGATGCCGATCGCGGCGCTGCGCGGCGGGCCGGGGACGCCGGCTGCCGACGTGCTCACCGCGTTCGCGCTGCGCCGCAAGGCCGAAGGCGTCGACGTCGTCGGCGTGATCGCCCCGCCCGAGGATGCCAGCCACGGTCATGGCGGCGGTCACGAAGGCTGCGAGTGCCGCAGCGAGCTGATCGATATCGCCACCGGCGACCGCTACGCGATGCATCAGGATCTCGGCTCGGGATCGCAGGCCTGCAATCTCAACTCGTCGTCGCTGGCTTTGGCGGCGGGGGCGGTCGAACGCGCGGTAGCGCGCAAGCCGGCGCTGGTGGTGCTGAGCCGGTTCGGCGGCCAGGAGGCGGTGCGCGGCGGCTTGATGTCGGCGTTCCAGGCGGCGATCGCGGCCGGCGTGCCGGTGGCCTGTGTGGTGGCGCCAAAGGCCGAGGACGTCTGGAACGACTTCGCCCAGGGGCTGTCGGTGTCGCTGCCGCCGGAGGCGGATGCGCTGGAAGCGTGGTGGCGCGATCACGCCCGCGGACGAAACGCGGCGTGATCGGATCGGGTCGCGCCCGCCCGGGCGCGATACCAAGCCTCGAACAAGCTCGACGCATAGATGCCCTCGTAGCGTCCGGTCAGATAGGCAGCGGCCGCTTCGAGGCTCTTGCGTCCCGTCCAGGTCGCCAGGGAGGCGGATCCGACCGTCGTCCCTTGCGGCGTCGCAGTCATCCGAATGGCTTCGGCGACGGCCGCCGGATTGACCGAAAGCCCCGCGCTGCGTTGCACGCTCAGCAACAACGCAGCGGCGCCGGCGACCAAAGCGGCGGCGACGTTCGGATTGCTCCGTTGCACGACCCGTCCCTCGAGAGCTGCGCCAGAGACGCTCTCCCCCGGCGCGGCGATCCCGAGTTCGACCGAATTGTCGTCGAGATCTTCGAGGAGGTGCCCGGCGCCGTCGAGCGCTCCAACCGACAGCAGGTTTGCGGCGCCGCAGCTGCGCAGCAGCGTGCTGCAACCATGACGGCCGGGGATGGTGATGATCAGCACATTGCCGGCATTGCAGCGGGTGATCACCCGCGCCAGCATGCGATCGGGATACCAAGGTTGTTCGAAGGATCCAGCGCCGATCAGGATAACCTGAGCGCCGTGATCGAGAGCCCGCGTCATCGCGTCTGCGAGATCGGCCTGCGCACACAGCGGCCGATCTTCGCTGAAGATTGGCGCGATCAGGCCGCGGCACAATGGTGCGATACCCTCGACCGACCGGCAGGGCTGGCCGAAGATCAGGCTGGCCAAGTGGGTGCCCTGCGCGCTGGGGGGCGCGTCTTCGCCGCTGCGCTGCATCACGGCGGTATCGAGCGGCGTCAATGGCGCTCCGACAAAACAATCGTGAGTGCGATCGACGGCGCCATCCAGCACCGCCACGATGATATTGCGATCGCCACCACCGAACGCAAACAGCAGCTCCTGGTGGAACTCGCTTCCAGAAACGCTCACCATAACCCCGCCCGCATCTTCCGCCGGCTTACATGCGAATTTGTCGCATGTGGTTGCGGTGACGCATTCGCCACAACCACCGGTATTGGTCTCTCGTTATTTCGCGATTTTTAAATCGGTCAAGAGACTTCCCGCATAATTCCTTATTGGGTCGGGTTGCGCCTGCTTATCGATGCAGGTCTTGCGTGAAAATGGCGTGATAGTCGCGTGAAAAGTGTTATTCTGACCGAGACGCAGGAAGGATACGGGATGAGGGCCGCAAATTCGGAGCGGTACGCGCTTCGGTTGCTTGGACCTTTCGAGTTCACGGCGCCCGGAGGGCGCCGGGTCGAGATCACGAGTAAGAAGGGAATCGCAGTCGTCGCCATGCTCGCGTTGTCGCGCGACGGTGCGCGGACACGCGGTTGGCTGCAAGATCGGCTTTGGGGGAGTCGCCGCAGGGCGGAGGCCGCCGGCAGCCTCCGCCGTGAACTGTCGAACCTGCGCAAACTGCTGAATTCAGACGCCGAAGAACTGCTGGTCAGCGACCGGGATCGAGTCCGGCTCCGGACCGATATGATCGACATCGACCTTCTCGCGTCGCGGCCGGGGCGTGCGATTGGAGAATTCCTCGAAGGCCTCGACATTCCGAGTGAGCGCGGCTTCGGCGCGTGGTTGAGAGAGCAGCGCGACGCGCTGGTGCCGCCGGCCAATGACGTCGCGGTTTCCGCTGCGACCGCCGGTGGCACGCTGCCGAGCCACATCGTCGACATCTCGCTGCCGCCGCTCGGCTTCGCCGGGCGGCCTGCGATCGCGGTGCTGCCGTTCGCCAACGCGACCGGCGACGAGACACTCGACTATGTGGCCGAAGGCATCGGCGAGGAGCTCATCGTTGGCCTGTCGCGGATTCGGTGGCTGCCGGTGATCTCGCGCAACTCCAGCTTCTCGTTCACGGAAAGCGACGATCGCAAGCTGATCGCCCAGCGGCTCGGCGCGCAGTATCTGGTCGAGGGCCGCCTCTACCGCGCTTACGATTCCTACGGCGTGTCCGCCTCGCTGGCGGAGGCGTCCACCGGCTATTCGCTGTGGTCGCGGCGGTTCACGCTGCAGTCTCCCGCGGCGCGCGATGAACTCGAACAGTTCGTCAACGAACTGGTGGCGCAGCTCGAGAGTCGGATCGAGCACGCCGAACAGATCCGTATCCGCGGCAAGCGCCAGGATCGGCTCGGCGTCAGCGATCTGATCTGGCGGGGGCGTTGGCATCTCAACCGGCTGACGCGCGCCGATTCCGAAATGGCGCAGAAGCTTTTCGCCGAAGCGCTGGCGCTCGATCCGGATTCGCCCGAAGCCTTGATCCAGGCGACCGCGGCGCTGGCGTGGTCGATCTGGGCCGGGCGTCAGCCGCAGGATCAGATCCTGGGGATGCGCAGGCTGGCGCAGCAGGCGATGCTGGCCGATCCCGACGATGGCCGCAGCTTCATGCTGGCCGGCATTGCCGAGATGTGGCTGCGGCATACGGTCGAGGCGAAAAACCTGCTCAAGCAGGCGATCGCGCTGACGCCGAGTCTGGCGCTGGCGCATGCCCAGCTCGGCGGCTGTTTCAATCTCGCCGGCGAGCCCGATCAGGCGATCGTCCAGCTCAAGACTGCGCTGCGGCTGTCGTCGAACGATCCCAACATCTTCTATTCACTTGGCGAGCTCGCGCTCGCCTACACGATGCTGGAGCAGTGGCCGGAGGCGATCGAACACGCCACGCTCGCGCTGGCACGGCGTCCGGCCTATTGGTATGCGCATGTCCTGAAGATCAACGCGCTGGCGCGGATGGGCGAGCTCGACGCGGCGCGGCTCGCCTGCGACGAGCTGATCGCCATCAAGCCGAATTTCTCCAAACGCTTTCTGGACTGGCTGCCGTTCGTCGACCGCACCTGGGTCGATCATCTCGTTCAAGGGCTGAAGATGGTCCCCGGACGATCGCCGGATTGGCCGGAGCGGAACGATCGGGAAAACGACGCTTAGTCAGCCGCGCCGACTTGATCCGTGGTGCGACCTGCGTGTGCTGTTATCCGCGTCAGATCTGTTGGGCGACCTGTTCGAGGCCAATGGCGCGAGCCAGCTTGCGGACTTCCTGTTTCTGATCTTCGCGCAACTGGAACAGCAGCGGCATCGCGGCGTATTTGAGCTGCTGCACCTCGGCGCTGTCCGGATCGATCATCGGCGTGCCACCGTCGCGGCCCTGCGGGGTCGCGTGCAGCTTGCGACCGATCGCGCGCAACGCCTGCTCGACCGACGGCCAATAATATTCCTGCGACGACGACAGATTGAGCCGGGTCTTGATCTTGGCGATCTGGCCGTCGCTGAGCAGCGCCTCCTTCACGGCCGGCTTCGGCTTCGGTCTGTGAACCGGCGCGGTGGCGATCACCGGCGGCAGTTTGGTGGTCGCCTTCGGGGCGGCGCTGGGCTCGGATGGGGCCGCCTCGGGAATCGCAGCGACCGGCAGCTCGTCGGTCGCATAGGCGAGCTGCATCGGCTTGGCGGTGGCGGTCGGCTCGGCCGCAGTCGTGGTGGCGGCGTCGGCCGGCTGTTCCTGCGCCGGCTCCGCCTCGGAGACGTCCGGCTGCTGCAGCGCGACCTCGAGCTTATCGGCCTTCAGATCGCGGTTGGCGAGCGGCAGCTCGATCGCCGCAACGCCGGCGGAACCAGCGGCCGGCACGCTGGCGCGCGCGAGGATGCTGGCCGCGGACGCACTCGCCAGGAGTACGCACGCCAACGCAGAAAGAGTCACGGCCTTGGTCAAGCTGATCTCCGTCGCGGCGACGAACGGCCGCTGATATCGCGCCAAAATGCAGAGGAAATATGGCTGTTAGCGCTAACTATGCGCAGTTCCGCGGCGCGCTTGGTTCCCGTACTCCGCTCGCCGACCGATCACGCGGCTGCGTACATCGGCATCTCGGCGAGCTCATAGGCCTCCTGAATATCGGCGATGATCTCGGAGGCTTCCCACAGCGCGTCGGGCGCGACCGACTGGATGCTGATCGTCCAGTTGCCGCCCCTACGGGTGCGCGGCGTAGCGACGATATCGAAGCGCACCTCGCGGCACAGCGGATGGCGATGCAGCGCGTGAGCGACCCGGATGCGGAGTTCGTCGAGGGTCGCGGAAGTCTTTTCGACATACGGCATGGCGACGTCCACTTGGGCTGTGGTGCGCCTACGATGCAGGACCGGTCGTCGACAGAGCCCCGCGTCGCGGCAGCTCTTATGTTGGGCGAACATGGTTAACGCGGTGTTAAGCCGATTCTGGCGGCCGGATCGCCTCGTCAAACTACGTGGATCGCCCCCTGGCGCTCACATTCCCATCGGCTCACGGTCTGATCAGCGTTGCTCGACTACCAGGTTCTGGATCGCGCGGCCGAAATAACCATGGGTGTCGGCGAGCTTCGATGAGGCGATGCCCGCGCCGTCGGGGCCGAGCCACATCTCGGAGTTCAGCAGCACCCAGTCGCCGATCGGCTGCCGGGCGAAGAATACGTTGAGGTCGGCGTTGATGAAGGTCCAGTGCTTGAAGTCGAGGATCGACGAGGTCGCATTGCTGAAGTCGGAGGCGATCACCGCGCGCATCGCCTGCGATGTCGGCTGTCCTTCGACCAGGGCGCGGTCGGACCGATACCAGGTCGCGCCCGGTCCGATCGAGCCGAAGCCGCCATACACCTTGCGCAGCGACATCCCGCTGACGAACGGGTTGCGGGTGAAGTTTGGATCGAGCGGCGGGCAGTCGTCAGGATACGGCACGTCGAGCGGCGGATGTTCGATGTCGTCGGGTAGATCGGGCGGCGCGACGCGGATCTTCAGCACCGTGGCGCCGACCACGACGACGCCTTTCGACAGCAGCCGCACGGCGCAAAGCTGGATCTTGCGGCCTTCGCGCAGCACTTCGGTCTGGTAGGTCAGCGGCCCCACAGGCACCGGCCGCAGCAGGTCGACGGTGACGCGCGCGATCTGCATCGGTGACGGCGTCGGGATCTGCTCGGCGAGATAAGTGACCAGTGCAGACGGCGGCGAGCCGTGCTGCATCGTCGGATCCCACGGCCCGGCCGCGTTCGGGCTGGTTTCGATATTGATGCCGTCGATGCGGTAGATGGCGTCCATGAGGGGGCTTTCAGAACGGGCGAGGTCGGGACGTTGCCTCGTCATTGCGAGCGAAGCAATCCAGAGGCTCCGTGTTCGGAGCTGGATTGCTTCGTCGTTTCACTCCTCGCAATGGCAGGAGTAGCAGAGGAGACGACGGTTATCGCCTCACAGCGGCGGGTCGATCGCCTCGTCGTATTCCTTCTTGAAGCGGGCGATCAGTTCGCCGGCGGGCTGCACTTCGTTGATGCTGCCGATGCCCTGGCCCGCGCCCCAGATTTCCTTCCAGGCCTTCGGCTTGGCGCGCTCGCCGGCCTCGTCGGTGCCGAAATTCATCTTGGTCGGATCGGACTGTTCGAGATTGTCCGGGTCCATGCCGGCCGCCACGATCGACGGCTTCAGGTAGTTGCCGTGCACGCCGGTGAACAGGTTGGAATACACGATGTCGTCGGCGCCGGAGGTGGTGATCATCTCCTTGTAGCGGTCGACCGCATTGGCTTCCTTGGTGGCGATGAAGGCGGAGCCGATATAGGCGAAGTCGGCGCCGAGCACGCGGGCAGCGCGAATCGCCTTGCCGTTGGCGATCGCGCCGGACAGCGCGATCGGGCCGTTGTACCAGGCGCGTGTTTCGGTGACGAAGGCGAACGGCGACTGCGTGCCGGCATGGCCGCCGGCGCCGGCCGCCACCAGGATCAGGCCATCGGCGCCCTTTTCGACCGCCTTGTGGGCGAAGCGCTGATTGATCACGTCGTGGAAGACGATGCCGCCCCAATTATGCGCGGCTTGGTTCAGCTCTTCGCGGGCGCCGAGCGAGGTGATCAGCATCGGCACCTTGTGCTTCTCACAAAGCGCCAAGTCCGCATCGAGCCGGTTGTTGGATTTGTGCACGATCTGGTTGACGGCGAACGGCGCCGACGGACGCTCCGGATGCGCCTTGTCGTAGGCGGCGAGCTCTTCCTTGATCTGGTGCAGCCACTCGTCGAGCAGCGCGGCGGGACGCGCGTTCAGCGCAGGAAACGACCCGACCACGCCGGCCTTGCATTGCGCGATCACCAGCTCGGGACCCGAAATAATGAACAGCGGTGAGCCGATCACCGGGACCGACAGGCGGCCCTTGAACAATGCAGGCATGGGCATTTCGAGTTTCTCCTTGTTTGTTGTGTTTGGCGGCGCAGCCGCGGCGACACAAAAGCAAGCGAGCAACAGACCTGCAAGGTGGGAATTGGCGAATTCGTAGCCTTTCGGCGCAAGCGCGCGCTTCGTCGCAGCGATCAGCCGCCGGCTACTGGCACCATGCCCGTGTGACGAAATTTTCGGTGCGGCAATCGCCCGGTTCGCGTGGCCGGCCGGGGATCAGAACCTTGGCCGAGCATTTCTCGGTCGCGTCGACGCCGAGGCTCTTGCCGAGGCGGTAGCCCTTCGATCGGCACAGGATGTCGGCGGCGGCCTGACAATCGGGCCCGCTGCCCGGCACCACGGGACAGATCTGACGTCCGCTGACCATCTCCGGTACGATCGGCGACGATGGGCTGGGCGGCGGGGGCGGCACCGGTTGTGGCGCTGTCGCTTGCGGGGGCGAGGCTGGTGAGGGCGGCTGCGGATTCGCAGGGGGAGCCGGCGCGTCCTTGCTGTCGCTCCCGAACGACGGCAGCAGCGACTTCGATGGCAACAGCGACGACGGCGTCTTCAGCAGTTTCTTGATTTCATCGACCAAGCCCGGGTCGTCCGAGCGCTGCGGCGCAGGTGGTGGCGGCTGATCGGCCGGCGGCGACGGAGGCGGCGAAGATTGCGCCGCTGCAGGCGCGCCGAGCAGGACGATTGCGACCAAGGTGGCTGCGACAACGCCGGCGCGCCGCGGCACGAGATACCGGCGCAACATGCGGTTCGAGACGGGCATCGCCTAACCTACGCCGATGCGCCGGCAGATAGAAGGGCGTTGGCCGCCGCTAGACCAGCTTGAGCGCGATGACAAAGCCCAGCACCAGCAGCACCGCGCCGATCGTCACCCACATCCCGAGTCGCTTTTCGATCTGCTCGCGGATCACCACGCCGTACCGATTCAGCACCACCGCCACGATGAAGAACCGGCCGCCGCGGGCGATGATCGAGAACAGGATGAACAACCAGATGTCGTAGCCGGCAAAGCCCGAGGTGATCGTCACCAGCTTGTAGGGGATCGGGGTGAGGCCCTTGAGCAGGATGATCCAGGCGCCCCATTCGGCGTAGCCCGCGCGGAACGCCTCGACCTTGTCGGCATAGCCGTAGAGCTGGATCAGCCAGTGGCCGACCGAGTCGTACAGCAGCGCGCCGATCGCATAGCCGACCACGCCGCCCGCCACCGAGGTGACGGTGCACAGCGCCGCATAGAACCAGGCGCGCTGCGGCCGCGCCAGCGACATCGGGATCAACATCACGTCCGGCGGCACTGGAAAGAACGAGCTCTCCGCGAACGACACCAGCCCGAGAATCCAGAGGGCATAGGGTTTGTGGGCGGCGTCGATGCACCAGTCGTAGATTTTGCGCAGCATGGAGCGCGATCAACCATTCCGTCGCCGGTTTGTCCATGGCGCAAATAGCACAGATGCAGAAGAACAGGGGTTGGAGAGCGGCGGGCCGCGAACGGACTTTTAGCGGCGCTTGCGCACTGCGCGGGCCTCTTGGGTCCCTACCGGGCGGCGGCTGGCATGCTGGACCGGCGGATTGGCAATCTTGACCCGCGACTTCGGCAGCTTCTCGGCAATGCCGAGCAGAGTCTCGCGGCGTCGCATCTCGGCCCAGACGTCTTCGGGGCGAACGCCGGCCGAAGCCCACAGCACCGTCAGATTGTACAACAGGTCGGCGCTTTCGCGGACCACCGCGTCGCGATTGCCGTTGACGGCGTCGATCACCACCTCGATTGCTTCTTCGGCGAGCTTCTTGGCCATCTTGCCGGAGCCGCGCTGAAACAAGCGAGCCGTTCGCGATGTCGCCGGATCGAGATCCCGCGCCGCGAGCACGGCCTCATAAAGTCGGTCGAGCGAATCAGCCATGTTCACAACCTAGCTGATTTCGATGTCAGTCGTATAAACGCAACTCAGGCGCGATGTCCGATCCGAGGGAACGGACATCGCGCCTGAGTGCCGATTCCAGGCGTTTAATAGCCGTAGTAGTACGGTCGAGGGCCATAAGGTGCGCCATAATAGCGCGGTCCCCCGTAATAACCCGGGCCCGGTCCATAGTAATAGCGATACCGGCTCTCATAGGCGTCGCGCTGTGCCTGGGCGGCGGCGATCGTGCCGATGGTGCCGACGATTCCCGCGAAAGCGGCTGCGGCAGCAGCGCCGCCATTGCCGCCGCGCCGAACGTAACGCCGCTTTCGCGCGCTGACGTCGGTCAATGCTGCAGCTTCGGTCGCAGGCCCCGCGGTCTGCAGCTTGCCGGGAGAGGCGGCAAGCGCCGCAGCGGGCTCGAGCACCGGCACGGCCAGCGCCACGGCAGTGACGAACGCGACGGCTCGGCCGCCCGACGAAAACAAGGATTTACGCGTCTGCATCTGCATCCTCCGTCTGACGGTGTGTGTCTGGATGATCCAGCGTGACAACCTTTCTGGATCACCTAAAGTTCCGTCTTGGAAACACAAGGCCGGACTGCATGCGGTGCAGATTGGCGGTTCCGATCTGCGAAACGCAAATGGCCGGGACGAACCCGGCCATTTGGAAACGTGGGAAATTCAGCCGTTACAAGGCTGGCAATCAGTCCTTGGCGAGCTGCTGATCGAGATCGTGCAGCACTTGGTAGCAGGGCAGCACCTGTGCGACCGAAGCGTTGGGCTCGCGGCCTTCGCGAATCGCAGCGAAGAACTCGCGGTCCTGCAGCTCGATGCCGTTCATCGATACGTCGACCTTGGAGACGTCGATTTTCTCTTCCTTGCCGTTCACCAGATCGTCGTAGCGGGCGATGTAGGTGCCGTTGTCGCAGATGTAGCGGAAGAAAGTGCCGAGCGGGCCGTCATTGTTGAACGACAGCGACAGCGTGCAGATCGCACCGTTGGCGGCCTTGAGCTGGATCGACATATCCATCGCAATCCCGAGGTCGGGATGGATCGGTCCCTGCACGGCGTTCGCCTTCACGATCGGCGAGCCGGCCTGATAGGCGAACAGGTCGACGGTGTGGGCGGCGTGGTGCCACAGCAGGTGATCGGTCCAGCTCCGCGGCTGGCCGAGCGCGTTCATGTTGGTGCGGCGGAAGAAGTAGGTCTGCACATCCATCTGCTGGATGTTCAGCTCGCCGGCCTTGATCTTCTTATGCACGTACTGATGGCTCGGATTGAAGCGACGGGTGTGGCCGCACATCGCCACTAAGCCAGTCTGCTTCTGCAGATCGACCACCGCCTGCGCGTCTTTCAGCGAATCCGCCAGCGGGATTTCGACCTGGACGTGCTTGCCGGCGCGCAAACAGTCGATGCCTTGCTGCGCGTGCATCTGGGTGGGCGTGCAGAGGATAACCGCATCGACCTCTTTGATCGCCAGCGCGTCGGACAGTTCGGTCGAGACGTGGTCGATCCCGTACTTCTTGGCGACTTCCTGCGTCTGCTCCAGCCGGCGGCCGATCAGCGACACCACCTCGACGCCGTCGATGTTCTTGATGCCGTCGAGATGCTTGATGCCGAACGCACCCGCTCCCGCGAGGGCGACCTTGATCGTCTTTGCCATATCAGGCGTTCTCCAGAATGAGGTGGCCGACCGCGGTGTTGCTGGCCGGCACGTGGTAGAAACGGTGGGCGACCTTGGGCTTCGGGCCGCCGGTGGCGTCGGCCATCGCGCCGCGCGCGATCAGCCACATCACCAGCTCGATGCCTTCGGAGCCCGCCTCGCGGACGTAGTCGATATGCGGCTTCTTAGACAGCGCATCTGGATCGTTGATGATCTGGTCGAGGAAGGCGTTGTCCCATTCGCGGTTGATCAGGCCGGCGCGCGGCCCCTGCAACTGGTGGCTCATGCCGCCGGTGCCCCAGATCTGCACGTTGAGGTCTTCATCGTACGAGCGGATCGCCTTGCCGATCGCCTGGCCAAGCATGTAGCAGCGGCGGCCGGATGGCACCGGATATTGCACGACGTTGACGGCGAACGGGATCACCGGGCACGGCCAGGCTTGCGGCTCGCCGCACATCAGGCTGAGCGGCACGGTGAGGCCGTGGTCGACATCCATCTTGTTGACGATGGTAAGATCGAAATCGTCCTGGATCACCGACTGGGCGATGTGAGCTGCGAGCCGCGGATGGCCGATCACCTTCGGCACCGGGCGCGGGCCCCAGCCTTCGTCGGCCGGCGTGTATTCTGCCGCGGTGCCGATCGCGAAGGTCGGGATCAGGTCGAGGCTGAAGGCGGTGGCGTGATCGTTGAAGACGAGGAAGATCACGTCGGGCTTCTCGTTCTTCAGCCACTGTTTGGAGAACTCGTAGCCGGCGAACACCGGCTTCCAATAGTCCTCGCCGGTCTTCTTCATGTCGATCGCGGCGCCGATGGCGGGAACGTGCGAAGTGTAGACGCTGGCGGTGATCCGAGCCATTACTTCTTCTCCCCGATATAGCGGTTGCCTTCGGCGGAGCGGCCGCCATTGATCATCATGTTGCGATATTCTTCTTCGGTCATGCCGGTCATCGAGCCAGCCATCTGCTGGAAGCTCTTGCCGTCGGTGGCGCCGATCTTGGCGAGGAAATAGATGTTGCCGCCAAGCGAGATGCAGCGATTGAGATCGCGGTCGAGCACCGCCTGCTTCTGCTCCTCGGTCATCGGCCATTCGTCGAGATAAGCGCGCTCGTCAGCCTTGAAGCGGGCGCGGTTCTCGGCCTTCATCAGCGACATGCAGAATTGGTTGAGATGATAGCCTTGGCGCGACATGTCGGCGTCGAAGATCGTGGTGCCGGGCACGTCCGTATAGGGTTTGTCGAGGGGCATGGCGGAGTCTCCTCTAGG